>CASEXH010000055.1 GCA_949291945.1 uncultured Bacillota bacterium | reverse complement strand
AGGGGCTGTCGGTTAATACTGATTTTTGACTCCTGACAAACAAGACGGAGACAATCCCGCAGAATACGGACTTTTTTAAGCCGTAATTCTATCGGAGATTGCCTCCGTCTTTTTGCAAACACTATTTTAGGGCGCAATAACCCCTTGGCTGGATTTTTCAGGGTGCTCCTTTGGCTAAGCCGCTTTCTGCTCCTTTTTCCCTTCAAATTTTTCGATTTCCTGATGTAAAAACCGATGATATTTCACCGCCCTATGGCATACAGCATGAACTCTTTATATACTTTCTCTTTCGAACGGTAGTTAAAACGACGGAAGTTTTCGTTCTCTTTGATATCTCCAAAGTGGCCCTCTGTCTGGATCGACCGTGTCTGACGTTTCAGGATCCCTTCTTCACTCTGGATATTCGTGTTGGACTCCTCCCGCAGTTCTTCCCAGCGTTCGTTGATCTTCATGACCTTATTCTGGTCCGGATTCTTTTCGGGATTGTATCTATAAAGACATTTCGATTTATATTCACATTCACTGCAGTCCGCACAGCCGTATACCTCTACTGTCTGTGTATAGCCGTCCTGTTCTTTGCGTTCTGTCCGGATATGGCGCAGCTCCCTTCCGTCATGGCAGATATAATAGTGCTCATCCTCAAAAACGGCGTATGTCATGTTGTAATACTTCCCGATGTCTTCTTTGTATGCCCGTGTCTTCCTCTTCTCATGGTCCTGCAGCTTGATGAAGCTGCGGATCCCATTCTCTTTCAGATACAGCAGGTTCTTTTCACTGCAGTAGCCGCTGTCGGCAGTTACTGCCTCCAGCTTATCCCCAAACGCTTTCCTGTGTTTTTTCAGAACTGGGATCAGCGTGTTGTAATCTGTCCGGTCATTGCTTATATATCCGTGGACAATAAAGTAATTTTCTACTGCGATCTGGACGTTATAGGCAGGTTTTAACTGCCCGTTCAGCATATGGTCCTCTTTCATCCGCATGAATGTCGCTTCCAGATCTGTCTTAGAATAGCTGTTGCGGTCTTTCCCCATAATCTTAAAGCATTCTTTATACTCCATCAGACGCTTTCCGCATTTTTCCAGTTCCTCATAAAGTTTCTGAATCTCCGGCTTGCGCATTCCCTTCCCGAAAACAAACTCAATTCCTTCCCCCTCTGCAATCCGCATCAGATTCTTCTGCAGTTTCCGGATTTCAAGCGGGGAACAGTGATCGATCTCGATTATGGTATTATTAGGGATCTTCTTATGCTTTGTCAGTTTCCGCTCCCTGTTCTTTTCGATGATCTTCCTGACTTTGTCCATCCCCTGGATCACAAACATATGTGCATCCCCAAGACCGTATTTCGGGCCATATCCATTGTCCAGCAGGAAAGCATTGTACTTTGTATAAAGGGCATCGATCGTATCCAGCAGGCCTGCAAGGTGGTAATTCAGGCTGCCCCGCCAGACAAAGGTATATCTGTTGGCATTTGCCTCCAGTTTCGTTCCATCGATATAAAGCTCTTTCAGTGTAAGAAACCCTTCTTTTTCCAGACGGCGCATGAACTGGTAATTCAATTCATCCAGGACTTCCCCTGTGAGCTTTTTGCCTTTAAAATCGTAAAAAACATCTCTTTGAGGCTTCTGTCCTTTCGTCAGCCAGATAAAAGCAAGGTCTCTCTGGCACAGATCAACAATCCGGTCAACGGCCCGGACTCCGCGCATGTTTGCGTAGGTAACGACAGCATACAGCATAATTGGGTTAAACCCGGTTCTTCCCTTGTTTGAATAACAGGCCAGCAGGCCTGAAAAATCTAATTCCTCCATCACTTTTTTCAGGGTATAGACTGGATCGTCATCGGGTAGACTCAATTCGAAGAAACTGAAGTTAATTTTCTGTTGCCCAAAATCAAAAAAGTCGTTATAATAATCTTTGCTTAGCATAGTTCCATTATAACATGGAACGGAGAGAAAGATGGTTGTCGTTAGCCATCTTTTTCTCTTTTTACAGGATAAATTTCAGGGGCAGTTGTGACTCATGCGAGTCACAACTGCCCCTGTTTTGGACTATCTATTTCCCGACAGCCCCTTT
>CASEXH010000054.1 GCA_949291945.1 uncultured Bacillota bacterium | reverse complement strand
CAGGGTTGTTTCATGAAAGAATTTTAAAAGTATAAAAAGACTATATTTTATCGAGGGTTATACATGCTATACATAAGCGGGTGTAATCCTCGACTTTTTGTCTGTGTAGAGGTATAATGTCCATATAGTATAGGTATACTCCACTTATACAGAAAGGAGGACAATTATGCCAAAAACCGAGAAAAAATACCCGGATTGGGTCCAAAAACACCGGGCAAAGGGAACTACTGTGAAGAAAAAGGGAGATTCGTATTATCTCTATAAGCGAACATCCCGCCGCGTAAAAGGGAAAAAATACCCGCAGCCAGTCGACACGTATATCGGCATTATTACTCCGGAAGGTGTAATACAAAGCAATAAAAAGAAAATATCTTTGACAGATGCAGAAGTATGGGAGTATGGTTTTTCGAAAGCCGTCTGGGAGTTATGCCCGGATGATTGGAAAAGGCCATTGGGTGATGACTGGGAAGATGTCCTTTCCATCATCCTTTTAAAACAATCCCCGACTTCTTATATCCAAAGGAACCGGACGATAAAAAAAGAATCCGATTTCCGCTATCAGTTTATGGCACAAACAGCATCGCTGTCACGCCGGATCTATAAAAAACATGGAATTGGGCTGGAAGAGCTGCATAAGCTGGAGACCATCTATTTGGTTTGTCTGGATAAAGTGGAAATCATTTCAAGAGTCCATGAGGAACAGGAAGAGCTTCTGAAGAAGATACAGGTGGCATTAGAAATGTGCTGAAAGCAAGTTCCTGACAAAACCGCTGATCCATTATTTCAGGCAGATTCCGGACTACCGGTGCGGCAGGGAGAAAAAACATGACCTTGCAGAAATGCTGGTATGTGTCACGATCGGATTCCTTTGCGGCAGGACAACCATCCGCAGGAGCCTTAACTGGTGCAGGAACAACCTGGAATGGCTGCGGCAGTATATGGAGCTTAAGAACGGAATCGCCTCTCCCCCAACTATCAGCCGGATGCTGGGAGGGATTGATGAAGAACTGGCTTTGTATGCCTTTATGGAATGGATTGGCGAGATTGTGGATTCAAAGAACACACATCTGGCCATTGATGGGAAAGCGCTGCGTGGTGCAGCGGAAAAAACAAAAAACGCAGCAGCCCCAATGATTTTGAATGTAGTGGAAACAGTCCGGGGACTGGTTCTTACACAGCTTCCCATAGATTCAAAAACGAATGAGATTACGGCGGCGCCGGAACTGCTGAGGCTGTTGGATATCTGCGGAAGCACAGTAACGCTTGATGCCATAGGGACACAGACCACGATCATAGAACAGATCCATGAACAGGGAGGACATTTTGTACTGGCAGTGAAGGGAAACCAGTCAGAGGCATGTAAGGAAATCCATGAACTCATGGACAAACTGGAAATGGAAGTTTCTAAAAAGAAAAAGTGTGGGAGGCCGGAAGCTGCATTGCAGGAATATCTTGAAAAATATGAAGAAACCAGCCAGGCAGAAAAGAACCGGGAGAGATATGAATACAGGACCTGCCAAGTATGCAGGGATGCTTCATGGCTGACAAAAAGCCGGGAGAAATGGGAGACAGTCAGGAGCATTGGGAGGATCAGACAGGTAAGGATACCCGTTAGAAAAGACAGGCAGGGGAACGATGTTAGGCCATCCATGGAAGAGTTTTTGAAAAAAGGTTCCGGAACGGAACCAGCTCCGTCTGTGAAAGAAGAGGCAGGCAAAGGTATCCAGTACACCGCACTGATATCAGACCTCATTCTTAGCGCAGAGGAGCTGGGCCGCATAAAAAGAATGCACTGGTCAATAGAGAACCAGCTCCATCATGTGTTGGACGACACATTTAGAGAAGACCGCTCACCTGCAAGAAAATCCAGGAACAATCTGTCGCTCATCCGAAAATACGCATATAACATCCTGCGTCTGGCAATCCGGGAAACAGGAGCCACAGATATAATGACAGAAATGATGGACTGTTTTTGCGACAACGCCGCCTTGCGTGAACAGTATGTGTTTAAAGGAATAGCTGGCCTTTATTGACTGTATATAAAGAATACCCCTGAAAAAAGGCGGTGTAAAGAGGATAGGGATAATTTGCGCTTTTTTATGTGACCAGATGAACAGAAACAACATGGAAGATGTAATATCAAGGTTAAATAAGCTAGAACTGTTCGTGAAACAACCCTG
>CASEXH010000053.1 GCA_949291945.1 uncultured Bacillota bacterium | reverse complement strand
CGATGTAAACCTTGGGAGTCGCTATAGGGTTCGTCGGCAACTACGCCCCTTGTGGACTTTCACCACAGACTGACGGCATGCCCGTCATACACAAAAAAAGTCCTCAAACGGAAACCCGTTTGAGGACTGGATTTTCTGGCGGAGATGGTGGGAGTCGAACCCACGCGCCCTTGCGGACCTATCGCATTTCGAGTGCGACCTCTTACGACCACTTGAGTACATCTCCTGATCTCATCCTGCATGGGCAGGACAAGATTTATTATATCCCCTGGTCGGTTACAGGTCAAGAGAAGTTTTTCAAAACTGGGGTGTGTCGATAAGCCGGTACCAGTATCCGAACCGTCCCCGCCTTTCCCGGGAGCCTGTGCACTCTTTAAAATAGGGAAAACCGAACATATTGGCCATAAGGCTTTCCTGCCGTTCATAAATTCCCGGAACTCCCAGTATGTATCTTCCATCCTCTCTTCTTCTTCCAAGCAGCAGATGTCCGTAATTTTTCATCCCATACCGAAGAAAATTATTGTTCATCAGCCCTCGGTCCCGTCTTCCGAGGATTCGCAGATCTGCCGGTGTAACCTTTTGGCAGTCTGTGATCTCTTCATCAAAGAATGGTATAAATACTTTTTTAGGAGCAGCAGACTGACTTTCCATCACAGCTTCATCTGCGATTCTTACAGTATCCGGACTTTCCCTGACTGTCTCTCCATATTCCAGATCTTCTTCTGGAATCTCTTCCTGTGCAGGGCTCTCTTCCGGAATTTTTTCTGTCTCCCCGGGTTCTTCCTGATAAACGGATCCTCCCGGTATCTCTGAGTTTTCCCTTTCTGATTCTACCGGTACTGCTCCGGAGTCCGGCTCTGTATCTGTCACACCATCCTCCTTAGGAGATATCTGCATTGTATCCGAATCTGCTTCCTTGTCTTCATAGGTATCTTCCTCTGACAAACGACTATCTTCATCTTTTTCTTCCTGCAGGGAGGGCAGCATGATCATATCCGGTCTTACCGGCTGTTCGTCCCAGCCGCTGGCATAGATCTCTCCGTTTTTCCCCAGGATCAGCAGTCCCCCTAAATCACTCAGACTATAACTGCTGCCGTCTATCTGCTCTTCTCCCATCTCCAGATCAAATTCTGCCTGACTACCTGTCAGGTCTCCCTTTCCCAGGAAAATTCCTCTGGCGGAGTTCCCTTCTCTTACATAGCCGTATACTCTGACCTCTGCAGAATCTCTCCCCTGAATTCCTCTCAGTTTAAAGCTCATACGGCAGATACCGTTTCTGGCCTCAACTTTGATAAATCCTTTTCCATCGCCTTTCTTTCCCTGAACGTATTCATATACATAGGCAATAAATCTTCTATATCCCGGCATATGCCCTTCCTTTGGATCTTTATCCCTAAAGTATATGAGGGTTCCTTTTCTTTAGAACCTGTCTTTTACAATTTTTTCTCAGATAATTCCCCATTTTTATCAAGGGAAAGAAGCCCGGTAGCTATCCTTTCACGAAATCTTACGTCATGCTCCACAGCCAGCAATGTGGGACAATATTCCAAAAGCAGCTCCTCTATCTGAACTCTTGAAAATACATCTATATAATTCAGAGGTTCGTCCCATATATACAGATGGGCCGGAGTCAGAAGGCTGGCTGCCAGAAGCACCTTCTTCTTCTGCCCTTCTGAAAACTCTTCCATGTTTTTCCTGAACTGATTTCTGTCCATATCCAGCTGCCTGAGTATGGCACAAAATAGGCTTTCTTCCATTCTCCTCTCCTGGCAAAACTTCCCTATGCTTCCTTTAAGGAAGGAAGTATCCTGGCTGATGTAAGATATCACAAGACCGGAAGCGGTTTTTAATTCTCCCCTTTCCTCAGGTCTTTCGCCTTTTCCAAACTGAGGAATCCCCGTGGCTTTTTCCAGGATCATTTTCAGCAGAGTAGATTTTCCCTGGCCGTTTCTTCCGGTTATAAATATCCGTTCTCCCTGATTGATTTCAAAGTCCAGTTCCTCAAACAGCATTTTGCTGCTGCCGGCAAACCCCAGTCCGTAGCCGCTAGCCGAGGCCAGACGTTCCTTATGATATTTCAGTGGCATCAATTTCAAAGCCGGAATCTCTTCAATGTCCTGAAGAAGGCCTTCCTGCTGCCGTATCTCCCTCTCTATCCGTTTTTCCATCTGTTTGACTCTGCTCTGCATCTTTTTGGTTTTTCCGCCGATATATGCTCTGGTAGCAATGGAGCGGTCATGTTCTTTCACCGGATCAAATCCGATCTTGGAATTCTCGTTTTTCGCCGCCCACTGTTTTGTCTGCCCTGCGGCTTCTCTCAGCTTTCCAATAGTCTTCCTGTGTTTTTCATTCTCTCTTCTGGAAAATTCATCCTGCCTCCGCTTATTCTCCTCCCAGGAACTGAAATTTCCGCTTTGGATTTCAATGCTTTTTCGGTTCAGCACCAGGATATGATCGATACAGGCATCCAGAAGATCTCTGTCATGGGATACCAGGATAAATCCTTTTTTCTCTTTCAGATAACTCTTCACCATTTCCCTGGATTCCTGATCCAGGTGATTAGTAGGCTCGTCCAGTAGCAGAAAATCATTTTCTCCGGAAAAAAGCACTGCCAGAAGAAGCTTTGTCTGCTCTCCAAAGCTAAGGGTATCAAATCTCCGGTACAGCAGGTCTCCCTCCAGTCCCAGTTTATCCATTTCACAGAATACCCGCCACTGCTCGCTCCCCGGTTTCAGTTCTTCCAAAAATTCCACCGCTGGTTTTGACCTGTTTTCCTTCCTTATAGAATAGGGGAAATAGTCAAAGCATGTACTGGCTGTAATACTTCCCTGATAAGAGTACTCACCCAAAAGCAATTTCAGGAAAGTAGTCTTACCTTTTCCGTTTCTTCCTGCAAATCCCAGTTTCCAGCCTGTATCCAGCGAAAAAGAAACATTGTCAAAAATATTGTCAAAACTGCCCTCGTATCCAAAAGTAAGATTACTCACATTAATCTGAGACATCTCTATCCCTCCTCTTTGTGTTGCCAAAGAGTCTGTCATCTTTCCGAAAGCCTCTCTTTTCCATAAAAGGGCATATCGGATAAGGGCGCATCCTTCCCTATCCGCTGTAATAATGCACAACTCGCTGCTTCGCCCTTTGCCGGGCTTAGCACATAAAAAAGAGAGGCGGTGAGAACACAGCCTGCTTTTGGCAACATAAAACCTTCCTTCCGGCTTCTCCGGAAGGAACCTGACTCCAAGTTTCACGTTATCCAAAAACAAACTATCTCCTCATTTTTTCACCTCTCTCATTTTTCATAGCCCCATTATAGTCAGAAGCACAATCTCTGTCAACTTCTTTTGTAATTTATTTCTAATTTTTTCTTGACATCTGCCTTTCTATTCTTTATAATGATTTCTGTTGAACACCTTAACGAAGCGTGGCTCAGTTTGGTAGAGCGCTGCGTTCGGGACGCAGAGGTCGCGTGTTCGAATCACGTCGCTTCGATTGGTTGTAAAGATACCGGAAAGCCTGATTACAGCTTTCCGGTATTTTTTTTGTGCGATAGCCCGGCAAGCGGCAAATGCTTGCACGAGCAGGCATTTGCCGCTGCCCGCAGTAGCGCACATTTCTGACAATAGACGAGACTTTTTAGAGGTCTCTTATCTGTATAAAAAGAGATCTTACCCTTCCGCATTTCTGCGGGTAGTGTAAAAAACTTTGTGGCTTTGGTAAAAAATGGCTCCTTTTTGGTAAGAATTACAGATATGACAATTCTTATCGAAAAGGAGTTTATTTATGGC
>CASEXH010000052.1 GCA_949291945.1 uncultured Bacillota bacterium | reverse complement strand
ATAATGATGCCTCCTTTCATAATTGTATTCCCTACAAATAGGATAGCACATTTTGTTGAAGTTTCTTTATTTTTTATCTAGCACAACAGGTTAAATTAAATTCATATTATTAGGCTATCATTATCGTTACTGACTCAGTTATTTCTAGCTTGAATATGAAAAATAACGTTTAACGATGTAATCAGAATAAAAAACGAAAGAAGGTATATAATGGTGACAGATTGTACATTATACATTGACGAAGCTGGAGATTTAGGAATTGGTAAGGGATCTGATTGGTTCGTTCTTTCTGGAGTATTAGTTGAGAAGAAGAACGAACCGCAAATAAGAGAAACTTTAAAAAATATACGTAATAGACTGAATATTAATGAAATACATTTTAGAAAAATGGCCAGTTTTGATAAAAAATCATATGCTGTATCTGAATTATCAAAATGTAACTTTGAATATATTGTCATTATTGCTGATACAAATAAATTTGATCTTTCAAAACTTTCAAAACGATATACCAATTATACAGAAAAGCCGAGTATATTATTATATAATCATTTATGTAGGTACTTACTAGAAAGGGCTTCTTGGCTTTTACGCGATACAAATCGAACCGCAGATATTATATTATCTAGTAGAGGAACTTCAAGGGACGGCGATTTAATTTCTTACATTAAGGATAAATTGATACCATATAATACAAATCAAATAGAGGACCGTTTCGGAAATATTACAGCAAAACCAGCTTCATCATGGGATCTGTTACAATTGGCTGATGTATGTGCAACTTCAATGTATAATATGCATCAACGTAATGGATTAAATTTTATAACTCCTTGTTATGCCTATAGACTACATCAGCATTTGTATCGTTATAATGGTAAAATTTTAAAATATGGAATGAAATATTATGATGATTCTATGCAACCAAATAAGATGTACTTTATAGAAAATTCTGTTTGTAAAAAATAAAAAAGAGAAAAACCCCCAGTGCGACTACCACAGGTCTAGCCTGCTGGTGATTACACCCTCGCATTATCTGGCGACGTTTTCCTCTATTGTTATAATACTCAAAATGTACTATAATGTCAAGCATTTTACCCAAAATCGTTCTACTCTCTGCTAAAAAGGAACAACTATTTTATTATTTTCCCCAAGAGTGGATAACAAAACAGACCCTCCTTATGCTGATCTGACCTAGTAAAACAATAATTACCATGACATCAAAAGATCTTCTTTTTATCCATGACCTGGCCGGACCGAATGAAAGGAAGATGATAATATGCCAGTATACAAAGATGATAAAGCAGGAACATGGTATGTAAAATGCTATTATAAAAACTGGAAAGGGGAAACTCACCAGAAGAAGAAAAGGGGATTCCAAAAACAGAGTGAAGCTAAGGCATGGGAGAGGGACTTTCTGGCGAAACAGGCTGCCGGACCCAATATTGCATTTTCCATGCTGGCAGAGCTTTATTTAGAAGATAAGAAAGCCCACACAAAGCAGATCAC
Organism: uncultured Bacillota bacterium; assembly: GCA_949291945.1. Taxonomy (GTDB): domain Bacteria; phylum Bacillota; class Clostridia; order Lachnospirales; family Lachnospiraceae; genus Blautia. The sequence goes on along the minus strand of CASEXH010000052.1, from coordinate 2,401 downwards.
TTACGAAACCAAAAAGAACCGGATAGAGAAATGGATTCTTCCATACTTTTCAAATAAGCCCGTAGACGGCATTTCAGCCGCAGACGTAAGGAAGTGGCAGGGAGATCTGAAAAGCTCTGTAAACGCTAAAGGAGAGCCTCTATCACCGGGATATATGCAGAACCTTGTCACGGAGCTTTCTAGTGTTATGAATTTTGCTGTACGGTTCTATGGCCTTGCTGTGAATCCTTGCCAGATCGCCGGGAATACCGTGGGGCAGAAGCAGAAGAGCGTTAATTTCTGGACTAAAGAAGAATTTGACCAGTTTATCAGCACCTTTGATAAAGCGGATCCATATTACACAGCTTTCCTGATCCTGTATTACTGCGGTTTAAGAATAGGTGAGCTGGAGGCCATTACTGTAGGAGATGTGGATCTGGAAGAGCATACGATCCGCATTAACAAGACCTATCATCTGATCAACGGCGAAGGAGTGATTACTTCCCCAAAAACAAAAAAATCAAACAGGACCATTATCATACCTGGGTTCCTGGCTGACTGTATCAGGCGGCATATTGCTCATATATACGCCCCTGAAGTTTCCACAAGGCTTTTTATGGCTTCTCATTCTACCTATGCAAGACAGTTAGAGGTTCATACAAAACAGGCGGGAATAAAGCGTATACGGCTCCATGATCTGAGACATTCTCACGCCAGCTTACTGATTGAAATGGGATTCTCTGCATTGCTGGTATCCGAAAGGCTGGGCCATGAATCTGTAAGCACTACTCTGAATATTTATTCTCATCTGTTTCCGTCTAAGCAGACTGAGGTTGCTGATAAATTGGAAGAGCTGTGCAAGAGTAATGAGTATTAATGCTCCTCAAAAGTGGTACTAAAATGGAACTAAAAAACAGAATAGACAAAAAATATAATAAAATATGAGCTGAAAAACACAAGAAAATACGGGAATTACATACAAAAAACTGATGAAAAACAGCGTATGCGATTCCCGTTATCTGCTTGTTTTTATGTTTGTATACGGGATAAGTTATTCTAGATGGCAGAGGGAAATACTTAAAAAATCTGTATTTCCCCCTGCTTTTTTGCTAAATCTACCAGGGGTATCTTCCCTTTTTGGCATAAGGAAGCAGTTTGCCGTCAAATTTGATGATAACCCGATGATTGCCATCCTCGTCTTCTGTCACCTCTACATCTAGTCCGAAATCAATAGCGCTCATAATCGCATTTCCGCCCTGTTCATGAATGATATCTTTAATAGCGGGTCCGTAGGCATCGATTACTTCATGGAGCCGATACAGGATAGGGTCTGTATTGCCTTTGTAAGGAAAATTCCTCTATCATCTCCCAAAAAAGCCTGGCCGAATTGGGAAGCTGAGATTTCTTGCGGCAGACCAGGGCAATCTGAGAGTACAGGTTTTTCTCTTTCAGGACTCGTATTTCTGTTTCCGGGGAAGTTTGGGAAGGGAGCGATTCCGGTGCTCCGGAGGCAGGGAGAAGTCCTACTCCCATTCCCAGAGAGGCCAGAGCCAGAGTTGTCTGGGCGTCATCGTTACAGCAGAGGATAAGGGGAGAGATCCCTTCTGCCTCAAAGCGCATTTTCAGCATTTCTTCCCAGCGGCGGTAAAGGATAAGGGGAGCTTTTTCCAGATCTTTGACAGTAAGAGCGCTTTCTTTATGGCAGGGGAAAAAGGAAGAATGTCCTATAGCCAGAAAGGGCTCTTTTTTTATGTATAAAATATCCATCTGTGTTTTGGAAAAAGGAGTCCTTACAAGAGCCAGATCTATCTGGCCATTCTGAAGCTGTTCTAAAAGCTGATAGGTATTGGCGCTGTATATTTCATACCGGATGTTGGGATACTTTTTCCAGAAGCGGCAGATCCACCTGGGAAAGAGTTGGTCCTTTACAGAGGATATAACTCCGATACGCAGAGTTCCCATTGCTCCTTCCTGAAAATCAGCCATTTCCGTTACTGCAGCGTCACACATTCCCAGGATCCGCTGGGCTCGCTCATAAAAATGATGACCGGCTTCTGTAAGGTGAAGCCGTTTTCCATCCCGGGTGAAAAGCGGGCATTTCAGCTCCTCTTCTAAAAGCTTCAGCTGAGCAGTAAGGGGAGGCTGGGTCATATTTAAACGTCTGGCAGCCCCTGTCAGGGTGCCTTCTTCTACAATAGCAGTAAAATATCGAAGCTGTCGGATATCCATAGGGGGTTCTCCTATATTTTTTTTGTATAATAATAACATAAAATAAATATTTTTCAAATAATTAAAAAAGGGATATACTGGAAAGGAAAGTGAGAAAGTCCAGCTAAGAAATGTCAAGAGGTGATATGAAAAAATTAAATTTATTACAGTAGAGCGAAAAAGGGTAACCTTAACAGACCATTCCCCAATATAG
>CASEXH010000051.1 GCA_949291945.1 uncultured Bacillota bacterium | reverse complement strand
TCTTTTTCTCTTTTTATAGGATAAATTTCAGGGGCAGATGTGACTCGTATGAGTCACATCTGCCCCTGATTTGGACTATCTATTTCCCGACAGCCCCATAAAAAAGTATGTCTACTAAAAATCTTTCTTCCTCTGCCCGCATCAGCATATCCCCCCGGTATTTTTCCACAAGATACCGGATACTCCTTACGCCGAAGCCGTGGAAGTTCTTGTCCTCTTTGGTAGTCACAGGAAGTCCGTCTGCAAACTCCACCTTATCCTTACAGTAGTTTTCTATATGAATGTGATATCCCTGCGGCTCTCTGGCGATTTTCACGCTGATCACCCGTTTCTCTTCATCTTTCTCTTTCATCACACTTTCGATGGCATTGTCCATAAGATTTCCGAAAAGAGCGTAGACATCTGTGGTGTTCATAAAGTTCAGCACCTTTCCGTCGATCATGCTGCTGAGTTTGATCTTGTACTCATCACAGAGAAGGCTTTTTTCTGTAAGCACCAGATCCAGGGCGTCGTTCCCTGTCTGGAAAATGTTGTCATAAATTGCCACTGCCCTTTTAATCTCTTCAATGTAATCCTTCTGGTCCTGGGCATCCTCAATCCTCTGGATCTTGGAAATACGGTATTTCAGGTCATGGCACTTAACGTTGATGATATTAATGCTTTCCTGGGAAAGTTTCTGCTGCTCCCGCATACTGTGAAGCATATTTTCCATCATCTCTTTTTCGTGAAGGATCCGGTTCTGTCTGGAAAGATTAAAAGCGATAAGGATGGCCATCATGCTGCAGAAGGCTCCATAGATCTTACAGAGAACATTTCTGAGAAGCCCGGAGTCATTTTCAAAATACCGGCTGTCTACAAACACGCTTAAAAAGATCACCACCGTAAGGATTGCCAGGGCCAGCAGGATCATGCGGATATCTCGTTCTCTCAGTTCCCTTTGCCCTTCATACCGCCTGATCAGCAGCAAATAAACCAGGATATCAATAAACAGGTAAGGCAGGATCCGGAAGAAAAGAAAATCCCAGATTCCCGTAAGGCTCCAGCCCCTTACCTCCTGTATGATCATGGAGAGGGCAAAGCCTATATGCTGAAGAGCATATCCGCAGACTCCCCCGAAAAGAATCTCCTTTCCACGGATTTCAAAACAGATTCCCAGAACGCCAAGAGACAGGGCGAAAAGGCTCATATAATATGCTGTATAAACAATGGGCATATTCCCAGGAATACTGGAAAAAAGAAGAAACGCAAGGCCTGAACAAAGGACATAGCCTGCCATGCTTCCTGCCAGACGCAGTGGAAAATGGTGTCTTTTTTCCCACTCAAAAGTAAAAAAGGCCTCAGCCATAAAAAGCTGTATGGAAAATCGGATACAGGAAATAAATTCCATACCCTCCATCAGTACCCACCTCCCATGTATCTCATCAGGTCTTCCTTAAACCCGTTTCTCCGCTGCCTGCTGATAGGCAGTGTTATATCAGAAAGCCATACGGTGTCTTTAGAAGCTTTTGTCACATACTTCAGATTTACCAGGCACCCGCTGATACATTTGGAAAAACCCTCTTTCCGGAAAGCCTCTTCCACATCGGCAATGGTTCCCCGGATCCGGTATACCTGATCTCCGGTATGATATTCCAGATAATTTTTGCTTTTTTCAATATAGAGGATCTGAGAAACCGGTATTTTGACCACAGTATCTCCAGTCTGGATCAGAACCTCTCTCTCCCGGTTCCGCTGCAGAACCCGCAGAGCTTTTTTAATTTGTCTGTAAAAACAAAGTAGCCTACAGGCTTTACCACAAAGTCCACGGCATCTACTTCATAGCCCCGGATAGCATACTGGGCCATATTGGTTACAAAGACAATTCCCACAGACTGGTCCATCTTCCGGATCCTTCTGGCTGCCTCCAGTCCGTCTAAATGAGGCATTTCAATATCCAGAAAGATCACGTCAAAGCTCCCGTCGTAGTCCTCCACAAAGTTCAAGCCATTGGTAAACACTTCCACAGAAAACTTCAGACCCTCTTCTTCTTCATATCTCTTCAGATAATCCTTCATCCGCCGGATGTGTTCCGGATCATCATCTACAAGCGCAATCCTGGCCAAACTTTCCCCCTCCTCATGTGTATATTAAATGAATCAGAACCCGCACTTCTCCAAAGCATACAGGGCCGCTCCTGCAGCTCCCACGATTTCCGGTTCCTCACAGATATAAAGACTGGCGCCAATCTTCTCTTCCACAGCCCGGACCACACCGGGGTTCTTGGCTACGCCTCCTGTCATCATGAAGTCCGGCTCCATGCCTACCCGGCGCAAAAGCCCGAAGGCTTTGTTGGCAATGGCGTGGCAGACTCCCTCTGCGATGTCCGCCTTCTCTTTATTGTTGGCAATCAGGGAGATTACCTCAGATTCTGCAAAAACAGAACACATACTTGTAATCTCAATCTTCTCTGTGGAAGTCAGGGCAATCGCTCCCAGCTCATCCAGAGAAACCTCCAGAGTACGGGCGATCATTTCCAGAAAACGGCCGGTTCCTGCAGCGCACTTGTCATTCATGACAAAGTCTTTTACCTCTCTCTTTTCGTTCAGATGGATGGCCTTACTGTCCTGTCCGCCGATATCCAGGATGGTGCGGATCTTTGGGTTAAAGTAGTGGGCACCTTTACCATGGCAGCTGATCTCTGTTACATTTTCGTCTGCAAAGTCAATGCTGACCCGTCCGTATCCGGTGGAAACGATCCAGGAAATATCTTCTCTGGAAAGGCCTGCTTTCTCCAGAACCTCCTCTAAGGCTTTCTGGGCGCTGACTCCGGATTTTGCCCCGGTGCGCACTACAGAAAATGCCCGGATCTTTCTGTCCTGGTCCATGATCACCGCATTGGTAGAGGTGGAACCGCTGTCTATTCCCATTACATACATTGTCTTGTCTCCCTTTCCTGTTTTTTTCGGCTGTGGTATGTCTGGAGTCAGAGACTCCAGAAAAGCTTCGATCCTGGTCCGTATCTGTCCGCTGCTCTGCCGGGTGTAATCTGTTTCCAGCAAAAGCATTGGCCGGTCCAGCCATTCTTTTAACCAGGCATATTCATAGGCATAATTGTCACAGAACTGTACCGTATGATAAATGATCCCGTCTACGCTTCCTGCAAAGCGGCGTATCAGCTCATCCCGGTTAGCCGCCTGTTCCATCCGCATACAGGGAAACTGGCTTAACAGGCCTCTGGTATATCCGGACAGAATCTCCTTTTCGTCCACCAGGATCTTTCTTCCCAGTCCTGTGCAGGTCAGGTCAAAGGCCACATTGACTTTCTTTTCTGCCAGAATCTCTTTCATACTGTCATTTGCTCTGGCACCGAGAATGCCGATGTTCAAAGCTCCCTGCTTCCGGGCATACTGCTGCACCTGATCTTTTCCTTTGATATATTCCAGGAATTTTTCTTCATCAAAAATTTTTCCTGAAAATTTCTCATATTCCCGGATCATAGTACGGATCCGCTGCTCATAAAGAGTGATCCCTGCTTCTTTGGTGATCCTTGGGGTGTCCAGCATATAAATGAATTTCTCAGGGAATTCTTCTTTCAGCACATCGTAAAGCCGCCGGATACTGTCACAGCAGGTAGTGAGGATCACTCCCTCGTAGTCCTTTTTCATCACCTCTTCCAGGACTCCCTTGGCAAAGCTGCAGATATTGGGGTGCATGCGGATCTCTGCCTGGTTAAAATTCGTCACATCCGGCTCAATCCTCTCCATTCGGGTTCCCATGGACTGAAAAATCTCCACAGGAGCATATTTACAAATATATCCTAACATATCTTCTTTTCTTCCTTCTCTGATATCTCTTGGTCTTCTCCCGTATCCAGCATTTCCAGAAAAGCTTCCAGTCGGGTCTTGATCTGTCCGTCATGGCTGTTCCGTCTGTCGATCCCGTCTCCGTCCAGAATCAGCATGGGAATCTCCATCTCCTGCATTTTTTCTTTCAGCAGGAGACTTCCGCCCGATGACTGTTTGCAGCCCCAGTGACAGAACTGGATCACTGCATCGGGCTTCAGTGTCCCGGCCAGCATTCCCACCATTTCCGCCTTGTGGGAATAAGAACCATTATAAAGATTCCGTATAATCTTCTTAGCCAGGGCGTGAAACGGTTTTGTTTCGTCCATTTCTTCCATAGAATCCATAATAATGTCGCTGGCAATGATCTGATATTTCCGGCTGGAATTAAAGTAGCTCTGAAGAGTTTCCTGATAGAAGGGCAGCAGATGTATCCACAGGATCTTCTTTCCCTCAAACTTAGGATAGTTTTTAATATCCTGGATCATAAATCGGATCAGATCCAGAAATTCCTGTCTGCCAATGAGAAGATGCATGCCCATCATCATATAAAGATGGCTGATCAGTTCTCCGGGATAGTATCTTTCACTCTGAAGCTTAAAGAATTCTATCAGGGCTCTTCTGGTCTCATTCTCTATCCTTATGGCCTCCCGGAGCTTTTCTTCCTCGAATTTTCTGCCGAAGCGGCTTTCTAGTTCCCTGGTAAAATCTTTTAACTGCTCTGCCAGATAGTCTGCAGATTCCGGATCGTCTCTGTAGGGAACATCCAGAAAAGTAAAGGGTACGCCTTTCTTCTTCTCCAGATACCGGAAAGTATTCAGATTTCCGTCACAGGAAAGAGAAGTGGTCACTGCATACTCCGGAACCGGAACTGCCCCACTGTCAATGGCCCCTACAAAAGTTTTGTGATAAGAGCACAGAGTCGGGGCAATCCCTGTATTCTGGGCATAGTCTATAAAAAAGTCTTCCAGATGATAACCGCTGAAATAGCAGGAAAGGCACTCGATAGAAAGTGTGTTAAGGCCGAAACATCCGATCAGTTCAGAGGGAGCAAAAATATTTCCCCATACATGACTGTCCGGCTTTCCTAAAGAATCCGCCACAAAAGACATCATCATGGCCTCCAGTTTCTGATAGCCTTTGGAGATACCTTTTTTAGGAAGGAGCTTTGTGCGGAGCTTGTTTGCCTTAAATCCAAGAAGCATCTTTTCCCAGCTTTCCCCGGGATGTTCCATTGTCTGTTCTTTTACATGGTCAATGTATTTGTCTGCAATCCACATCCTATATCCTCCAGTCTTCAAATAGTCCATAGTCCTTGCAGCAGCAGGCCAGGCCTCCCTGTCTGTTGGGATAGCTTGGAACAACTATTCTCCTGCCTGCAAAGAAAAATCTCTCTAGTAGATATGGGGATTACTCCCCATACCCCTACACAAAACCGTACGTGCGCTATTAACGCATACGGCTTTTCACTTTATATTTCGTACTCTAT
>CASEXH010000050.1 GCA_949291945.1 uncultured Bacillota bacterium | reverse complement strand
CTATGACTGTTCATCACTTTTGGCTCTGTTTATATGAGGTAACAAGTTAGAAAAAGCCTGAAAAATCAATGTTTTTAGGCTTGACATTATAGGAAGGAGCATTACATTGAAAAACACACGGGAAGATATCCAGAGACTTGAAAAAGAACTCCGGGCCTGTCAGAAGATCCTCACTGCCATCGGAGATGAAACCAGACAGCATCTCCTCTGTATCATGCTCCAGGGAGAGTGCAGTGGAAGCCGGGTCATTGAATTTGCTGAAAAGACCAATCTTTCCCGTCCTGCAGTATCCCATCATATGCAGATACTGAAAGACGCCGGGATCGTAAAAAGCAGGAAAGAAAGCACCTGCGTCTATTATTATCTGGATCCGGAGGCCAGTGAGATCAATAATCTGATCGCCCTTTTCACCGATATCAAAAAATGTATGGAAAAGGCTCCTGACAGAAAGGGCGACGACTTCCCAGACCTTTAACAGGCTCAGTGTGCAAAGAATCAAATGGACATGCAGACATGTCCGCCTGACTATTTGCTCGCAGGAATAAAAACATAAAAAGGAGACATGAAAAATGGATTTATTACAAGCAATGAAAGAGCGGCATTCCGTCCGCTCTTATGACGAAAAATCAATAGAAGCCGGGACTGTGGAAAAGCTCCGGTCCTTTATCAAAGAATGCAATAAAGAAAGCGGCCTTCATATGCAGCTTGTCCTGGATGAACCCCATGCTTTTGAGGGGTTTATGGCCCATTACGGAAAATTTTCCGGCGTCAGAAACTACATTGCTCTTATTGGCCGGAAAGGAAATGATCTGGAAGAAAAGTGCGGATATTATGGGGAAAAGGTGGTTCTCTATGCACAGACCCTGGGGCTGAACACCTGCTGGGTAGGACTGACCTACAGTAAAGTCAAGTCTGCTTTTCAGATCGATCCGGGAGAAAAGCTCTGTCTGGTGATCGCCATAGGATACGGGCAGACCCAGGGCGTCTCTCACAATTCAAAGCCCAGAGAAAAAGTAATGAATACAGAGGCAGCGCCCCAGGACTGGTTCCTGCGAGGCGTTGATGCTGCTCTTCTGGCTCCTACCGCCATGAATCAGCAGAAATTCACATTTACCTGTAAAGGAAATCAGATTTCGGCCAAAGCCGGGCTGGGATTCTACAGCAAAACAGATCTGGGAATCGTCAAGTATCATTTTGAACTGGGGGCAGGAAGGGAAAATTTTCGCTGGGTGTGATCTGCACCCAGCGTTTTTTTACAAAATTTTAGGCTGATGAACTGTAATGAATATGTTCTTTTCTTTCACTATACTTTCGTACCTGTTCTTGAACACTTGCGGATTATCGATCAGCTTTTCTTACGATCCCAGTCTGAATACATCTTCGTATTTTAAAGCCATATCGTAACCTCCCTGACTTTTATTTTCAAATGCATGTATGGCCCTGCAGATACCATATCCCTCTCCCTGGTGCATATTTTTCTGAATCCTGGGACAGGTTCCCAGGTCGCAGCAATTCTCAAAACCTCTCGGGGAACCATTGTAACCAGTGGAAATTACCGCATCATCCTTGACGATTACCGCCCCGTACTTTCTCTTAATGCAGGTACTTCTATATGCAAAATTTTCTGCACAGTTCAGATACGCATCAATTTTTGATATCCGTTCTCCATTTTTTGGAATTACCATACTTCACCCACCTCTGCCATCTCCATTTTATCTATGTCGTTTAACATCACTTTTTATAGCACCTTACTTTGTTCTTACAAGCCACATTTTTAAAGTTCTATTTCCATTTTTGTACCTTTCATCATAGACGGTAAAGCCACATTTCTCATAGCATCTCCGAGCAGATTTATTAAACTCTGCTACGTTTAGCGTAATTATGCCTATTTTCCCCTCATTAAATAAAATTTTACAAAAATTGTTTAAAGCCTCTGTTCCTATGCCCTTCCCTGTCTTATTTGGGTTCAATAGAAATCTTCCAATATGAACTCGATCCTGCTCTTGCTTTATCACCTGGATCATTCCAATAAATTCCTTGTCCCGAAGGATAGAATAAATAGAGTCCTGCTCTTCTGATACCTGCATTTCTGATAAAGGGAAGCTCCATTTATCTCCTGCATACTGGCGTAAAAATTCCGAATTTCTTGTATTTGTCCATCTAACTATCTTTTTAATATCTGCCTGTCTGATTCCTTTTTTCTGTCTGAGACCAGCTGCCAATGGCGCTGAAATTCCCCTTTTAAGGCTTTTTCAGCATTTCAAAAGCCAGTTCATAGGAAGGCTGCTTCATAGACTTTAGGGAGATCATAATAACCGGATATTTACCCATATGATCCAGATATTTTTCTCCGGTGTCCATAATATTCAAGCCCTGGAATATCCGTGAAACATTTTCTGGATTTTCCTCAAAAAAATATCTCAGCATACTCATATTCAAAGTTTTTCCAAAACGGCGGGGACGTGTGAAAAGGTTTACTTCTCCTTTCATGTCCAATAGTTCCTTGATAAAAAGTGTTTTATCTACATAAAAGTAATCCCCTGTTACTATTTTTTCAAAATCATCAATTCCCACCGGCAATGGTTTCCATTCCATAAAAAACGCCTTCTTTCCAGAGGTAGTTTCATTTTACTACCTCTGGAAAGAAGGCGCAAGACAGGCTTCAGGAAAATGCCACCAGATAATTTCCTGGTTACTTCTCTTGTTTTCTCACCGCAAATACTGAGATTAAAAGAAGAACCAGGGCTCCGGCTGCCATGTACAGGAAGGAAACGTTCATGCCATGCATTAAGGCCCTGTCTCCATAAGCTGCTTCAGAAGCTGCGCTCACTGCCGTCATGATTCCTACAAACAGGGCGGAACCAACAGAACCTGCAATAGTCCTAAAAGAAGTCAGCAGTGAAGAAGCGTCCGCCACTTTACGGAAGTCCACGTTGCTGGTTCCCCAGGTCAGCAGAGGCATCATCAGACAGCCTATGGAAATATTCCTTATAATATTCAGACCTGCCGCAACCCAGAGAGGAGTCCCCATAGTCAAGAAGAACATGCCGATATTGCTTATCAGCAGCACAGCAGAGCCCAATACAAAGATTTTTTTGATCCCCATTTTATCATAGATCTTACCTGCAAAAGGACTGACAATAGCTGTAGCCGCAGATCCCGGCAGGGTAACCAGCCCGGATACCACTGCGGAATAGCCCATAACGCTCTGAACATACAGGGGCATCATAACCGAAGATCCCATCATGACCAGATAAAGGACCATACTGGCGATGACGCTTACTGCATAGTTTTTATTGCTGAGGATCTTTACATCCAGGAAAGGAGTCTCCAGGCCCCGCTGGCGGACGACAAAGATGAAGCAGACCAGAATTCCGATCAGCAGAGGCACCCCTGCCTGAACACTGATCAGACCGTAAGTGGTAATATTTCCAAGACCCAGGGTTATGCCCCCGAATGCAAAGATACTTTCCACAAAGGAAAGAACATCAAACTTCTTATCCTGAAGTTCCAGTACATTTTCAAACACTGCTGCCGATAGTACAAAGGATACTGCCATGATCACCAGGACCACATAAAAAATAGATTTCCAGCCAAAAGCATCGATCAGCAGTCCCGCAACAGTTGGGGCAATGATAGGCGCCGCTGTTGTAGCCAGGCCGTAAGTTCCCATCATGGTACCCTTTTTCTCAATGGGATAAACCGTAAGAATCACTACCTGGGCTGCCGCCATAAGGATTCCGTTTCCGCAGGCCTGAAGAACCCTTCCCACCATCATGATCCCGAAATTACCGGAAAAGATGCTGAGAAGCAATCCCAGGATAAAAATCCCGATACCGGATAAATACAATCTTTTCGTAGGAAACCTGGTGATGAGAAAGGCCGTGAGAGGCATGATCATTCCCATGGCCAGAGAATATCCGCTGGTAACCCACTGTCCCAGGGAGGTACTGACCCCAAAATATTCTACCAGATTCGGCAGTGCTGTAGTCATAGCTGTTGATAAGGTAGAAGAGGCGATTCCTGAAACTGCCAGACAGATAAATATCATAGTCCTCTTCCCGCCGGATATTTCCACACTTTCTTTATTTTCCATGATGTTCCTCCATTCTGTGCCATACTTTCTTGTTAATGTTGTCTGCCATGCGGTGCAGGGTGTTTTCTGTTACATTCAGATCCTCTCCGGAAATCCCCGCCTGGAGATCCTCAAAAAAAGCGCCGTGTATTTTTTTGATCTGTTTTGCCGCCGGAAGAGCCTTCTCTGTCAGATACAGATGTTTCATCCGCCGGTCTCTTTCGTCTCCCGTCACACGGATATATCCTACTTCTGTCAGTTTCTTTATGGTCTTGGTCAGCGTTCCTTTATCCACACGAATACACTGGGCCATTTCCTGAGGAGTAGCTCCGGGGTGATCGTAGATATACTCCACATAAAACTGCTGGCCCCAGCCAATCTCATAATCCGCCAGCCCTCGGTCATAATACATTTTCATGAGCCTGTCTAAAATAGAAACATATCGTCCCAAATCTGAAAAGTGGTCATACATATTGTTCTGCTCTCCTTATCTGGCCTCTTCTTTATAGATGAAAAATTTCGATATTTCATACTATACCATATTTTAGTAGCGCAGGCAACTATTTTCATAAAATCTTGCTGTCCGTTGCCCGGCAAATGCCTGCACATGCAGGCACGATGGTCGCCCGACCGGCGTATTGTGCAAAAAAACACAGGCGGAACCCTTTCATTTTTAGGCGTTCCAGCCTGTGTTCTCGATCATTTTATAAATTTTTTACTGCTTCATGCATTTGCCGCAGAGCGTATATCCCTGGGAAAGGAGAGAATCCTCATCTCCTTTATAAAAAGCCATATTGTCTTCGTCCATGGACTTTACAGAACTGCAGTCAGGCCGGTGTATCTTCTTTGTATGGATATTCAGTATATAATCACAGTCCTCTCTGGTGGAATTACTGAAAGCTGTTCTGGTTTCCTCCAGAGTGTCCTCTTTCTCCTGTGTGCGGTCTCCCGGCGTGTAATCATTACAGGGTTCCTGGTCAAAGGTAATCCCCTGCCCCTGGCTTACTGCCGTGATAGCTCCTTGCCTGTCTGTACGGAACAGGGGCACCTGGAATTCCTGTATCAGCTCTACGGTATCCTGCCGGGGATGTCCATAGCTGTTTCCTTCTCCGCAGCTGATCACCGCCCAGGAAGGATTCACTGCCTGAAAAAATTCCCGGCTCACATGAGATCCGTGGTGGTTCATCAGCATAACATCCGCCTGTATATCCACGCCGGCTTCCAGAATCTCCTTTTCGCCCTCCAGGCCGATATCTCCTCCTATGAAGAAACAGTCGCTGCCCTTTTCCAGAATGATCCCCACAGAATCCTGGTTCTCATCTTCATGGCCGTAGCTTACCGGAGAAATGATCCGAAAGCTCCCGCTTCCCAGGGAAAAGGTATCTTTCAGAGAAGGGTTCACCGGCTCATAACCTTTTTCTTCCACTGCCTCTTTATAAGAATCATAAATAGAAGAATCTGTTTCATAGTCTGGTGTGATCAGGGTCCCCACAGGAAAATTATAGAGAGCACCGATAGCCCCCGCCAGATGATCCTCGTCAAAATGGGAAATCAGCATATAATCCAGCTTCTGGATCCCCTGCTGTTTCAGATAGCTGACTACAAAGGAAGAGCTTTCTCTGGGGCCTCCGTCGATGAGCATAGTCTGATCTCCTTGGCGGACCAGCACTGCATTTCCCTGCCCTACATCCAGATAAGTGACGGACAGCTCTCCCTGGCTGTCTCCTCCCTGATCTTCCGGGCTGCCATTCTCCTCCCTATATTGTCAAGTGATTTTCCTTTAAAATAAAGGTTTTTCAAGTTACTATCTCAGATGAATGAGCCATGGAGATGGGCATTTCTCTGTATCT
>CASEXH010000049.1 GCA_949291945.1 uncultured Bacillota bacterium | reverse complement strand
GACAGCAGAAAACCAGAAATTTGGACAATACAATTATACATATCTGGTTCTTATCAAAGAAGATTTTCCCCATAGACACAGAAAATTTTACGCCCTCTTTCTGCGCCGGGTAAGATCCCTTTTGTCTTTGCTATGCGCTTACTTTTCCTCTGCCCATCTCCTGTCCGATGTTGAGGATATGGTCCCCGATACGTTCAAAGTCTGTAAGCATTTCTGAGTATATAATACATCCCTCTTCGGAGCAGGTGCCTTTCTGCATACGCTCCAGCTGTTTCTGACGATAGTCCTCTGTCATATCATCAATCTTCTGCTCAATATCCACAATAGCCTTGATGTCTTCCTTCTGTCCCGGCTCCTGCCCGATCTCTGCCAGGTAATCAATAGCCTGGTCGCAGATCTTCCTCATTTCATCAATCTCTCTTTTTACCTCAGAAGAGAAGGAAATCTTCTGCCTCTCGATCAGCTTTGTATATTCGCAGATATTCATGGCGTGATCACCGATACGCTCTACATTGCCGCACACCTTAAACAGAGCGCTGATATATTTAGAATCTCTGGGATTGCTTTCGTTCACCAGGGTTTTAGAAATATACTTGGAAATCTCTTTATTCAGGAAATCAATATACTCTTCTCTTTCCCTTACATCCTCCAGCAAAGCGGTGCTGCCTTCTTTTACTGCCTGGAAGCTCTTGTCCACATTTTCTCTGGCCATGGTCATCATCCGGTGAACTTCTTTACGGATACTGGTCACTGCAATGGCGGAAAGACCAATCTGTGTATCTCTCTTTGTTTCCATAGGACGGATAAATTCCATATGCATAACTTCTGCATTTTCGTCTTTCTTTTCCGGAAGGATCTTAGTGGCAAGTTTTGCCAGATAGGTTCCGAAGGGAAGCAGGAGCAGCGTAGTTACAACATTAAATAATGTGTGCATGTTGGCGATCTGAGCTGCAGGATTTCCCGGCGTGAGTCCCTCGATCACATTGGTCAGCGGTGTCAGGATACATATTGTTGTAAAAATAGTGGTACCAATAATATTAAACATCAGATGGATGATCGTGGTACGTTTTGCATTTCTGTTCGTGCCGATAGCAGCCAGGATCGCTGTAATACAGGTACCGATATTCTGTCCGAAAAGCACATAAACTGCATTCCCCAGCCCAATCAGCCCGCTGGTAGCCAGGGCCTGCAGGATGCCCACCGATGCAGAAGAAGACTGGATAACAGCTGTAAAAATGGTACCTGCCAGAATTCCCAGCACGGGATTGGAGAACTTAGTCATCAAGGCTACAAAAGCTTCTGAATCTCTAAGCGGCATCATAGAAGTACTCATCATATCCATACCTACAAACAGGATACCCAGCCCTGCCAGGATAAGACCATAGTGATGAACCTTCTGCTTCTTCACAAATACCACCAGAGCCACACCGAGAAACGCCAGAAGGGGTGCGATGGCACTTACATCAAGGGCAATTAACTGTCCTGTGATCGTCGTACCGATATTGGCACCCATAATAATCCAGACTGCCTGGCGCAACGTCATCATGCCTGAATTAACAAATCCCACTACCATAACTGTGGTGGCAGAAGAAGATTGGATAACAGCGGTGATTCCCGCTCCTACCAGAACTCCCAAAAAACGGTTAGCAGTGAGCTTTTCCAGAATCTGTTTCATTTTGTTCCCGGCAGCAGCCTCCAGACCGTTGCTCATCATCTGCATACCGTAAAGGAATAAGGCCAGTCCCCCTAAAAGACTGAAAAAATCTGTAATTTTCACTTTTCTCCTCCATTAGTACTTTCACACATTCTTTACTTTGATTTAATCGTACATTTACATTTATACCTGTTATGAAGGATGAATTCAAGATTTATTTCTTTTATTTTACATTAATTTTACATTGCATGTAAAGAAAAAAGGTGCTGCCAAGAAGAAATTCTCCCATTAACAGTACCTTTTCTCTTGAATTCTGCATTTTTCTGCTTATTTCTTATACAGCACAACTGCTTCATAAGGCTTCAGCCATATCCTGCTGCCTTCTATGTTATGCACTTCATAATTGCTCAATACACATTGATACTCTCCCAGTTCTTTCTCAGAATCCCAGGTCACTTTTTTTCCATAGAAGTTGCAGATTACCAGCATCTTTTCTCCCTGGTACTCCCTTTCATAGGCAAAAACAGAAGGATTTTTCTCATCCAGAGGCTTCACCTCGCCATAAGCGATCACATCATATTCTTTCCGCAGTGCGATCAGCTTCTGATAGTAGTGGAAGATGGAATCTTCATCCTGAAGCTCCGCCTCCGCATTAATGTATGAGCAGTTCTTATTTACCTCAATCCAGGGTTCGCCTGTGGTAAATCCTCCGTTTTCCCCGCTGTTCCACTGCATCGGGGTCCGGCTGTTGTCTCTGGAATGGATCTGAAGGATCTGATAAGCGTTTTCCTCCGTCAATCCCTTCTCCTGAAGAATCCGGAAATGATTCAGGCTCTCCACATCCTTATACTGGGAAATATCTGCGAATCCGGCGTTGGTCATTCCCAGTTCCTCGCCCTGGTAAATATAAGGAGTTCCTCTGAGACAGTGGATCACAGTTCCCAACATTTTTGCAGATTCCTTCCAGTACTTTTCCACATTTCCAAATCTGGAAACTACCCTTGGCTGGTCATGGTTGCACCAGAATACTGCATTCCAGGCATGATGTTTTCCCATGTTCACCTGCCAGTCAAAGAGGATTTTTTTCAGCTTCTGGAAATCGAAGGGAACAATGACCCACTTCTCATTTCCCATAAAGTCAACCTTCAGATGGTGGAAGCTGAAAACCATGGACAATTCTTTACCGTCCTCATTTGCATACTGATAACAGTTTTCCATGGTGGTGCTGGACATCTCTCCCACGGTGATGATCTCTGCGTCTGTTCCGAAAGTGGCTTCGTTCAGTTCCCGGAGATATTTATGGATATTGGGACCATCGGTATAAAATCTTCTGCCGTCCCCCTCATAGTCATTTTCAAACTTATCCTTACTGATCAGGTTTACCACATCGAAACGGAAGCCCTTGATTCCTTTTCCCATCCAGAATTTAATCACATTCTGGACTTCTTTTCTTACTTCCGGGTTGTCCCAGTTCAGGTCAGGCTGAGATACATCAAAAAGATGAAGGTAATACTCGTCAAACTTCTCTACATATTCCCAGGCATTTCCGCCAAACTTGCTCTCCCAGTTGGTTGGAGGAACTCCCGGCTTTGGTCCTTTTTTAAAGATATAGAAATCTTTGTACTTGGGATCTCCCGCCAGAGCTTTCTGAAACCACTGGTTCCTGTCAGAGGTATGGTTGAACACCATGTCAAACATCAGGCGGATACCCCGTTTTTCCGCTTCCCGTGACAGTTCTTCTACGTCCTCCATGGTGCCGTATCTAGGATCAATGTTATAATAATCCTCTACGTCATATCCATTGTCTTTCTGCGGAGATACAAAAAACGGCGTCATCCAGATGTAGTCCACACCCAGTTCTTTTATATAATCCAGTTTTTCTATTACACCTCTTAAATCTCCCAGTCCGTCTCCGTTGCTGTCATTAAAAGACTTGGGATATATCTGATAAACAACGCTTTTCTTAAAATCTGCCATGGAAAATCCTCCTTACTCAAACTTGATAACCGGTGTCTTTCCTGCCTCTGCTTCCATACCTGTAAGGTATTGGATATTCTTAGCCTGTCCTTCCTCGGTAACAATAAATACAGTCACATAAGGATGTCCTGCCGCTTTGATCTTTTCCTTATCAAAACGGATCAGGGGCTGTCCCTGTTTTACCTGATCTCCTTCTTTTACAAGAAGCTCAAATCCGTCTCCGTTCATATCAACGGTATCTACTCCTACATGGATCAACAGTTCCATCTCATTTGCAAAGATCAGACCACAGGCATGTCCGGAGTCTGCCATAACTACCCCTACCTTTGCATCTGCAGGGGCTACTACGGTATCATTTTCCGGCTCAATGGCAACGCCGTCTCCCATAATATGCTGTGAAAACACATCATCCGGAACATCATCCAGAGGAATTACCTTACCCGTAAGTCCGGCCTTTAATTCTGTGAGAGGTTCTGCCGCTACTGTCTGTACTGCCGCTCCCTCTACCTCTTCAACAACCTGAGACTCCTCTCCGTAGTCCTCTCCCAGTCTGTCTGCAGCAGATAATTTTGCCTTCCCCACAATAAATGTCAGTACAAAAGGAATCACGATAGCCACAGCCATAGCCAGGAGGAAGATCAGGTAATACTCTGGTTTAATAGACAAGATACCCGGAAGGCCGCCGACGCCGATGCTCAGCGCTTCTACTCCAAAGCCTACAGAAATCACTGCTGCGCAGGCAGAACCGATCATACCGCAGACCAGCGGGAATCCGTATTTTAAGTTTACACCGAAAAGCGCCGGTTCTGTTACGCCCAGGTAGCAGGAAATACATGCAGGAACGTTGACCTGCTGAGCTCTCTCATTTTTCTTCTGAAGAACTGTCATAGCCAGCACGCTGGATCCCTGTGCGATGTTGCTCAGTGCGATCATGGGCCACAGGATGGTGCTTTTGCTGGGACCTGCGATCAGTTGAGAGTCAATAGCGTTTGTCATATGATGAAGACCTGTCATAACGATAGGTGCATATAATAATCCAAAGATTCCTGCAAATACAAATCGGATGTTAGAAGTCAGACCTGCGTAAACCACGTCTGCAATGGCGTTTCCAATGGTCCAGCCAATGGGACCTACTACCATATGTGCGATAAATACTGCCGGCACCAAAGAGCAAACCGGAACTACGATCATACTGACCACCGCCGGACATATCTTCCGGAAAAACTTTTCCAGATATACCAGTACAAAACCAGCCATCATGGCTGCGATAACCTGTCCCTGATAACCGATCATATTTACCTTGGCAAATCCGAAATCCCAGTATGGTATCTGATCTGCCGGAGTGGAAGCCACACTGAAACCGTTAAGAAGCTGGGAAGATACCAGGGTCAGACCTAATACAATACCAAGGATCTGTGTAGTTCCCATCTTTTTGGTAATGGACCAGACAATGCCTACGGGCAGCAGATGGAACACTGCTTCACCGATCAGCCAAAGAAAGCTGTCCACACCTGCCCAGAACTGGGAAATATCTACAAGGGTCTTTGTGCCATTGTCAAAGAAATAAATGGCGTCGATCACATTACGGAAGCCCAGTACAAGACCGCCGCAGATCAGGGCCGGAATAATGGGAGCAAAAATCTCTCCCAGGTTGCTCATAAGCTTCTGGATTGGATTCTGGTTGCTCTTAGCTGCCTGTTTGGCAGCTTCCTTACTTACCCCTTCAATTCCTGCATAGGCAGTAAATTCATTGTAAAAGGTTGACACATCATTTCCGATGATCACCTGATACTGCCCTGCCTGGGTAAAGGTTCCCTTTACACTTTTCAGCTTTTCAATTTCCTTTGCGTTTGCTTTCTTTTCGTCTGCAAGAACGAATCTCATCCTTGTCATACAGTGAGACACTGCCGCAATATTCTCTTTTCCGCCGATCAGCTCCAGCAATGCCTTGACGTCATCTGTATATTTTGCCATGCTCGTACCTCCTTCTTTTCACGAACTTGTTTGAACAAGTATAAAATAGCACACTTGTTTAAACATGTCAACATTGTTTTCTTGACTTTTTCAATTTTTTTTATATAATGAAAACATAAGATGTTTAAACAAGACAGGATGTGATGAAAATGCCGAAAAGTAAATATGAATTTATTTATAAAGATTTAAAACAAAAAATAGAATCCGAAGAATATGCCTACCAGGAACTGCTTCCTTCTGAAAACCAGTTAGTGCTTGCTTATAATTGTTCCAGAAACACCATCCGCAGAGCGGTAGGCCGTCTGGTAACAGATGGCTATGTCCAGACCATGCAGGGAAAGGGGGTCCGGAATATCTATCGCCCTGTAGCGCAGACCTCATACACCATCGGCGGTATTGAGTCCTTTAAGGAATCTTCTATCCGCAATCATAAAAAAGGCCGCTCCGTAGTCCTTCAGTTCATGGAGCTTACCGCCGACGAAAAAATCTCCAGGCGGACCGGCTTCCCGGTGGGTTCTGAATTATATTATATTCAGCGGCTCCATTTTTTAGACGAAAAACCTCTGATCATCAATCACAACTATTTTCTGAAAAGCGCTGCTTGCGGCCTGACTCCGGAAATTGCAGAAAATTCTATTTACGAATATCTGGAAAACACCCTCCACATGACCATTGTCAACAGCAAGCGGGTGATGACAGTAGAAAAAATCACTCAGATAGATGAAAAGTATTTAGAATTGGATGTAAACGACTATAACTGTCTGGCGGTCATCACCAGCCACACTTACAACAGCGACGGGGTCATGTTTGAGTTCACACAGTCACGGCACAGGCCGGATTACTTTCGTTTCCAGGATAATGCGGTGCGCAGGTCTGTGAGCTGAAAACTGCCGGGAAATCCATGTTTTTAATTGATGGACATGGATTTCCCGGCAGTTTCTTTTTTTAACCCTCCTGCTCATCCCCCGGCAGACTTCCTTCCCACAGATCACTGAAGGCTATCTCCTCTGTCTTATCTTCATATTCTATGGTAAGAACATCATCCTGAGAAAGTTTCCGTTCTGTACCGTCTGACAGCCGGATGGTATTCTCATCTATAAAGTCCACTGTATAAAAAGCCCCGTTTTCCACAGGCTCTCCCTGTCCATCATAATATTGCCGGATAAGGATCTGATTTTCTCCTGTATCTTCTACTTTCAGAGAAACTCCCATAAGCTCCGGGAAAAATCCCAGTGTCACGGTTCCTGTGTCATCTTTTTCTAAAGTCATCTTCACGTCCTCTGACTGAGCCACAGGATTTTCCAAAGCCTGGCTGGCCAGTTCACCTATGGAAATGGTCTCCGTCCGGTCTTCGTATTTTATCGTCAGCACCTGGTCTTCACTGAAATCCATATTCTGTCCATCTATTCCCATAACCGTATCTTCATCAATAAACGTACAGCTCCAGTAAGCGTTAGGATTATAAGTCTTCGCAAAGGGAATCTGCTTGCTTTCTACTATGGTAATAGTATTATCTTCTCCAGCTTCTGCGTTAAGCTTACAGTTTTTCTTCTCCGGTGCAAAACGGAGGGTGGCGATTCCTCCCTGAGCCTCTATGGTCATCTTTACATCTTCAGAATTTGCGGTCCAGGACCTTCCATAATAGAGAAGGCCTCTGCCGAAGATCAGCCCGCAGACCAGGACCGCTCCTCCTGCAGTCAGAAAAATCTTCCTCCTGGTTTTCTGCCGGAGCTTTCGGAAGGGCTTAACAGCTTCCTTATTTTTCACCGGCTGGTTCTCCTGTACAATATCCTCTTTCATATCATCCAGATATTCTCTGCACTCCCGGCATTCCTCCAGGTGCTCCTCTATCAGTTCATTACTCTCCTCACTGGTCAGTCCATCTATGTAACTTGGAAACAAATCCCGGATAACTTCACATTTCATCTTCATACTTCCTCATCCTTTCACTAATTTCTGTTTTGCCCGGTAAAACGTTACCCTGGCCCAGTTTTCATTTTTCCCAAAGATATCTCCGATCTCCCGAAAGGAGAATTCTCCTGTCAGCCGAAGAAGTACAACTTCCTTGGCAGTTTCCTCCAAAACATGAACCTTCCGGAATAATTCCATCTTCTCTTCTTTGATACATAATTCTTCTTCCAGGGCTGCTTTGGGGGAAACAAGATTCTCATCCAGCTGACTGGTCCCTTTTCTTTTTCTTCGGTCCAGCTCCTGATACCATAAATGTTTGGCAATCTGGCAAAGCCAGGTAGACACCTTACAGGAGCCATTATATTTATCTGCACTTTTCACAGCCTGGTAAAAAGTTTCCTGGGTCAGTTCCTGGGCCGTATCCTCTTCATAGCAAAGTGTCATAAGATACTTGAACACTGCATTTGCCTGCTCTCTGTATATGGAGTCCATGTCCATCATCTTGTTTCTCACCTCCTTTACCCATATATCCCAAAAAGAGGAAATTCGTTACATATATTTCTTAAAAAATTAAATTTTTCTCACCGTAGGGAATATCCGCCTTTCAGCCGCTTCTGAACATAAACAGAGACGGATATGCAGACTTTGAAGCTGAGGCACTAATTATTCTCAATTTCCATTTCATGCCTCAGCTCCATTGCTGTATTTTCCGTCTCCTTTTATAATTTTCTATTCCATTACTTCCTGATAAGTGGCATGCTTTTCCAGCAGTTGTGTCATCTTTGCCATAGCACTTACATCTCCGATCAGGATCACACCACAGAGCCGGTTGTTCAGGAAATAGTATTTCCGGTACTGTTTTTTGCCCATGTCTTTGAATTCCACAGTCTTATACACCAGATTGAGATTCTTTCCATTATCCCCTGCTGCAAACAGTGCGGTTCCCATGCCGTGGAAATTCAGGGCTGCAGATACCCCTTCATAAACAAGGGAGTCTCCTGCCGCATTGGCTCCGGCAACCTTTCCTTGCTCCATAGCTTGAGGCCAGATAGCATAATTGATTCCCTGATACTGGGCACAATCGCCGCAGGCATAAATATCTGGAATATTTGTTTCCATTTTCTCGTTAACCACAACTGCCCGTTCTGTTTCAATGCCCACTTCCCCGGCAATGGCTATATTTGCCTTTACACCGGCGGAAACAATGACCAGGTCTGCCGGGAATACCTCTCCTCCGTCCAGCTTCACGCCGGCTACATGGTCTTCCCCAAGGATGTCTGTGATCTGTACTCCGGTATGGATCTGGATATCCTTTCCTTCACTGATCAGTTTCAGCATGTCGGCAGCACCTTCATCCAGCTGTCTTCCCATAAGAAGGGGCGCAGCCTCCAGTACGGTTACACGGCATTTGGCTTTCTTCATCTCCCAGGCTGCTTCCAGCCCCAGAACGCCGCCGCCGATAACGACAACATTTTTGAGCCGTGGAAGCATGGCTTCAATTTTCCGGATGTCTTCCAGACGGCGGATGGCAATAACCTCTTTCTTATCTTTTCCATTGATAGGCGGGATAAAGCACTCGGATCCAAGGGCATAGATCAGCTTTGTATAGGCCAGCTTCATGCCCTCTTCCAGAAGCACCTCTTTATTTTTCGTATCAATGCCCGTTACCTGTTTTCCCAGAATAAGATGAATGTTGTTTTCCTTATACCACTTTTCTTCTTCAATAGCAATCTGTTCTTCATTTAATTCTGCCATAATGGATTTTGTCAGCATAGGACGGTTGTAAGGACGATAAGGCTCGTTGGAGATCATCACAATGGATCCGGTCCTGTCTCTCTCCCGGATAGCAGAAGCTGCATAAAAAGCTGCTGCCCCGCCTCCCAGGATCACATAAAAATTCTTTGTATCCATTCTGTAGGAGCTTTCTTCCACGTCCACAGGAACAAAATTCTCTTTGCCTACGCCGCACACCGGGCAGACTTCCAGTGAAGCGTCAAAGATCTCTCCGCATACCAGACATTTCACCAGCTTCTTGGGGCCTGTGGATTTCTTCACATTTTCCTTATTCTGAAGCAGGCAGCCAAAATTATATCCATAATCATGGGCATCGATCAGATTATCCTGGCTGGGCTTAAACTTCACCCGGAATCCTTCGTCAGGCACTCTCATCTTTAACTGTTTCAGTCTCTCGATGAGGTGAGGAACCGCCTCGCCGCTCCAGCCATAGCTTCCGAAGGCGCTGGCCAGCTTGCCCCCGTGGGTTCCTGCGAAGATGGACGTGGTCAGATCCCAGATAGGCTTTAAAGCTTCTCCCACAATGGTAGGAGATCCCAGAAGGAATCCATCGGCAAATCCCAGTTCTTCCAGAACCTTAGCCTGATTCGCTTCCACCATATCGTAACACCGCACATCAATATCTCCGCTTTCCTGGATTCCCCGGGCAATGGCCCCTGCCAGCTCTTTTGTATAACCGTAGGCGCTTACATAAGGAATGATCACGGTCTTTTTCTTATTTGGATTTACCACTGTGCACCATTCCTGATAGGTATCCAGGATAAAATCAATCTTTGTATCCAGGACCGGTCCGTGTCCGGTGCAGATCATAGAGATATCCAGTTCTCTGACTCTTTCCAGGGCCTTTAGCATATAGGGCTTAAAGGGACCGATAATGTTATCAAAATAATATTTGGTAGCTCTCATGTAGCCTTCCTGATCCGTAACCTTGCTCAGAAGGATATCCTTAAAACCATAATGAGAGCCAAACGAATCACAGGTCACCAGGATCTGCTCTTCTTCTATATAAGTATACATGGTATCCGGCCAGTGAAGATTAGGCACAATCAGGAATTTCAGCGTCTTGTCTCCGATCTTCATCTCCTGGTTGTCTTTTACAGGCAGAGCCGTAAACTCTCCGTTGACGATCTCTTTCAGAAAATTAATGGCGCAGCCTGTGGCAATGATCTTTAAGCCGGGATTGATCTCCAGAAGCTTCTCCACGCTTCCGGCATGATCCGGCTCTGTATGGTTCACCACCAGGTAATCAATCTTTTCCACATCTGTGATCTGCTTCAGCTCTTCCAGATATTCATCAAAAAACTTGGCCTTGGCAGTCTCAAATAAAATAGTCTTCTCTCCGGCTTTCATCACATAGGAGTTGTAGGTAGTTCCGAATTCTGTATACATGATGATATCAAATACACGGAGCTTGTCGTCTACAATACCTGTCCAGTAAAAATTGTCTCTCAGTTTCAGCGTTTCCATCTCGAACCTCCTAGTATAATAATGGTGTAGTCAATAATGACTACGAGTTAATAGTTACAAAATCTAAATGAATAACTGAAGGAGGGATTCCCTCTCCATCAGA
>CASEXH010000048.1 GCA_949291945.1 uncultured Bacillota bacterium | reverse complement strand
ATCAGCCACACTGGTAATGTTGTTTTCTGTAATAATCTGTCGGATTTGGTCTTTTGCTACTGCCATAAATAAACTCCTTTTCGATAAGAATTGTCATATTTGTAATTCTTACCAAAAAGGAGCCATTTTTTACCAAAGCCACAAAGTTTTTTACACTACCAAATCAGGCTATTCCCTTTTTGCTACATCTGCATATTTGGAAAGCCTGCTGTATGTGTTTTTAGGGGTTGCGGATATTACAAATGGCATCCCGTTTTCCAATACACTCTGTTTTGCAAAAATCCGTACGGCTTCCGCAAAGGAAGTCCCCATTTCCCGATATAACGCTTCTACTTTTTCTTTCAGATCTGCATCCATTCGAACCTGTAAGGTTGCTTCTTTTGCCATAATGCCACCTCCTTTTGTAATACAAACGCACTACAATATCCCCCTTTTGTCAATAGTGTACTTTAGTGTGGCAATAGTTTGACTCCGAAATTGCATAATGATATGATGACATAAAGGCAAAACTTTTTGCCTCTTGCAGTATTATATTTGGATACAACAACAAAAGGGGAATTTTATGTATAAGATGCGTTTCAGAAATACAGCCTTATGTCTGTTCCTTCTCGCTGTCTGCCTTTGGGGCTGTGGAAAGGATTCTGACTCTTTGGATTTCATGAACCTGGAACCGGATGAGGTCTTTCTCTGTACAGATAATGGAGACAGTAAGGCCGGGATCCTGCTTCTTGACAGCAGAGGAAAAGAAATATTGAAACTGGAAGAAGCAGCACTGCAGGTATGTATAAAGCCATCCGGTGAGATCCTCCACCAGACAGCCGGGGTTCTTCCTTCAGATTCCTATCTGTTTATCAGTTTTTATTATGACCCTTCAGACACAACCAATTATACTACCGGGGTCTGGGGTATTGAAAAAGAAGAATGGATATTTGAACCGGAAGAGGGAACGCTGGCTTACTATGCGGAAGATGATGTCATAAACTCGTTTCAGATCGGGGCTAAAGAATATGGCCTTGACTTTCTCCCATATGAAAGTGTTCCGGAAACTTATGAATTTGAAAACGGACTGGTACTTCACAATGAGATGAAAGATGGAAACTACTATATTGCTTCTGATGATGGTGCCAGTTACCTGACTCCTTCAGAATTTTTTGAACGGAATCCCATTATTGCCGATTACCTGCAGGACAGTATTTCCATAGAAAAGGTGATCATGGGAAAATATATGATCATTTCTTATACTATTGGAACATATGAGTCTGATGGCACCTGTACCCTTAGCGGACAGAAGGCATTTTGTGACCAAAATGGCAACAGGCTGTATCCGGAATGGGATTATAATTATGTGTTTTTCGTTTCAGATCAATTTGATTATAGTGTAACGGATATAATGGAATTTTATGACACGGATAAGGATGTGGCTCATTATCTTGACCTGACCCAGATGAAGGAACTTAAAATACCGGATGGATACCAGCAGGTTCTTTACAGAGAGGACAAGACCTTTCTTTTGCAGCAGGGAGAAACCTATACGGTCTATGATGCCAGAACAGGGGAAACCGGGGGTGTATTCACGCTGGACAGTCAGCCCCAGGATATCATTGTTTTATCTCCTGATACCTATGTGGTCCAGGAGTTTGGCAACAGCAGGATCTTTATCCATGACCGGGAAGTGTCATCTGAGTCCCCCGCTGAATATGCGCCTGTTTATCCCAGTCCCTATCCGGTTATCTTGTCAGGAAAAGTTCTGGGTCCTTATGATGAATCCTATGTTATAGATCCCGACGGCAATCTGGTCATGCAGGCGGATCACGAGATTTTGTATGCAGATAAGTCCTGCTATATGTATTATGAAAATGAGCAGTTTGTTATCCAACCACTGACAGAAAATGCAACAAGGCGGTGAAGAAAGTGAAGCACATATTTTTTGTAGAAGACGATCTGAGTCTGATAAACGGACTGTCTTTTGCCCTGAAAAAACAGGGATATGAACTTACTGTTGCCAGGACCGGCAGGGAGGCGGAGCAGTTTTGGGAGAAGGGAAAATACGATCTGGTTATCTTGGATGTTACTCTTCCCGACGGATCCGGATTTGACCTGTGCAGAAAATTCAGGGAAACATCTAAGATACCCATTATGTTTCTCACTGCGGCAGATGAGGAGACGGATATTATCATGGGCCTGGATATAGGCGGGGATGATTATATGACCAAGCCCTTTAAACTGGCTATTTTTCTTTCCAGAGTCAATGCTCTCCTCCGGAGAAGTGAAAATTTTGATCAGGCTGATACTGAACTAAACTCCAACGGGATCAAAGTCCGGCTTCTGAAAGGCGAGGTTTACAAAAATGGGGAGCTTCTGGATCTGACGGCCAGTGAATATAAGCTTCTCTGTATGTTTATGGAAAATCCGGACATTGTCCTTTCACCGGAGCAGATTTTAGGCAGACTGTGGGATTGTGATGAAAACTATATTGACAGCAGCACCCTGACTGTCTATATCCGCAGACTGCGCACAAAGATCGAGGACGCCCCTGCCCGGCCGGAAAAGATTGTGACAGTCCGCCGCATGGGCTATAAGTGGAATACAGGGGAGTGAGGTACGCTATGAAAATACTGGCCAATGGAAAGATTAAAAGACTTTTTCTATGCGTGGCATCTGCGGATATAGGATTTGTGGCTATTGTTCTTCTCTGTATGAACTTACAGGTGGAAAATGCTCTGGTTTATGTGATGATCGCTGCCATCTGTATGATGGCGGCTGTATTTGTTTTTTTATATCTGTATTTTCGGGAGCAGAATAAAATTATGGAAGATGCCATCAGCCGGATCCGGGACTATATCTCCGGGGACCGGGACGTGCGCCTTGAATGCAATGAGGAGGGAGAACTTTACCGGCTGTTTCATGAGATCAATTCCCTGGCTTCCATTTTAAATGCTCATGGGGAAAATGAGGAGCGGGCCAAAAAATTCATGAAAGATACCATATCTGATATCTCCCATCAGTTAAAGACGCCTCTTGCAGCCCTGAATATTTACAATGGGCTGATGCAGCAGGAAGCAGAGGATGTGTCGGAGATCAAAGAATTTACTGCATTGTCTGAAAAGGAACTGGATCGGATCGAGAACCTGGTCCAGAATCTCCTGAAGATCACAAAACTGGATTCCGGAACGATTATTTTTGAAAAAAAGATGGAAAATATTTCCGAAATGATGGATTACATAGAAAGACATTTTGCCTGCCAGGCACAGCAGGAGGGAAAGAAACTTTCCTTTTCCGGGGATGAGAAAGTCATGTTCTTCTGTGATCAGAACTGGATGACGGAAGCCATCAGCAATCTTATGAAAAACGCCCTGGACCATACAGAAGAGGGAGACAGTATTCAGGTGGAATGGAGGGAATCTGCCTCCATACTCCAGATTCTTATCCGTGACAATGGCAGGGGAATCCATCCGGAAGACATGCCCCATATTTTTAAACGTTTTTACCGCAGCCGCTTTTCAAAAGACAAACAGGGTGTGGGACTTGGGCTGCCTCTGGCAAAGGCCATTATTGAGGCACACAGCGGCACCATTGAGGTGGACAGCCAGCTGGGAAGGGGCACGGTCTTTACTGTTAATTTCCTGATTCCTACAAAATTGTAGGCTGGATGTTATCCTGCAGTAGGATTGGCATGTTACTCTTTCTATACAAAACAGAAAGAGGTGAAAGAAATGGATCTATTAGAAGTGAAAAATATTTCCAAAACCTATGGGAATGGAGAAGCAGCAGTCCATGCTTTGAAGGACGTGAGCTTTTCCGTGCCCAAAGGGGAGTTTGTGGCGGTGGTAGGTGAATCCGGTTCCGGAAAAAGTACCTTGCTGAACATGATCGGAGCCCTTGATACTCCTACCTCCGGGAAAGTATATATTGACGGTCAGGATATTTTCTATATGAAAGAGCGGAGCCTGACAGTTTTCCGCCGCCGGAATATCGGTTTTATATTCCAGAGTTTTAATCTGATCCCGGAACTGACCGTGGAGCAGAACATTATTTTCCCGGTGCTGCTGGATTACCAGAAGCCCAACAGAAAATATCTGGAAGAGCTGCTGGAGGTGCTGGGACTGAAAAAACGCCGGAACCATCTGCCCAGCCAGCTGTCCGGAGGGCAGCAGCAGAGGGTGGCCATCGGGAGAGCCCTGATCACCCGCCCGGCCCTGATTTTGGCCGATGAACCCACCGGAAACCTGGACACTCAAAACACCAGCGAGGTGATCGCACTGCTGAAAGAAGCTTCCAGAAAGTATGAACAGACTATTGTTATGATCACTCACAGCAGGGGAATCTCCCAGACCGCAGACCGTATCCTTCAGGTGTCGGACGGTGTGCTGACAGATTTCGGGAGGTGCCGTGAATGAAAAGTTATTTAAGCCTGATCCCTATTTCAGCGAAGGTACACCGCAGGCAGAACCGGATGACCCTTCTGTGTATTATTATTGCAGTATTCCTTGTAACCGCCATTTTTTCAATGGTGCAGATGTGGACGGATTCGGAAGTAGAGGCCATGCGGCAAAAACACGGAGACTGGCATATTGTCCTGCAGAACATTCCGGAAAAGGCGGGAGATCAGATCCGGCAAAGATCTGATATTTTATATTCCTCCTGGTATGAGGATCTCAATACAACAGGGGATGAAGGGTATTCTATTATTGGAAAAAATACCGTCCTTTACGGGGTGGAAGAAAGCTACATGGCCGATATCTGGAAATATCCTGTGGAAGGGAATTATCCCCGGGGTGAAAAGGAAGCTGCCCTTAGCGCAGATGCAAAAGAACTTTTGGGGATCCGGATCGGAGACCAGATCGTGCTGCAGACTCCCGGCGGAAATCTGGAATATATGGTTTCTGGTTTTTATGAGGACGACAGTGAATTTAACGATATCATGGATGGCTGCTGTGTATATATGAATCCTTCCGGATTTGGGTCTGTGACATCCATAAATCCTGGAGATGTTTCTCCCCGGTTTTATATCCGGTTCCAGAAAGAAACGGGACTTAGGAAAACCATTGGGGATCTGAAACAGGAATATAATCTTACTGATGAAAATGTGAAGGAGAATACAGCTATTTTGGCACTGTTAGGAGCCAGCAGCAGCAGTACTACAGACGGATTGTATCCTCTGGCGGCCCTTTGCTTTGTTATCATACTGGCAGCAGGGATCTTTATGATCGCAAGCTGTATGAACAGCAACGTAGCCCAACGGACAGCATTTTTCGGCATGCTGCGCTGTATCGGGGCCAGCAAAAAGCAGATCATCCGGTTTGTAAGACTGGAGGCATTGAACTGGTGCAAAACAGCAGTTCCGCTGGGCTGTCTGCTGGGCGTGGTAAGCTGCTGGATATTATGCGTGATCCTGCGGTTCTTCGTAAAAGGGGAATTTACGAATATGCCTCTTTTCTCGGTGAGTATCCCGGGAATTCTCTGGGGTGCCGCTGTGGGGATCATCACTGTGTTCCTGGCCGCACATTTTCCTGCAAAACAGGCGGCAAAGGTTTCTCCCATGGCCGCAGTATCAGGAAATACGGAAAATACCCGGAAGATCCGCCACGCTGCTAATACCCGGCTGTTTAAGGTGGAAACCTCCCTTGGGATGAAGCACGCTGCAGAGTCAAAAAAGAACCTTCTCCTTATGACAGGTTCCTTTGCCCTGATGATCGTACTGTTTCTGGCATTTTCCGCCTGTCTGGATCTTGTCCATAAGCTTCTGCCTTCAGTAAGTGATTTTACCCCGGATCTTATGATCGCAAGCCAGGATGATACAAATTCCATAGATCAGGAGCTGGCAAAAGAGATTTCCAAGATCTCCGGCGTGAGCTCGGTATCCGGTGTCATGTATCGCACAGCCTGCCCTGTGGAGATCAACGAACAGTCCTCTGCCATAGACCTGTTTTCTTATGATGATACGATGATGAAAGAATTTAAAAATTCTGTGGTCAGCGGAGATCTGGAAAAGGTTTATGGAAATTCCAGATATGCAGCCTCTGTCTACAACCAGGATAACCGGCTGAATGTTGGGGATAAGATCAAAATCGGCGAAGAGGAACTGGAAATTGCCTGTGTCATGTCCGAAGGAGTAGGAAGTATCAGCGGATCTCCTATAGTGGTCTGCTCTGAGGAGACTTTTACACGTATTACAGGAGACCAGAACTATGGTATGGTGAACGTTGTATTAGAAAAGGAGGCTTCAGAGACAGTGGTAAACAGGATCAAAGATCTGGCCGGGGGAAGTGATTTCATAGACAACCGGGAAACAAACAGCGACACTTACGGTTCTTATTGGGTATTCCGGATCGCTGCCTACGGATTTTTAGCCATTATTTCTTTTATTACCATACTGAATATTATGAACAGTATCTCCATGAGCGTATCAGCAAGGCTGAAACAATACGGCGCCATGCGGGCCGTGGGCATGAGCGTGGGGCAGGTTACCAAAATGATCACCGCAGAGGCAGTTACCTACGCAGTCTGGGGCGTTGTAGCGGGATCTGCTCTGGGATTGTTGCTTCACTACGTTATTTATAAAAAAATCATTATTACCCATTTTGGCGGGGGATGGAGTTTCCCTCTGGTACCTATGGCGGTGATCATTGGCCTGATCCTGATCTCCTGCGTTCTGGCGGTATATGCCCCGGCGAAGCGGATGAAGAATATATCTGTGACGGAAACCATTAATGAGCTTTAACAGCTGGTGCAGGATCCGCTGATCGAACAGATGGAAAGAAGGGGAGAATGATTGGAAAGGGTTCTCTCACTGATATACAGCTCTTTTGCTATGTCCTTACGCTTTTTCCCAATGGCAATTAACTGTAAAATGTTTTTTTCCGTCCTTGTCAGATCTTCGATCACCGGTTCCTTTTCCTCTGAGGGAAAGCAGGAGCGTTCCTGGTACACGGCAAGTAAAGAATCGAATAGTTTATCGGGATTTATATTTTTATTGAGAAATCCGGATACCCCTGCTTTTTTGGCCTCATGCCGGTAGACGGGCAGGTCATACCCGGTAAGCATTATGATCTTTAAATGGGGAATGGCTTTCAATAAACTGCGGGCGATCATCAGTCCGTCATTTTTACTTGCTTTTCCCAGGTGGATGTCCATTAAGACAATATCAATATTTTCCCGGGTTGCCAGATCTGGCAGATCATCTGTTTCCTGTGAGATGATAAAATGCTCAATCTCAGCGTATTCTTCTAATGCAATTGCCAGACTTTTGGCAAAAAGAGCATGATCGTCAACTAACAAAATGTTGATAAGAAACATCTCCTTTCATCAAAAATGAAATCTCAATCCTGACCCCATGAGGAATGTTGTCGCAGACAGACATGGTTCCGTTTAGCGCAGAAATCTGCTCATTTATTGAAAAAATCCCTTTATGCCAGGCAGAGCTGCTTTGTTCAGCTTTTTTATTTAAAGGATTTTGGCTTCCGTTATCACAGACACAGAGCTTTACCATATCTTTTTCTAAAGAAAGGGTGATCCACCCATGATCTCCGTCAGAATGTTTGTATATATTGGTTAAAAGTTCTTTTATCAGTCTATATATTAAAATATCATATGGCTCAGCAATAAACAAAGTGTCGGAACACGCAAAAGATACTTTTATATCCCGCTGGGGAAATGCAGCGGAAACACTTTCGATCAAGCTGTTCAGGTTTTCTTTAAATGTAAGTGTTTTCAGAATGACCGGATGATAATCCTGCATTTGATTACGGATACGGACATTCAGGCTGTCAAGTGTTTCCATGATGATATCCTGTATCTCAGGACGGTAACTTTTAGAGGTCATATTTTTAATTGACAATAGATCCTGCAAAACTTCATCATGGAGGAAATTTGCAAATTCTGTTTTTAATTCTTCTTCATGTCTTAATCGGTTTAATGCAGAAGTATATCTGCTGTTTCCGATGACGATATTTTTTTCGCACTTTAAGTTTTCACCTAATAAGATATTGAAGAAAAAAACAAATGCCAGCAGCAGATTCAGTAGAAGAATCCATATAAGGAATGAACAGTTAAGTGCAAGGCAGACCATACAGAAAAGGCTTATGCTGACAGCGCCCAGGATCAACCGTTGCTTCAGACTGAATATGGCGGATAGAGGGGTTCCATTTTTTCTTTCAAAATAATACCATGGATACTCATTGAAAATATCAGCACTACAATATAAACTCCAAAATTTCCAATAGGATTATCCATATTTACAGTCATAATATAGTAGATCCCAAAGGCTGCTGCTGTAATAAGTAATGAGAGGATAATGGAACGTTTTTCATTCCGTAAAACGAAACTCACTCTTTTCCGGTGGTATAAAACAATAATGGCAAACAAAAGAATACTTCCCACAAACTGAAGGCCGTAAGTGCAGGCGTATACAGTATCCGAAATAAAAACACCGGCGGCAGCACTGACACAAAAAATGATCATTAAAATATCTGCGGCTTTTTTGAGCTTATATCTATATCCCTGAAATAAAAACAAAAAACAGAATTTAAGAGACAGGTATATTACAACAGGGCCAAGAAGCCGGAATAATATACTGACGGACGGCTGTGTGCCGGAATTAAAAAGCAGGTACCAGCTGTCTGCGGCCAGCAGTCCGCAAAATAAAAAGAGAACAGAGTTTTCTTTGGAATTATATAGAATCCCTCTTATATCCGCATGAGTAAATCACGCAAATGATTGAAGCAGAAGACCGGCTCTGGTATAATCGGGTCAGAATAAAAAAAGGGATCCCGGCTGACGGGATAATGGTGGAATAAATGAAAGAAGAATGTCTGATCTGCAAAGCGCCCCTGGAGTATCTTCAGGAAGATATGGAAATGGAGTGCGAGCTGTGTCATAAGAAAGAAAAAAGCAAAACAAGATGTATCAATGGCCATTATGTATGTAATGAATGTCATATGCAGGGGATCGACCATCTTGTGGGGCTCTGTATGAGTGAGACTTCAAAAGACCCTGCCGTCATCCTCAATAAAATGATGGAGCAGCCTTTTTGCCATATGCATGGACCGGAGCATCATATCATGGTGGGAATGGCTCTTCTGACCGCTTATAAAAATTCCGGGGGAGAACTGGAGCTGAAAAACGCCCTGGTGGAGATGAACAGCCGGGGACGCTCGGTGCCGGGGGGAGCCTGTGGATTCTGGGGCGCCTGCGGGGCGGGGATCAGCGCAGGCATGTTTATTTCCATTGTTACAGGTTCTACACCTTTGGGGAAAGAGAATTTTGGCCTTTCCCATAAAATGACTGCCAGTGTCCTGAACGCTATCGGAGAGATCGGAGGTCCCCGGTGCTGCAAACGAGATTCTTATCTTTCTATCCTGAAAGCAGTTGATTTTGTGAAAGAAAATCTGGGGATTTCTATGGAGAAATCAGAGATCCGATGCTCTTTCAGAAGCCAAAATAATCAGTGTATCGGGAAAAGATGCCCTTTCTGTAAGTAAGCCGGGAAAAGGCTGGGGCTATTGTCTACACGATCCGGCCGTCTTCAATATGGATGGTCTGATTGGTCAGAAGCTGTAACGACGAAATAAAAAATTCTATTTGTTTATGATTTTCCGCAGGAATGATCAAAAATTATCTTTGGCGGTCTGCTATACTGTATTCTGTAAGGAGGAGACAAGAACCGTGGAATACAGAGAACAGATAAAGAAGGCAATGGAGTATATGAGTATATCGAACAACACCTGGATCAGGAGATACGGGCAGAAGATGCGGCCGCCGCTGGATGACAAATTCAGCAACTCGCTTAAGGCAGATAATATGCAAAACCGTCCTATAACCGGAACATCAGAATGGAATCTTTATTCCTGTGTACTGGATGTGCCAAAAGAGGCTAAGATCATCAATATTGGAATTCTCCTTTCTGGTAAAGGGAGAGTATGGATGGATAATGTATCTTTCCAGAAAGTGGATAAAAATATTCCTACAACAGATTTTGAAATACAGAAAGTCTATCCGGATCATCCGGAAAATATGTCTTTTGAAGAGTAGGAGGAATTCAAGATCTTTTGAAAGTCAAAAACAACGGAAAATTGGCTGGATTATTACTGCTGCAGCTCAACATTAAAAAATGTCAGCAGTGTTCTGGAAGAGCTGTATAGCTCCTTAGCCGAGATGCAAACATTAGATATTCAAGTCAGGAGAGTTTTTTTTGCGAGAAACGGATTATCCGTTTCTCGCAAAAAGCCGTGGGACAGTGCTGAAACAGTGTAGAGACACGGAGATTTGGCATTATATGGCACCCTAATATAAACAAGATAAAGAATTTTAATTTTCAGAATATTCAGGAGCTATGTATCAATAGGAAACAGTTTTTGGGATCTTTGCAATTTGCAGGGATCCCAAAAACATTTCCGGGAAATGCCCAGATTATAACTGATCAGATCCGCTCATAAATCGTTTCAAGGGCCCCTCCACGTTCATAGTACATTTTGGCTTCCAGCGTTCCGTTAAACTGTCCATGACTAAAACGGCATTCATTTCTCAGAACCAGGGTTTTTCCGGTTTTGGTATTTTTTATCGTAGTGAGTATGTTTGCCTGGGTGTCAGGAACAGAGGGCGTAATGGATTCTATAACGATTTCCCTGCCAAAGGCTGAGAGGGAGGGAACTTTGAATATACTGACACCTGCGGAGGTTGTTTTGGCATAATAGTATTCATCTTTGTGGATCCTTAAAAAGCGTGGCAATCCTCCATGATAATTCAGATTATCATTCAACTCTCTGGCAAGAGCTGAAGCGGCTGCCATGGCGCAATTCTTTTTCGCCTGCCTATAAGCTATGTTGCTATTCAGCTTTTGATTGATGAATTTGGCAAAAACTTCTTCCCGGGTCTTGGCGGAGGTGTTGGCCTTAAAGGCGGACAAAGTACAATCCACAGGTAAATAAGAAGTTCCCAGGAGTTTGCTCATGCGGATATATTCAAATTTTATACCGGAAGCAGTCATTGTGATCCTGCTTTTCTTATCCTTAACAGGATTATAGTACTCCCAGGTACCGCCACTGGAATTCAGAGTATGGATCAGCTCTTTCCAGGTAACCTTGAACCAGGCTTCGTATTCGGCAGGGGCATAGTCGCTGAAAATATGTCTTTTTTTGTAGGTTGATCCTGTATAGCAGTTTAAAAGTTTATATAAGCCCATATTTTCAAGAATAAAACTTTCTTCTTTAAGGGAAAAGCCGTATCTGCCAATTGTAATATCTATAGGATCCTCTTTCTGTGTATCATTTCCCCGCCAGGTTATCACATCTCCTTTTCTGATCTTGAAGTAAGGATTATGAAAAATGTATGTTCCAAGGTTATAGCCATTGTCCAGGATTGTTTCCAGGTCTCCTGTGAAGGTTTCAACTGTACGAAGATTTTGTGCATCGGAGATATCTCCGGTGACAACCTGTTCTGCAAAAGCCAGAAAGGATCTTGAATCCCGTAGATCATCAAGTGTAAATCGGATTCCGGAATTTAAAAGACCCACTGTGGTTGCAACGCTTAATTCTCTCAAGTGTGTTTTAATATCGGCCATAAAAATCTGCCTCCTTACTGTATGCTTTTGAAATCGGAGCGGGTCCCAAGGCACTGTACACACTTATGAGCAAACGCATGTTAACTTGGACCTTTTGACCCTGGTGTCATAAAACGTATGTATACAGAGTATTATATCAGAAAACCTGTAATTTTGACAGAATAACTGATATGTTTGCAGGGTTGTTTCACGAACAGTTCTAGCTTATTTAACCTTGATATTACATCTTCCATGTTGTTTCTGTTCATCTGGTCACATAAAAAAGCGCAAATTATC
>CASEXH010000047.1 GCA_949291945.1 uncultured Bacillota bacterium | reverse complement strand
TTGCGACAGCCATATTAGATTATCACATCTTTTCTGGCTTGTCAAGAACTTTTTTCATTTTCTTGAAATTTTCTTTTTTCAAGAATTTTTGAAGTTCTTTTTGACAGCTTATTAAGTTTAGCAAAAATCAAATGTTTTGTCAAGAACTTTTTAAGCTACCAAACGGAGAAAGAGGGATTTGAACCCTCGCGCCGCTATTAACGACCTACTCCCTTTCCAGGGGAGCCCCTTCAGCCTCTTGGGTATTTCTCCATAGCCCGATTTAAATATCTCTAATAAATTCGGAGGTCTTTAATCTCATTCTCCGAAACGGAGAGAGTGGGATTCGAACCCACGCGCCCTTGCGGACAAACGGTTTTCAAGACCGCCTCGTTATGACCACTTCGATATCTCTCCATTGTACCGCTCGGTCAGCGACAAGTGGTATTCTATCATTATGCAGCTGATATGTCAATAGGTTTTTTTATTTTTTTTCAACTTCTTCCATATTTGTTAAAATCTCCGCTTTCTCCAGGATTCTTTCAGCGATCAGCAGGTCTTCCGGAGTGGTAATTTTTATATTTTCATAGCTGCCTTCTATCAAAGGGATCCTTATATTTCCATAGGCCTCTGCCACCATTGCATCGTCTGTAACAGCTTCCATACTTCCCTGCCTGGCTTTTTCATATGCCTTACGTATCAGATCATAAGAAAAAACCTGGGGAGTCTGTACGGTCCATACCAGACTTCTTTTAGGAGTCTGGGCGATCAGCTGGTTTTCATCGGCAATTTTCACGGTATCTTTCGAAGGCATTCCTACTACGCAGCCCCCATATTTCTTTACTGCCTCTTCTGCCCTTACAAGAATCTCTTCTGTAACAAAAGGTCTTGCTCCATCATGGATATACACATAATCACAGTTTTCACAGGCCATAAGCCCCTCAAAAACCGAGTCATACCTCTCCCTGCCCCCTGGAATGATCTTCTTCACCTTTGAAAAATCATAGTTCTGAACAATCTCTTTTCTGCAGTACTCTACACTTTCCGCACCGGTCACCAAAATAATCTCTTGTATTTCCGGACTGTTCTGAAAACAGGTCAGACTATAATAAAGTATCGGCTTTCCTTTTAAAGAGAGGAATTGTTTCTGCACCTTGCTGTGCATTCGTTTTCCCTGTCCTGCTGCCAGAACGATAGCTATAGATTTCATTTTCTATCTCTCTCCTAATTTCAAATTTGGTACAGCATTCAGGTCCCAGCCGTGACGAACTCCTTTCTTATATTCATAATAAGCCGCCGCCCCGATCATGGCTGCATTATCCGTACAAAGGATAGGGGATGGATGATAAAATCGGATCTGATTTTCCTGACAGGCTTTTTCCATGGCCTCTCTCAGGCCACTGTTAGAAGCCACCCCTCCTGCAATAGCCAGTTTATCAATATGATAATCTTTGGCCGCTGCCATAGCATGCTCCACCAGCACTTCTACTACACACCTCTGAAAAGAAGCGGCCACATCTGCCGCTACGATCTCCTCGCCCTGCATCCGGCATTTGTTCAGATAATTAAGCACCGCCGATTTCACACCGCTGAAGCTGAAATCATAGGGAACATCATCAATTTTGGCTTTTGGAAAATCCATGGCATAAGGATTTCCTTCTTTTGACAGTTTATCGATCTTTGGGCCTCCCGGATAACCCAGACCAATGGCCCTCGCAACTTTGTCAAAGGCCTCGCCTGCTGCATCATCTCTGGTCCTTCCAAGAATCTCAAACTCTCCATAGTCTTTTACAATCACCAGGTGAGTGTGTCCACCAGACACTACCAGACAGAGGAATGGCGGCTCCAGATCCGGATTTTCCACATAATTGGCTGCAATATGTCCTTCAATGTGGTGAACACCTACCAGAGGGATATCCTTGGCAAAGCTGATAGCCTTTGCTTCAGCTACTCCTACCAACAGAGCCCCTACCAGTCCAGGTCCATAAGTTACCCCAATGGCATCCAGATCATCCAGGGTAACCTCTGCTTCCTTTAAGGCTTCCTCGATCACCTGATTAATCTTCTCAATATGCTTTCTGGAAGCAATTTCCGGAACTACGCCTCCATAAAGTTTATGCAGATCGATCTGAGATGAAATAATATTTGATAGAACCGTCCTGCCGTTCTTTACCACTGCTGCTGCGGTTTCATCGCAGGAACTCTCAATTGCAAGGATCAAAATATCTTCTTTATCCATTTTCTGTCTCCTCTACTCTTCCTCAAACTGCAGTTCTACGGATTGACGATCCCTAGCTGCAATCGTATTTGGAAAAATTTTCTGTGCTTCCGGCAAAGCTTCCTCCGGCCGTACCAAAGAGGGGCTGTAATGAGTCAGCCACATCTCCTTTACCTGTGCTTCTTTTGCCAAAGCTGCCGCTTCTTTGAAAGTCATATGCTTATACGCCCGGGCTTTATCTTCTTTATCCTGTTCCCCGTACATTCCTTCACAGATAAAAAGGTCGGATCCCTTTGCATGTTCTGCAATGGCTTTGACCGGCCTGGTATCTGTGGTATAGGTGAGTTTTATACCTTTCCGGGTGGGACCTAAGACCATTTCCGGGGTATAAACCTTATCCCCTTCGGCAACAGTCTCTCCTTTCTGAAGAGGATTCCAGAATTTCAGAGGAATCCCCTGCTCCCTGGCTCTTGCAGGATCAAATTTTCCCTGTCGTTTGATCTCCAGAGAATATCCGTAACAGGTAACATTATGATTCACCTTAAATGCTGTAATATGATATCCATATAGTTCATAAGTTTCTTCTGGCTTTGTAAGTTCTATGCACTGTATCTCAAAAGGAAGTTCCGGAGCAATCACTCTGAGAGCCGAAACTACACGAATCAGCCCTTTTGGACCTATCAAAGTCAGCGGCTGGGTCCGTTCCGCATTTCCCATGGTCAGCAGGAGACCCGGAAGACCGCTGATATGGTCTGCATGAAAATGAGTAAAGCAGATCACATCAATAGGTTTAAAGCTCCACCCCTTTTCTTTTACCGCTACCTGAGTGCCTTCCCCGCAGTCTATCATAAGATTGCTGCCATTATAGCGAGTCATTAAAGATGTAAGCTTTCTTCTTGGAAGAGGCATCATGCCCCCGGTTCCTAAAAGACATACGTCCAGCATAGTGTGTTCCTCGTTTCTTCCTAAATATCGTATAAATCATAGCACAGTTTTTTCTGTGCTACAATAATTCCTTTTCTGTGATTTTTTCGGGAGGTATCTTAAAATCTGCAGTCAGCCTGTCATAACATTTCTCGCAGAGATCAAAGCTATGGCTCTCACCGTCTTTTTCTGAAAAATATCCCCACTGTACCTGGCCATGAAAGACCCCTTCCATAACCATACCCTTTTCTATGCGGATTTTCCTACCGCAGCAGTTGCAGAGAATCTCCTGTATCTGGCGTTCTTTCTGATTTTCGTATTTTCTCATACTCTTCCTCCTCAGTATCGAAAATAGGATTGAAAATTTACCGGTCTACCCGCACTATTATACAGAACTCTCCTTGCAAAGCCCAGTGGGAATCAAATGCAAAGCTAGCAAAGGCTGGCAGTTTTCTTTTCCATAAGAATTCCATCTTCTCTGGGATTCTCATAAAAATTTTTCCGGATTCCCTGTGCCGAAAATCCACAGCTTTCGTAAAGATGAATGGCAGGGACGTTGCTCTGGCGCACTTCAAGAAAGAAAGAGGCAACCCCTGCCTTTCTTCCTTCTTCTTCCAAAGCTTCCAAAAGCCTGCGGCCGATATGTCTTCCCTGAAAGTCCTTCTTTACAGAGACCTGGGTAATCTCCCCTTCATCCAGAACTGTCCACATTCCGATATATCCGATCACCTGTTCTCCTTCCAGGGCCGTCAGGTAAATGTTCTCTTTTTTCTCCAGGGCCTGCAGAAAACTTTCTTCTGTCCAGGGAAGGGAAAAATTCTCTTTTTCTATAGCCGCTGCCTTGGAGACATCCTGCTTATTCATCCGTCTGATCTCAATTTTCTCCATGTTTTCCCAGCCTTTTTGCTCTTTCTCTTTCCGCCTGAGACACTCTGAGATATTCCGGCTGATGTTCTCCGGCAGTCTGAAGTTTCCCTGCCTTATAATAAACAGCTCCAAGAGCCGCCACAGCCCCTGCTCTCTGACGGTTCAGATGGGCAGGTGCAAAAGACCAGGGAACTTGACACTTCTCAGCAATCATCTCCTGGAAAACCGGTACTCCGTCTCCCAGAAAGATCACCTTTTTTCCTAGCTGATCCAGTTCTTTAAGCAGTTCTTCCATGGGAAGAGCAGCCTGTTCCTTTACAGTGAACAGACAGTGATCTTTAAAAGCATAAATTCCTGTATACACCTGTTTTCTCCTGGCATCCATGATAGGACTGATCAGTGTATCTTCAGGAGTATCATAAAGATTATAGGCCAGTGCCTCCAATGTAGGTACCGCAATAAGAGGTTTGTGAAGAGCCAGACCCAGCCCCTTAGCAGTAGCGGAGCCAATCCGAAGTCCGGTAAAGGAACCTGGCCCTGCCGCAACAGCAATAGCATCTAAAGTCTCCATATCCAAATCTACGGCTTTTTTTATCTCATCCAGCATAGGCAGAAGTGTCTGGGAATGCGTTTTTTTATAATTCATGGTATACTCGGCCACAAGGGTCTCATCCTGGAGCAGCGCTACAGAGGCTACTAAT
Source organism: uncultured Bacillota bacterium (assembly GCA_949291945.1). Classification (GTDB taxonomy): domain Bacteria; phylum Bacillota; class Clostridia; order Lachnospirales; family Lachnospiraceae; genus Blautia. The sequence continues at coordinate 8,661 of CASEXH010000047.1, read as the reverse complement.
CCAGAACTATCCAGCGCCAATATCTTCATAATTTATATTTCCTCCAATCCCTCTATAGTGATTTTTCTGTAGTCGAAATCTTTAGCAGGATCTTTTTCTATGGTAACAGAGATCACATTTTCCGGCAAAATCTCTTCGATCAGCTGGGCCCACTCGATCAGGCAGATTCCCTCTCCAAAGAAATAGTCATCATATCCGATCTCCTCCATTTCCTCAATATCTCCGATCCTATAAACGTCAAAATGGTAAAAAGGAAGCCTTCCTCCTTCATATTCCTGAAGAATCGTAAAAGTGGGGCTGTTCACCGGTTCCCGGATTTCCAGCCCTCTGGCAACTCCCTGGGTAAATACGGTTTTCCCCACTCCCAAGTCTCCATTTAGGGTATAAATCTGTCCGGGCTGAGCCCTTTCACCGATTTTTTTTCCTAATTGAAATGTTTCTTTGGCATTTTTTGTTTCTATTATCATAAATCTATCCTCGCTTCATCAACACAGTATAGCATACAAAATTCCAGCTTGCACCTTTTATTTTTTTCTTCTATAATACAAGGAAACCAGAAAACATGAATAAGAAAAGGAGACTGCAAATATGGCAAACCCTATTGTAACCATCACAATGGCAAACGGAGATGTAATGAAAGCCGAGTTATATCCGGAAGTTGCTCCCAATACAGTAAACAATTTTATCAGTCTTGTAAAAAACGGGTTCTATGACGGCCTGATCTTTCACAGAGTCATTCGGGGCTTTATGATCCAGGGCGGCTGTCCTCAGGGCACCGGCATGGGAGGTCCGGGATATTCCATCAAAGGTGAGTTTTCCCAGAATGGTTTCAAAAACGATCTGGCCCATACTCCAGGAGTTCTCTCTATGGCAAGAGCTATGCACCCCGACTCTGCCGGGAGCCAGTTCTTTATCATGCATGAAGCTGCACCTCATCTGGACGGAGCCTATGCCGCTTTCGGCAAAGTAATTGAAGGTATGGACATTGTAAATAAAATTGCCGAGACTCCCACGGATTACAGTGACCGTCCTATGGAAGAACAAAAGATCCTGTCCATGACTGCAGAGACCTTCGGAGAGGAATATCCTGAACCTGAGAAATGCTAATATCCAGAAAGCTCAGTTTTCAAAAAGAAGCTGTTCTCCCTGAGAAACCGCATAATAAAGTTCTTTAATCTCTGTGATGGAGGCCCGCCCGCTGGTGGCCTCTGTCACAGCTTTTTTTATCTGTTCCCAGTCTTTGGCCGACACCAGGATCTGCAGTTTCACAGTTTCCGTATATTGGCTGTCTAATATAGGTACCTCCCTTTGAGCAAAAAGATACTGAAGTTTCCCTACCCCATTATAATCCGTACCGATTTCGACTAGTACTCCGTGCTGTTTCTCAATGACCCTGCTGGCAGAAATCCCTTCCTGGGCAGCCTTTGAATAGGCTCGCACCAGCCCCCCTGTTCCAAGCAGTGTACCGCCGAAATATCTGGTGACTACCACCGCTGTGTTATATAATTTCTCTCCCAGAAGAACGTCTAACATAGGTTTTCCCGCAGTTCCGCCCGGCTCTCCATCGTCACTGCAGCGCATAATCTCCCGCCTCTCGCCGATCACATAAGCAAAGCAATTATGGGTGGCATCCCAGTATTTTTTCCGCATTTCTTCAATAAAGGCCAATGCCTCTTCTTCTTTTTTTACAGGTCTTACCGTGGCAATAAATCTGGATTTTTTCTCCACGATCTCTCCCCGGCCGCCTTCGTAAACAGTTCTGTATTCTTCAAGCATAAAATCCCTCACTTCTGATCAATTTCAAAAAATATTTTTCCTGATGGAAATTGCTTTTATCTGATATATGTTGCATTTTAGCATATTTCTCCCGGAAGAGGGAATATTTATGATGAAAAAGTGAAAATACTGTGAGGCATTCCAAAGTTTCTTGAATTAAAGAACCTCATTTGTTATAATGGACGGGAAAAGGAGGCAAGACTACATGAATTTTGGAAAACGAGCCACGAATAGAAAACGCAATGCTCTCTCTTCTCATTCTACTATGATGGGCAAGAAAGCCAATGTTTCTATTCTGCGTATCATTTTCATCGCTCTGATCGCAGTACTTGCTATTGGATGCTGTATGGGGATCGGAGTAATGAGAGGCCTGATTGATGACGCTCCTGATATCTCAGAAGTCAACATCGTTCCCGTAGGTGAGGCTACTTTTGTCTATGATGCCAACGGGGATCAGCTTCAGAAACTGACAGCGCCGGATTCTAACCGTATGCCGGTGACCATCGATCAGATTCCTCTGGATCTGCAGCATGCCGTGGTCGCTATTGAAGATGAACGTTTCTATGAGCATAATGGTATTGATATAAGAGGTATCCTCAGGGCTGCAGTTGTAGGTATTACCAGCGGACACTTTTCAGAAGGTGCCAGTACCATCACACAGCAGCTTATAAAAAATAACGTTTTCACAGACTGGATCAACGAATCTACTTTGGAACGTTTTGAACGTAAATTTCAAGAATGGTATCTGGCTCTGGAACTGGAAAAGCAAGTAAAGGACAAAGATGAAATTCTGGAAAATTATCTGAATACCATCAACCTTGGCAATGGAAACTACGGCGTTCAGGCTGCCGCTCAGGACTATTTCGGCAAAGATGTCAGTGACCTGACTCTGTCTGAATGTACGGTTTTAGCGGGAATCACCCAGAATCCTACAAGATACAATCCGGTGACCAATCCGGAAAATAACGCAGAGCGCCGCCAGGAAGTCCTTGACCATATGCTGGAACAGGAATACATCACAAAAGAACAGTATGATGAATGCCTGGCAGATAACGTATACGAAAGAATCCAAAGTGTAGAACAAGCAAATGAAAGCGAAGATACCACTTACAGCTATTTTATTGATGAGTTGACCGAGCAGGTAATACAGGATCTTCAGGACAAAAGAGGATATTCTGAGCAGCAGGCTTACAATGCTCTTTACAGCGGCGGTTTAAGAATCTATACCACCCAGGATCCTGCGATCCAGCAGATCTGCGATGAAGAATACAGTGATCCGGATAACTTCCCATCGGGAAGCCAGGTGGAACTGGACTATGCCCTGACAGTAAGACATGCCAATGGGGAAGAAGAAAACTACAGCACGGAAATGCTGGAGCAGTATTTTATCCAGAATGAAAGTTCTGATTTTACCGTATTATTCGACAGCCAGGAAAGCGCCCAGGCCCATATAGACGCATACAAGGCAGCCGTTTTAACGGAAGGCGATGAAGTTGTGGCAGAAACTGTTCACTTTACTCCCCAGCCTCAGTCTTCTCTATGTATCATTGACCAGCATACCGGATATGTAAAGGCTATTGTTGGAGGCAGAGGCGAAAAATCCTCCAGTCTGAGTCTAAACAGAGCTACTAATACTACCAGACAGCCAGGTTCTACTTTCAAACCGCTGGCAGCCTATGCCGCTGCATTAAATGAAGGAGGCATGTCTCTGGCTACTACTTTTGAGGACGAACCATTTACCTATGACAATGGAGAGCCTCTATATAATGCAGACCGGCAATATCACGGAACTGTCACTATGCGGGAAGCTATTGTTCATTCTTATAATATACCTGCAGTAAAATGTATGATCGAGATCACACCGGAATTAGGTGTGGAATATCTGGAGAAATTTGGATTTACCACCCTGATCACTGAGCCAACAGAAATTAACGGCGGAATTTATGACGATATTAACGCTTCAACCGCCATCGGTGGTATCACCCAAGGTGTAAGCAATCTAGAACTGACTGCTGCCTATGCAGCAATTGCCAACAACGGTACTTATATTAAACCGGTCTTTTATACAAAAATCCTGGATGCTGACGGCAACGTAGTGATCGACAACACACCGGAAAAAACAACGGTTGTCAAACCCAGCACCGCATATTTGCTTACAAATGTGATGGAAGATGTCGTCACAGAAGGTACCGGTACAAGAGTACAGTTTGATGGCATGCATATAGCAGGTAAAACAGGTACCACAGATAATTACCGTGATCTTTGGTTCTGCGGATTTACCCCTTATTATACCTGTTCTGTATGGGCAGGCTATGATGACAACACGGTACTGCCTCAGGGGACTTACCGCACTTATCAGCAAACCCTTTGGAGAAATATCATGGAGAGGATCCATGAAGATCTTCCGGATACGGATTTCAAAATGCCTTCTACTGTCCAAGAGGCATCGATTTGCACGGACACCGGCCTTCTGGCCACCTCCAGTTGTGATTCTGTAACAGAATATTTTGATACGGAACAGATTCCAACCCAGTATTGCTCTGGACACTATACCTATAATTACAATTATAATTATGATTACAGTGACGATTACTCAGAAGATTCTTCTACAGACAGTTCAGAGAGTTCTGAAACTACCGTAGAAGAACCCACACCGGAAACTACTGTAGAAGTCCCCGAAGAAACCCAGCCTGAAGGAGGCACAGATACCCCTTCTTCAGACGCAGAAACAGATACCGGCGGCGACGAGGCCCCAGCAGATACCGGGGGAGAAGTTACACAGTAATACGTTTAAAAAAGGAACGGTATTCGTACAGGCTGATTCATTTCGGTGCTGTCCTGATACCGCTCCTTTTCTTACTTTTCCAGCAAAAAGGGCTGCCGTCATCCTTCCGAATTACGGCAGTCCTATGTAATCTGACTCTCTATCTAATTTCTTACTGGCTCAAGATAAGCTTTGCTGCTCCGCATACACCGGCATCATTTCCCAAAGTCGCCAGGCGAATAGGGATTTCCTTACAGGTGGTAAAAGCATAATTCCGATAGTATTTTTCCACACAGTCAATCAGTGGCTGTCCTGCTCTTGAAACGCCGCCCCCCAAAACGATCACATCCGGATCTGTCACACAGGTAAAAGCAGCCAGAGCACGTCCCAGATACTCGGAAAATTTCTCCACTATCTCAATTGCCATCTCATCTCCTTCTTTATAAGCGTCAAATACACTCTTTGCACTTATATTTGGAACTTTGCGCAAGACAGAAGGCTTCTGGGAAGCTTCTATAGCTTTCCTTGCCAGTCTGGCGATTCCTGTAGCTGAGGCATACTGTTCCAGACATCCTTTATTTCCGCAGTTACATGGCATCTCTTCCTTTGGATTCACTGGAGCATGTCCGATCTCTCCCCCTGCGCCATGGGCACCGGTAACAATCTTCTCATTGATAATGATTCCGCCCCCCACACCGGTTCCAAGGGTAACCATGATCAGATTTTTTGCGCCTTGTCCGCCGCCTTTCCACATTTCTCCAAGAGCAGCTACGTTGGCATCATTTCCTGCTTTTACTTTTAGTCCTGTCAGATCTCCCAGGTCCTTTTCGATGTTTCTTCTTCCCCAGTGAAGATTTACTGCGCAGGCAATCTCCCCGCTTTCTTCAACAGGTCCGGGAAGTCCGATTCCCACGCCTGCAACCTGGGACTTGTCCAGCCCTTTTTCTTTTATCTTTGCCAACACTGTCTCTGCAATATCCGGCAGAATTCTTTCGCCCTGGTTTTCCACATGGGTAGTGATCTCCCATTTGTCCGTTATGTTTCCATCTTCTTCAAAAAGTGCACATTTAACGGTGGTGCCTCCCACGTCGATTCCAAAACAATATTTCTTTTCCACAGTTACTCATCTCCCTCTTCTCTTTTTTTCATCATGTTCTCCTGAACACGTCTGTATAATTCCTGAGCCGCATTATAACCCATCTTTTTCTGTCTGTGGTTAACGGCTGCAGCCTCTACGATAACCGCCAGGTTCCGGCCGGGGCGAATCGGAAGAGAATGGCAGACTACTCTATTTCCCAGGAACTCTGTATACTCTTCTTCCATACCCAGCCGGTCATATTCTTTGTCCCGATTCCACTCTTCCAGCTTAATCACCAGGTCGATAGACTGAGTATTTTTAACACTCTCTACACCGAAAAGAGTCTTCACGTCAATAATCCCGATACCTCGAAGTTCAATAAAATGACGGGTAATATCCGGAGCAGAGCCAACCAGAGTCACATCACTGACACGACGGATCTCCACAACATCATCGCTGACAAGACGATGTCCCCTCTTGATCAGTTCCAGAGCTGCTTCACTCTTTCCAATACCGCTCTCACCCATGATCAGCACACCTTCACCGTATACATCCACCAAAACACCGTGGATAGAAATGCAGGGGGCAAGTTGTACGCCCAGCCAACGGATGATCTCAGCCATGAAAGCAGATGTGGTATTTCTGGTCACCAGGATCGGCACATCATATTTATGAGCCAGATTAAGCATATCCTCGTCAGGTTCTGTCATGGTCGTAAACACCACGCATGGAATCTTACTGGAAACAAAGCGCTCGAAAGCTTTCACTTTCTCCTCTCTTTCCAGATGCAAAAGATAGGTATACTCCACATAGCCGATGATCTGAACCCGTTCGTTGGCGAAATGCTCCAGGTATCCAGTAAGCTGCAGAGCCGGACGGTTGATCTCCGGGGTGTTGATCCTTTTTGCAGATATGTCAATATCCGGTGTTTTATTATACAGGTTTAATTCCTGTATCATCTTTTTTAATTCTACACCTTTCATGTCTCTCTCTCCTTCAGTTTATCTTAAAAATCTATCCCTATTTTATCATATGGTATGCACAAGTTCAACAATCCTATGGAAGTTTAGCTTTCCCCCTGATGAAAAAAAACATACACTTTTCTGGCTGCTTTTTCATTCATAGAATCTATGGCGGAAAGTTCTTCCACAGAAGCTTCCCGAATCCCTTCAAGGCCTTTAAAATGCTTCATAAGAGCTTTTCTTCTGGCAGGACCTACGCCCGGAATATCCTCCAGCATGGAATGGACCTGTCCTTTGCTCCTCAGAGAACGGTGATATTCTATGGCGAATCTGTGTGCCTCGTCCTGAATCCTGGTAATCAGCTTAAATCCTTCACTGTCTTTATCAATGGGAATTTCCTCATTGTTATAATACAGCCCTCGTGTTCTATGCCGGTCATCTTTGACCATTCCACATACAGGGATATGAAGGTCCAGCTTTTCTAAAACATCCAAAGCGATGTTTACCTGGCCTTTTCCTCCATCCATCATGAGAAGATCCGGAAATTTTGTAAAGCTTCCGTAGGCATCCTCCAGGTTCTCTGCCCTGCGCTCCTCCTGCTCACCCAGGCCATGAACAAATCTTCTGGTAAGGACCTCTTCCATACTGGCGTAATCGTTTGCACCTTTCACCCACTTGATCTTAAATTTCCGGTAATCGCTTTTCTTTGGCTTTCCCTTCTCATAGACCACCATTGAGCCTACAGACTGAAATCCGCTGATATTGGAAATATCAAAAGCCTCGATCCGGTTTACTTCCGGAATCCCCAAAAGTGCGGCAATCTCTTTCACTGCGCCGATGGTACGTCCTTCCTCCCGCTTGATCCTCTCTTTATCTCTTTGAAGGACCATCTGTGCATTCTGATAGGCCAGCTCCACCAGCTTCTCCTTTGTGCCTTTTTTAGGAACCGTAATCCGCACTTTCTGTCCCTTTTTCTTTTCCAGCCACTGAGCAACCAGCTCCATATCTTCCACTTCTTCCTGAAGCATGATCTCCTTGGGAATAAAGGGCGTTCCTGCATAAAACTGCTTCAAAAAACTGGAAAGCACCCCTTTTCTGTCATCACCTGGGGCAGTCTTCATATAAAAATGATCCCGTCCGATCAGCTTTCCGTCCCTCATAAAGAACACCTGGGTCACTGCATCTTCCCCTTCCATAGCCGCCGCTATGATATCCTTATCCTCTTTGTGCTGATCTGTGATCTTCTGCCGCTCTCCGATCTTTTCTACACTCTGGATCAGATCCCGGTACTGGGCCGCTTCCTCAAAATCCAGCTTTTCTGAAGCCTGAAACATCTTTTCTTCCAGTTCTTTCAGGATTTCCTTATGATTTCCATTCAAAAAATCTAAAAGCCCCTCCACCTGTCTTTTATAATCTTCCTTGGAAATATAACCTTGGCATGGAGCGTTGCACTGCTTTATATGGTAGTACAGACAGGGACGCTCTTTGCCGATATCCCTGGGCAGGCTGCGGTTACAGGAGCGGAGATGATACAGCTTTCTGGTAAGCTCGATCACATCCTTAACTGCCGTGCTGCTGGTATAGGGGCCGAAATATCTGGACTTATCCTTTTTCATTTTTCTGGCCATCATGATCCTGGGAAAGTCTTCCCCCACCGTTACCTTTATAAAAGGATAATTTTTATCATCCTTCAGCATGGTGTTGTATTTTGGCCGGTGCTCCTTGATCAGATTGGACTCCAGCACCAGAGCCTCCAGTTCCGAGTCTGTGATGATATATTCAAATCTGGCAATCTGTTCCACCATCTGTTCCTTTTTGATCCCCAGATTCCGGCTCTTCTGAAAATACTGACGCACCCTGTTTTTCAGGCTGATTGCCTTCCCCACGTAGATAATGGCGTCTTGGTCATCGTGCATGATATAAACCCCCGGGCAGGCCGGAAGTTTCTTCAACTCTTCTTCTATATCAAACATGGTTTTCCGCCTTCCTATAATGTCAAGCCTAAAAACATTGATTTTTCAGGCTTTTTCTAACTTGTTACCTCATATAAACAGAGCCAAAAGTGATGAACAGTCATAGTA
>CASEXH010000046.1 GCA_949291945.1 uncultured Bacillota bacterium | reverse complement strand
CCATAAATAAACTCCTTTTCGATAAGAATTGTCATATCTGTAATTCTTACCAAAAAGGAGCCATTTTTTACCAAAGCCACAAAGTTTTTTACACTACCTCCTACAGGAAACACACTATTACTTTCCAAAATCAGAAAATTTTTAAAACTTAAAAAACCGGAGACTCCAGTCTACTGGACTCCGGTTTTTGCTACAATTTTCCAATACAGCCCACTTCTACCCTTTCCCCCTCTTCCCCCCTATGTACCTCCGAACCAATACCACCCCTCCCACCAGCATTCCCACTCCCAACACAATCTTCGCTGCCTGGGTGTAGCTACCGAAGTATTCTACGGCTTTCTGCCAGGAGGATCCGGCGGCAGCGCCGGCACAGATCAGCACCAGGTTCCAGAGAAAGCTGCCTAAGACCGTCATCCATAGGAAACGGCCCAATGCCATATTAGCCATGCCGGCGGGGATGGAGATCAGGCTTCGGACGATGGGAATGAAACGGCAGAAAAATACGGTGTAATTTCCCCTGCTGTCGAACCAGTCTGCGGCTTTCTGGATATCTGCCTTTTTTAGATGTAGGATTCGGCCAAATCTGCCGGAGAGTAAGGCGTCAAGCCTGTCAGGGGAGAGGAGACGGCCTGCCTGGTAAAGAATCAGGGCGCCGCCTACGCTTCCCACAGTAGCGGAGAGGATGGTGCCGGGGATATGCATTTTTGTGTACGTAGTCATAAAACCCCCAAAGGTAAGGATGATTTCCGAGGGAATGGGAGGAAAGAGATTTTCGGCCATGATCAGAAGGGCAAGGCCTAAGTAGCCGTAGCTGCTCATAACTTCCAGTATCCAGTGATCCATAAACAAAAAAACCCTGTTTTTTACTATCCTATGCAGTAAAAAACAGGGTATTCGTCTTTTTTACCGTGCACCGCCCTTCGAGATACTCCCATGGACGTTACCTCTACAGTTAACTCGGCCCAGGCACCCTTACGGCACACAGAAGGTTCTGCTTAGTGCTGCTGCATTCCTGCCCTGACACGGTTCACAGATTCCTGTTGCGTAAGACCCAGACGTCAACGCCACTTATAGAGGGCAGCTCCACAGAAAGAAACCCCTCGGTTTGGCATCACCCCTGCTGTAGCGGATTGCAGGTACAGGGCACCGCTATCTCCCCGGCTGCACGGTGTTTACAGTATAGCGGTTTTCAAAACGGTTGTCAACACAGGGTCAGGAAAAAAATTCACGAAAATTAAGTTGAGCCTCCTGTAAAAATATAATATAATAGGTTTAGCCCAGCGGACAAAGGATAGTTTTGGCCGCAGTGCGGATACTATATTATGAAGATGGGATGTGGAAAAAATGAAAAGAATCGGTTTGCTTACAAGCGGCGGCGACTGCCAGGCATTGAACGCAACAATGCGAGGTGTTGTGAAAGGACTCAGCACAAATCTGGACGAGTTGGAAGTCTATGGATTTGATGACGGCTACAAAGGGCTGATCTATGGAAACTATAGAATGCTCTCCGCTAAAGATTTTTCAGGAATCCTTACCAGAGGCGGTACGATCCTGGGAACCTCCCGCCAGCCTTTTAAGCTTATGCGGGTTCCTGATGAGAGAGGACTTGACAAAGTAGAGGCGATGAAGCAGACATATTATAAGCTGCGTTTGGATTGCCTGGTTATTCTGGGTGGAAACGGAACTCAGAAGACAGCAAACCTGCTCAGGGAAGAAGGATTGAATATCATCCATCTGCCCAAAACTATTGACAATGATATCTGGGGTACAGATATGACCTTCGGATTCCAGAGCGCTGTGAACATTGCCACAGATGTTATCGACTGTATCCACACAACAGCTGCTTCCCACAGCCGTGTGTTTATTGTCGAGATCATGGGGCATAAAGTAGGCTGGGTAACCCTTCATGCAGGTATTGCAGGAGGAGCCGATATTATTCTGATTCCGGAGATCCCTTATGATATCGACAAGATCGTGGATGCTATCAACAAGAGAAATAAAGCCGGAAAAGGCTTTACTATCCTGGCAGTGGCAGAGGGAGCCATCTCCAAAGAAGATGCCAAGCTTTCCAAGAAAGAACTGAAGAAAAAACAGGAAGAAGATAAAAAGAAATATCCGTCTGTAGCCTATAAGTTGGAAGATGAGCTTCAGAAGAAGCTGAACCTGGATATCCGTATTACCATTCCGGGCCATACACAGAGAGGCGGAAGCCCCTGCCCATATGACCGGGTTCTTTCTACCAGACTGGGATCAGAGGCTGCCAAGCTGATCCTGAATGATCAGTATGGCTATATGGTGGGCATTGTCAACGGTAAAGTAAAGAAAGTACCCCTGGAAGAATGTGCAGGAAAGTTAAAGATGGTTTCTCCAGACGAACAGCTTGTACAGGATGCAAAACGTATCGGAATCAGCTTCGGCGACTGATCTTTGGCATAAACACAGGCAGCAAAAAGGAGAATTTACATGAGCTATACTGCTCTTTATCGTAAGTTCCGGCCCCAGGACTTTGAAGATGTTAAGGGGCAGGAACACATTGTGACAACATTGAAAAACCAGATAAAGGCTGACCGGATCGGACATGCCTATCTTTTCTGCGGGACACGGGGAACCGGAAAGACCACTATCGCAAAGATATTGGCAAAAGCGGTAAACTGTGAACATCCCGTAGACGGAAGTCCCTGCAACGATTGCCCTGCCTGCAGGGCGATCAACGCAGGTACTTCCATGAATGTGATAGAAATTGACGCCGCATCCAACAATGGTGTGGATAATATCAGAGAGATCCGGGAGGAAGTTGCCTACCGTCCTACACAGGGACGCTATAAAGTATACATTATAGACGAGGTTCATATGTTATCAGCAGGGGCCTTTAACGCCCTGCTGAAAACACTGGAGGAACCTCCTTCTTATGTAATCTTCATTCTGGCTACAACAGAGGCCCACAAGATTCCCATTACCATTCTTTCCAGATGCCAGAGATATGACTTTAAGCGGATCACTGTGGAGACTATTGCGGACCGTCTTATGGAGCTGATGAAGAAGGAAGGGAATGATGTAGAGGAGAAGGCCATCCGCTATATCGCCAAAGCGGCAGACGGATCTATGCGTGACGCCCTGTCTCTTCTGGATCAGTGTATTGCATTTTATCTGGGAGAAAAACTGACTTATGAAAAGGTCCTGGAAAATCTGGGAGCAGTGGATACGGAAGTATTCAGCAGTCTGTTAAGGGAAATCCTGGCCCAGCATACATCTCAGGCTATCCGGATCCTGGAGGACCTGATCATACGGGGAAGGGAACTGGGACAGTTTGTTACGGATTTTATCTGGTATCTGAGAAATATTCTTCTAATCTCTGCTTCCGATAATCCCGAGGAGGCGGTAGACGTATCCAGAGAGAATCTGGAGCGGATGAAGGAAGAGGTGCAGATGGTGGATACGGAGACTCTTATGCGGTATATCCGTATCTTTTCTCAGCTTTCCAATGAGATCCGGTATGCTTCCCAGAAGAGAGTTTTGGTGGAGATTGCCCTGATAAAGCTGTGTCAGCCGGTGATGGAGACTAATCTGGATTCCCTTTTCGACCGGGTACGGGTACTGGAAGAAAAGCTCAATGATCCGGCGTTTTTGGCCAGGTCTCAGGCTCCGGGAAGGGCCGGAGGAGAGGCGGAGGCTTTCGGGGGGACAGAAGGAAACGGCTATCCAAGGGTCCCGGAGGCAGAAAGTCCATCAATGCCAAAGCCGGCAAAGGCGGCGCCGGAAGATATTCAGTATGTGAAGAAAAACTGGAATTCGATCATCCGGGAAACGAAAGGGCTTCTGCAGCAGATGCTCCTGGAATCCACACCCAAGTATGACGGAAATACAGGAGAGCCGGTTTTGTATGTAGAATTCCGGAATTTTCTTGCCCAGACATGTATTGATAATCCGGAAAATGTGGAAATCCTGAAACAGGCGATACAGAAAAAGATAGGAAAGGAACTGGAAGTAAAGCTGGTTCTGAAAAAGAATGAGCCGGGATCCGGAGGTGGAAATCTGGCAGACATTTCTGTGGACGATCTGCTCCAGCAGAATATTCATATGGACGTAACTGTGGAAAATATAGAGGATGATGACTAGGAGGAATTATTAGAATGGCAAAAAGAGGAGGATTTCCCGGAGGTATGATGCCGGGAAACATGAATAATTTAATGAAGCAGGCTCAGAAGATGCAGCGCCAGATGGAGGAGAACCAGAAGGCTCTTCAGGAAAAAGAGTTTACTGCGGCTGCCGGAGGCGGAGCTGTGGAGGTTACTATTTCCGGAAAGAAAGAGGTAACCAAGGTGAAACTGGCGGAAGAAGTGGTGGATCCTGATGACATTGAGATGCTGGAAGATCTGATCATGGCAGCGACTAATGAAGCTCTTCGCAAGGTGGAAGAGGAGTCTGCGGCAGTGATGTCCAAACTTACAGGCGGCCTGGGCGGCGGATTTCCTTTCTAAGTGAGGAGATAAAAAGTTGGAATATTACAGCAGTCATATCAACAAGTTAATAGAAGAATTTTCCAGATTGCCGGGCATTGGTGCGAAATCTGCACAACGCCTGGCGTTCCACGTTTTAAATATGCCCAAGGATCAGGTGGAGAGTCTGGCCCATGCCATTGTGGATGCAAAGGAAAATGTGCAGTATTGTAAGTGCTGCTATACCCTTACGGACCAGGAAATCTGCCCTATCTGCAGCAATCCCAAAAGGAACAAAAAGGTGATCATGGTGGTGGAAAACACCAGAGACCTGGCGGCCTATGAAAAAACAGGAAAGTTTGACGGGGTGTATCATGTGCTTCACGGTGCGATTTCCCCCATGCTGGGCATTGGACCGGATGACATTAAGCTGAAGGAGCTGATGGAGCGGATTTCCCAGCAGGATGTGGAGGAAGTGATCATTGCCACCAATTCCAGTCTGGAGGGGGAGACTACAGCAATGTATATCAGCAAGCTGCTAAAACCTGCCGGAATCAAAGTCACTAGGATCGCCAGTGGCGTACCTGTGGGAGGAGATCTGGAATATATTGATGAAGTGACCCTTCTTCGGGCTTTAGAGGGAAGAGTGGAATTGTAGAAACGGCGGGGAAGATAGAATGAGAAAGAAAGTAACTTCCACAGACATCGCAAAAGCGGCAGGAGTTTCCCAGGCTACTGTGTCTATGGTACTGAATAAAAAATATAATGTTTCCTTTTCCAGAGAGACCGTGGAAAAGGTAGAACAAGCTGCCAGGGAGTTGGGCTATGTGCTGCCTAAAAGGCGCAGCTCAAAAAACAGTAAGAACAGCCGTCTGATCGTTGTGTTCTGCCCCACCCTGACAAACCCATATTATGTTATGCTTCTTCAGGGAATCGAAACAGTGGCAAAGGAGAAGGGCTATGGGGTATTTACCTGCAATACCCAGAGAGAATTAAGAATCGAAGAGCAGTATCTGCGGATGATGCCTGGCGTGGCTCCTGCGGGGATCATTTACACCTGCAATCCCAGTTCCGCCTTTATGGATCAGGTGGAGGAGCTGGCCAAAAGGATTCCTCTGGTGATCATCAGCAACCGGGAGCGGGTGAAGGTAGACGCTATCAATCAGGATAATACCAAGGTGGGCAGTCTTATGGCCAGGCATCTGTTGAACCTGGGGCATCGAAAGGTGGCCTTTATTGCGCCACCTCTTACCAAAAGGCAGCAGCAGCGCTCCAGGAGAGTGGAAGGCTTTGTAAAAGAATATGAGAAGGAAGGTCTTACAGATTCCGTGATCATTAAAGCGGCGGACGACAGGTGGGACGAGGTGCTTCCCAGTATAGATTCCGAATACCGGATTGGCTATAATCTTACCAAAGAGCTTCTCTCAGAGCACAGGGATGTGACCGCCATTGCAGGGCTGAACGATATGATCGCATTCGGGATCATTGACGCACTTCAGGAAGAGAAACTGAAAGTTCCCGGAGATGTATCCGTGATCGGATGCGATAATATTATTTTTTCCAGGATGTCTCATATGTCCCTGACCACCATTGAACACTTTGTACCATTAAAAGGAAGAGATGCCTGTGATATTATTATGCGGAAGATCGAATCTGCCCGCAGTACCTATTCTGAATCCCAGCCTACCAGTATCTATCATATTGAGTATGAACCTAAGTTGATTGTACGAAAAACAACCGGATACGCCAGGCAAAAAAATAAATTAAATAAATGAAATAGAGAGGATTATTAATAATAAATATTTTGCGAGATTGATGGAAACCCTTGATATCACAGGAACCTTATTAGAAAAGTCAGGAAAACTATTAATAAAGCAGGAGAATATTAATAATTTTACATATTTATAACAAAGAGGCCTCTTGCAGAGAATTAGTTTAAGGCGTAAACTATATTCAAGAACAAATTAAACGCCAAGAGCGTAAACGGAGGTAAAGGATTATGAAATTTTTTATTGACACAGCGAAGGTCGAGGATATCAGAAAAGCAAACGATATGGGAATTATCTGCGGCGTTACCACAAATCCATCTTTGATCGCAAAAGAAGGTCGTGATTTCAATGAAGTTATCAAAGAGATCACTTCCATCGTTGACGGACCGATCAGCGGCGAGGTAAAGGCGACTACCACAGACGCAGAAGGCATGATCAAGGAAGGACGTGAGATCGCAGCCATCCATCCAAACATGGTAGTAAAGATCCCTATGACAGCAGAGGGATTAAAAGCTGTGAAGGTTCTGGCTTCAGAGGGAATCAAGACCAATGTGACACTGGTCTTTACAGCAAACCAGGCACTGCTGGCTGCAAGAGCAGGAGCAACCTATGTATCTCCGTTCCTGGGAAGACTGGATGATATTTCTACAGACGGCGTAGAGCTTATCGAAACTATTGCAGATATCTTTGCAGTTGCAGACATTCCTACACAGATTATTGCTGCAAGTGTTCGTCATCCAATGCATATTACTCAGTGTGCTCTGGCTGGCGCTGATATCGCCACAGTTCCTTACAAGGTGCTTGAGCAGATGATCAATCATCCTCTTACTGACGCAGGTATTGAAAAATTCAAAAAGGATTATATTGCTGTATTTGGGGAATAATCATATTTCAGGAGGAAAATAAATGAACAAGTTAGAACTTCAGAAGACGGCGAACGAGATCCGCAAGGGTATTGTAACAGCCGTACATTCTGCAAAAGCGGGACATCCCGGCGGATCCTTATCCGCAGCAGACTTATTTACTTACTTATATTTTGAAGAGATGAATATCGATCCCAAGGATCCGAAGAAACCGGACAGAGACCGTTTCGTTCTTTCTAAGGGACATACAGCTCCCGGTTTATATTCCACTCTGGCTTACAGAGGTTATTTCCCGGTAGAGGATCTGAAGACTCTTCGTCATCTGGGTTCCTATCTTCAGGGACATCCGGATATGAAACATATTCCAGGTGTGGATATGTCCAGCGGTTCTCTGGGACAGGGAATTTCCGCAGCAGTGGGAATGGCTTTAGGCGCAAAAATGGACGGTGATTCCTACAGAGTATACACTCTTTTAGGAGACGGAGAAATTGAAGAAGGACAGGTTTGGGAGGCTGCTATGTTTGCCGGACACAGAAAGCTGGACAACCTGGTCGTGATCGTGGACAATAACGGACTTCAGATCGACGGAAAGATTGAGGATGTATGTTCCCCATATCCTATTGATAAAAAATTTGAAGCTTTTAATTTCCATGTAATCAATGTAGCAGATGGAAATGATTTTGATCAGCTGAAAGCAGCTTTTGATGAGGCGAAAACAGTAAAGGGAATGCCTACAGCCATTGTTATGAAGACAGTAAAAGGAAAAGGCGTTTCTTATATGGAGAATTCTGTGGATTGGCACGGAAAAGCTCCAAATGATGAGCAGTACGAAATCGCAATGGCAGATTTGGAAAAGGCAGGTGAAGCATTATGTCAGAAGTAAAGAAAATCGCAACAAGAGAGAGCTATGGAAACGCCCTGGTAGAGTTGGGCAAGAAATACGAAAATCTGGTAGTTCTGGACGCAGACCTGGCAGGTGCTACCAAAACCGGTACCTTTAAGAAAGCTTTTCCGGAGCGCCATATCGACTGCGGTATCGCAGAGTCCAACATGATGGGAATTGCTGCAGGGCTTTCTACAACAGGTAAAGTTCCTTTTGCAAGTACATTTGCTATGTTTGCAGCAGGACGTGCTTATGAGCAGGTCCGCAACTCCATTGGCTATCCCCACTTAAATGTGAAGATCGGCGCAACTCATGCAGGTATCTCCGTAGGCGAGGACGGAGCAACCCATCAGTGCAACGAAGATATTGCTTTAATGCGTACCATCCCCGGCATGGTGATCCTGAATCCTTCTGATGATGTGGAGGCAAAGGCTGCAGTAGAAGCTGCTTATAATTACCAGGGACCGGTATATCTGCGTTTCGGAAGACTGGCAGTGCCGGTGATCAATGACAGACCGGATTACAAATTTGAAATTGGCAAAGGTATCGTCCTGAGAGAAGGCAAAGATGTTACGATCTTTGCAACCGGATTATGTGTAAATGAAGCTCTGGGTGCAGCAGAAAAACTGGCTGCCGACGGTGTTGACGCCAAGGTGATCAACATTCATACTATTAAACCTCTGGATGAGGAACTGGTAATCAAGGCTGCCCAGGAGACAGGAAAAGTTGTTACTGTAGAAGAGCATTCTGTTATCGGCGGTCTGGGCGGTGCAGTGGCAGAGGTTCTCTCTGAGAAAGCGCCTACCAAGATGCTCCGCATTGGTATCAATGACGTATTCGGTGAGTCAGGTCCTGCTGTGCAGCTGCTGGCTAAATATGGAATTGATGCAGAAGGTATTTACGAAAAAGTAAAAGCTTTTGTGTAAATAAAACTATCATAAGAAAATAAGAGAGAAGGTGCCTGCATTTAGCCGATGGATCCAGAATTTTCTTCTGGAACTGGTTAAATGTTCAGGCGCCTTTTTTGCGGCTCCTGGAAACTGTGTCCGGAACCATAGAAATAGCGGCGGTAGGCCATGAGGATCCCAAGGACAATGGCATCGGCCATACGCACAACAGTGGAAAGCCTGGTAGTCTGAAGGGTAAAATGGTCGAAATTTCCGGCAGAATTTACGATCCCTGTAATCGCAATATCTCCTACAGGAGGCAGTTTTTTGTGTACGCCGAGTCCCGGCTCCAGAGACCCTCTGGAGATGGTAAGGTAGCCGGTATGTTTTCTGGTGCCCAGGGAAGCATCCACAGCAATAAGAAGACTGTCCGGGTGGTGCAGCTTTATTTCTTCTATGGTTTCGTTCAGATTTAAAGCATGGACAGGACGGGATAAAGTTCCATAAACATATGCAAAAGAGAGTCCATATTTAGAAAGACTGTGGCCAACCAGGGGACCAAGGCTGTCTCCTGTGATCCTGTCACTTCCAATACAGACAAATACAAGTTCCCGAAAGGAAATGTCACAGGAACTGAGAAAATCAAAGAGCAGGGCACCCAGTTTAATACCGGCGCCTTTATGGTCGATATAGTATGTTGAATCTTTTTTGGTGGACATATCTGCCGATCCTTTCTGAAGCTGAATTTCTGCTTATATTCTGTCCGTTTTTTATTTCATTATCCCCGTATATTTTGTCGTTAAAAAAATCAAATCCCCC
The DNA here is from genome assembly GCA_949291945.1 of uncultured Bacillota bacterium. Classification (GTDB taxonomy): domain Bacteria; phylum Bacillota; class Clostridia; order Lachnospirales; family Lachnospiraceae; genus Blautia. Next base: position 3,768 of record CASEXH010000046.1, on the reverse strand, counting down.
AGCAAATACGCTAAATTTCGCAGAGAGTATGTGCTATCCTTTTCTTCAAAAAGGGGTGAATGTTATATGATAGAGATTGTCTATGAAAAGGAAAAACAAAAGTCTGAGGGGAACGAAAGCTTTTTCCGTATTCCCAATAACATACGCCAGATAGGAGAAGTGGGAGGAACACAGAGAATCTATATAGAAGATTATGCGTATACGTATCTTTGTAGAATCTCTTCAGAAAAATTAACAAGGGGGATTGGGGCGATTCTTCTGGGACAGGCCAACTGGAAGGACGGGGTTTCTTACCTGTTTATTAAAAGTGCTGTGGCTCTGCCGGATATGGAAGTCAGTGAAGAACATCTGGAATTTACTCAGGAAATCTGGAATCATGTATATGAAAAAAATAAAGAATATTTTCCGGATCAGGAAGTAGTGGGATGGTTTCTTTCTATACCGGGATGTTCCATGGAGCTGCATCAGGTGATCTGTCAGACTCATCTGGATCATTTCGGCGGCAGCGATAAGATTTTATTTGTTATGGAACCCCTGGAAAAAGAGGAGGCCTTTTACCGTTATGAGGATGGAGGTATGTCCAGACAGACAGGATTTTATGTCTACTATGAGAAGAACGAACCTATGCACAATTTTCTTATAGCTCAGAACCAGAAAATGGAAAAGAAAACGGAAGAGGTAGATGATTCTGCTGTACGGAATTTCCGGAAAAAGGTAGAAAAGAATACCAGCCAGGAGCAGAAAAAGACGGGATTTCCAGTGATGAAGACTGCGGGCATCTGTGCCGCAGTAGCTGTACTGGCGGTAGGCGTCCTTTATCTGAACGACTATCAGAAACTCCAAAGTGCCAGAGAAGTTATTGCAGACATTGATCAGGAAAGACAAGCTGCAGGAGCACAAGAGACTACACCGGTAAATGGAGGAGTAAATCAGGAGGGATCCGATGAGCAGCAGACTGAAGGAGAAGGGGCTTCTGCCGCAGAGGACAATGAACAGGGAGCACAGGAGGAAGATACAGACAGGGGAGAACAGAACCAGATAGAAGAGGAAAGAGAAGAAAACGCAGCTTCCGGAAACACAGGCTCGGAACAGAGTGGTGAGAATGAGGAAGAACAAGAAGACAGCTCCCGGGCAGCTGGAGAAATTCATCCTACTTATACGATCCAGAAGGGAGATACCATAACTAAAATCAGTATAAAGACCTATGGAAGCACAGAAAAAGTACGGGAAATCTGTGAGCTGAATAATCTGTCAGTGAATGATTTGATATATCCCGGACAAAAAATTTTACTCCCGTAAACTTTTGTGTTATACTAGCCGCAGGGGTGCGAGTATCGGCGGCTGCCAAATGAGTGTAGATGCTTGCTTTTAGGCATACTGCCCCTGAATTGACACATCAGACACAGATACACATTAGGAAAGAACTATATGAATTTAAAAGATATTTTTAATTTTGAAAAGAGAGATCCGGGAGAAAACAGACTTTCGGATTTCTGGTATTTTTTCAGGAGAGTACGCCTAAACAGGACCATGGTGATCCTGGGAGTGCTGATCGCAGCAGCTGTGGCAGGGATTGTTTTTGTTTTTAGCCATGTGGACCAGAATTATGATGTGCTTTCCACTATAGAGAATGAGGACACTCAGTCTTCAGAGTATATACAGATGGGAGATGATCTGCTGAAATATGGCAATGAAAGTGCCTCTCTTCTGTCACAGTCCGGAGATACTCTGTGGAATCAGACATATGATATGAGTGATCCATCAGTTAGTATTCTTGGGGATACAGCTGTAATATATGACAGGCGGGGAACCTCTATGTATGTAGTGAAAATGGACGGCCCTGTAGGCCCCATTTCCACAGATTTTCCAATTGTTAAGGCTGAGGTGACCCTCAGCGGTTCAGTAGCTACGATCCTGGAGGACGGCGAAAAAACATGGGTGAATTATTATTCTTTCGACGGAAGTTTGATTGTGGAAAATCAGACACGGATGGAGAATAACGGTTATCCTTTGGATCTGGCTGTTTCTCCGGACGGGACAGTGATCGCTGTCAGTTATCTTGTGGTAGATTCCGGAGAAATCTCCAGCCATCTGGTCTTCTATAATTTTGGCCAGTCAGGCCAGGGACAGGTAGACAATGTGGTGGCTGAATTTACATATGAAGATACCGTAGTGCCGGACCTTGTCTACTTCAGTGGAGGTACCTGTGTGGCATTCAGAGACGATGGATTTTCTGTTTTTCAGGGAGAGGATGCTCCTGAGGAAAGTCAGAATACCGGAATCGATACCCAGATGATCAGTGTTTTCTATAACGAGGAATATTTTGGCATTGTTACACAAGGGGAGGAAGAATCCTATCTTATGACCCTGTATGATCCTGAAGGAAGGCAGCAGTGTTCCCGGGAATTTGATATGGAATATCAGAATATTTCCGTCAGCGGAGAGAGGATCATTCTATGGGACAGCACTCAGGTGGAAATATATAACCTGGGAGGCAAACTGAAATTCCAGGGCGACATCCTGGAAGGAACTGTAAGAAATCTGTTTCAGATGTCCAGAAATCGCTATCTGTTGATCTCTGATGAAGGGATCAAAATGATCCGTCTGGCCTGGTAGCAGAAGACATACACGAAAGACAGGTAATGATATGAATTGGTTTTCTATTGTAATACTGGCAATTCCTGTGGCGTATATTTTCAGCGGCTTGAAAAAAGGAATGGTCCGCACGGCTTTTTCTTTTCTGTCCATAATCCTGACATTGGTGTTGAGCTTTGCTTTAAATCCACAGATTACAAAGTTTGTTCAGGAAAATACACCTATATATGATATGATCCGGGAAAACTGCCAGGAAAGTCTTATGAAAGACACAGAAGCAGCAATCGGCGATAACATAGATTCCGGAGAGCAGAATCAGTTTATTCAGGAGCTGCCTCTTCCGGAAAGCGTCAAGGAGCTTCTCATAGAGAACAACAATGCTCAGGGGTACCAGCACCTTCTGGCAGAAACATTTTCCGAATATATTTCCCGCAGTATAGCTGCAGTAGCAGTCAGTATTCTGGGAATGATCGTAACCTTTCTGGTGATCAGCATTATTCTTCATATAATAGGAGGAATCCTGGACGGTATATTTTCTCTTCCGGTCCTGAATCTTTTTAACCGAGTGGGAGGAGCTGCTTTAGGCACCATTCAGGGAATATTTGTAGTCTGGATCATTTTCCTGGCGTTATCTTTGTTCTGGGATACTTCCTGGGCACAAAGCGGAGTGTCCATGGTAAAAGAAAATCCGGTGACAAGTTATTTGTATGAGAATAATCTGCTGGCAGGGTTCCTATCCGGGGTGTTGTAAAAAAGTCGGTCGGCTCAATGCACCGGTTTTTCCTTCTACTAAATAAGAAAGAGACTATTCCTTAAGATCTGGGATCTTTATAGAACAGTCTCTTTTTTGTTGTATTCTCAACTTGTAGCATTCGGCGGCAGCTGCACGGTTCAGAAAAGAGTTTTGCTGACTTAACCGTATTATTTGCCTTTGGTAGAACAACAGCTTTCAGTAGATATAATAAAAACAGAGACCGTCAGGGCTCTGTCCACATCTCAGATTTACCTGGATTTCAGGTTCTTATTAATTACGTTAAAAAAGAAATGAAAAATCTAAAAAAATTTCACGAAATCTGTTGACAAAGAGAAAACACTGTGGTATTCTAACATAGCTGTCGGCGAGAGCGGTGCTCTCAAGAACTTCAAAAATTCTTGAAAAAAGAAAATTTCAAG
>CASEXH010000045.1 GCA_949291945.1 uncultured Bacillota bacterium | reverse complement strand
GCTTGTCAAGAACTTTTTTCATTTTCTTGAAATTTTCTTTTTTCAAGAATTTTTGAAGTTCTTGAGAGCACCGCTCTCGCCGACAGCTATGTTAGAATAGCACACTCACCAAAATCTGTCAATGCTTTTTCTACATTTTTTTCATTTTATTATAAGAGCTAATCCCCTAATCCCATAGCATAATCAAACCTGTCTGCAGACAGCCTGTTTGGTTATGCCGTAGAAACTTAGACCTAAATATATCCCATAGCTTCTTTAATATTAGAAGCTCCAATAAGACGGATTCGGTATTTTCCCTGAATACTCTCCAAATTTGCCTTTGGCATTAAGCAGGCCGTAAAGCCCAGCTTCTCTGCCTCTCTCACTCTCTGCTCAGCCATGTTTACTCCCCGGATTTCTCCGGAAAGTCCTACTTCACCGAAGATCAGCAGTCCTTCATCTACGACTTTGTTCTTATAGCTGGAAGCAATGGCCATTACAATTCCCAGATCTATGGCAGGTTCCCCCAGTCTCATTCCTCCTGCCAGGTTTACATAGGCATCCCAGTCGCCCAGATGAAGCCCGGCTCTTTTCTCCAGTACCGCCATCAGAAGATTGACTCTGTTATAGTCAATCCCCACCGAGGTCCGCCTTGGCAGCCCGAAGTTAGTCTTAGTTACCAGAGCCTGTATTTCTATAAGAATAGGGCGGGTTCCCTCTATTGAACACACAACTACAGAGCCAGAGGCATCTGTCGGCCTGCCGTTGAGCATTGCCTGGGAAGGATTCTTTACTTGGACCAATCCCCTATCCTGCATTTCAAAAACACCTATCTCATTGGTAGATCCAAAACGGTTTTTTACGCTGCGAAGAATTCTGTATGCCACCTGACGGTCCCCTTCAAAATATAATACTGTATCCACCATATGTTCCAGCACTCTGGGTCCTGCCACACTTCCATCCTTGGTCACATGGCCTACGATAAAGACAGAAATCCCCAGCCCTTTGGCGATCTGCATGAGAATCCCTGTGGATTCCCGGACTTGAGAAACACTTCCCGGGGCCGATGAAACCTGTTCATTATACATGGTCTGTATGGAATCGATCACCACAGTCTCAGGCTTTATCTCTTCGATAGTATGACGGATTGTCTCCAGATTCGTCTCACACATCAGCAGAAGTTGGTCATTAAATTCTCCGATGCGCTCTGCCCGAAGCTTGATCTGCCGCAAGGACTCCTCACCAGAAATATACAGGACCTTATGTCCCTTTCCTGAAAGCTGCCTGCAGACCTGAAGAAGAAGAGTCGATTTTCCGATTCCCGGATCTCCCCCTACAAGCACCATTGAGCCCTGAACGATCCCTCCCCCCAGTACCCGGTCAAGTTCTTCAATATCTGTTTTAATCCTGTCATCTTCTCTGGCTTGGATTTTTGCCAGAGCCACCGGCTTATTTTTCACACCAGGTCCAGAGCCCTGGACAGAAATTCCTTTATTTCCCGTTGATACGGTTTCTTCTACAAAAGTATTCCACTGTCTACATCCCGGACACTGTCCCATCCACTTCGGGGACTCATATCCACAATTCTGACAGAAGAAAACGGTCTTTTTTCCTTTAGGCATATTTCCTAGTCCTTTCTTGCGTACGGATAGAATTTTAACAAAACCCGCTGCCACCCAATGAACATACCAGCATATCCGCCTGGCTCATTGCTTGCAGGAATAAGAGGATGCCGCACCTTCTGTCAGAGAAGTTCTGTGCTGCACCCTCTTTTCATTACCATAATAATATCCTGATGTCTGTCAAATCTATTTTATAGTTTTTCGATTTTCACAGACACCTGTTCTGCCTGCTCCAGTTCTACGCTAAAAGATAACTTTCCACCCAAGTTTGTTTTCATCTCACCGGCCTCTACTCCGTCAATGATCACTTTGTAAGAAGTGTCCTCTTCCAGTTCCACTGTAATCTGGGCGTCCTTAGGGCCTTCCACTACAAAGCTCATTCCGTTTTCTTCAGCGTCCAGATTCAGTACAGTAGTTCCGGGAACAGATTCGTAAACGAACATTCCATTCCGCTCCAGCTTTGTGATTTCATTATATGTTTTAACTTTATACATGTCGCCATCGAATTCAAAATCTGACAGCTTGGATTTCACAGCCAATTCATAATTTCCAAAACTGATCGTGCCGTTTTCTTCTGTACGAATTAATTCTTTTACTACTGACATTTCCATGTCCTCCCCTAATGTCTTTGGTTTCTGTTACTTTACAAAAATCTTATCATAAAATCTGATTTTTTGCCAGCAAATCTTTATTTTTCTCTCTGTACAGTAAATCTGATTTTATCTTTGCTAAGGCCCACCGATACTTTTTCCCCGGCATGGATCCGGCCATTCAGGATTTCTTCTGCCATAGCATCCTCGATCTTATTCTGGATTGCACGTTTCAGCGGACGGGCACCATATTTTGGTTCGAATCCCTCTTTAGCAATCAGTTCTTTGACCCCATCAGAAACTTTTACTTCTATACCCATCTGTTTTTTACAACGCATAATAAAATCTTTCAATAAAAGTCCTACGATCTTCTTGATTTCTTCTTTGGACAACATATGGAAAACAATGATGTCATCAATCCGATTCAGAAACTCAGGCTTAAACAAGCGGCGGACTTCCTCCATTACACTTTCCTTCATCTTCTTGTAATCTGCCTCTTTATCTTCCACACTTCCGAACCCCAGGCGCTTAGGTTCCACAATAGACTGAGCTCCTGCGTTGGAGGTCATGATGATAATAGTCTCTTTAAAATCGATCTTACGGCCCTGGGCATCGGTAATATGACCGTCATCCAGGACCTGAAGAAGAATATTAAACACATCGGGATGTGCCTTTTCAATCTCATCAAAAAGAAGAACGCTGTACGGATTCCTTCTCACTTTTTCGCTGAGCTGTCCTCCTTCTTCATATCCCACATATCCCGGAGGAGAACCTATCAGTTTTGAAACACTGTGTTTTTCCATATATTCGGACATATCTACCCGGATCATGGCGTCTTCGCTTCCAAAGACTGCCTCTGCCAGGGCTTTGGAGAGCTCTGTTTTTCCTACTCCGGTAGGACCCAGGAGAAGGAAGGAACCAATGGGGCGTTTTGGATCTTTTAATCCCACACGGCCTCTCTTAATGGCTTTCGCCACAGCATTGACCGCTTCCTCCTGTCCTACTACTCTTTTATGAAGGAGACTTTCCAGCCTTGCCAGCCGTTTAGACTCTCCTTCTGTCAGTTTTTTTACAGGTATTTTCGTCCATTCTGCCGTAACCTGGGCAATGTGTTCTTCGGTAACTGTCAGCTTTTTATTCCGGCACTGTTTTTCAAAGCGCTTTCTGGTTTTTTCGATAGCAGCTTCTGCCTTTTTCTGTTCTTCCTGCAGTTCGCTTGCCCTCTGGAAATCCTGGGCCATCACCGCAGCTTCTTTCTCTTCAGAAAGAGTGTGAAGGCGCATTTCCTCTGCTGCCAATCCTTCCGGAGTCTTATAACCGGCCAGCTGCACCTTAGAGCATGCTTCATCTAACAGATCCAGCGCCTTATCCGGCAGGAACCGGTCATTGATATACCGGATCCCCATTGCTACAGCCGCCTTCACTGCGCTGTCCTCTATTTTGACTCCATGGTGTTCTTCGTAATATGGCACCAACCCTTTTAAGATTTCCTCTGCCTCCTCTTTAGATGGCTCTTCCACCATAACCGGCTGGAATCTTCTCTCCAGGGCAGGATCTTTTTCTATATATTTTCTGTATTCTTCAATGGTCGTAGCACCTATCAGCTGGATCTCTCCTCTGGAAAGAGAAGGTTTCAAAATGTTGGAGGCATCCAGCGCTCCCTCTGCACCTCCGGCGCCGATCAGTGTATGAAGCTCATCCAGGAATAAGAGAATGTTTCTGTCACTTGCCACTTCCTGTACCACTCTCTTGATTCTTTCCTCAAATTCTCCCCGGTACTTGGAACCAGCTACCATGGCGGAAAGGTCCAGGACCACGATCCTTTTATCTGCCATACTCTCAGGCACCAGCCCGTAAACGATCCTCTGAGCCAGTCCCTCTGTTATAGCGGTCTTTCCTACTCCCGGCTCTCCGATCAGACAAGGATTATTTTTTGTCCTCCTGCTCAGGATCTGAATAATCCGGTTAATTTCTTTTTCTCTGCCTACTACAGGATCCAGCTTTCCCTGAGCCGCTGCCTCTGTAAGATCCCGGCTGAACTGATCCAGCATAGGAGTGCTGCTTTTTCCCTGTCCTCTCTGTCCGTTATTTTGGAAATCCTCTCTGGATATAGCGCCTTCCTTCCCCATGGCCTTCATAATACCCGTATATAGCTGCTGGATATTCACACCCATGGTATGGAGCAGTCTGGTTCCCACACAGTCGTATTCCTTCAGCATGGCGATCAGAATATGCTCCGTTCCAATCTCTTTGTCTCCCAACTTTTCTGCTTCAGATTTTGCCAGCTCCAAAACCCGCTTTGTCCTGGGGGTATACTCCTGGGATCTTTCAAGGTTGGTAGTCTGGGAAGGGGCTACCAGTTCGTCAATAAGCTGGAACAGCTTTTCCTCTGTCACTCCCGCTTCTGTAAGCATAAGACCTGCCGTGCCTTCCTCTACAGCCAAAAGTCCTCCCAGAAGATGTTCTGTTCCTATATAGTGGCTGTATTGTTTTGCAATTTTTTCTGCTTGTTTCAGGGCTTTTTTTGCCCAAACTGAATACTGCTCTTTCATCTATGTCTCCTGTTCTACTTATATTCGTCAAAAATCTCGTCAATTAAAGCATGGACTTCTTCCCGGGAAATATTCCTGCAGCACCCCCTGGCAAGAACTACTCCGAGCTGACGTTTCATCTCCTCCAGGGCTCTTATCTTGTCCGCATCAATGGCTATCACCGCCCCTTTTCTCCGGTCTATGGTCAGAAAGCCTTCCTGTCTTAATACAGAATATGCCTTATTTACCGTATGCATATTGATACCAATGGTATCTGCAAGCTGACGCACAGAAGGAAGAGTTTCCCCCACTTTAAGCTGGTCTGTGGCAATCCCCATAATGATCTGATTACAAAGCTGTATATAAATCGCTTCGTTACTGTTAAAATCAATTTCAATAATCACACTGCTCCCTGCTTTCTTTTGTTTGTTATACATAGAATAGCACAATAAACCACTAGTTGCAAGGCAATTCTTGCCGGGCTTATCCAATCGTTTCGGCTTCGCCTCACGATTGCTGCGATAAAAGCACACAAAAAGTCAGACTTCAGGTGATTTTTCATTTTCCTGAAGTCTGACTTTTTAAAAAGCTTTGCTCTTTTTCAGAAGAATCTATGCTTCATCGATGGCTTTTCCGATATCGTGGCGCATATATTTGTTTTCGAACCGGATCCACTCTGTGGCCGCATAAGCGTTCTTTCTTGCCTCTTTTAATGTAGCTCCCTTAGCAGTTACGCCCAGGACACGTCCTCCGTTTGTAACGATCTTTCCGTCCTTTAAGGCTGTACCTGCATGGAATACATAGTATCCCTCTTTGCCCTCAAAACTCTCCAGGCCTTCAATAGGGAATCCTTTTTCGTAGGATACCGGATATCCGTCGGAAGCCAGAACTACGCATACTGCCGCATTGTCTTCAAACTCCAGATTGATCTGGTCCAGTGTCCCGTCGATGCAGGCCTGGCAGACTTCTACCATATCATTTTTCATTCTGGGGATGACTACCTGAGCCTCCGGATCGCCGAATCTGGCGTTATATTCCAGGACTTTTGGCCCTTTCTCTGTCAGCATCAGACCGAAGAAGATAATCCCCTTAAACTCTCTTCCTTCTGCCGCCATGGCGTCTACTGTAGGCTGATAAATATTCTTCTGGCAGAATTCATCAATTTCTTTTGTATAGAAGGGGCTTGGAGAGAAAGTTCCCATGCCGCCGGTGTTCAGACCCTGATCTCCGTCCTTAGCTCTCTTGTGGTCCTGAGCGGAAGTCATAGTTTTGATGGTCTTCCCGTCTACGAAAGAAAGAACCGATACTTCTCTTCCTGTCATAAATTCTTCAATAACCAGAGTATTTCCTGCTGAACCGAATTTCTTGTCCAGCATAATGGTCTTAACTCCCTCTTCTGCCTCTTCCAAAGTGTTGCAGATCAGCACTCCTTTTCCCAGAGCCAGTCCGTCAGCTTTCAGCACAATAGGGAATTCTGCCTTTTCCTTCAGGTAGGCAATGGCCTCTTCCGGATTATCGAAGTTTTCATAGGCTGCTGTAGGAATATTATATTTTTTCATCAGATCTTTAGAAAAAGCTTTGGATCCTTCCAGGATAGCTGCATTTTTCCTTGGTCCGAATACCCGGAGTCCTTCTTTTTCAAAGACGTCCACCACGCCTCCTACCAGAGGATCATCCATTCCCACAATAGTAAGGTCAATCTCCCTTTCTTTGGCAAAGGCCGCCAGTTTGTCAAATTCCATAGCGCCGATGGGTACACACTCTGCCACCTGTCCGATTCCACCGTTTCCGGGAGCACAGTAAATCTTCTCCACCTGAGGATTCTGAGCCACCTTCCATGCAATGGCATGTTCTCTTCCGCCGCTTCCGATAATCAATACTTTCATTGGTTTCTTCCCCTTTCTCTTATTCGCTGATCTTTACCAGTCCATCTATTACCTGTACCTTATGATTTGCGATCAAATTAATTGCTTCAGGCATAATCTGCCATTCAGCTTCTTCCATTACTCTTCTTTGAAGAATCTCAGGAGTATCGTCCTGACGGACCTCTACCGCTTTCTGAAGAATGATAGGGCCTGTATCTGTGCCTTCATCTACAAAATGCACCGTGGCCCCTGTTACTTTCACCCCACGTTTCAGTACTCCTTCATGGACTTTCAGCCCATAATAGCCTGTTCCGCAGAAAGATGGGATCAAAGCCGGATGGATATTGATGATCTTATTTGGATAAGCCTTTACCATAATCTCCGGAATCACCACCAGACAGCCCGCCAGGACAACCAAGTCCACTCCATAGGACTGGATAGTTTCCAGAAGCTTTTGGTTAAACTCTTCTCTTGTTTCAAAATTTTTCGGTGATACACAGAGAGACTCAATGCCATGGTGCTTTGCCCGCTCCAGAGCATAGGCATTGGCATTATTGCTGATTACCACAGAAATCTCTGCATTGGTAATCTTTCCACTGTCAATAGCGTCTATAATTGCCTGAAGATTTGTGCCTCCTCCAGAGACCAAAACTGCCATTTTCAACATATTCTGCCTTCCTTTCAGACAGGAAAAGGGCTGCTGCAGAAATCCCTATTTTCTTTTTCTGCTGCAACCCTGTCCTTTCTTTTATACTAATTTTACGTCTTTTTCTCCCTCTTCGATCTTTCCGATCACATACGGAGTTTCTCCTGCTGCCTTAATAGCCTCCATGGTCTTCTCTACATCTGCCGGATCCACAGCCACGACCATACCGATACCCATGTTAAAGGTATTGTACATCATATGTTCCTCGATATCTCCTTTTTCTGCCATCAGGCCAAAAATCGGAGGTACCGGATAACTGTCTTTTTCAATCACTGCGCAGACTCCGTCCTTTAACATTCTTGGAACGTTTTCGTAGAATCCGCCGCCGGTAATATGGCTGCAGGCCTTTACTCTAACGCCGGCCTCCTTAACAGCTTTCAAAGCTTTCACATAAATCTTGGTAGGCGCCAGAAGAGTTTCTCCCAGTGTCTTGCCTAACTGGTCATAATAGGTGTTCAAAGACTCTGTAGTCATCTCAAATACCTTCCGGACCAGGGAAAACCCGTTGCTGTGTACTCCTGAGGAAGCCATGCCGATAAGGACATCTCCCGCTTTCAGATCTTTTCCGTCAATGAGATCTTTCCGCTCTACCACGCCAACGGCAAAGCCTGCCAGGTCATACTCTTCCTCCGGCATAAGTCCCGGATGCTCTGCTGTCTCTCCTCCGATCAGGGCAGCTCCGGACTGGAGACATCCTTCAGCTACGCCTTTTACGATCTGAGCGATCTTTTCCGGATAATTCTTACCGCATGCAATATAATCCAGGAAGAATAAAGGTTCTCCTCCTGCACATGCAATATCATTTACACACATAGCTACGGCGTCGATTCCGATAGTGTCATGTTTGTCCATCAGATAAGCCAATTTTACTTTAGTTCCGCAGCCGTCTGTTCCTGAAAGGAGTACCGGATCTTCCATCTCCTTGATCTTCTTCAGAGAGAAAGCGCCGGAAAAGCCGCCTAAGCCTCCCAGAACTTCTTCCCGCATAGTTTTCTTCACGTGTTCCTTCATCAGTTCCACTGATTCATAGCCGGCTTCAATATCCACACCTGCGTTCTTATAATCCATTTTCTTTCCTCCATATAAAGTAAACTCTGTCTTCGCCTTCGGCTCGCCAATCGTTAAGTGCTTACTTATAATTTTTGTATCCTACTTCCTGTAATTTTTTGTTTTTGGCTACTACCTGGTCTTTCAGTTCTTCTTTGTAGTCTTTTAATTTCTGCAGAAGTTCTGGGTCGGAAGTGGCTAAAATCTTGGCTGCCAGAATTGCTGCGTTTGCTCCGCCGTTAATGGCTACTGTAGCAACGGGGATACCGCTTGGCATCTGTACGATTGAATACAGAGAATCCCTTCCGCCTAAAGATGTGGTGTGCATGGGAATACCGATTACCGGCATCGGGAAAATTGCTGCACACATACCAGGAAGATGTGCGGCCATGCCTGCTCCTGCAATGATTACTTTAAAGCCCTTTTCTTCTGCTGATTTTGCATACTCAAAAAATACATCCGGCTCTCTGTGGGCAGAGATGATGGTCATCTCATAATCAATTCCGAATTTTTCCAGCATATCTGCCGCTTTGCTCATAACAGGCATATCAGAGTCACTGCCCATAACAATTCCAACTTTTGCCATGATAATTCTCCTTTGTTATTTTATTTATATTTAACTTTTACAGCACAATTTTACCTATAGTTACAAAACTTGTCAAGAAGCGAAAGCTTCATTGAGGGTCTCTGTACCAGGCAACACAAATCTTCCGTCACGGATAATACAAATTTCACTGCCATCCAGGGTCTCCACCCAGATAGAATCCAGCTCATCATAAGGAATGGTGATATCCGTATGGCAGCCAAAGTAAGCCTTGCTGACATCCTGTTTTCTCTGGATAGAGACCTCATTGTCCCTGGCAATAATCTCCCTGCCGTCAGGATTATACACAGGCGTATCTTCGCTCCAGCTGTAGCAGGTATCTCCCACAGCAAAATGAGGCCCCATCTTTTCTGCGATCAGGATTGGCAGAAGATGGCCGATCTGATATTTCTGAGCCATCACATAAGCGGCGGTATTGGTTCCAATAGCAAACTCTCCCAGAGGAAGGGTATCATGATGATAAAGGATATTTTCTTTAATAAGCTTTCTGTTTTCCTCTTCATCCTGGAAGTTTCTGCAGGAATACTCTGCAATCTTTCCATCCTGGAAACGTATCTTCAGATCCTGATATTCCAGACCATTTAAGAATACTTTAGAAACAAAAAGCACCCCATCCGTTCCCTGGAGCACTGGCGAGGTAAAGACTTCTCCTACAGGGATATTTACATCTGCCACGCAGTTCTCGAAATTTGTCTGTTTTTCCGGGTTATCCAGATGATGAAGATGGACTCGTAAATCTGTCTGATTTCCGCCTTTTCCTTTAATCCTTACATACTCCCCTTTATCCAGGGCTTCAATAATGTTCTGCTGGATCTTTTCATACAGCTTATTATCCAGAGTATTGATTTTCACTGTCTCCCGGAAAATTTCCTCGAAGTTTTCTCCGATCTCTTTTACAGGATAAGCAATGATGGTAAAACTCCTCTCTTCTCCTTTGATATACCGGTTCACGATCTGTCCCGCCTCATTGTCATAGCTTACCTGAAGCTTCTGCTGATGGGCTGACAGTGCACAGGCTTCTTTTTTCGCAACCGGTGCAAAAGGCGTTTCTCCAAAGGTTTCAATACAGGCAGGTCCTCCATGGGTATTGGCAAGTTCCTTTACCTGCTCGTAAGCCACCTGAAGAACTCTCAGTTTTCGCTGGACAAACTCATGATCCAGATAAAGGGCAGCGTCATCTTTGTGGTCATAATCAAACTGCTGGTTTGGTATGGCTCCGTAGTACCCAATCCGATGGGCCTGCTTTTTATTCACACTGTGGACAGCACTTCTGTAGATTACAGGAGCCAGTCCCATTTCCCGGAATTGTTCAATGGCCGCCTTGACCATTCTCTCAAATCCAAGCTGAAAGCGGATATTAACCGTCTTTTTCTTAGTAATATCTTTTCTTCCCTGGATAAAACCAATACGATATCCTTCTGTATAAGTCCTTGCCATAGCCTGGATTTCTTTCTCAGTAAGGGTATTGAGAAAAGCCGCCATGGCCCGTTCATTTTCTGTAACGTATTCTCCATATTTATACAGATATCTTAAATCTGTCAAATCGCTTTCACAGATGATCCTCACTGCAAAATCCAGAGAGGGATCCACCCCTTCCCGAACACGGTATCCTGCCATTTCATCACTGTAATCGCTGACATACCAGTAAATGGCGTCTTTCACATCTTTCGAAGAGATCTCCGGGTCTTCAAAAAGATTATATATCTGAACAAACAGCTCCATTGCCACCGTCATGTCAAAAAGTCTGTCCTCATAAGCGAAGACAATCATCCCTCTTACCTCTGTGTAGAGGAAACTGAGAAGCTGTCCGAAATCCCTGCCCAGGATTTTCTGCGCATAGGCCGGATTTCCATAAGATTCTTCATAATGTTCCGGAAGGATATCTTCGTACATCTTATGATTGTTTTCCTTCAACTCTTCCATAGAGGCTTTCTCCAGCCAGCCTTCCCGAATCCTGTCATGTATCCGGCAGATCTCCAGGATAAAATCACCTGTTTTTCTGAAAAAATCTCTGTAAGGTTCCCTTACCAGTTCTTCTTTCCGGATCTCGCCAATTCTTTCTCTCATCAGAGAAAAACGTTCCTGCATTAATTCATCATTCATCTCTCAAATTACCGCTTTCTAAATTTTTATCTAAAATCCTGTTAATATATTCCATCATCACTTGGGAACCTTCCCCGGTCCGACCGTTTCTCTGGAGTACCTGGGATTTTTTCACATCATGCTCTCTCCAGCCTAACCCATTCGTAGCGTCATTCAGCATTAAAGGCTGGACATTGTCACACACATGGGCAAATTTTGCCTCAGGAGTCTCATAGGCTTCGAACTCCTCCCAGAGCTGGCGGAGTTTCACTGCCTGGTCTTCCGGCAGAATATTAAAAATTCTGTCCGCAGCCTTTACCTCTCTCTCCCTTTTGGACTGATTACCAACAGCGTCATAAGCGTAAGTATCTCCTGCATCAATTTCCACAATATCATGGATCAGTACCATGGTGATCACCTTTACCAGATCAATCTCCTCATTGGAATATTCAGACAGGAGCACTGCCATAAGGGCTAGATGCCAGGAATGCTCACCATCGTTTTCCTTTCGTTTTCCATCAGACAGATAGGTCTGTCTGGTGATAAATTTCAGCTTATCCACCTCCAGTAAGAACTCCATCTGTTTTTTCAGCCGTTTCTCTGTTTTCTCCATCTTCTATCCTCCTGCTTAAGAAAGCCCTACCAGAAACAGAGCCAGCCAAATGACCATGATCACGCCGTTTGCCATAGCTCCGATCTTACAGAATCTCTGATTTTTATGTTTTTCCGAAAAACTTCTCAGGCCCATTATAAATCCATATATGGAAATCCCCAGGGCAGCCAGGCCCATAGCGCCCAGATATATGCCTCCGTTGCCGTGATAAGCCAGAGAGCACAAGGAAGCTACGCAGAAGATCCCAAGGGAAATTCCTGCGCAGACAGTGGAAACTACGCCCTTAGCCGCATGATTTTTATTTGTAAAAGAATATTTATATCGTTTTCCTGCCATTATTTCCGTCCTCTTTTCCTATCGTATATGCCATGACATACGGCAAAGATCAGGTATCCTGCCGCAGTCCCCAGGGTATTCATGACCAGATCATCTACATCAAAGCTCCCCAATTTCGTCATAAGCTGGGTTACTTCCACACACAGGCTCAGTGTAAATCCAGAGAAAGTGATGAAGAAAAATCCTCTTGCATTTCTGCTGATCAGAGGAAGGATCATACCAAAGGGCATAAATCCCACAACATTTCCCAGAAGATTAGCTGCAACCGCCAGGAAACCAAGCTGCTCTCTGTAAGTCCAGAATCTTCGGATTTCTGTAAAGAGCACCAGGTTATAGTGATATTCCCTCTCTGCAAAGGCCATCTGGCCGTATCGATCTGCAAAAAAGAGAAAATATATCAGCGCAAGAATATACAGCACAAACAAAACTGCTCCTGCTGTCTTTATTTTCTTCTTAGTCTCTCTATTCAATTTTCTGACCTCTTTTATCTATATTTAAAGCCCGCCCGCCCGGCGGGTCCTGTTTTCAGCGTAAAGCAGGCCGCCCCACAGGCAGAGCCTTCTAAAGCCTCTGTCATCACGGGGCAGCCCGGAATATTAAAATGTAATTTCTGATTTTCTCTTCAGCAGCTTAATGCCGTTTATCAACACCAAAATTCCAGCAGAAATGCCGCTAACCAGTACAATGATTCCTAAAGCGATATTTCCCGCTCCGCAGCGGGTCATGGTCTTATAAACTTTTTCATTCATAATTTAACACTTCCCTAAATAATATCTCTTACCTTTTTGCTCCGTACTGTTCATAATATGCGTCAATAGCGCTTTTCAGCTTGTCGTCTATAATTACTTTTCCCTTGTATTCCTTGTTGTATAAATGTTCTACAACTTCTTCCATAGTAACGATGGCGTTGGTTTCAAATCCGTAAAGATCCTTTACTTCCTCAAGAGCACATTTTTCTCCGCCTTTTCCCACTTCCATACGGTCCAGAGATACCATCAGGCCTACGATTTCCACATCAGCGGCGCCTCTTACCTTTGGAACGGTTTCTTCCATAGATTTTCCGGAAGTGGTCACATCTTCGATCATAACTACCCGGTCCCCGTCCGCAAGCTTGCTTCCCAGAAAACTTCCTTTATCTGCGCCGTGATCTTTCTCTTCCTTTCTGTCAGAGCAGTAGCGGATCTCTTTTCCGTATAGCTCACTGTAGGCAATGGCTGTCACCACACTGATGGGGATTCCTTTATAGGCCGGCCCGAAAAGTACGTCAAAATCATCCCCATACTTGTCATGAATAGCCTTTGCGTAGTATTCCCCCAGGCGCTTTAACTGGGAGCCTGTGACATAAGCTCCTGCATTCATAAAGAAAGGAGACTTTCTGCCGCTCTTTAAGGTAAACTCTCCGAATTTCAGCACATTGCAGTCCACCATAAATTCAATAAACTCCTGCTTATACTGTTCCATATCTGCGTCCTCCTGTATCTTAAAACTTTTCAGTTCTATTCTTTCTTTGGTAAATTCCTTTTCATTCTAACATAAGTGCCGGGTATTTTCAATTAAGGAATCAAAGTATGTTATTCACTTAAAAAGTATCAATTGAGGGCTCTATGGAAAAGTAGTATAATAGCACTGGCGAGTGAGGTGATAGAATGTTACGCATAGCAATTTGTGATGATGACAACAACGCAGTTGAAACGCATAAAAAGATTGCTGAAACCTGTTTAATGCAAAGTGGTAGTGCAGGTAAAATAGCCGTCTATACTACCAGTGGCAATCTTCTTTATGATATTACAGAAGATGGCTTTTTCTTTGACCTGATTTTGTTGGATATAGAAATGCCGGGAAATACCGGGATGGAAATTGCAGAAAAAATCAAACCCCATCTGCCGAACGTAAAAATTATTTTTATTACTTCCCACATTAAATATGCAATAGACGCTTTTGAATTATCCATTTTTCGATATGTACCTAAAAATGATATAAATAAACGGCTGTTTTCTGCCATACAAGACGCAATTAAATTGATTGAACTGGAAGATGGGAAGGCCTATACAATTCAAACAAATAGCCGCCTTGAAAAAATTCCTTACAAGGATATTTATTACATTGAAAGAGACGGAAAAAATGCAAGTATTTCCGCTGTCGGTGGAGTATCTAAAGTAAGGAAAAGTTTGCAGCAGGTTTATGAAAATTTGAATGCAGAAGAATTTATCTATATTGACCGGGGCTATATTGTGAACATAATACATATTATACAGATTAAAAACGGTATGGCCGTTCTGAAAAATGGTGTGTCACTCCCTATAAGCCGCACACATTTACAAGAGGTTAAGGTGCAGGTTACTAATTATTGGGGGAAACACATATGACAGATTGGCTTATTTTGTTCTCAAACTTCATTGCAGGCAGTGTACGCATTATCGTCTGTTTGTTCTTAATTTCCCGACTGCTTTCTGCAAAAAAGCCTGAAAAGAAAAGTATAGCGATGGTTCTTGCTGGAGTCGCATTTATTTCTATCATACTTAATGTAATCGGTTTGTCTGATTTCTATCGTACAATATTAGAAACCATTTTAATTGTGGTCTGTGCCCGTTGTTTTCAAGAAACAAATACACGAATGGGTCTGTTTCTCGGAATTTTTTATGAGATTGCTGTTGCATTTTGGCAATTTCTTTTTGCGGCGTGGCTCGGTGTCCTATTCCGTTCTCCGATCTTTCTTGACTATGAAACGGGGTATGGGCAAATTGCGGTCTGGTGTTTCCATTTGTTGTTAATTGCGTTGATATGGTATGTTTTTCAACGTCCAAATATAGCTGGCAAAGAAGCGTTCCGCTTCGTTTCTGTGATTGTCCTTATAGGCTTTGTAGCAGTAATAACCTTATCTGAGCAAACTGTCCTTGTAATCGCTGATGATACATTAGATATGTGGACGATTTTGGCAGTTGTCTTAATGATGTCTGTTCTTGTATTTAATATGAACAGACAATATGAAGTTGAGAAAGAACTGGCAAAATTAAAATCCGAGCAGGCGGAGTTATTGGAACGTGATTATACCAGCTTAAGCAACGCTTATGCAATCAATGCAAAACTGTTCCATGATTTTCATAATCATATTGGCGTGCTGCGTCAATTGCTTTCGCATAGTAAAACGCAAGAAGCGATACAATATTTAGACGAATTGCAAACGCCCGTAAAAGAAATGACTGATACAATATGGACGGGAGATGAAACCATAGACTATCTCATAAACAGTAAAGCATTAATCGCAGAGAAAAATGGGATAAAATATCAAGTACAGGTAGAATTTCCCCGTCACACAAATCTTAGAAGCGCAGATTTATGCGCTATATTGGGAAATCTATTGGATAATGCGTTGGAAGCTGTAAAACAGATACCTGTTCCTGAACAGAGATTCATCCAGCTTACCATTCGCCGTATCAATCAAATGCTCATTATAAAGGTGGAGAATAGTTTTTTTACCCCACCTGTAAAACAAGACGGAGAATTAAAAACTTCAAAAGACGACAATGGACTGCATGGCTGGGGATTAAAAAGTGCCCAAACAGCCGCTGAAAAATATGATGGAATGGTTCAGACGTCTTATAATGGCCATACATTCAGGACAGTTGCCTCTCTATCCTATCAGGCTGTATCTGTTGAGTCAAAAACCCCGATGCAAGCATCGGGGTATTAGACCCTTGCGGCAGTCGCCAAATGGACATGCAAGCATGCCCGCTTGGCTCGTTGCTCGCAGGAATAAAGGATTACGGAAAGCTGCAAGGCAGATTGAGCGCCTTGCAGCTTTTTCGCAGTCAAAAACCTGCCGTTTATGGACACTTCCGCATAGCCGTACTTTTTAAGCTATGATATAGACACAAACAAATTAAGACTCATGCGAGGAGGTAAAGATTATGCGTCATGTATATATTCGTGGATTGGCAGGTTTGATCTGGCTGGCGGCAGCTATTGTCAGCGGCATATCCGGCAACTTTGAAATGACCGTTCTTTATATCATTTTAGGCGGAGCGTTCCTGTACTCAGCTTATGCCACATGGAAAAAAGAAAAGGATAGTAAAGTCCAGCTAAGAAATGTCAAGAGGTGATATGAAAAAATTAAATTTATTACAGTAGAGCGAAAAAGGGTAACCTTAACAGACCATTCCCCAATATAG
>CASEXH010000044.1 GCA_949291945.1 uncultured Bacillota bacterium | reverse complement strand
TTCTGATGGAGAGGGAATCCCTCCTTCAGTTATTCATTTAGATTTTGTAACTATTAACTCGTAGTCATTATTGACTACACCATTATTATACTAGGAGGGTTATAGCTGTACTGTAAACACCAAAAACAACAGCCAGAACAGCAACAATTCCTAATTTGGCAGTCAGAAGCTTTGGCGGCGAAACCGGCACCACAAGAAGATTTTTCATAATATCACCGGCATATTCCCGGTCGATAAGCCAACCTCCGGTCATTACCAGAGAGATTGGAAGAAAGACCTGGGTATTCCCCCATAAAACATTAGCAAACAGATGGGGAAAATCGTAGTTAGGATCACGAAGGGCCGGATCCAGTATAAGTTGGGATCCATATTGCGCTACAGGGCACAGGGTAAGAGCCACAATGCCTACCAGAAGAATCTGGCATCGCCGCAGCTTTAGCCATTCACTTTTCAAAAGATTCCACATCAAAAACACCTCCTAATTTTCCTGACGTTTATATACCAGGGCGATCAGAGCCAGGAATAAAACTGCTTCCAGTCCGGTTACGGCAAAAGCCTGTCCTGTTGAGACAAAGTAGTATCTGGAGGACTGGCCGGTCAATGTCTGGGAACGGCAGGATGGCCTTCTGGTAGCCGGCTTTGAAAAGAATTCCATTGTGAAATACAGCTATACCATGAGAACTTCTTATTTACGTCTGCTGTTTGTCAGCGGGTTCCTGATCTTTTTGGGAAATTTTATTCTTATGCTGCTTCTGTTCCTGGGAAGTATCCGCAGACTGGAAAAGTCTGCAGGTCCTATCTTAACAGGAATCCAGCAGATGGCCGGAGGAAAGCCCTGTCATCTGGAAGAGAAAGGCGAGCTGGCTGAGATCAATGCCAGCCTGAACCAGGCCAGTGCTTTCCTGCAAAAAAAGACGGCACCCGTGCCCAGTGGATCCGGGGAGTGTCTCATGATATCCGTACACCTTTATCTATGATCCTGGGCTATGCCAGCGAACTGGAAGAAATGCCAGATCTTTCCGTGGAAGCAAGGAATCAGGCAGGTGATCAGCGATATCCTGAATGAAGGACTGTCCGGTCAGTATAGAATAGAATTTCTGGAAACAGGGCAGGAATCGGAAGCTTTTTTTTAAGGAGATCCTTTTCTCCTTCGCCGGATGCTGGAAAATCTGATCCGGAACAGTATTCTTCATAATCCTGCAGGCTGTCAGATCCTGGTCTCTGTGGATATGCAGAAAAGCTTCTGCTGCTTTGTGGTCCAGGATAAGGGGCAGGGTGTTTCTTCAAAAGCTTTGAAAGAACTAAATCAGGAAAATTATTTACCTGCTGAACCGGAAGCAGTAGGAGAAGAGGATCATGGGCTGGGACTTAGAATCGTAAAGCAGATCGTCAGGCTCCATAATGGAAACATCGAATTTTCCCAAACAACTCCTCACGGCCTGACTGTGAAGATCTTTCTGCAAAATCGATAAATTCCTGAAAGGCAAAATTTCCATAGATAAAACGTATGGAGAAAAATACTCTCTCTTATTTTGACCCTTTCTCTGTCCTTTGTTTTATTGGCTACAGTGCAGAAGAAAGCTTATCAGCAGTGGATGAAACCAATGCTGCGCAAAGAGAAGACACCGAAGATTCAGAGACTGAACCGGCAGCATCTGCTGAAATACAGAATGCTCAGGTGATGGCCGCATATTTTTCCTGGGCGAAAAATGCCATTCTGGATGAAGATGTAGATCAAAACCTTGAGGTATATACTGGAAAACTTTCTGGATATTCTGGATGCATTATAGATATTTTAGAATAATTCATGTAATGAAAAGAGAGAAAGCAGTGGGGAAATCTATGCTGAAGAAGAGACGTTTGCTTATGGCAGGAACAGCAGCTACTGCATTATGGTGCCAGCTGCGAAATAAAAAGTATCCTCTGGCGGAGGGGTATCCGCTTATAAATAAATTTATTGTACCAGAATCTTTCCTTTCTCCTCATATAATAAAAATAGCGAACAGACGGCTAGCTTCTATGGAACTGCCTGCTCCTCCACGAGGAATAAAGAGGCTGATAAATTGGATTGAATCGGGAGATGGCAAGAAGATACGGCTTACTATTTACAGACCGGAGGCAATGGAAAATAACATGCCCTGCCTGGTCTATTTTCACGGAGGCGGTTTCTGTCTGGAAGATGCTCCGTATATCCATGAACATATGGGAAAATATGCGTCAAAAGCAAAGTGTATAGTTGTTTTTGTTCATTACAGGACATCAGAAAAACATCCTTTTCCGATTCCTTTTGCAGACTGCTGGGAGGGACTTGAATATATCCGCCAAAATTCCAGAAAACTGCATATTGACAGGAGACGAATTGCAGTAGGCGGTGACAGTGCAGGCGGCGCCCTTGCGGCTGCCTGTACGCTCAGAAGCAGAGATGAAAGGAAGCTTGACATTTGCTTTCAGATGCTGATCTATCCTGTTCTTGACGTGCGTATGAAGACAGAATCTATGAAAAAATATACGGACAGTCCTGTATGGAACGCCCATTTGTCGAGAAAAATGTGGAAATTGTATTTGAAAAACGGAACTTGCGGAAAGCGATATTACGCATCTCCCGCTGAGGCAGAGGACTTTCACGATCTTCCGCCGGCATATATTGAGGTGGAGCAGTATGACAGCCTTCATGATGAAGGTGTTGATTATTGGAGAAATCTGAAAAAGACTGGAATTACTGCGGAATTACAGGATGTGAAAGGCACGTTCCACGGATTTGACGTATTTACGAAAACAGAGATTACAAAAAAGATGCTGGAGATTCGGTGCAGAGCTTTGCACAAAGCATTTTATAAACAATAAAGTCAGGAAGAAGATTCGAAAATGAATGAATATGGAATACGTTTTTCTATTCTGGATTTGGGAATTATGAAATCGGATGTGAACCTTGTAGCCCCTGGAAGTGAGGGATAACTTTCAATACTATAACCCGATTTAATCTTCTTTTTGAGAAGATGTACCGAAAAAATAAGAATTGATAAGAAAGGCGTAGAAAAATGAAAACATGGTTTATTACCGGTTCCTCCAGCGGAATCGGAAAAGGAATTGCAAAAGCTGTTTTGGAAAAGGGAGATAATGCCGTAATAATGGCGAGAGATATTAAGGAGGATTATCCCCGTACATTAGTCATGGGACAGGATGCGTTAAACTTTGTTAAAGGTGTTTACGAAAGAAAGCTTAAGGAACTGGAAGCATGGAAAGAAACAAGTGTGCAAAGTGATTATTCCTTTAAAAGATAAAGAAGAGAATAATATGGAAATACATTGGAAGGAAAGAACGAATGATTTACAAAGACTTTAAAGAACTCAGCCTTTCACGGCTGGGAATGGGAAATATGAGACTGCCTACGAAGCTGGGCCGGATCAATCAGAAAAAGGCACAGGAAATCATAGATTACGCTATGGAGCAGGGAATCAATTACTATGATACGGCATATGTCTATCATATGGGAAAGTTGACGTACCTGGGTATATGAAAAAACTGGCATCGGGAAGTTATTGAAATATGACAAGAAAATAGCAGGAGGTTTTCGCATTAGTTGAAACTTCCTGCTATTCTTTTATCCTGCCAAGAAGGTAATCTGTGCGGACCCCGAAATATTCTGCCAGAGCCAAGAGCTCATAGTCCGGAACAAAACGCTGCCCTTTTTCTATCAAAGACGAATGATCATTCTGCTGTTAAAGGCGGTTCCTGAAGCTCCTGTACCAGTTCTGAAAATCTTTCTTTGTTTTCCGGAAGCCATTCTTCAAAGCTTTTATGGCTTTTTTGTATCGTCTTTCCCAGTTCAGCCAGAAATTCCGGGATTACCTCTTCTGGCAGGATACCTGCCTCTTCCCCGATCCTGGAGCCAGGCTCTTTTGCCTGGCCATTGATAAAAATCCGGAATGCTGGAACCGTCTCTCCCTGTATCTTTTTCCGGCAACCCATGAATCCCAGAGAAGCGGCCTGATGAGTGCCGCACCCGGAGGGACAGCCGGAAATATGGATCCTGGGGAGGATACCGTCGGGAAAATTTTCTTTCCGCACCCTTTCAATACAATGGGCCAGAAGCCACTGAGAACAGCCCAGTCCCTGCTGACAGATAGGGACACCGATGCAGCTGGTGCTGGTCTCAAAGAGATTTTCCCCTCCCCCTCCCGTAGCTTCCAGGATCCTGGGCACCTCCTTTGCTGTGAGATGAAGGAGATACATGGTCCCGTCAGGGGAAAGACGAATCTCTGTATCCGGAATATTTTTCAGCACTTCACAGAGTACCAAAATACTTTTCCGAGTAAGGCAGCCTCCTATAGGATGATAAGAAACCCCGTAAAGTCCTGGCTGCTTCTGAGGAAAAATCCTGGGTCCCTCGATTTCTCCCTCTCCATTTTTTAATACCGGATGAGAGTAGAAAACCGGCCAGGAAATTTCTTCTCTTTTGGCTTCCTCCAGACAGCGGAGATACTCTTTTTTTATCCCTTCTTCCCCCAGGGTATCCTGAAGGTAACGGCTTCTGGACTTTGCCCGGACGTTGTATTCTCCGTATCTGGTAAAAAGCCGGAGCATAGCGCTGACATAGAGGCTTACATTCTCCGGTTTTCCATGACGCTCCACAAGAACCCCTATTTTGGGATTTGGTCCCAGCCCCCCGGCACAGTACACCGAAAAGGTTCCGTCGGGGTTGGCAACAAATCCCAGATCCCGCATATTGGCATGGGTAAGATTTTCTTCCGTGTTTGAAAAAGCCACTTTCAGCTTTCTGGGAAGGTGGAGTTCTGTCATGCGGCTAAGGAGATAGTCACTGACGGCTTCCGCATAGGGCAGCACGTTAAAGGTTTCCCGGCTGTCTGCACCGGAGAGGGGACTGGCCATTACATTCCTAGGGTTATCCCCGCCGCCCCCGATGGTAATGATCCCCTGCTCCAGGGCCTCCCGCATAAGGGAGACCACCTGGGAAGCAGACAGATTGTGTACCTGGATGGTCTGGCAGGTAGTGATCTTCATAAGTTCCAGAGGATATTCTCTTGTCTTTTCTCCAAGAAAAGCCAGATGTTCTTTTGAAATCCTGCCTCCCGGAAAGCGGAGGCGGAGCATATAGTTTTTCTCCCTCTGGGCGTAGCAGCCAAACCGGCCGGAAATCCCCTTAAAAGTTTTTCTATCGATTTCTCCGGCCTCGAAGGCCCGGATCCTCTCTTCAAACAGTTCTGTTTCCTTGATAAATTGCTGAATCAAATCTTCACTGATCATAAACCAATCGCTCCTTTAATGCTACCTTTATTTTTCTCATATTTTCCCAGATTATACATTTCCCAAGGAAGGAGTCCTGTACTTCTTTTAAAAGTCATGATAAAATTATGGATAGTACGAAAATAAGGTTCTTGACACAGTAGAAAGGAAATGCATTATGGCAAGAAAGGTATCTATAGGCTATCAAGAATTCGATGATATGATCCGGGGAAACCTGTTCTATATTGATAAAACAGGCTTTATAAAAGAATGGTGGGACAGAAGAGATAAAGTTACGCTGATTACACGGCCAAGACGATTCGGCAAAACCCTGACTATGGATATGGTCCGAAAATTCTTTTCTATAGAACATCCGGAAAACAGAGAGCTTTTTCAGAAATTGAATATCTGGAAAGATCCCTATTATCAGGAGATCCAGGGAAAATACCCGGTTATCAGCCTGAGCTTTTCAGATATTATAGAAAATTCTTATCCGCAGGTGCGAAAAAGAGCCTTATTAAATCCCAGGGAAAAAGAATATTTTTATCAGATTTCTTCTGAAATGGAGGATTCTGAGGCTTCTATTGCTTTAAGAAGACTGTCCGGCTATCTTTATAAATATTATGGAAAAAAGGTTATTATCCTGCTGGATGAATATGATACGCCTATGCTGGAAGCTTATGAGAGAGAATACTGGGAAGAACTGGCAACCTTTACACGAAGTCTCTTTAACGCAACATTTAAAAACAACCCTTATCTGGAACGGGCAATTATGACCGGAGTTACAAGAGTCAGTAAAGAATCTATATTTTCTGATTTAAATAATCTAAAAGTAATCACAACAACCTCCGAGGAATACGGGGATTGTTTCGGGTTTACGGAAGAAGAAGTTTTTGCGGCACTGGACGAATATGGTTTATCCCATAAAAAGCAGGAAGTGAAAAACTGGTATGACGGCTTTACTTTTGGAAATCACACAGATATCTATAATCCATGGTCAATTACGAACTTTCTGGACACAGGAAAATTACAGCCTTATTGGGCTAACACAAGTTCAAACCATTTGGCGGACGTACTGATACGGGAAGGAAGCAAAGATATCAAAATAGACTTTGAAAACCTTCTTCTGGGCAAAAATATCACAACACAGATAGATGAGCAGATTGTTTATGACCAGCTTTCTGAAAGGGAAAGCGCTATTTGGAGTCTTTTCCTTGCCAGCGGATATCTGAAAGTAGAAAAAGTGGACTTTCTGGAAGAAAGCGGGCGGACCTTTTATTCTTTAAGTCTGACAAATAAAGAAGTACGGATCATGTTTGAAAATATGATCCATGGCTGGTTTGCAGATTATGACAGTAATTATAACGATTTTGTAAAAGCCTTGCTGCAGGAAGATCTTAAAGCAATGAATTTATATATGAACAGAGTTGCGGCCGTAACTTTCAGTTTCTTTGATACCGGAAGAAAAGCTTCCCTCAGAGGTCAGCCGGAAAGATTTTATCATGGCTTTATTTTAGGCCTGATCGTAGAGTTGGAAGATCGTTATCAGATAACTTCAAACAGGGAAAGCGGTTTTGGAAGATATGATGTGATCCTGGAGCCGAAAAAACCTGAAGATAAGGCTATAATCATGGAATTTAAGGTGCAGGACACCACTGATGAAAAAAATCTTTCAGAAACTGCCCAGGCTGCATTACAGCAGATTGAAGAACGAAAGTATGAAACAGTTCTTACATCCAAAGGAATACCTTCTGATAAAATACGGAAATATGGCTTTGCTTTCTGCGGAAAAAAAGTTTTTATAGAGGCAGGGAAATAGAAGGGCTTTTCAGACAATCAGGAAGGCAGCCCAGGAAAGGAGCGTCCAGATGGCAAAAAAGAACAGAAATCAGAACAGAACTTCTCAGAAACTCATCACACAGAAAGAATATCTCCTGCTGGAGGATTTTGCCGGGATTGAGATCGAATCCGGCGAAAATATAAAGCCTATCGATGAAGTCAATGGTTTTAAGATACGGCCGGGATTCTATGAGATCAGCGGAGCTTCCGCTCTTCCTAACGGTGTTAATTTTACCCTTATCACCTACTCCGGAACCTCCTGTGAACTTCTCCTGTTCCACAGAAAAGCCCGGGTTCCCTACGCCAGGATTCCTTTCCCTTCAGATTACCGGGTGGGAAATGTGTATTCTATGTTCGTCTTCGGTCTGAAGGCAGATGAATTTGAATATGCCTATTCTATAGATGGTCCCTGCGATCCTTCCAAAGGATTGCTCTTTGATAGGGAAAAATATCTTCTAGATCCCTATGCTAAGGCTGTTACAGGACAGAGCGAGTGGGGAAAACAGCTTACAGGAGGCGCTTTTTATAAGGCCAGAGTAGTCCACAATAACTTTCACTGGGAAATCCCGAAGAAGAAGACTGCCATACCCGGCCTTCAGGACTGTATCATCTATGAAATGCATGTCCGGGGATTTACCTGTCACGAAAGCTCCGGAGTGAACCATCCGGGAACTTTTGAAGGTATCCGTGAGAAAATCCCCTATCTGCTGGAGCTGGGAATCAATGCGGTAGAACTCATGCCCGTGTTTGAGTTTGATGAAACCCGGAACATGCGTACCGTAAACGGCCGGAAGCTTCTGGATTACTGGGGCTATAATCCGGTATGCTTTTTCGCCCCAAACACCAGCTATGCCTCTGAGCAGGAGTATAACCGGGAAGGGACAGAACTGAAGCGTCTGATCCGGGAACTTCATAAAAACGGAATTAAGGTGATCCTGGACGTGGTCTTTAACCATACGGCAGAAGGCAATGAGGAAGGTCCTTTTTTCTCTTTTAAGGGATTTGACAATAACATCTATTATATGCTGACTCCCGATGGAAAATACTATAATTTCAGCGGCTGCGGGAACACACTGAACTGCAATCACCCAATGGTAAGGGATATGATCCTGAACTGTCTCCGTTACTGGACCACCAGCTACCATATCGATGGTTTCCGGTTTGATCTGGCTTCTATTTTGGGAAGAAGCGAAGATTCCTCACCTATGAGCCGCCCCCCTCTTCTGGAAAGACTGGCCTATGACCCTATCCTGTACAGTACAGATCTCATTGCAGAGGCCTGGGACGCAGGAGGATTATATCAGGTAGGAAGTTTCCCTTCCTGGAACCGTTGGGCAGAGTGGAATGGAAAATACCGGGACGATCTCAGAAGTTTCCTGAAGGGAGATGGGGGCCTGGCAGGGGCGGCAGCCATGCGGATCCTTGGTTCTCCGGATCTTTATCCCAGAGAAAAGAGAGGAGACAATGCCTCTGTAAACTTTATTACCTGCCATGACGGATTTACTCTGTATGACCTTTATTCTTATAATCAGAAACACAATGAAGATAACGGATGGGAGAATACGGATGGAACTGATGACAACCGAAGCTGGAACTGCGGAGAAGAAGGGGAGACCCGGGACCCGGAAATCCTTCGTCTCCGCCGCCAGCTTATGAAAAACGCCTGTGCCGTGCTGATGTGCAGCCGAGGTACTCCCATGTTCCTGGCCGGGGATGAATTTGGCAACACCCAGTTTGGAAACAATAATCCCTACTGCCAAGACAATGAAATCTCCTGGCTGAACTGGGCACAGTTAGAGGAAAATCAGGAAATTTTTGCATTCTTCAGGTTTATGATACATTTTCGGAAAGATCATACGATTCTGAGAAAAGATACCCGTCCAAGTTCCACCGGATTTCCTTTTCTCAGTCTTCACGGGACCTCCCCCTGGCAGAACGAGTACGGTCCGGATACCAGGACCATAGGCGTCATGTTCGCAGGGCAGGAAGGAGACGGAAGAGAGGATATCCT
Source organism: uncultured Bacillota bacterium (assembly GCA_949291945.1). Taxonomy (GTDB): domain Bacteria; phylum Bacillota; class Clostridia; order Lachnospirales; family Lachnospiraceae; genus Blautia. Next base: position 8,865 of record CASEXH010000044.1, on the reverse strand, counting down.
GTACCTGGGGATCAATACCTACTGGGAACATACAGAGATCCGACTGCCTCAGCTTCCCCGGGGATTTTGCTGGGTACCGGTTATCGACACTTCCAGAGGAGAGGCTGCGCTGATCCGGGAAGAGGAACTGTTGGATCAGAATATTTATGTTATGAATCCCAGAAGTGTCTGCATTTATACAGGAAAACAATTCCCCTCCGTGTACAAGGGGCCAAACCCTATACCCTGAGGGTATGACAAAAAAGGAAAGCTTTGCACAGGATCAGAATTTTTCCAATCCCCGGCAGAAGCTTTCCTTTTTTGCTTATTTCTTCTCCAGAGTTGTGTAGGGAGCCAGCTCCAGCCGGACAAAATATCCTCTGTCATGGCCGCAGACCGGACATTTTTCCGGCACTGCCGTGCCATTATAAATATGTCCGCATTTCAGACACATCCAGGAAGTCTTTACATCAGAAACGAAAAGTTTATTCTGCTCCAGAAGGTCTGCAAACAGACCAAAACGCTCGCCATGGGTCTTCTCCACAGCGCCGATCATATGGAAAGAAGCGGCAATCTCTTGAAAACCTTCCTCTCTGGCTTTTTCTTCAAAAGCCTTGTATACGTCTTCATGCTCTTCAAATTCGTTGTGCTGTGCAAATCGGAGAAGCTTGGCCACATCCTGGGAAATGTCCACCGGATAGGAACCGTCAATGGCAATGCTGGTCTCTGCCACCTGAGAAAGGTGTTTATAAAAAATCTCTGCATGTTCTCTCTCCTGGTTGGCAGTGAAAGTAAAAACTGCCTCAATAACTCCAAGCCCTTCTTTTTTCGCCTGGGAAGCAGCCATGGTATAGCGGTTTCTGGCCTGGCTTTCTCCTGCAAAGGCCCGCATAAGATTTTCTTTGGTCAGACTGTTTTCAAATGAATTTGACATGAAATATTCCTCCTTTTTCTCTAGTCTGTCCCGGAATTAGAAAATTTATCCATAACCTTTTGCTTTCACTTTTCCCTTTTTTCTACATAGAATAAAGAAAAAAGGATTTTTCAGATGGACTATAGTTCTTATCAGCAGGTTACAGGTGTTATCCAGGAAATCCGACGGGGAAATTCCTGCTGCGCCCAGATCATTACCATCATGACAGATAATGAAGCTGTCAATTTTCTGGTATCCGGGGATACCAGGATCATTGACAATATGCGGCTGCGGAGAGGCATGAGAGCAGCAGCATTTTATGATGCAAATCTTCCTGCCCCGGCCATTTATCCGCCCCAGTTCCGGGCAGAGCTGATTGTGCCTCTGCGGCGGGACCAGAAAGTAACCTTGAAATATTTTGATGAGACCCTGACTGCTGAGGATAATTCTCTGAAGCTGAATCTTTCACCTTTTACAAACGTGGAAACCCTGAATGGACAGAGGTATCTGTGTACGCCGGAAAACTCCCAGCTTCTGGTATACTATACGAACACTACTTTCAGTATGCCTCCTCAGACCACGCCACAGAGGATCATTGTCCTGTGTCCTTTTGAGTAGCCGGGGCAGTTCTGACTAAGGAGCTGGAAAGGCTTCCGAAAAATATCGGAAATGATTCAGGAACCTATTGACCTGTAGTCGGCTCCAAGTCTTATAATAGCAAAGATGAAATCAAATACCCCGATGCAAGCATATGAGGAATCCGGCTAGCAGCGACGCAAGTATCGGGGCATTTGATCCCTGCGGCAGCTCTGCATTGCACACAGGAATAAAAAACAGGCTTATGTATTGTGGAAGGCCTGAAGAAAAATGTGAAAAAGGAGAGAAAAAAGATGGAATATAGAAAACTTCCCCATGGTAAAGAAAAGATCAGTATTCTTGGGCTTGGCAGCAGTTCTATCGGAGGAGCCGGGGAAAAAGAAATCGCCAAGGCTGCGGAAATGGCTGTGGAAAATGGTATCAACTATTTTGATCTGGCTTCCGGGGACGACAAGCCCTTCCCGGTATACGGACAGGTTTTTTCCGGTTTAAGGGACAAGGTTTATTACCAGATCCATTTCGGCGCTGATTATACCACAGGAGAATATGGCTGGACCACCAGTCTGGACAAGATCAAAAGGTCCATTGACTGGCAGTTAAAAGCATTAAAAACAGATTATATCGATTTCGGCTTCATCCACTGTATCGATGAAGAATCCGATCTGGAAAAATACATAAAAAGCGGAGTACTGGATCATATAAAGACGTTAAAAGACCAGGGAATTGTCTGCCATATCGGTCTTTCCTCCCATACGCCCCAGGTAGCAGAAAAGATCCTGGATATGGGAATCGTAGATATGATGATGTTCAGCATTAATCCCGCCTATGATTATCAGAAAGGGGACTATGGCATCGGAGAGGTAGACCAGAGAATGGATCTTTACCGCAGATGCGAAAAAGAAGGGATTGGCATTTCCGTAATGAAAGCCTTTGCCGGAGGCCAGCTTTTAAGCGAAAAGACCTCGCCTTTTGGCAAAGCCCTTACAGAATACCAGTGCATTCAGTACGCCCTGGACAAGCCTGGGGTTCTCACAGTCCTTCCGGGAATCCGAAACTGCGAGGATTTAAAGCGAATCCTTGGATTTTTCCAGGCACCACCTGAAGAAAGAGACTATTCCGTGATCGGAAGTTTTGCGCCTCAGGCGGCGGAAGGGGTCTGTGTGTACTGCAACCACTGTCTGCCTTGTCCAAAAGGGCTGAACGTAGGCCTGATCAACAAGTATTACGATCTTGCAAAAGCCGGCGACATTCTGGCAGCAGATCATTACAGAAAGCTGGAAGTGAAAGCTTCTGCCTGTATCCGGTGCGGCCACTGCGATTCCAGATGTCCTTTCCATGTAAAACAGGGAGGAAGAATGAAAGAGATCGCAGGATATTTTGGAGAGTAATCCTTTGAAAGAATTATCTCAAAAAGCTCTGCTACAAAATCTGAAGGACGCCGGATGCGGAAAAGAACTGATCCGTAAATTTATGGAACTTCCCGAATCCAGGGAAGGAGAGCAAATAAATCTGCTGACGGCTCACAGAGAAAAACTGCTGCAGAAGATCCATAAAGAAGAACGTCAGATCACCTGCCTGGATTATCTGATCTATCAGATTAAACACAGGAAGGCTTAGATACAGAAAAAATAAGGAGGAATGTGAAAATGACAACGATAGAAGATCAAAGATTTGACATGGAAAGAGCTCTGTACGGAAGCCATGATATTCTGGTAAAAAACTGTTCCTTTGACGGACCGGCAGATGGGGAAAGTGCTTTAAAGGAAAGCAGTGATATTGATGTGGAACACTGCTTCTGTAATCTGCGCTATCCCTTCTGGCATGATCATCGTCTGAAGATTGCAGATTCGGAAATGACCCCTCTCTGCCGTGCGGCTCTGTGGTATTCCGATCATGTGGAGATCACCGATACAAAACTCCATGGCATTAAAGCCCTCAGAGAGTGCAGCGATATTATTATGAAAGGCTGCGACATCATCTCTCCGGAATTCGGATGGTCTGTAAAAGAACTGAATATGCAGGACTGCACCGCAGAAAGCGAATACTTTATGATGCGTTCTCAGAACCTGTATTTTCACAACCTGAAAATGAAGGGAAAATACTCTTTCCAGTATATTGAAAATGCTGTATTTGAAAACTGCCAGCTGGATACAAAAGATGCTTTCTGGCATGCCAAAAACGTCCTTGTAAAAAACAGCATTGTAAAAGGAGAATACCTGGCCTGGTACAGCGACGGGCTGACACTGGAAAACTGTAAGATCATCGGCACACAGCCTCTTTGCTACTGCAAAAATCTGAAGCTGATCGACTGCGAAATGATCGATACAGACCTGAGCTTTGAAAAATCCGATGTGACAGCTACCATCACCACCCCTGTGATCAGTATTAAAAATCCCCTTTCCGGATGTATCCAGGTTCCGGAAGTAGAAGAGATCATCCGGGATGATGAAAATTCAAAAGGCGAGATTATTCTTACAAAGTAATTGACCTGAAGTTCACTCCAGGTTGTATAATATTAAAGAATATGGATCTGTCGCACTCAATCATACATCAGGAATATTTATACATTTGACAGATCCCCATGGACAAAGATAAAGGAGGCAAAACAATGATTTACAAAGATTTTCAGGATTTGAAATTATCTGCTCTGGGCATGGGCGCCATGCGTCTTCCCGTTATTGACGGAGATGATTCCAGGATCGACGAAGCGGCTGCAAAAGAAATGGTTGCTTACGCTATGGAACAGGGCGTCAACTATTATGACACCGCCTGGGGCTACCATGACGGCAATTCTGAGTTGGTAATGGGAAGAGCCTTAAAAGAGTACCCAAGAGACAGTTTTTATCTGGCTACAAAATTCCCGGGATATGACCTTTCCAATATGGACAAGGTAGAAGAAATCTTTGAGAAACAGCTGGAGAAATGCCAGGTGGAATACTTTGATTTCTATTTATTCCATAATGTATGCGAGATGAACATTGACGCATATCTGGATGAAAAATACGGAATCTATGACTACTTAATGAAGCAGAAAGAAAACGGAAGGATCCGTCATCTTGGCTTTTCCGCTCATGGAAGCTACGATGTAATGAAACGTTTCCTGGAGAAATATGGAAAGAGCATGGAATTCTGCCAGATCCAGCTGAATTACTTAGACTGGAGCTTCCAGGATGCCAAAGCAAAAGTAGAGCTACTGAAGAAATATAATATCCCTGTATGGGTTATGGAACCTTTAAGAGGCGGCCGTCTGGCAAACCTTACTGAGGAAGAAGAAGCAAAATTAAAAGCTATGCGTCCCGATGAGGGAACCCCTGCATGGGCATTCCGTTTCCTTCAGTCCATTCCGGAGGTTACTGTAGTGCTGTCCGGTATGTCCAACCTGGAACAGATGAAGGACAATATACATACCTTCCAGGAAGACAAGCCTCTGTCAGAAGAAGAAATGAAAAATCTGCTGGCTATGGCTGATGAAATGGTACAGAAGATCGCTCTTCCATGTACAGCCTGCCATTACTGTGTAAGCCACTGTCCTCAGGAACTGGATATTCCAACTTTACTGGCTCTCTATAACGAGCACTGCTTTACCAAGGGCGGATTCATCGCACCTATGGCCCTGTCTTCTTATCCGGAAGATAAGCTGCCAAGCGCCTGCGTAGGCTGCAGAAGCTGTGAAGAAGTCTGTCCTCAGCAAATCAAAGTATCTGAAGCAATGGCTGATTTTGCCGAAAAATTAAATATGTAAAAGAAAAGAACAAAATTTTCAGAAACGGATTCCGGAGGAAATTCTTCCAGAATCCGTTTTCTTTTCCAGCAGATTCCTAAGGAAATTTTATCTTGCTCCTGTTACACTGTAGCCGTAACGAGATGACAAGGGGTTGCCCCTGACAGAAAGGAGCAAAGAAAAATGACACATAAGGTTTTGATCGTCACAACGGTCAGCGGATTTTTATGGCAGTTTGAAAAAAACACCGTAGAAATTTTAAAAAGCCGGAATGCACAGATCCATTATGCGTCAAACTTTGAGAACCCGGCTTACGCTTTTGACCAGGGATATTTTAAGGATAATGGGATCGTGATTCATCCCATCCCTATTCAGAAATCCCCCTATCAGATAAAAGAAAATTTCAGAGCATTGAAAAGTCTTATAAAGATCATTAAGCAAGAAGAAATCGACACCCTCCACTGCCACACCCCTGTGGGAGCGGTTCTGGGACGTCTGGCCGCAAGATTTTCCAAAAGAAAAGTAACGGTGATCTATACTGCCCATGGTTTCCATTTTTATAAAGGCGCCGGCTTGAAAAACTGGCTGCTTTATTACCAGGCGGAACGTTTTCTGGCCAGATATACGGATATTCTTGTAACCATCAACCGGGAAGATGAAAAAAGAGCCAGAAGCTTTTCTCTCAGGGATTCCGGCTGGGTTATGAAAATACCCGGCGTAGGAGTTGACCGGAAGAAATTCCGGGTTCAGTTTGAAAAAAAGCAGGAGGCCAGAAAGGCCCTTGGGCTCCAGAGCGGAGAGCTGTGTCTTATGACTGCCGCTCTTTTGGATAAGGAAAAAAATTATCAGACAGTGTTAAAAGCTTTAGAGAAGCTTAAAGATCTGCCTTTCCGCTACTATATCTGCGGAGAAGGCCCTTACCGTCAGGCATTAGAAGAGCAGACTGCCCGTCTGGGACTGGAAGAGAAGGTGACCTTTCTCGGCTTCCGGAAGGACCTGGATTTTCTTCTTCAGGGAACAGATATCTTTCTTTTCCCCTCTGTCCGGGAAGGGCTGGGCATGGCGGCCCTGGAAGCCATGGCCTGCGGCGTTCCTGTGATCGGCGCAGACAACCGGGGGACCAGGGAATATATCCGTCATGGAGAAAACGGCCTTCTTTGTCCGCCCAGAAATGGGGAGGCTTTCGCAACAGCTATCCACATTCTCTATGAAAATCCCATCCTCAGAAAGAAAATGGCCGTCAGAGCCAGAAAGGACAGTTGGCGATTCGGAAAAGAAGAGAGCAGACTCTATATGGAACAGGTATATAAGATCGCATGGAAAGGAGAAGAGGAAAATGGCTTCCGAACCAAAGGTCAGCGTCATCATGAGCCTTTACAATCCCCGGCCTTTCCACTGGCTGAAGGCAGCCGTGGATTCCATCTTGGATCAGAGTTTTAAAGACTTTGAATTTCTCATCTACGACGATGGATCTGACGAAGAATGCCAGCGGTTTATCGAGAAAATCGGCCAACTGGATCCCAGGATCCGTATTCTCCGGGGGGAAGAAAACCAAGGAATTGCCTATGGTCTGAATCAATGTATTCAGGCAGCAAAGGGAGCGTATCTGGCCCGTATGGACGGGGACGATATTTCCCTGCCTCATCGTTTGGAGGTACAGACGGCTTTTATGGATAAGAACCCGCAGTTTGATTATGTAGGATCCGCCGCAGTTCTCCTGGAAGGAGAAAAGCTGTGGGGCATGCGGCGGCTGGCTTCCATTCCCCAAAAAGAAGATTTTCTCTCCTTTTCTCCCTATATCCACCCTTCGGTGATGTTCCGGAGAGAAGTCTTTGAAAAATACGGCCCTTACAACACCTCAGATCTGTGCCTAAGATGTGAAGACTACGAACTGTTTATCCGCCTTCACAGGGCAGGCAGCTATGGATGTAATCTGGATGACATCCTGCTCTGTTACCGGGAGGAAAAGAACAGTTATAAAAAGAGGACCTTTCAAAGCCGCAGAAGAGAAGCAAGACTGCGCAGACAGAACTTTCCCTCTCTGGGGCTTATAGGATTCCGAGCCGAATTGTATAAATATAAGCCCTATGGCGCAGTGGTTATGCCAAAAGGACTATACCGGATAATAAAGAGAATGCCTCAAGAGAATGTCGGAAAATGGTATATATAAGCAAAGGTGGAATGCCTGGTTTTTCAGCATTCCACCATCTTCTATCATAGAAGATCTTTAGGCGAGAAAATAGTTAAAGACTTTCAGTTCTATAGGCCCCTCCTTTTTTATAAGCACAATTCTAAAACCAGACTGGAAAATCTTTCGGACTTTGTTTTGATATCTTCTTCTGTCACTCCATAATACAGCATGATATCTTTGCATATTTCCCGCAATTGCGGTTCATTTCCGCTGAATCCGCAGCCCAATAATCCCCAGTGTTTTTCAATATCCACATGTACTCTTCCTTCTCCACAGAGTATTTCAAACATGTGATAGTCCATAGGAAATTTCTCATCCGGTATTTCATTTATTTTCTTGTTTTCCAGAGAAGGAATATTCGCCTCTTTCAGAAGCTGAGGACAGTATTGAGTGATCAGAGCTTCCCTGATGGATTCTTTCTGTATACGATAAGTATGAGTATTCCCAGGCAGTTCTTTTCCGTGATATTTTTCTATAATAAACTGGATAACCTGATCTATCGTATGGGGATCTGAAGTAATGCTTTTTTCAATTTCTTCTTTCTTTTTCTTAAACAAAGCCCGCTCTTCAAGTTCCCGGGGAGAGACTTCCCTGTCCGTTACCCCTTTGATATAAACGCTTGTAGGCCCATCTGCTCCGAAAATACTGTCCCCGGCGGCTGCCTTTACAAAAGTCCTGAATATTTTCCGGCTGTTCTCGTCTACTTTATGAGAAAACTCCGGATGCCACTGAACCGCCCACACAAATCTGGAGCCCGGCTTCCATACAGCTTCCACAAGGCCGTCCTGGGTATAGGCCATAGGTTGGAGACCAGAAGCCAGCTCCTTGATTCCCTGATGGTGGCAGCTGTTTACCGGAAGTTCCTCTTTTCCCAGGCACGTCTGCAAAGGCGTATCCGGGATCAGTTCCACCGGGTGTATAGGCTGATCGTAAGGAGCAGGCTGCCGGTGGCAGACAGAAGATGGATGCTGAGTGGGCAGATCCTGGTAAAGACTTCCTCCTAAGACCACATTGATCAGCTGCAGGCCACGGCAAATACCCAGCACAGGCTTGTTCTGTTCCAGCACCATAGACAGAAGAATAGTTTCCATTTCGTCCCGCTGGGGGCAGCATTCTCCGCATTGCGCTGAAACTTCTTCCCGGTAAAGGGAAGGAGAGATATCATGACCTCCGGTAAACAAAAATCCATCAAAATAATTTACCAGTTTTCCTAAAGTCTCTCTGTCAGAAGTAAGAGGCAGCATAACAGGAATTCCCCCTGCCTCTTCGATTCCTTTCATATAACCGGGAAGCATCCAGTAGCTTTCCCTTTCTATATCTACTAACGGAATAATACCGATCATTGGTTTGTTCATCTTACATTTTCTCCTTCCTATAATGTCAAGCCTAAAAACATTGATTTTTCAGGCTTTTTCTAACTTGTTACCTCATATAAACAGAGCCAAAAGTGATGAACAGTCATAG
>CASEXH010000043.1 GCA_949291945.1 uncultured Bacillota bacterium | reverse complement strand
ATACTATGACTGTTCATCACTTTTGGCTCTGTTTATATGAGGTAACAAGTTAGAAAAAGCCTGAAAAATCAATGTTTTTAGGCTTGACATTATAGGAAGAGAGGTCTGACTATGGAATATCTTGTGATCATACCGGCTCTGGATCCGGAACCCTGCCTGGAAAAGCTGGTGGATCGGCTCTGGGAACTGGGAAATCAGGTTCTGGTTGTAGATGATGGCAGCGGAAGCGAGTATAAAGAATGTTTTCAGAGACTGGAAAAAAATGTATTGTACTTCATCATAAGGAAAACAAAGGAAAAGGAGAGGCCATAAAAACGGCTCTTCAGTATATCCGATCGGAACTGTGGGAATATGGAGCGGTGGGGGTGATGGACGCAGACGGCCAGCATTTGCCGGAAGACATGGAGAAGCTGCTGATGCGGGCAGGAACAAATCCCAGAACTCTGGTCTTGGGTACCAGGATCTTTGACCAGTCTGTTCCCTGGAAATCCAGAATGGGAAACCAGATCACCAGAAAGATATTCCGGATGACTACAGGAGCAGATATTTCAGACACGCAGACGGGGCTTCGGGCATTTTCTTCTGAACTTCTGAACTTTATGCTGGAAATCCCGGGAGAAAGATATGAATATGAGATGAATGTACTTATAAATTGTGTCAAAAAGGGAATACCCATTATGGAAGTTCCCATCTCAACGATCTATCACGACAAAGGCAACAGCTGTTCTCACTTCAGGAAAGTGAGAGATTCTATTAGGATATACAAGAAGCTTTTAAAATTTTCCGCATCATCTTTTTCCAGTTTTTTGCTGGACTATCTTCTGTTCCTGATTTTCACGGCATTTTTGCCTTCTACGGCAGGAGGAATCCTGGGAGCCAATATAGGAGCAAGGATCCTAAGCGCTGTTTACAACTATACAATGAACTGCCGTTTTGTTTTTCATGAAAAGCAGTCTGTAAGGACTGGTTCCGAATACATTGCTTTGGCCGGGTTTATCCTGGTGATGAATAATCTGATCCTGGAATTCTTAACAATGATCTTGGTAATCCCGGTATATCCGGCGAAAGTACTGACTGAGATCACCCTGTTTCTCATAAGCTGGCTGGTACAGAAAAAGATGATCTTTGGGAAAAAGAGGCGATCCGGATCCAGTAGGAAAGAAGAGTTTAAAAAAAATTTAAAAACTTATAGGGGAATCTTTAATGAGAGATGTTACTCTTCTAGAAAAAGAAATCAGGAGGCTTAATTATGGAAGAAAACTTAACAGGCCTGTCCCGACAGGAAGTAGAGGAACGCCGCCAAAGGGGAGAAGGACAGTCCCAGGCGGAAGGAATCACCAAAAGCCGTGGCCGGATCGTCAGGGAAAATGTCCTTACTCTTTTTAACGGGCTGAATTTTCTGATCGCCGGGTTGCTTTTTGCAGTAGGGGCCTATTCTAATATGCTGTTTATTGCCATTATTATCCTGAATATCCTCATCGGGATCGCTCAGGAGTTTAAGGCGAAAAAACTTGTGGACGAACTGTCTGTCCTGAACCGCCCGAAAGTTTTTGTACGCCGGGAAGGTGAAGATATCCAGGTAGATCCGGAAGAGATCGTTAAGGATGATCTCATCCTGCTGGAAAGCGGCAGGCAGGTCTGCAATGATTCGGTGGTTGTTTCCGGAAACTTTGAGATGAATGAATCCCTTCTTACAGGTGAAAGCGACGGGGTAGTAAAAGCGCCTGGAGACGGACTGTATTCCGGAAGCTTTGTGATCACCGGAAAAGGTCTGGCAAAGGTTACTCATGTGGGAAATGAGAATTATGCCACCGGGCTGGTCAATCAGGTAAAAAAAGAGAAGAAGGTTCAGTCGGAGCTTCTCGGATCCATGAGAAAAGTTACCCGCTTTACAAGCCTGCTTATTATTCCCCTGGGAATCCTGCTTTTTCTGGAAGCTTTCTTCCTTCGCAATGGAACAGCTCAGGAGGCAGTGGTCTCTTCGGCTGCCGGGCTGCTGGGAATGCTTCCTAAAGGACTGGTGCTTTTGATATCTGTATCTTTGGCTGCAGGTGTGATCCGTCTGGCGAAAATGAAGATTCTGGTTCAAAACATTTATTCTCTGGAAACATTGGCACATGTAGATACCCTCTGTCTGGATAAGACAGGAACGATCACAGACGGAAAATTAAAGGTATGCAGAAAGATCCCTGTGGGAAAAGTGTCCAGAAGCCAGGCGGAAATGCTGATCCAGTCTTATATGGCGGCCTGTGAAGACAACAATCCTACTTTTCAGGCCCTTAAGAAAGCCTTTTCGGCGGAACAAGTCTATCCTTCGGTCCATAAGATCCCGTTTTCTTCTAAAAGAAAATGGGGGGCTGTCAGCCTGAAAGGCGCAGGTACGGTCTTTGTGGGGGCTCCAGAGAAGCTTATGGGAGAGATTCCTGAGAACCTGGAGCAGGAACTGGAACAGGGAAGAAGAATAGTAGGGATCGGATACTACGGAGGTGCCTGGACAGAAGAAAACGTCCTTCCTCCCCAGATTCATATGCTGTACACCGTAGTTCTGGAGGACCGGATCCGGAAGAATGCAAAGAAGACTCTGGAATTTTTCAAAGAACAGGGAGTGGATGTAAAAATTATTTCCGGAGATCATGTAAAAACAGTATCTATGATCGGGAAAAGAGCCGGACTGGAAAGATGGCGGGACGCAGTAGATCTGTCAGCCCTTGGAGAAAACATTGATTTTGATAAGATCTGCCGGCAGTATGCAGTTTTTGCAAGAGTGACACCGGGACAGAAGCAGGGACTGGTGAAAGCTCTTCAGAGACAGGGACATAAGGTGGCCATGACTGGAGACGGAGTAAATGATCTCCTTGCCCTTCGTGAGGCAGACTGTTCCATTGCTGTGGCAGACGGCAGTGACGCCAGCAGACAGCTGGCCCAGGTAGTGCTTTTAGATTCGGATTTTACCCATCTTCCCCAGGTGGTCATGGAAGGGCGGAAAGTGATTAATAATGTGACCAGAACAGCGGCAGTATTCTTTATTAAGACCATTTATTCGGTACTGGTCTCCATTTTCTGCCTGCTGGCAAATGTGCCTTTCCCCTTTATTCCTATACAGATCACCCTGATAGATGCCTGTATAGAAGCCTATCCGTCATTTATTACCATTGTGGAATCCGATACCAGAAGGATACGTGGAAGCTTCTTGAAAACCGCTCTCAGAAATGCCCTTCCTTTCGGACTGACCGTGACTGGAATGATCATACTGGTAAGTCTTTTGGCACCGTTTACGATTCCCGAGAGACAGACGGTCATGTATCTGGCGCTGATCGTTATCTCTATGACTGCAGTAATCAAAAGCTGTGTACCCTTTAATCTCCTCAGAGGATTCATTTGTATTACGATGGTTCTGGGTACATTCGGGGCTCTGTGGATTCTTCCTCAGCTTTTTGAGGTTTTCAGTCTGCAGCCGGAGATGCTCCTGTTTCTGGCAATCACTATCCTGGCTTCCTGGGTATTGCTCCTGCTCCTGGGAGGGATCATTTCAAATGTATATGGAAAAAGCAGGAAAGCTGATGTATGATGATAGAAAAAGTGCAAGGTGAGGAGAAAGTATGTCTTTAAAAAAGCGGATGTTCCGTTCCAATATGATGATCCTGTTTACCGCTCTGGTGGCCTTAATGCTGATTCTGGTGGGAGTTCTGGTAATTTTTGAAGGCTCTTTTGAAAATCAGTTTCATTCTCTTACTCAGACCAGACTGGACAGCCATATAGAAGAAGCGGCCCGGCTGGTAAGAGAGGCGCAGCCGGGAGAAGAGGAACAGCTTCGTCAGGAACTGGCCGGGTGGGATTATCAGACTGCCCTGATCGCTGATGGTTCTGTCCTTTTAGGAGACCGGAGCGAAAATATGAAAGATCTGGCGGAACATTTTATTATGGAAGACAATAGCAGCGGGGAAACCGGTATTTATCTCTGCCAGAATGCTTCAGTGGCGGGAAAATATATAGAGGAAGAAAATGCCGTTCTGGTAGCTGTGCATTTTCCACGGGAAAGCCGGCTGCCTGATTCTGTACGCCCTCTCTTTTTCACTTTTCTCATTGTGCTGGTCCTTACCGGGATAGGCGCTATTGCAGTCCTTCTTTTGCTGGCAGCTTTTTTTACCCGGCGGATGAACCGGGTTGTTATGGAACCGGTGGGAGAGCTGGTAGCTGCCGCAGAACGGGTGCAGCAGGGAAATCTGGAAGAGAAGATCTCTTATCAGGGAGAAGCAGAGTTTGAAGATGTCTGCCAGGCTTTTAACGCCATGCAGGATACAATCTTAGAAGACCAGAAACAGAGAGAAAAAAATGAGAGAGCCAGGACAGATATGATCACCGGGATTTCCCATGATCTGCGGACACCTCTTACTTCCATACAGGGCTATATCAAAGGCGTACTGGATAATATTGCAGATACAGATCAAAAGAGAGAACTTTACCTTCGGACAGCTTATGAATCTACGGAGGAAATGAATGTTCTTCTGAAGAAGCTCTTTGACTTTTCCAGAGTGGAAAGCGGCCAGCTGCCTTTCTATTTGGTGAAGGTAGATCTGGCAGAATTTACTTCCGCCTACATTGCCCAGAAAGAGGCGGTAATGGATCCGGAAAGGGTTCAGATGGTCTTTGAAAAGGCAGAAGGGGAGATTCCGGAAGTAGCAATAGATATTGAACAGGTGCCCCGGATTTTTGATAATCTTCTTGAAAACAGCATAAAATATGCAGACCGGCTTCCTGCCAGGATCCAGGTGAGGATCTTTATTGAGGATGACCGGGTGGTGCTGGAGTGGAAAGATAAAGGCCCCGGAGTACCGGAAGAAAAACTTCCCCGTATTTTCGACAGGTTTTACCGATGCGATGAAGCAAGGACTATAAAGGGCAGCGGCGTGGGCCTGTATATTGTAAAATATATCATGAAGCGCCATGGAGGAACTGTGAAGGCAGAAAATGAAGAAGGACTGAAAATACGGCTGTATTTTCCGGAAAGGAGCAAAGATGGAGAGAATATTGATCGCAGAAGATGATGAGAAGATTGCCTGGCTGGAAAAGGATTATCTGGAAAGCAACGGCTATGAGGCCAGGATCGTAGCCAGCGGAGATAAGGTGATCCCGGAGCTTATGCGGGATTCTTACGATCTGCTGCTGCTGGATATCATGCTTCCCGGGATGAGTGGCTATGATATCTGCAGAAAGATCCGGGAGGAGATCGATATTCCCATCCTGATGGTAACCGCCAGGACAGAGTCTGTAGATGTGATAAGGGGCCTGGGACTGGGAGCGGATGATTATATCACCAAGCCTTTCGATCCTTCTCAGCTGGTGGCCCGTGTCCGTTCTCATCTGCGCAGGTATGCCCGGCTTACCGGAAAAGGAAAGGAAGGATTTCCAGACGGTACAGAAAGGATCCGGGTCCAGGATCTGGTCATCGAGCCCAAGACCTGGAAGGTTTGGAAAAAGGACCGGGAAATCCGCCTGCCTAACCGGGAATTTGAACTCCTCCGTTTTATGGCAGAGAACCCCAATATTGTTTTTTCCAAAGAAGAGCTGTTTGAAAAGATATGGGGCTATGATTATATCTCTGACGGGGCTACGGTGTCGGTACATATCAACCGGTTCAGAGAAAAAATAGAGGACGATGCCAGAAATCCCAAGATCATAGAAACTGTGTGGGGCGCCGGTTACAGGCTGAACCTGTGACTGAGGGGAAGGTTCCTGCCCGGGAGACAGGATGGTCTCTGGCGGCACAGAGGCTTTTAAGAGAAAAGAAGAAAGAGGGAATTTTTATGTGGCTTTTATTTGCGGCAGGTTCCGCCTTCTTTGCCGGGGTGACTTCCATCCTGGCAAAATGCGGGATCCGGAGGACAGACTCGACGGTGGCTACTGCTGTGCGGACAGTGGTGATCCTGGTTTTTTCCTGGATCATGGTATTTTTTGCCGGGTCCTGGAACCAGCTTTCTTCCGTAAAGGGCAGTACCCTGGTTTTTCTGATCCTTTCAGGCGCAGCTACAGGAGCTTCCTGGCTGTGCTATTTTAAGGCACTTCAGCTTGGGGATATCAACAAGGTAGTCCCTCTGGATAAATCCAGTACAGTCCTCACCATCCTTTTGGCGCTGCTCTTCCTGGGAGAGGGGATCTCCTGGGAAAAGGCTGGGGCGGTCCTTGTAATCGCTCTGGGGATTTTTCTGATGATTGAGAAAAAGGACAGCCAGGGAGAAGGAAAAAAAGCAGGGATGGGCTGGTTTTTCTACGGGGCCGGTTCTGCAGTCTTTGCCAGCCTTACGGCAATCCTTGGGAAAATAGGAATTTCCGATATTGAATCCAATCTTGGAACAGCTATCCGCACCTGTGTAGTCCTGGTCATGGCCTGGCTCATGGTGGGGATCCAGGGAAAGGGAAAAACAATCCGGAAGATACCGGGGAAAGAGCTGACCTTTATCTGTCTGTCCGGCGTTGCAACAGGGGCTTCCTGGCTGTGCTACTGGAGAGCCCTTCAGGAAGGACCAGCCAGTATCGTGGCTCCGGTGGACAAACTCAGTATCCTGGTGACAGTGGCCTTTTCCTATTTTGTCTTCGGAGAAAAACTGGGACGCAAAGAAGCCCTGGGGCTTGCGCTGCTTACAGGAGGAACTGTGGCAATGGCTCTGCTTGGCTGAGGCACTGATATGGTTATTCATCTCCTTTCAAGGGAGCTTTGCTCAGGTGGCTTTCTGCCTGGACATTGGTAGGATAAGCACATGAATGTTTGGAAAAAAATAGCAGGCGTTTTTATTACCGGAGTACTGGTTTTCTCTCTTTCTGCCTGCGGAAATACAAGCAGCAGCGGAAACCAGAGTGATGGAAACCAGGCAGATACGGCCCAGAGCGAAACAGACAGCACGGCGGAAAATGATAAGACTCTGATCGCATACTTTTCCCATACGGGAAATACAGAGGAGGTGGCAGGGCTGATCGCCGATTATACCGGCGGTACCCTGGTGCAGATCGAGAGAGCAGAACCTTATGATGATGTAAACGCTCAGGGAGAAGAGGAACTGAACACCAATGCCCGCCCGGAGATTACGGTGAACCTTGACAGTATTGAAAATTACGATCATATTTTTATCGGGTATCCGATCTGGTGGGATGAAGCGCCTATGGTCATTGATACTTTTCTGGAGTCCTACGATTTCAGCGGAAAGACTATAATCCCCTTCTGCACCAGTGCCAGCGATACGATTGACAACAGTCTTCATATATTCCAGGAGCTGGCTCCTGATGCAGTAATAGAGGAAGGACTTACGGCAAACGATACGGCAGATATCCAGCCATGGCTGGAAAGTCTTGGTTATATTGGTCAATAGGAAGTTTCTTGTTATGCTGAATCAGACATGACCTATTTGATTTTAATCTTTATAGGGGGAAAACAATTCTTCGCTATGAAGATCAGAAAATCGTTCTGTGATTTTTTCCAGAAACAATTCTGCCGCCGGAGAAAATACCTGATATTTTTCTATATGATATTCAGCTCGGACTCCAGTTTCGGCTCCAATGGGCGAAAGCAGAGATTACTGTCCTGGGAGGTGCCCGCAAGGTTATCCAGGGTGATCGCATAGCCGATCCCGGCATCCACCATGATTGCCGCATTGTAAATAATGGTGCTGCTGTGATTGGGGGAAACCTTGGATATGTTATAGGCTATAAAGCCGGATCATTCTTGGCGCTGTGGACCAGCTTCCCTATAGGTGGCGCCTGTACAAAAGTAACAAAAAGGTAACCCGGGTTATAAAAAAGTGCTTACTTGCGGAGCCTGAAAAAAAACGTACAATGATAGGTACAGAGGGCGGGAGCCCCTGCTGAATATAGCAATGGAGGTCGAAGCATATGAAGCCTGAGATGATGAAAGCCGTTGTTTTGACAGAACCGACTATGGCTGAAAATGTTGTGTTGTCCCATATTCCGGTTCCGCAAGTCCGTCCCGGATGGGTACTGGTAAAGGTAAAAGCCTTTGGATTGAATCATTCGGAGCAGATCCTTCGTTTGCATGAAATACAGGCGGACTATATCAATAAACCGATTATCCCTGGTATTGAATGTGTTGGAGAGATTACGGATCCTTCAGACAGCCATTTCCAAAAGGGGGAAAAAGTTGCTGCGCTTATGGGCGGAATGGGCAGAAGCTTTAATGGAAGTTATGCAGAGTATGTATTGCTGCCGGAGAGCAATGTGTTTTCGGTCAGGACAAATCTGTCGTGGACAGAAATGGCGGCTGTGCCGGAAACCTGGTTTACTGCCTGGGGCTCTCTTTTTGAGTGCTTAAATATAAAAGAGAGTGATACGCTGCTGATCCGGGGAGCTACCTGCGCACTTGGATATGCGGCAATACGGATTGCCAGATCAACAGGATGCAAAGTAATCGCTACCACCCATAAAGAAAGCAAACTGCCATTGCTGAAAGAAGCAGACAGGGCTGTTCTTGACACAGGGAGGCTTGCAGGTGGGATGCAAGGGATAACGAAGGCATTGGAGCTTGTCGGTCCCAAAACGCTCCGGGACACCCTGCGCTGCACAGAAAAAGGAGGAATTGTCTGCAGCACAGGTATTCTCGGCGGCGTTTATACACTCAATGGGTTTGACCCGATTAAGGAAATCCCCAATGGTGTGTACCTCACCGGATTTTTTTCAAACTATCCCACGCAGAGAATAATGAAGGATATTTTTACCTTTATTGACAGTCATCATATAGAGCCTGTTGTTGGCGCTGTCTACCCATTTCAGAATCTTGCAGATGCGCTTTACGATATGGACAACCATAAAGTGGACGGAAAAATTGTAGTGAAAATGTGAAAATCATATACAGAAAGGCAGACACCGGTATAATGCTACCCTCCCTTTTCGGCAGACAAGTGAACGAATATAACTTGTTTACTTAGAAGGGAGCATATCATCAGAGGGTGCCTGCCTTTTTGCGATCATCCACAGGATCTGAAAGCCGTTATGCGTTTACATGATAGGCTGCTGTTTGGAATTATTCATTTCCGGCAGTATCTTCTCCTTATAATTGCTTCCCCATGCTTCCATGGCGTCAAGGATAGGACGCATGGATTCTCCCAGAGGGGAAAGGGCGTATTCAACTCTGGGAGGTACTTCAGGATAAACCGTTCTGGTAATGATTCCGTCCTCTTCCATTGCTCTAAGACTGTCGGTAAGTACCTTCTGGCTGATGCCTTCCAGATCTCTGCGGAGTTCATTAAAGCGCCAGGGGCGCATAAGGAGATTTCTTATGATCAACAGTTTCCATTTGCTGCCGATAAGCTGGACCGTTGTAGCCACAGGACAGGCAGGCAATTCTTCTTTTGTCAGCATTTATCTGTCACCTCATCCCAATAGTTTTAAATTGAATGTTACTCTCAGTGTACACTCTGATTATAGTGCAATATCTTGCCTTTGCCAAGGAAATAGAGAAGAAATCCGGCGGTTATGAAGGTTCCCGGGATAGTTACCAAAAGGTAACTAAGTAATAGATTTGTGCGTACTTTTTTAATGTAATATCATTTGTTACAATAATAATCGCAAAAGGGAAAACCTTTTGACAAACATAAATGGAGGTAAAACATTATGGCACTTTCAAATCTTTTCGGATGGAACACAAAAAAGGAAACTGCGGCGGCAGCCGCCTGCGGAACCGCCTGTGGAGCCGGAGATAAATAAATCTGGCGTTCTAAAAAATTTTAAAAGGAATCCGGAGCAGGATTCCGGGAGCTGCCGGGGAAATCAACCGGAAGGGCTGTTTCATCAGGCAGCTCCCTCTTATTTGATTAATGCGACAGCTCTATAGATCAATGAATGAGGAAAGAGAGGCTGCAGACAATGAAACAATATTTTTCTTTTCAATGGCATATTACAGATGAATGCGACCAGCGCTGTAAACACTGCTATATTTTTTCAGAAGACAACTGCAAAAAGCCGGATGCTATGGACTGGAAGCAGATGGAAGAAACCTTTTATAACTGCCTGGATTTTTGCAAGGTCTATGACAGGCTGCCTTATTTTTATATTACCGGAGGAGATCCCATTCTTCACCCGGATTTCTGGAAGCTTTTAGGACTTTTAAAGGAACATGAGATTCCTTTTACCATTATGGGAAATCCATTCCATTTAAATGATCAGGTCTGTCAGAAACTAAAGGAATACGGCTGCCAGAAATATCAGCTTTCCCTGGACGGTATGAGGAAAACCCATGACTGGTTCCGGAAACCTGGTTCTTTTGACATTACTTTGGAGAAGATCGGATGTACTAACAGAGCCGGTATCCGCAGTGTGATCATGACTACCGTATCTGGCACAAACATTGATGAGATCCCGGATATTATTGATGAGGTAGTGAAATCAGGGGCCGATATTTTTGCTTTTGCCAGATATTGTCCTACCAGCGAAGAGAAAGAAGTGGGCATAGAACCTCTGCGTTACCGTCAGCTTCTGGCAGACTGTGACAAGAAGTTTAAAGAATATGAGGAAGCAGGATGTAAAACTTATTTTAATAAAAAGGATCATCTCTGGACTTTATATGAATATGAGATTGGTGCCTTCAAGATACCGGAAAATATTCAGAAGGGAATGATCTACGGCGGCTGCAACTGCGGAAACTGCCATCTGACCATCCTTCCCAATGGAGACATTTACGCCTGCCGGAGAGTACAGAACAGCAAAGTGGGCAATGTATTCCAGGATCGTCTGTCTGATGTGTGGATCTGCCGAATGGAAGCTTACAGAGATTATTCAAAATTTGAGAAATGCTTCAAATGTGAGCTACTGGCCTGGTGCAGAGACTGTCCTGCAGTGGCCAGCGGCAGAAACGGTAACTTTTATGAGGCAGATCCCCAGTGCTGGAAGGAGATTTAAACAGGACGGAAAGATCGTTGTATATATGGAGGAGATATGATGGATGCAGAAACATGTTTGAAAAAATTGCAGTATGTAGGAGTTCTGGCCTTTGCCACAGTGGATGCCCAGGGAAATCCTCAGGTGAGGAATATCAGCGCCATTCACTATGAACCTGAAGCTCTGTATTTTTTTACCGCCAGGGGCAAAGAGTTCTGTCGGGAACTTCTGGCAGACGGAAGGGTACAGATACTGGCTTACACCAGATACAAGGAAATGATCCGGTTAAGCGCAAAAGCTGTGCCTGTTCCCGGAGAAAAACAGAAATACTGGATGGAAAAGATCTTTCAGGAGCAGCCTTATCTTGCCAACGTATATCCGGGAGATACCAGAGAGATCGGCATTGTATTTGAAATCCGGGACGGAGCCATAGAGTATTTTCATCTTGGCGTCCGACCGATTTTCCGGGAAAACTATACATTGGGCAAAGGAAATGTTACACTGAAAGGGTATAAGATCAACGACAGCTGCATCGGATGCGGAACCTGCATGGAGCACTGTCCCCAGGGCTGTATAGAGTCCGGTCAGCCTTACCGGATACAGCAGGAGCATTGTCTCCATTGCGGCAATTGTTTTGAACAGTGCCCTGTATCAGCAGTGCAGAGATTAGGAGGGAAAGCGTGATGTTTCCGAATATATTAAGAAAGGATCAGGAGGGAACGGATATAGAGAAGATCCGAAAAATGAAAAAGGCTCTGGAGGAAGCGGAAGCAGTAGTCATAGGAGCCGGGGCAGGGCTTTCTACCTCTGCAGGGTTTGCTTATACCGGAGAGCGGTTTCAGGCTTATTTCTCAGATTTTGAGGAAAAATATGGATTTCATGATATGTATTCCGGAGGTTTTTATCCGTATAAAACCCTGGAAGAATACTGGGCTTACTGGAGCCGGTATATCTACCTGAACCGGTATATGGATCCACCCAGGTCTGTATATGAAGAGCTTCTGGAACTGGTAAAGGACAAGGACTATTTTGTTCTGACCACCAATGTAGATCACTGCTTTCAGAAAGCAGGCTTTGAAAAAGAGCGGCTTTTTTATACACAGGGGGATTATGGACTGTTCCAGTGTTCAGAGCCCTGCTGTCAGGAAACCTGGGATAATGAAGAAATCATAGGAGAAATGATCCGCCGCCAGGAGCATATGAAGATACCAAGTGATCTGGTGCCCTATTGTCCCCACTGCGGAAAGCCCCTTACCATGAATCTCCGGGCAGACGATACCTTTGTCCAGGATGAAGGCTGGTATCAGGCGTCCCAGCGGTACAGCAGATTTCTCAATGAACACCAGAATAAGAAGATATTGTTTCTGGAGCTGGGGGTTGGGTATAACACCCCGGTGATCATCAAATATCCGTTCTGGCAGATGACTGCAAAGAATCCCCGGGCAGTTTATGTCTGCGTAAATTGCGGGGATGCAGCAGCACCCAGAGAGATCGCAAAGCAGGCCATCTGTATTGACGGGGATATTGGAGAGGTATTAAAAAAACTAAAAGATGGCCAATAAGACAAACTATACAGAAAGGTAAGTGAACAGCATATTTCACGCCCTTTGAAGGCCAGCATTTTTAGCTGCTGACCGGTAATAGAGAATTATAGCCTCGGAGAAAACGATTCGTTAGGCGTGAACTGACTTTTCCTCAGAAACCAGCCCTACTCCCTCCAGCCCATGAAGGATCATTTGGGTAGTCAGCTGAATCATTTCTTCCAGTGGAATCTGCTGGCCCTTTGTCTCCCACTGCCGGAAAACAACGCCCAGGCAGACGGAAAAGTAAGTAATGATAAGATTGCTTTCAAAAGGACCATATTTTGAAATACGGTCATATTTTTTAAATAACTGATCCCGGATCAGATCAGAAGGGCTTTTCTTTTCAGGAAAATCACCTTTACAGGAAAGGATGAGTTTGTCTGTGGAATCCAGAGAGGCCATGATCTCGAAACTTTTCCGGATAATGATCTCTACATCTTCGGGAAAGCTGGTCTGGGCGATCATCTGGAAGGTAGGTTCCATGATCTCAAGCTGAAGGACGGCCAGGAGATGATCCAGAGAAGTATAATGAAGATAAAAAGTCTTTCTGTTGATCTGGGCTCTCTGAGTCAGTTCTTTAATGGAGATTTTAGAATAATCCATTTCACAGAGCATTTTACGGAAAGTTTCCCGTATCAGATTTTCATTTTTGATAAAACGCAGATCCTGCTTAGAATTTTGTTTCATATCCCTGCCTCTTTAAACCACAATTTTTTAAAAGTGTATAATAAACCCCAAAAATAAATCTATGTCTATTGTTGCTTTCATCTTTTTTCATTATAATACTATAGTGATGAACAATCAACAGAAAGCCATTATTATATTTGTGAGAATTAATCAACAGATGTGGTTTAACTTGTAACGGATAGAGGAGGATGCAGGATGAAGTATCGATATATTACAATTGAGAGAGAGTATGGAAGCGGCGGAACCCAGGTCGGGAAAAAATTAGGAGAGATCTGTAACGTACCTTGCTATGGACGTGAGATCCTTGAAACTGTGGCCCAGAAAAGAGGGATTTCCACAGAACGTATCGACCAGTATGAAGAAAAGGCTACAGGCAGCCTGATCTATTCTCTTTTCCTTATGAACAGAGTACAGTCAGGAGATGCCAATATGCTGCCTGAGGAAGGAAAGGTCTTTCTGGATGAGCAGATGGAGATCAGACGTCTGGCCCAGAACGGCCCGGGAATATTTATGGGACACTGTGCTGCATATGCTTTGAAGAATCTGAAGGGGGTAGCCAAGGTATTTATTTATTGCAGCGATGAAGCAGATGTGAAGAAACGGATCGTAGAAGAATATGGAATAGATCCTCAGAATGTAGAGGCTACCAGAAAATATTATAATAAAAAGAGATCTGCTTACTTCCGGGCAAATACGGGAAAAGTCTGGGATGATAAGAAAAACTACGACATTGTCCTTGATTCCGGCACTCTTGGAATCGAAGGCTGTGTGAAAGCACTGAAAGGACTTTTTGAAGAATAAAGAATAAGTAAAAAGAGAAAGAAAAAGGAGCAGTTGCATTCATAAATATTCCTGATATGAGATGAGTGTGGCTGCTTCTTTTTTGCGTGGTGCCATAAGCCTGGAAAATGGAAGGGGACTTTTGCCTATCTGATGGTCTGGCGGTGTGCCTGATCACTGCCAGACCATCAGATTACTATGGAGTCTGGCTTTTCAGAAAATTCAGGGAACCTGCCGGATTTCCGGTGCCCTTTTCCAGCAGAGAAATCAGAGCGCTGATGATATTTTCTATTTCTTCTCTGGAGGAAGGGACTAGGGTATTGTCCATTTTCACCGTAAGAACGATGAGAACGATTTCTGCCAGGGCTTCCGGATCTTCAAAATGGATCTCCCCGCCCTGGATCCCCTGCCGGATGATCTCGGCCAATACAGGCTTTAATTCTGTAATGATGTGATTTACATATTTCTGATGAATGAAGATCCTGGTCTGGGTGCTGGACTCTGTTTGATCCTGTGATTTCAGAAATTCCGAAGAAGAGTTGCGGCAGGCCTGAAAGATCATGGCCATTCTTGTAAAGGGCGGGATTTCTCTCTGATAGGCCAGAGACTTTGCGGTCTGGAGAGGCTTCTCATAATTGCGTTCTACCAGAGCCTGGAGAATCGCATCTTTGGAAGGAAAATAATAATAGATACTCCCCTTACCGATCCCGGCAGTATGGGCGATCTCACTTACGGAGATGGAGGGCAGTTCCTGATTCTCCAGCAGTTCCTGGAGGGCGTCCAGGATCTGATTATATTTCGACGGATTTGGCATAAATATCACCTTTCTGTTATAGAAGTAAAAATAGTAGCTTACTACCTACTATAGCACAGATGGGAGGAAAGAACAAACAAGAAAAACCAACAAAAAAACCAGAAAAATTTAAAAATATTTTGAACAGAACCATGATTGACCGCTGGCCGAAAAAATGGTAATCTAACATAAAAAGAAAGACGACCGACGGTCGAAAAGGGCTGAAAAAGGTCGAAAAGGAGGATACTATGACCTACGCAGATATGTTTTCAAAGGTAAAAGGAATGCTGATGGATGCAGATGTCAGTGATATCCAGGAGCATCTGGCGTATCAGTTTAATATTACAGGGGAGGCAGAAGGGATTTTCTATGCCGAAGTCAAAGAGGGCAAGCTGTATGTGGAACCTTATGAATATTTTGACAGAGATGCGATGTTTACCTGTTCTGCAGAAACCCTGTTTAAGATCGCAGATGGAAAGGCCGATCCTATCCTTGCGGTAACTCTGGGAAAATTAAAAGTGGAAGGCAATATTGACAAAGCCTTAAAACTGAAAGATCTGATCAACAGTAAAAAGAAGAACAGCAAAAAATAATTGAGTAACTGAAAACAGGATGTTCAGAAAAGCAGGTGAAGAAAATGGGTAATTTACTGAAAGGAGCAGCAGGACTTCTGGGAGTTTTGGCGGCGGCAGAAGCAGCCGGCACCGCATATTTTTACAGAAGGACCATGAAACGCTATAATGCCAAGACAGAACGTACCATGAAGATGTCCGGCGTGGACTGGGAACAATATTTTCCCATTATGCACAAGAGAAGCGCCTGGATGATGGAACAGCCTCATCAGGAGGTATGGATCCGTTCCAGAGACGGCCTGAAACTCCACGGCACCTATTTCAAAGGTGATGGAGGGACAAAGGCAGTCATCTGTTTCCATGGCTATACCAGCAAAGGTTTGAATGACTACGGCAGTCTTTCCTATTATTATCTGAAACATGGATTCCGGATGCTGCTGATTGACGAGAGGGCTCACGGAGAAAGTGAGGGAACATATATTGGCTTTGGTACCATGGATCGGTATGACGGAATGGAGTGGATTAAATGGATGATCCAGGAGATCGGCCAGGACGCCCAGATCCTTCTTCATGGAAATTCTATGGGAGGCGCTACTGTGTGCATGATGGGAGGAATGGAACTTCCGTCCCAGGTGAAGGGAATTGTCTCTGACTGTGCATTTACCTCTGCAAAGGATGTATTTACCCATGTACTGCACAGCATGTATCATCTTCCGGCTTTTCCCATGATTCAGATCGCAGATAAGCTGAATAAGAAAAATGCCGGGTACGGCCTGGATGAGTGTAATGCCGCCAGGGAAGTGCGCAGGGCAAAAACGCCGTTCCTTTTTATCCACGGAGAAAAAGATGTTTTTGTTCCCTGCTGGATGTGTGAGGAAATCTACAAAAACTGCGCAGCGCCGAAGACGAAACTGATTGTAAAAGATGCAGGCCACGGAGAGAGCTATTATAAGGATACGGCAGCATATGAAAAGGCCCTTGATTCATTTATCGGAGGAATAATGAAATGATGAGAACAAGAAAAGGACACAAAGTATACCCGTTGACTGTAGCACAGAAATTCCATCTGTACTACCTGCCTTTCTGCCCCAGTGCAGCAGTGCTGAATATCGGTACCAGCGTGACGATTGAAATCGAGATCGACTGGGACCTTCTGGCAAAATCCATTAATAAGGCTTATGCAAGAAGCGAAGGCATGCGGATCCGTTTTGCAAAAGATAAAGAGGGAAACTGGTATCAGTATGTGGCAGACCCGGAAGAGATGAAGATTGAGTTTGCAGATTTCTCTAAAGGAACCATGGAAGAGGCTGAATCCACCATGCAGCAGTGGACTACAGTACCTTTTAAGATGGAAGATTCCCAGATGAGCCGGATCGTTATGATCCAGATGCCTGACGGATTTAACGGAATCTATTTCCTGGTACATCATATGATCGCAGACGCTCAGTCTCTGATCTGCTTTATGAAAGATATTATTGAGCTCTATTGTAATGAGAAATATGAAGGAGTTCCTTATCCGAAGGATATGGCTTCCTACATCGACCAGCTCAAGAAAGATCTTGCCTATGAAGCGGGAAGCAAGGCACAGTTAAGAGATATAGAATTTTTCCAGAGAGAAATAGAAAAAGGAGAGCCTATTTACAACGGCATCCATGGGACAGACAAGCTGGAGGCTGCCCGGGCCATGTTTAAGAACCCGAAACTGCGCACTGCATTTAACGCTTCTGACGATACAAAGTCTGCCCTGGATATCTTCCATCTGGAAGCAGATCCTACCAAGAGACTTATGGATTTCTGTGAGAAATATCATGTGTCTCTGGCGTGCCTGCTCCTTATGGGACTGCGTACATATTTCCAGAAGATGAACGGATTTGAAGATGTGTCTATCAATAATGCCATTGCAAGAAGGGCGACTTTGAAAGAGAAGAAAGCCGGCGGCACAAGGATCCATTCCTTCCCTATCCGTACTGTCTTTTCAGAGGATATGAAATTCATTGACGGTGTTTATGCTATCAGGGATAAACAAAATGAGATTTTCCGCCATGCAAATTATGATCCTACGGCATACTTTGCTTACCGCTCCAAAATCTATCCCCAGCCCCATGCAGGCCTGACCTATGAACCGATCTCCCTTACTTATCAGCCGATGACCCTTCAGGAAAACGGCCTTACAGAGCTGGGGGATATCCGCTATAAGACAAAATGGTATCCCAATGGAACCTGCCCTCAGGGAATGTATCTGACGGTTATGCACCGTCCGGAGGACAATGGACTGGACTTTAACTTTGAGCACCAGATCAAGGCAGTATCCAGAGATGAACTGGAATATCTCTATTATTATCTGTGCAAGATCATGTTCAAAGGAACAGAGAACCCGGATCTGACTATTGGTGAGATCATCAAGCTGATATAAAATAAATTGAGAAGGAGAAAAGATCATGTTTGAAAAATTAGTTGATATTATCTGCAGTTATGTAGAAGTGGAAAAAGATAACATCCGTCCGGAATCCCGGTTCATGGAGGATCTGGGATTTACTTCCTATGATTTTATGAGCATGCTGGGAGAAATTGAGGATGAGTTTGATGTAGAGATCGAGCAGACAGAGGCTATGAATATCCGTACAGTACAGGAAGCTGCAGATTATCTTGAAAAGCTTACTGCTGAGAATTGATTCTGAAGCAGAGAAAGGATGGGAAATATATGCTTTGCAGTACGGTGCGCCAGATTCTGGTCAATACGGAGGAAAAATATGGACCGGAAGATGCCATACGTTATAAAATAAGCAAAAATGAAATAGAATCGAAAACCTATACCCAGCTCAGAGAAGACAGCGAAAGCTTTTCCTGTGTTCTCAGGGATCTGGGAGAGCAGGGAAAACATATAGCAGTCATCGGAACCACTTCTTACCCCTGGCTGACTGCTTATTTCGGTACAGTGAACAGCGGAAGCGTGGTGGTGCCTCTGGATGTAAACCTTCCCGCAGAAGATGTATGCGACCTGATACACAGGTCAGATTCCACCGTTCTGGTCTATGACGAGGCAAGAAAAGATGTGGCAGCTATAGCAAAAGAGCGGTGTCCACAGCTGAAAATCCTGATCTCTATGCAGCAGCAGGACCATAATGAGCAGGCCTATGCTTTCTGGAAGCTGCTGGAAGAGCACAGGGGAAGCTTTGACTATATGCCGGACCCTGATCAGCTTTGTACCATTATGTTCACTTCAGGAACTACCGGAAAGAGCAAAGGGGTTATGCTGACCCACAGAAATGTAGCGGAAAATGCTACCTGTCTGGACATGAAGATTCCTGAGAGGATCGTTATTATGACGGTGCTTCCTATTCATCATGCATACTGTCTGAGTATGGACATTCTGAAAGGGGTATCTCTGGGAGCTGTGATCTGCATCAATGATTCTCTCATGCGTGTGGCGAAGAATATCAAGTTGTTTAAGCCGGAGATGATCCTCATGGTGCCACTGATGATCGAGACCATGGCAAAGAAGCTGGAGGAGGCCGCCCTTCTTCCTGCAAAGATCGTAAAGAATCAGGTCTTTGGAAAACAGTTCCATACCATCTGCAGCGGCGGCGCTTACCTGGATCCTTCCTATATAGATTTATTTGCGAAATATGATATTATTATCCAGCAGGGCTACGGCATGACTGAGTGTTCTCCGGTGATCAGCACTACTCAGAAATGGAATATCCGAAAAGATGCAGTGGGACAGCTGCTGCCCAACTGTCAGGCAAAGACTGTAGACGGAGAACTCTGGGTAAAAGGCAGCAGCGTTATGCAGGGATATTATAAGATGCCGGAGGAAACGGCAGAGACCCTGGAGGACGGCTGGCTGAAGACCGGGGACCTGGGCTATGTAGACGAGGATGGTTTTGTCTATCTCACTGGAAGAAAGAAAAACCTCATTATCACGAAAAACGGCGAAAATGTTTCTCCTGAAGAGCTGGAAAATGCCCTCAGCACTAACCGCCTGGTAGGAGAGGTTCTTGTCCGTGAGCATAATGGTGTGATCGAGGCAGAAATCTATCCGGATCAGGATTATGTGAAGAAAAAAAGGATCAAAGATGTAAAGGCAAGTCTTCAGGAAGTGATTGATGAGTACAACAGGACGGCGGCTCCTCAGAAAAAGATTTACAGTCTCATTGTCAGAGACACAGAGTTTGAAAAGACCACCACAAGAAAAATTAAAAGATTTTAGCACAGCAGGGGCCGTGGGAGAAAGCCATTTTAGTCCCTGATAGATGAGAGAATAAGAATCCCTTAGTTGGACGAGCTGTTTTTGACAGTCCTGCTAAGGGATTTTTGATAACTGCGGCCTGGAATGAAGAAATCTTGGGGGAGGAGGCAGAAAATGCCAGGCAACTGCGGCCCGAAATGGGAAAATCTTGGAGTGGGAGGTAGAAAAGGCTTGGCAACTGTGGCCCAGAATGGAAAAATCTTGGGGTGGGAGGTAGAAATAGCCTGTCGACTGTGGCCCAGAATGGGAAAATCTCGGGGCAGGAGGTAGAAATACCCTGGAAACTGGGGCTCGGAATAGGAAATATGGGAAACGAGAGGTAGAAAAGGCCAGGCAACTGTGGCCCAGAATGAGGAAATCCGGAAATAGCAGGTAGAAGCTCCAGAAATTACTGAGACCTGTCCTGCCAATAGTCCCCAAACGGGGGCCAGTGTGACTTACATGAGCTATACGAGCCACTCCATTCAGAGGGGCGGCAGAACATGCCCCTGGAAATTTCGGCAAAAATGTGGTATACCATTATTCTGTAGTGCGAGCTGTGAAATCAGCGTAGCTGATTTCCCCTGGCGAGCGGAGGAAACTCTGCAAGCCTTGGTAAGCTGATAACAATACAGTAGGAAAATCC
>CASEXH010000042.1 GCA_949291945.1 uncultured Bacillota bacterium | reverse complement strand
TTTAGATTTTACCAACTCGCCAGGTCAGTAATAATCTAAATTTACTTGAGGTATTTTCTTTGGTCAACTCCTTGATTTAAAGTATACAGGAAGCTTTCTCTTTTTTCTTTGCTTACTATGTTAAATGGCAAAGCTAAAGAAAAGAGAGGAAGATATTAAACATTCTTTAAACGGTCTGTTAAAAAAAGGCGCTGTTGCATTCGTCATATTTCAGGAATATTTATACATTTTATGCGAATTTGTCGAGCATAGCTTTGAGACCATAGGCTCAAAGGGTTGCAGACTGAGCAGTAAAATGTATAAATATTCTCGGTTTTGATTAATGCAACAGCACCTTTTTTTAATTTTCTTATTCGAACTGGCTGTAATAGAGCTTTGCGTAAGCCCCCTGTTTTTCCAGCAGTTCTTTATGATTTCCCTGTTCGATGATATTTCCTTTTTCCATGAACAGGATCATGTCCGCATCCCGGATCGTGGAAAGCCTGTGGGCAATGACAAAGCTGGTCCTTCCTTTCATCAGCTTCTTCATTGCCTTTCCGATCTCCACCTCGGTTCTGGTATCTACGCTGGAGGTAGCCTCATCCAGGATCAGGATCGGAGGATCGCACAGGAATACCCTGGCAATGGTTAAAAGCTGTTTCTGTCCTGCGGACAGATTGGAAGCCTCATTATCCAATACCGTGTCATAGCCCTTAGGCATGGTACGGATAAAGTAGTCCACTTTTGCCGCTTTTGCCGCTGCGATGATTTCTTCCCGGGTAGCGTCTTCTTTTCCATAAGCAATATTTTCTGCTATGGTCCCGCCGAAAAGCCAGGTATCCTGGAGTACCATACCGAAATTCTTACGCAGGCCGCTGCGGCTCATTTCCGTAGTAGGCACTCCGTCTACAGTAATCTTCCCGCCGTTTATTTCATAGAATCTCATAAGCAGATTGATCAGTGTGGTCTTTCCTGCTCCTGTACTTCCAACTACGGCAATCTTCTGTCCCGGTTCATCCCTGAAGCTGATATCCTTCATCAGTATCTTATCCGGATCATATCCAAAGCTTACATGCTCAAAACCGATCCGTCCTTCCGCCCGGCGGATGTCTGTTACCGTGGTTTTATCCGGAACCTCTTCCTCATCATCCAGCAGCTCGAAGGTTCTTTCTGCAGAAGCCAGAGCAGACTGGAGAGAGTTGATCATATAGGAAGCCTCTGTCATAGGTTCCGCTGTCTGGTTTACGTACTGGAAGAAAGCCTGAACAACACCTACGGTCATCCTTCCTTCCAACATGGCTTTACCTGCGATCACGGCGATCACTACGTGAGCAATCCTGGTAAGAAGACGGATCAGAGGATTCACACAGTTGGTGAGGAAATCCGCCCTCTGGTTAGCTATGCGGTTTTCCTCTGCGGCTGCCTTCACCTGTTCAATACTCTGTTTTTCATGATTATAAGCCTTGATCACATCACGGCCTTTGTAATATTCTTCTGCAATACCGGTAAGGGTTCCGATAGTTTCCTGCCTTTCCATTGCACTCCGAAGACTCTTTCTTGCCACAAAATTGGTCACCAGAAGCGCTGCTGCCATAAACAGCAGGAAGATCAGCGTCAGAGGAACACTGTATATAAACATAACGATCAGGGATCCGATAATGGTCCCGATGGCTACGATCAGTTTCAGCAGTCCTGTCTGGAGTACCTCTGCAATCTTATCCAGGTCACTGGTCACACGGCTTAAGATCTCTCCCGCCTTATTCCGGTCAAAAAAACGTAAGGGAAGCCGGTTCAGTTTCCGGGAAATCTCTGTTCTCAGAGTACAGGTCAGCGTTTCCGCCACGTTTGCCATCAGATACGACTGAAGGTAATAGAAGATCCAGGTAAAAAAGTACTGGATGGTAAGCTGGACAAGCTCCTTACCCATATGATCCCAGGTAATGACAAAGGGCGTTCCTTCTTTCCATGCAGTCTGCACACTGTTCCAGAGCAGGTCGATCACTCTTGCGCTGTAAAGGGGATTCCAAATACTAAGTCCCACATAGATCACAATGGAGATCGCCACTACCGTCAGGCGGACTCTCTGTCCATGGAGCCGGCAAGCCAGACGGGAGATGGTCTTCCATACATTCTGCGCTTTATTGATGTTTTGTACCATTCCTTTATGCCTCCTTTGTCTGCGAATCTGAAATTTCCCGATACACCGGGCAATTCTCCATCAGCTCTTCATGAGTTCCCTTTCCGACCATCTCGCCTTCATTTATGACGATAATCTGGTCCGCATGGCGGATAGAGCTGACTCTCTGGGCAATGATCACCACGGCAGCTTCTCTGGTTTCCGGGGCAAGAGCCTTCCTCAAAGCTGCATCTGTCTTAAAGTCCAGTGCGGAAAAGCTGTCGTCAAAGATATAAAGCTCCGGTTTCTTCACTAATGCTCTGGCAATGGAAAGACGCTGTTTCTGTCCTCCCGAAAAGTTGGTTCCGCCCTGGGCTACATAAGAGTCCAATCCGTCAGGAAGAGAACGGATAAAATCTCCTGCCTGTGCCACATCTGCGGCGTGCATCACTTCCTCATCTGTGGCATTTGGATTGCTGTAGCGCAGGTTATCTCTGACCGTACCGGAAAACAGCCACGCTTTCTGCTGCACATATCCGATATGATCTCTCAGATATTCCTGGGTCACCTGGCGGATATCGGTTCCGTTCAGACGGACACTTCCCGCTGTTACATCATGGAAACGGAGCATCAGCAGTGCTATGGTGGATTTTCCGCTTCCGGTTCCTCCGATAATAGCCGTAGTCTCTCCCCTGCGACAGGTAAAGTTCAGCCGGTGAAGGGTATTCTCTTCCGCATCAGCGAATCGGAAGGATACATCCTCGAATGACAGCACTTCTTTTTTATCCTTTGCTTCATTTGGGTTCTCTGTAACCATGTCCCGGATCTCCGGTGAATGATCCAGCACTTCCCGGATTCTTTCACAACATTCCAAAGCACGGGGCAGAGTCAGAATCACCATCTGAGCCATCATCATAAAGAACAGCACCATCATAGCGTACTCAATCACTGCAGTAATATCACCGATCTGAAAATATCCGGTACTGATCCTGCCGCCGCTGAGCCAGTAGACAGTCACCACAAAGAAGTTAATACAGAAGAAAGAAAGTCCGTCCAGGTTGGCGAAACGGCGGTTCGCCTTAATGGAGGTTTCGGCATAATCGGAAAATGCCTCTGCCATACGTTTTTCCTCTCTGGCCTCATTATTAAAAGCCCGTACAACCCGGACGCCGGTAATATTTTCCAGAAGAACAGTACTCATCCGGTCCAGCAGTTTCTGCAGACGCCGAAACAGGGGCGAAGCACTGCGGATGATCGCAAAAGCCAGGACAAGAACTACCAGCACCACGGCCAGCAGGATAAATCCCATCTCCACATCCAGGCTGAAGGCCAGGGCCAGGGCGATAACGAAGATTACCGGCACCGGAAGGATCATCTGGATACAACTGGTAACCGCAAACTGGATCGTAGTAATGTCCGATACCGTACGGGTAGTAATCGAGGCAGTTCCGAACTGCCGGAAATCATACATAGAAAGCTTCAGTGATTTTTCATAGATAGCTACCCTCATATCTTTCCCCAGTTTTGCTGAGAGCATGGCACAGGTATAGCCTCCTGTGATAGCACATACTCCTGACAGCACGGAAGCCGCCGCCATCTGTATGCCTGTGCCCAGAAGCGTGTCAAAGGTACTGCCTGAAGTTCCCTCATTGAGGATTTCTGCCGCCAGAGTAGGGATATACAAGGCTCCGGCAACATCAATGATCAGAAGCAAAACCGTGATCACACAAAGCTTCCAGTGTGGTTTTAAAAATTTTAGGATTAGTCTCATAGTATGCCTCCTTATTTGAGAATCAATCTTGTTACCTTCTGCCTGCTGCAGAGGTCCTGGCCTGCCTGCCTCTCATACAGGTTTATTGTCAGAAAAAAAGTGCGCCCGGTTATCTTTTCAATAACCGGGCGCACCCGACATCTTCTCCGATCCTGCAGCTGCGGCTGCAAATCCTCAGATGATCACATTCTGTTTTCTCTTTAAGCCAATAAAAAAACCGGACAAGGTGCAGACATTTCAGTCTGTGCCTTATCCGGCTTATCATTTCTCACGAATGATTTGCCCTCCGAGCAAGCACGATTTATTATAATACTTATATCTCTAATGTCAACACATTTTTTGATTTTTTTCAAGTCATTTCACACTGTTGTTTACAATTTGATAAAATATGTATAAATTTTGTCTGTTTCGACACAAAATGTTCATATTTTCCCTTTAAAATCTATTTGAAAAGTATTCGCAGGATTTATATCCTGGAAAGGAGCAAAATTTGAGTTCTTTAGATCACCTGAGTTCCCTTGAGGCAGAGTCTATCTATATCATGCGGGAAGTAGCTGCAGAATGCGAAAAGCCCGTTATGCTTTATTCTATTGGAAAGGACAGCTCCGTCATGCTGCATCTCGCCAGAAAAGCCTTTTATCCCGAAAAAATCCCCTTTCCATTTCTCCATATCGACACCACATGGAAGTTTCATGAGATGATCGAATTTCGTGACGCTACAGCAAAAAAATATGATCTGAATATGCTGGTATACACCAACATGGAGGGTGTCAGACAGGGGATCAACCCTTTTGACCATGGCGCCGCCTACACAGATATCTTGAAAACCCAGGCACTGAAAGCAGCGCTGAAGCAGTATGGTTTTACAGCCGCTTTCGGAGGCGGCAGACGAGACGAAGAAAAGTCAAGGGCAAAAGAACGTATCTTCTCATTCCGGAGCAAAGAACAGACCTGGGACCCCAAAAACCAGCGGCCGGAAATGTGGAAGCTTTATAACACAAAAATCCATAAAGGGGAAAGTATCCGTGTATTTCCTCTTTCCAACTGGACAGAAGCAGATATCTGGCAGTACATCCAGCGGGAGAATATAGAGATCGTTTCTCTTTATTATGCCAAAGAACGTCCCTGCATTTACCGGGACGGCAATATCATCATGGTAGATGACGACCGGCTGAAGCTTCTTCCCGGCGAAGAAATCCAGTATAAGAAAATACGTTTCCGGACCCTTGGCTGCTATCCCCTTACCGGAGGGATGGAATCCGATGCCGATACTCTGGACAAGATCATTGCAGAGACCCTGGGCGCCGTTTATTCCGAAAGGACCAGCCGGGTCATCGACCATGAAGCGGCCGGCAGCATGGAACGCAGAAAAAGGGAGGGATATTTCTAATGAAGGATCTTTTAAAATTTCTGACCTGTGGAAATGTAGACGATGGAAAATCCACCCTGATCGGTCATTTGTTATATGATACCAAACAGCTTTACGCCGACCAGAAACAGGCGCTGGAGCTGGACAGCAGAGTAGGCAGCACCGGAGGCCAGATCGACTACTCTCTTTTGCTGGACGGACTGATGAGCGAAAGAGAACAGGGCATCACCATAGATGTTGCCTACCGGTATTTTAAGACAGAAATGCGCAGCTATATTGTGGCGGACGCTCCGGGCCACGAAGAATACACCCGGAATATGGCTGTAGCGGCATCTTTTGCCCAGCTTGCCATTATTCTTATCGATGCTTCCAAAGGGGTACAGATCCAGACCAGACGCCATCTGCGGATCTGTTATCTCATGGGAATCCGTGATTTCTTATTTGCCATCAATAAAATGGATATGGTAGGCTATGACCGTCAAAGGTGCAGAGAAATCGAAAATACCATTCATGGAATGACAGATACATTCACCTTAAACAGTCTGGCAATCATTCCTGTATCTGCAACTGCCGGGGACAATATTACAGAACATTCTGATAAAATGCCCTGGTACAACGGTCCCTCCCTTCTGGAATATCTGGATCAGGTAGAAGTCCGTTCTGACCCTTCCGATACCGATTTTACCATGCCTGTGCAGCGGGTGTGCCGTCCTGATTCCAGTTTCCGTGGTTTCCAGGGACAGATCGAAAGCGGAAGTATAAAAGTAGGAGAAGAGATCAGAAGCCTGCCAAGCGGCGAATCCGCCACAGTTACCGGCATTCTCACCGGCTTTGATGCTGTAGATGAGGCCGTCACCGGCCAGCCGGTAACCTTACAGCTGGACAGGGAGATTGACATTTCCAGAGGCTGCGTACTTGTTACAGGAAAGGGCCATCCTATTTCAGAAAGCTTTGTTGTAACACTTCTTTGGATGGATGAATCCCCTCTCGTTCCAGGCGTAAACTATATCCTGAAACTTGGAACTAAAATGGCCAATGTCACCATAATGGAAATCCAGTATAAAATCGATATTCACAGCGGAAGACATGTACCGGCGGAACGTCTGTATAAAAATGAGATCGGCGTCTGCAGCGTGCTAAGTACAGAAAAAATCATCCTGGATACCTTTGACAAAAGCCAGGCGCTGGGCGGACTGATCCTTATCGACCAGGTAACAAACCGCACCTGCGCCGGAGGAACCGTACGGGATGTTTTATCAGGCCATGGCGATCTTTTCTGGCAGAATTTTGATCTGACCCGTGAGATCCGGGGCAGAAATATGGGGCAGACCCCTCTTACCATCTGGTTTACCGGCCTGTCAGGTTCCGGAAAATCCACCCTGGCAAATGCTCTGGAAAAGCGTCTCTATTCCATGGGCAAGCACACCATGGTCCTGGACGGGGACAACATAAGAATGGGGCTGAACAGAGATCTGGGCTTTTCAGAAGAAGACCGGATAGAAAATATCCGCAGGATCGCTCAGGTAGCTAAGCTGATGAACGATGCCGGTCTGATCGTGCTTACTTCATTTATCTCTCCCTACCACCGAGACCGGGAGAATGCCCGGGCCATTATCGGTTCTTCCTTTGTAGAGGTCTATGTCAGCACTTCTCTGGAGGAATGCGAAAGCCGGGATACCAAACAGCTTTATAAAAAGGCCAGAATGGGAGAAATCCCTGATTTTACCGGTGTCAGCAGTCCATATGAAGTTCCCGTTTCACCGGATATTACGGTGGACACTGCAGGCCGGCAGATAGATGACTGCGTAGCTGATATCCTGGATAAACTGGCTTCATTTTTAAACTAAATGGTTTTATAAAAAGAAGGAGGATTTATGAAAAAAAATCCGGATTTTGTCTGTATCGGCTTTCAGAAATGCGGGACCACCACCCTCTATGATCTGCTGAAACAGCACGCAAATATATACCTGACCGAAGACGTAAAGGAACCCATGTTTTACCGGGTTCCCGGTTTCAGGCAGATACTGGGGCCTTCCTGGTATGACAAAAGGTACTTCGGCAGATATGAGGCTGCCAAAAAGTCCATGGTCTTGGGCCATAGAAAAACCTCAGATTCTGTAGGTCTTCTTACGGGGCGCAGGGGCCGGCAGGCTTTGGGAGAACTGTCTGAACCAAAAAAGGCTCCCGTATCTGCCGTTCCCAGGGAATACCGCTCTTCTCCGGAAAAGAATCCCTTATATACCGGGGAAATAAATGCCGGTCTGGGCTTTGGGGGATGCGCCAGATGGCTGGGAAAAGATTTTCCTTTTGATACAAAGCTGATCTTTATGATGCGGGATCCGGCAGACCGGTGTTATTCCGCTTATAAATATTTTCTGGCTCTGGGCTTTCTTCCCATGTCCGTAGTGACTGATGACAAAAAAAGAGGACATGCCGCAGCCTTTGACACGTATGTCCGCTCTGTGCTCCTGAATCCCAGGCGCAGGAAAGAGATCATGAAAAAGCGGCTGAAATACCTTTGCTTTTCCCAGGGAAAATATGCATACTGCATTGAAGAATATCTTCGGTATTTTCCCAGAGAAAATATGGAATTTGTCTTTTTCGAGGATTTTATCCGGAATGAGGAAGCAGTGACAAAAGAGATCCTGGGTTTTCTCCACATACCTATGGATCCTGAAATAACCTTTGGAGTAAAAAGCAACGAAACAAATTTCCGGCCGGCAGGGCCTGTCCGTTCCAAGATCATGTATTTCTTTCAGGGAACTTATTACACCCTCTTTGAATTTCTCGCTCTTGGCCGCAGTCATCCCGGTTTTTTCCGAAAATTCACCGATTTTTATGACTGGATCATGGAGACCTGCACCAGACCGGAAACTGACAATTCAAAAATGCTGCCTGCCACCAGAAAACTTTTAAATCATTATTACCAAGGTGAAATCAGAAAAGTAGAAAACCTTGCAGGACGTAAAGTTCCGGAAAGCTGGTCGAGAAATGAAGAAAGAAGCGGAGAATAACAAAAGCAAAATTTCCAGACTTATCACAGCCCTGGTCCAGTGCGGTCTTCTGGGCTTCGGTGGAGGGAATGCACTGATACCTGTTTTATACAGAAAAGCAGTGGAAGAATATCATCTGGTATCCAAAGATGATTTTGAAAAGGCGGTGGTGGTAGCCTCCATCACTCCCGGAGCTTTGCCGGTGGAAATCGCTGCGGGGATCGGCCGTATCACCGCAGGGGATCTGGGAATGCTCTGCGCAGCCGCAGCGATCTCCCTCCCCGGCTGTCTTCTTGTGCTCTTTTTTACCGCCCTGCTCAGTTCTTTCGGAAGTCAGCTGGCTCTTCAGATCAACTATCTCTCTGTGGGAGTCACAGCCTATATTCTCTATGTATTAGGCTGCTATGTGGCCCAGACTCTGGAAAACAGCCGTGCAGACCGGATCCAGAGCCACTGGGAAAAAGGGAAACCTTCCGGCAGGGTTTCTTTCAGTCCTTCCTGTGTACTGATTATCGCTGCTGTTTTCCTTGTCACCTGCGGCGGTCAGATATATCATATTTTCGGCATCCAGGGGGAGCCTCTGCTGGGAATTTCCACCGTCAATGTAATGGCAGTGGCCTTTTTTCTTATTTTCTGGCTGAGAGAAGACTACCGTCTTTCCAAAGTGATCCCCGCTGTTCTCGTTGCATTCTTCTACTGCCTCTGTGTAGGAGGAATGGATCTTTTCTCTGATACTGCCCTGGAGCTTCTCCTGGCCCTTCTTATGCTTGCCATGGCCCTTTGGGGACTTGTGGCGGATCTGAGGCAAAATCATATGCGGCTGAATACCAGTATTCTCCCTGCACTTAGGGAATGTGCCGTTGCTTTTGTATTTATGGCCGTTTTTGCTCTGCCTGCTCTTTTTACTTATGAGGAAACCCCGGCCTACCTTTTCCGGGGTGCATTAAGCAGTATCCTGTCCTTTGGGGGCGGCGACGCCTATCTGGCAGTGGCGGGAGGCATGTTTGTCACCTCCGGCCTGATCCTCTACTCTGATTTTTATTCAAATCTGGTCCCGGTAGCGAATGCCGTTCCAGGATCTATCCTATGCAAAATCCTTACAGGAACCGGATATTTTCTGGGATATCGGTCAGATGGAAATATCGTCACCGGTCTGCTGGCGGGACTTTGCGGATTCGGATGTGCTGTAGCCATGTCCTGCATTACTTATTCTGTAGGCGCCTATTTCTATGAGCAGTTAGAAAATGCAGCGATCTTCAGCCAGCTGAAGAAGTCTACAAGGCCTATTATCAGCGGTCTCCTCTTTACTGTAGGATTGGGACTGATCTACAACTGCATCCAGATCGGGACAGACGCCGGAATCCCATCCTGGTTCCCTGCACTGCTCTGTCTTTTCTGTCTGGCCGGCGAAATTCTGTTTGTAAAAAAATTCCGGTACCGTCCCCTTCTCATGGTGCTGGTTTCTGCCGGGATATCTCTTCTGTTCTGTAACCTGGCGTCTTTATAGCTGCCGGAAATTCCGTGCAGATTTCCAGGCCTTCTCTGCTTCTGGCGTAAATGATGCCCTGATGGTCCAGCACGATCCGTTTTACAATGGCCAGACCTAATCCGCTGCCTTCGCTGCAATGGGTCCTGGCCTCGTCCAGGCGGCAAAAACTCTCAAAGATTTTCTCCAGATCCTCTTTCGCCACACCCGGCCCGTCGTCTTTGATACTCCAGAAAACCGTATCCGGTTTTCTTATGACCGTAATCTGTATGCTGCTGCTTTCTTTTTTTCTGTATCGGATGCTGTTGGTAAGCAGGTTATCTATGATTCGTTTAAAGGCGCCTTTATCCATATTAATGTGGTTTCCCATTTCTGCCTTTAAAGAAATCTGCAGTTTATTTTCTCTGGCAAATTCTTCATTTTCTGACAGATATTCCAGTACAAACTCCTTTAGATCATATTCTTCCATCTCATACCGAAATGCATGGTTCTCCATTCTGTTATAGGAAGAAAGCTGATCTACCAGTTTTTCCAGATCAGCCGTACGGGTTTGGACGGCCAGCAAATATTTCTTTCTCTTTTCCTCCGTATCTGCAATACCATCAAGTATACCTCCTACATATCCTTTAATCGTTGTAAGAGGCGTTCGCAGATCATGAGAGACACTGGAGATCAGACCCTTGCGGTAGGTCTCATACCTCAACTGCTCTTCTCTGGATTTTTTCAGCTGACGCTGCATTTCATTAAATTCTTCTGATACCTCTCCAAGTTCATCTTTTCTGTAAATTTTGATCTCTCCATCCAGTTCTCCATTCTGTACCTTCTGCATCCCTCTTCTGATCTCTTTCATAGGGGGGATAATAAGAGAATTGATCCATTTAGAACAGCAGGCATTTACAAGGATTACAATGAATACGCTGCATGCCCCGAAAATCCAAATATATGGCAGCACATATCTTTGAAGGTAACTGGGGCTTCCCAGAATTCCCACATTAGTACTTGCCGCAATGATGGCACACTCATCGCCGTCTTCATAAAAGCTGCATTTTATCACAGAGATACTGTCATTACCTACCGTAATAGAACTGGCCTGCTCCGGTACAGGCCCGATGAGTTTCTCCACCTGTGTCCACTCCTGCTCAGACAGATTGGAATACAAAGTTTCTTCGTTCAGCAAAACCGTAAAATGATACCCAAGGTCTGTCAGATCCTTCTGGAGCCTTACCATCTCCGGGGTCTGGGGGATTTCGCCGGTGTCTGCCATTTCCGCATCCTGACTTTCCAGCATTTCCCAGTTTGTATCCCATAGTTCTTCCTGATAAGCATAGATCAGGTTCTGAGCAGAGATCACTCCGTTTCTGTCCTCATACATTTCCTCAATGGGCTGCCAGTAGCGTTTCCCGGCGGTGTTCAGCCAGAAACATCCCATGGCAAACAGCAAAAGAAGAGGCACTGTGATCATCAGGAGATTTGAAATGATAATTTTTCTTCTTATAGACATCTTGTCACCTTCTAATTTACATTTATATCTGTATATCATCTTCCCATGTCTCTTTCAGTAAGTAGATGGGTCTCTTTTTCACTTCCATATACATCCGTGCCAGATATTGTTCTAAGATCCCTGCACAAAGCAGCTGTACTCCTCCGATAAAGAAACTTGCACACATCAAAGTTGTCCACCCCTGTACCGGGTCATGCCAGATGATATAACGGATAACTAAAATACAGATGTTCAGAAAAGCCAGCCCGCAGAAAAAAATCCCGCCGTAAGAAGATATAGATAAAGGCAGGGTGGAAAAGCCGAATATCCCATCCAAAGAATATTTAAACAGTTTTCCGAAAGACCATTTTGTCCTGCCTGCCGCCCGCTCCACGTTATGATATTCCAGCCATTTCGTGGAAAATCCCACCCAGCCGAACATTCCTTTGGAGAAACGGTTGTATTCGCCCAAACGCAGCACAGAATCTGCTACTTTTCTTTTCATCATTCGGAAGTCTCTGGCGCCTTCTACCATAGGCACTTTTGAGATCTTGTTTAAAATCTTATAAAATATCGCTGAGAAGAAAGAACGTACCTTTTTCTCTCCCTTTCTGTCAACACGGCGTGCCGCTACACAGTCATACCCGCCCTTTTCCAGTTCTTCATACATAACAGAGATCAGTTCCGGCGGATCCTGCAGATCCACATCCATGATCACCAGATAATCTCCCTTTGCATGCTCCAGTCCCGCATAAAGCGCTGCTTCTTTTCCGAAGTTTCTTGAGAAAGACAGGTATCTGCACCTTGCATCTTTATTGTTCAGCTGTCTCAACAGCTCCAGTGTTCTGTCTGTGGAACCGTCATCTACAAACAGCAGTTCAAATTCTGCATCTTTCATCTGTCCCATGATCTTTGTCATTCTCTCGTAGTACATCAGGAGAACTTCTTGTTCATTCAGACAAGGAACGATAATGCTGATTTTCTTCATACGATCTGTCTCTCCCTTTTTTATTTTTTCTCAGTCTCTCTATCCATAATGAAAACCCTATGATCCCCAGGCTCAGTACAGAACCTGCTGCTCCGACTCTCAATCCGGATACTCTGTAAGAAAACTCCACTTCATGATTTCCTTTTGTAATGAAAATCCCTGTCATTCCATCCAGGTCCAAAACTTCTGCTTCTTTTCCGTCTATCCGGATAAGGATCCCTTTGTCATAAAATACCGAAAAAAACAGGATCCCATCTTTATCCGCCTGTATGGTTCCTCTGTCGTTTTGAATCCGGATCTCATTTTTCTGTAACTTTTGATAAACCAGATCCATCTGACTCTTTTCTAATGTTCCCAAAACTGCAGTTCCCTTATGATCTGATACTTTGACCTGAACGGTTCTTGCCTTATCGGAGTACCCCAGATCCAGGAAATTATTATTCCAGTCACTGGGTTTTTGGACCCTTCCGTTGATCTCCACTGCAGATGGTTCTCTTCCTTCCAGCCATAAATACCCATGTTCCTTTCCGTCCAGGTATAACTCATATACCGTATCTATTATTCCTGATTTCTGTTCTATTGGAATTATGGTCCGGATTTGAAATACAGAGCCGCATCCCATTTGCTCCAAAAGATGATTTTGAACTTCAAAAGGATTTTTTCCCTGCAAGGAGAAATCTTTCATCTGGGAATCTACCAGATACCCATTCCCCAATGCTCTGGGATTTTCAAACAGGCGGAAATATTGTCCTTCCTCTGTTTTTTGATATACCGTATCAAAATTCATATCCTTACGGCAGGCCAGATATCGGATGCCCAGCAGCATATCCATAACTTCCGTTCCCCCGGCGTACTGAAATCTGTTTTTACCAGTTTCAAATCCCATACGTTCCATCCAGTTCTGCATATGATCTGTATTTGTAGAGGAAAAAACGGAAACACCGTTCAGCCCAAATAAAAGTTCTTCATTTCTCAGAATCGGGTTCACGATCACCGTCCGGAACAGGGAACTGTCAGTTTTTCTCCCTATCATCTGCTGGATCTCCCTGCCGCTTTCTTCATACAAATTTCGATTAGCACTTCCATTATTGCAAATGCTCAAGACCCCGTGGATCCCTATTTCGCCAAGAAGAAAAACGCATAGAACCCTCTTCCATTGCTTCCTTTCCTCTGCACTCTTACAGAATATAAGTATCTGTATCAGCAGGCTAAAGCACATAAGGATGATTCCTACAGAGCCAAGGGCTTTCCAGTTTCCCGTTCTGACTCCTATAAGACCGCAAAAGAATAATACCGTCCCTGTTCCTGCCATAAGATATCTTTGTTCCATATATTCAGCCTTTTCCCAGCCTTCGCCGGCTGCCTTCAAAAGCAAAAATATAAACACAAAGGCAAAACGATTGGGCATTCCTACAGGCCTGTGTAAGCCGTGGAGCAGAAGATTTAATGCTGCAAAATGGAATCCGGAAAAGTAAAAAAGCAGGAGCCCTGCCATAACTGCTTTTTTTCTCCATGAAATCCTTGTATTAAAAAAATACATGCCAAGGAACAGCAATGCTGCACACCCGCAATATATGTTTAACGAAGCCTGATCTGCGGAAGTTGCATAGGGAAATGCATCGAACAGGAGCCGGCTAAGCTGCTCCCATAGATTTCCATAGGTATTCGTCGTGAGAGAAAAGCCGGCCTGCTTTGCCGCTGTAGTTTCCGACACTGCAAAAATCGCCGGAATCAGGATAACCGCTGCTGCCGCAGCGTTTAAAAGAGAAGCCCCCGCAAATTTTATCCCGGATCTCCACAGCGGGTCTTTCCTTTTTTCCGTTCCTATATAAACTGCTGCATAATACAGCAGAGAAAATATGCAGAGAATAAATCCCATATAATAGTTGGAAATAATACAATATCCTAAAACCAGCGTGTATTTTCTCCAATGGCCTCTGCTCACAAGTTCCTCTATACACCATGCCAGAAGCGGCAGGAACATCAGGCAGTCCAGCCACATCAGATTACTGTAATATCCCAATATAAAATTGGATAATCCATACATGCTGCCGATACATGCTGCTATGTTCTTCCGGCCATTGGTCTTTTTCTGCATATACCATGCCATACAGGCCCCCGAAAGTCCGATCTTCAGCAATACTGCAATGGTAACTGCCTCGTTTACATACATGATCTGCATGAGCAAAAGAATCAAAAGGCTGAAGGGACTGCTCAGATAATAGGAAAATACACTATAAAAGTTATATCCCATCCCATGGGCGGAAAACATCCAGTTTCCGCCGCTCCCTAGCTGATGGCTCAGTTCCTTATAAAATCCCAGATACTGATGTACTCCGTCAATGATCAGTGCTGATCTGCTCCCAAATGGGTATACGCCTGTCAGGGCAAATCCCAGGCAGC
Source organism: uncultured Bacillota bacterium (assembly GCA_949291945.1). Classification (GTDB taxonomy): domain Bacteria; phylum Bacillota; class Clostridia; order Lachnospirales; family Lachnospiraceae; genus Blautia. The sequence continues at coordinate 5,766 of CASEXH010000042.1, read as the reverse complement.
ATACTAGAATCAGGAATATAAATGCAGCCAGCATACCCTGATATTTTTCTGATATCCCAACATGATTTTTCTTCAAAACTGTTTTCGGGCTCATTCCGTACTCCTATCTTCTGCGCCGTATTTTTCGCATTCTGTCAGACTGTTTCAGATACACTTCGCAGATTCCAAGGCATATGGCTGAAATGCACAGGATATAAAACAAGAACATGGAGTGCCCCATAAAATCCATAAACGGATTATACCAGTCCAAAATCTGTACCACTAAAAGAGCGATACCGCAGATAATGCAGGCATGTCCTGTAATAATTTTTAACAATTCTATGATCTTCACATTAATCCCTCCGTTATAAAAAGTCCGTCCTCAACGGTATGTTCCGGCTTGTATGGATGATTTACGATCTGGTTTCCCATAGTCATAAAAGAGCAGTGGCCTCCGTCCAGATTGTATGCAGCTTTACAGCCAAGCTGTTCAAACAGATTTGCCATCTCATCTAAGAACATTCCCCTGGAACTCTGCTGTCTTCCGTCTACAACAAGAAGGCAATAATGTCCCGGTTCATAATAACCGATAGCTGTTCTTGGATGGAATTCTGTAATGTATGACCATGTCCGGAAATTGGTATTGGCTTTTCCATTGCTGTCTAACAGACTGGGGCCGAAGATCCAGCTCTGATAGGCGCCGCTGTCGATCAGCTGCTGCACATTCAGTTCCTGGGGACTGTAAATCTTCATGGTCCCGTCCCAGTTCAGAACACAGGTTTCCATGTCTGTAGGCTGTGTCCGGTATATCACACCATTTCTGATAATGGTGCCGTTATCCTTATGTCTGCTGTTACTGTAAGAATCTCCGTTTACTGCCAGGACAGACTGCATTCTTGCGGACATTTCCGACAATTTTTCAGAGTAACCCACCCCGTAAGTATTCTGTGCAAAACAGGTCTGCAGACAGGTAATATCCCCTACATAAATATCCGCCAGAACATAGGAAATATTAGAACCGTACCTCTCATGCTGTCCATTTTGGGTATGATCCAGCTTATTCGTATTATAAGAATGATAGGTCAGCTCTATGGACAGGTTTGGACTGGTATAAGTCGTGTCGGTGGAAACAACCTGATCTGTAAACTTATCTGCAAATTTCTTATGCCAGTCCTGAGTATCTAATAAAACTTTTGTCGTCGCCAGTCCCCCGGAATTGTTCTTAAGAAGATCCTGGAGTTTTTGAGCTTCTCCCGTGCCTGCTGTCTGGCCAGACTGGGTGGTCCCTGACTGATTCTGACCTTTAGGTTTCGATGAACTCCTTTCTGTACTTTCCAGACTGCCTATATTTTTTCCTGTATCAAAGGATTCTTTGTTTTCTGCTATCTGAGTCATATTTCTGGCCGACACTCCTTTTTGAGGGATCAGATAGTTCACGCCGTAAATTCCTCCCAGGAGCAGTGCTGCAACCAGCAGATCCGATACAGCAGCGATCAGTCTTTTTTTCATATACGCTCACCTCTTTTTGTTTTTCGAAAGCTTTCATCTGGTTTCTCTATCCCTTCTTCTTTTGCTTTCTGGTACTTAGTCTAGCGGATAGTTCTAATGACTTGGCATAGTTTTTCTAAACAACTTTTAAACAATCTCTAATAAAATTTTCTGTTTATTTATCTTTCATTCTGTATTTGACTTTTGCGGAGACAAACTTTATAATGTTTTTATTACATATGTAAGATTTATAAGAAGGGACCTTTATGCCTGCTCTGCCACAGATTTCAGAAGCTGAATTTGAAGTTATGAAAATTGTCTGGAAATCCGCCCCGATCAACACAAACGAAATCACAGAATACCTGTTAAAAACCACTTCATGGAGTGCAAAAACAATCCAGACTCTTATAAAACGCCTTGTGACAAAAGGCGCTTTGACTTACGAAAAACAAGGGCGTGTATTTGTTTATACCCCTCTTGTAAAAGAAGATGAATATATCAATCAGGAGAGCAATTCCTTCCTGAAGCGCTTCTATGATGGGGATATCAGCGCAATGCTCTCAGCATATTTAGAAAACAACCAGCTGTCAGAAACTGAAATCCGCCATTTACGTTCCATTCTTTCCAAAAACTCAAAATAAGGAGAGGATTCCTATGACTGACTTTATCCTGCATTTTTTGATCTGTAATTTATGGATCAGCGTCATGATTCTTACCCTGTTTGCCATCAAAAGGATATTAAAGACCCGTCTGACAAGCCGGACACAATATAATCTGTGGTTTCTGCCTCTGTGCCTGATGGCGTTCCCTTTTATTCCTGTCCCTTCTGGCCGGATATTTTCCCTGTTTTCCTGGTTTACGGGATTTATTCATGAAACTTCTCCCGGCAGCACTGCCGGGAATGCAGTAAGTGCATTAAATTCTATGGACACCGTTTCCGGCTGGATGAATGATTTTACCGTATCTGTCACCAGACAGACTCCATCTCTTGTAGGAAGGTTGCTCTTCGGGATTTGGATCATAGGTATGCTGACAATGCTTCTTTTCGTATTAAGATCCTTTCTCCGGCTGAGAAGGATCAAAAAATCTGCCCTGCCTCTGCAGAATCGGGAAGTGAAAAAACTTTATAAGAGATGTCTGGAAGAAATGCATATAAGAAAAAAGATTCCCATTTACAGTACAGTCTTTTTAAAGTCCCCTGTCCTCACAGGATTGATAAATCCATGTATTTATCTTCCCATCCGGTTGATTTCGGATTATAACTCTGAAGCCATACGCTACATGCTGCTCCATGAATTGCAGCATTACCGGCATAAAGATAATCTTGTCAATTATTGTCTGGTTTTCCGGAAAAACTATGAGATGTGACCGTGAGATTGCCTGCGACAGCGCTGTGCTGAATATGCTGGATACAGGTTCTTATCAGGATTGATTATGGATATACTCTGATCAATTTTGCAGAGAAAATTTCCCTTTCCCCCTTTTCCAGCAGTCTCGGGGGAACAGTCAAACAGTTGGAGCAGCGGATACAGAACATTGCACTTTACCAAAAACCCTCTTTTTTACATTCCTTTGAAAATAATTTTTCCTGCCTTTATCTAGTACATCATTCACTAATATTTTACCTTCATTAAATAAGCAAATAGCAGCAAACCTCCTGTGGTTGAAAGATTAAGTAATATATTTCCCAGAATTTTACTACCCCTTTTTTGAAATAGAATACTTCCGCAAAGCGTCAAAGCTCCCAGTATGGCAAATATTTTTCCATAGAATAAAAAGCCAAAGAAATCCGTCTCATATGCAGCAGAACCAAAAACAATTTCCATATTACTAAATGAAATTATAGCGGTCACTATAACATTTGCGAAATAAAAAGTCCTGGACATTTTTTCACCTTTTGACCATATCCCCAAAGAAAATATGACTGCCAATAAATAGAACACCACGATCCCCGTAAATATCCATATGCTCCCATTTGCATTTGATATTCTGTCCATGTCATCCTCCTTTGTTAACGACGGCTGATCCTATATCTATATTCCGGAATATTCTGGATCTCATTATCTGATTACCGCAGCCAAGATTTGCCCAGGCATAAGTTTGTGTTTCTCCATCATAGACTGCCCATTCCCGGATTTCTTCGGCTGTAACCGGCAGATATTTCATAATTACATCCTCAAATTCTGCTGCTGGAATACCGTTTGTATACTTATCAGAATCTAAACGCTCCCCATATTTCATATTATAAAAATATTCATAAGCTGCATTATAATCAATCGTTCTAAGATACTCTGTATCCCAGTTTGAACACGAAATGTTATTTCCCATATAGCACAATGGATACACGCATTTTTCAGATAATACTTTACACTCTTCTGACAAAGGTATTACTCTGATCAGTTCACTTCCGGCAACAATCTCTGAAACTTCCGGCGGCTCAGGTACACATAATTTATAGCAAAACCACCCTTTATCTGTGTAGTTCCATTCATCGATCCTTGTATAGGACACATATGACACTATGGGATTATAAGAATTATCCCAGCTTTCCAATCTCTTCCTGCATTCGCTCCAGGGTTTCATCAGATAAAATAATATTAGAGACTTCTCCCTTATCCCCATATCTGTATATGTCGGAAATCCTGCCCACAACTTCGAGACACTCTTGTTCTACTTCATTCTCTTTGCCAGCTTCAACCGGGAGATCATATCCTTTCGCCCATTGCTCTTCTTTTCCCTTCTGTTCACACCCACTGCAGAACGCCGATAAGATTAGAAACAGTAATAACGTCCTTTTTCTTCTATCCAGGAAAAATTTCATCTCCGATCACCCTAGCCTTTAATTTCATTTCATAAAAAGTTTTCTTTTCATAGCTCTGCTTTTTATCCACTAGGCTACGTCTCTAATTATTATATATGTAAGATTTAAAGTCGATGCTTTCTGATAGATATTTATATCTCCAAACCAATAACGTAAAAAGAGCAACCGTCTCCGATTGCCCATTTTCTTTATTCCAGTCATTATTTTTCTGCAACTGCTATGCCTGTGACCTCTACTCTAGTCCTGCCTTTCTTCTTGCGTCTTGAGATGCCTGTCTTGTTTTTTTCATATTTTCCTCTACAATTGCATTTTGTTTTTGAATGCGCTTCTCTCTTTCTGCCGCACTGGCTTCTTCCCTTGCTTTCTGCTCCGCTGCCAGTCTCGCTTTTGCATCCTCTATGGATTCCCCTTCCTTTGTCAAAAAGTTATCAACAAATTTATCTGCAATTTTATTAAAGCTGCTGACTGCGCCTTCTTCTATTTTCTTATAGCCTCCCACTACACCCTCTTCAATTTTTTTATAACCGCCTACAACTTCTTTTGCAATTTTTTCATTTGTTTTCACTAATTTTGATTTTGCCATTTTCTGATTCTCCTTTTCTTCGTTTCATTGTTTATGTCTGTATTATGCCAATGAAACATTGTTGTAGTGTTAGGCTTTTGTTTCTGTTTTATTAATCGTCAAATTATTTTCTATTTCAGTCCCTTTGTCAACGGGATCAGGCACAGCAGCAGGATTATGCCGACGATTCCGACTACGATACCAATGATCATATTGCTCCATACCATTGTCAGGCACATTCCAACTCCAAAAGTAAGTGCTCCGATGATTCCCAGAAGGACAGTTCCTATCATTTTTCCTGACAGCTTGACAGGGCTCTTATTCTCCATCTTTCTCCATACAAGAACCATGATCAGCAGTACAACTGCGCCGATCACGCCCAGCACAACTCCCTGATTAAAGGCATTCCACTCAGGGATCAGGGCCATACACATTCCCAGTGCAAACAGGATTCCTCCTATCGTTCCTAAGATCATTGCCACAAAATTACTCTTCTTCATTATGATTTCCTCACTTTCTTTCTGTTCGCTTTGTATGATATAAGGATAGATCTCTTTTTTTTGAAAAACGTTTCTATTTTGTTTCTGAAATATTAATTATCATTTTTCACTGGCGTATATTTTCCGCCGGTTTCTGCTGCTGCCGTTCATGCACCCGAAAAAGTGCGGCTCCTACAACTGTACATTTCACGAAAATATATGCGGGATGATCCCATATTCTAATACATCTTCCATAGTTCGTCTTTCGTATCTCCTCTATGGAAGGAGTTCTTCCATCACTTCTCTGACTGTCTGGATCCGGCGTATCTTATCTACCTTTGCAGAGGAAAGATACGTCTGTACTCTGGCACCATTTTTCCCAATCGGAAGTTTCGGGCCGTACTTGATATCCCCCTGTACCAGCATCATACGGTGCG
>CASEXH010000041.1 GCA_949291945.1 uncultured Bacillota bacterium | reverse complement strand
TCATATTGTCTGTTTTCTGCCATTTTGTTCACTCCTTATTCTCTTGATTATATCTCAAATCCTTGAGAATGGGGTGTCAACTTTTTTTATACCACATCAGATAAAGTATGGAAATATAGTACTCCTGAAGGAGTAAATGCATTGGTTACTTCAATTATAAATGCTTTGAGAGAGTCGGCTGTTTTAGAGCCGGGTGTATTAAGTAGTACAGAATGGTGTATTAATGAAGTGATGGATAATGTCCTTCAACATTCTAATGCTCAATATGGTTATGTTATGGGACAATTACATAGAGGTACGAAACGGATTTCTATATGTGTTTTTGATATGGGAGTAGGAATATATAATACATTAAAAAAATCAAAGCATATTCCACGAAAGCCTTTAGATGCTATAACGCTAGCATTGCAAGAAAGAGTAACAAGAGATGAAAGTGTCGGGCAGGGAAACGGAATGTGGGGGCTAAATGAAATAATAAAAGAAAATGGCGGGAGAATACGGATTTTATCTAATGGAGCATTATATAGTTATAAAAATGGAATAATCGATACAAAGGAAGATTATCCGATGCTAATAGGAAAATATAAGAATGCAACAGTAATAGATTTTCAAATTGATTATTCAAAGACGATAAATATCGCACACGCTTTAAATGGTTACATACCCACAGATTATTGGATAGAAAATCGTGAAACAGATGACGGTACAGTATATTTTGAAGTAAAGAAGGATTCTGCAGGAACAGGAACGAGGATCGCAGCAGAAAAATTTAGAAATGTTATTACTAATACTTTGAAAGAAGGCAATTATAATATTGTTTTAGATTTTTCTGGAGTTAATGTAGTTAGTTCCTCATATGCTGACGAATTAGTTGGGAAATTGGTGGTAGAATATGGTTTTGTATACTTTTTGACACATTTTCAATTGCAGAATCTATCTCCATGGAATATAGGCGTTGTCAATAGATCAGTAGAGCAAAGAATGGGACATAAATATTATGATACTATTTTAGAAGATTAATTGTTTTATATATATAGTGGTATGAATTTTTTTTATTCCTACCTTGACACCACCAGATGTTACCGAGCGTCTCCTTCAGATCAATCCCTCCCTGGCCGCCCGTGCCCGTATAGTACTGGACGTGAACAAATCGGAACGGCATATCCGGGGAGGACTGGCTACCAGGGAGAAGTATCTGCATCAGCATGGAGGATAAAAGAGAACTGAAGTAATAAAAAATCTATAAGAAACGAGGAGCATAAAAGCATGAAAGAACTAATACTTGGGAAAAGCGGGAAGAGAGTACCTTCCGTAATCGTAGGCTGCATGAGGCTTGGGGAGAAGGATCCGGATTCCATGAACCGGTTTATCCATACAGCCATAGAACAGGGAGCATGGTATTTTGATCATGCGGATATTTATGCAGGGGGAGCAAGTGAAGAGATCTTCGGCGAAGCCTGGAGCAAAGATCCGTCACTCCACAGGGAAGATATGTTCCTTCAGTCTAAATGCGGGATCCGAAAAGGATATTATGATCTTTCAAAAGACTATATCCTGGAGTCTGTGGACGGGATTCTCAGACGTCTGCAGACAGATTATCTGGATATGCTGCTGCTTCACCGGCCGGACGCTCTGGTGGATCCGGAAGAAGTGGCAGAGGCTTTTGATGTCCTGGAACAGAGCGGAAAGGTCCGGCTTTTTGGAGTTTCCAATCATAAGCCTATGCAGATGGAACTCCTGAAGAAATATGTCCGGCAGGATATTATAGCTGACCAGCTTCAATTCAGCATTCCCGCATCCAATCTGGTGGCCAATGGGCTGGAAGTAAATATGGAGACAGCAGGATCTGCTGACAGAGACGGAAGTGCGCTGGATTACTGCCGGATACAGGACATTACCATCCAGGCCTGGTCACCTTTCCAGATGCCCGGGTGGAAAGGATGTTTTCTGGGAAACGATGCCTATGCCAATCTTAATAAGGAACTTGAGAAACTTGCAAAGCAGTATAATGTAACCTCTACAACTATTGCTGCTGCATGGATCTTGAGGCATCCGGCACAGATGCAGATCGTAGCCGGGACGGCAAGGGAAAGCCGTCTGGCGGAGATCATTGCTGGAGGAGATATCTACCTCAGCAGGGAAGAGTGGTACAGACTATACCTTGCGGCGGGACATATCCTGCCTTGATGTTACTGGAATCCGGGAAAGATTTCTTTTAGCTCTTCAGTTTTTTCGCTGGCGGCCGGCAGGTAACATCTGCATTAGTATTTATATACATTTTTAACAGTATGAAAAGAGTTTGTGAAAAGGCAATGCCGGAATCACAGGCTCTTTTTCTATCTATGTATGTCTGTATCAGTAAAGGTTTTTTATAGAATAAAACCACCGGAAGAAATAAAGAATAGCATTTGTCTATGTGGTAAAAATAGATAAAAAATGAAGATGGAAATTGTGAAAAGTCACGTAAATACATAAAAAGGGACTTGAGTCCTTTTTGAAATGGTAAATTATAGGTAAGATGCAAGTAGAATAAAGAACGAAGAGAAAGAAGGTATGATTATGAACTATTCTGAGGACGCTAATAAACAGTATCACATTCAGGTGGGAAAGGGAGACGTGGGACGTTATGTGATCCTTCCGGGAGATCCCAAACGCTGTGCAAAGATCGCCAAGTATTTTGATAACCCGGTCCTGGTGGCGGACAGCAGAGAATATGTCACCTATACCGGATATCTGGATGGGGTGAAGGTAAGCGTTACTTCCACAGGAATCGGCGGACCTTCCGCTTCTATCGCAATGGAAGAGCTGACTATGTCCGGGGCAGATACTTTTATCCGGATCGGAACCTGCGGGGGCATGCAGCTGGATGTGAAAAGCGGAGATGTTGTCATTGCAAACGGCGCCATCCGTATGGAAGGAACCAGCAAGGAATATGCCCCGATTGAATTCCCAGCAGTGGCGGATATCCGGGTGACCAATGCGCTGATCCAGGCAGCGGAAGAACTGGAAAGCCCTTATCATGTAGGGGTTGTTCAGTGTAAGGATTCTTTTTATGGACAGCATTCCCCGGAACGGATGCCGGTGAGCTACGAACTGCTGAATAAATGGGAAGCCTGGAAGCGGCTGGGCTGTCTTGCCTCAGAGATGGAATCTGCAGCCCTTTTTGTGGTAGCCAGCCATCTGAGGGTGCGGGCAGGCTCCTGTTTTCTGGTTATGGCAAATCAGGAGAGAGAGAAAGAAGGACTGGAGAACCCGGTAGTCCATGACACGGATATGGCCATCCGGGTGGCGGTACAGGCAATACGAAATCTGATCAAAGCAGATCAGAAGGCAGAGAAGTAGAGGAGGACCATGATGGAGAAAGCAAAGATCCGGGAACTGATTGATACAGCCATCGCTCAGCTTTCCTATTCTTATACGCCATACTCTCATTTTAAGGTAGGGGCTGCCCTCCTTGGAAAAAACGGACAGATCTATACAGGCTGCAACATTGAGAATGCAGCTTATACTCCTACAAACTGTGCGGAAAGAACGGCGTTTTTTAAAGCTGTCAGTGAAGGAGTAAAAGAATTTGAAGCTATCTGTATTGTAGGGGGACCTGAGGGAAAACTGGTGGATTATACCCCTCCCTGCGGAGTCTGCAGGCAGGTGATGATGGAATTCTGCAGGCCAAAAGAGTTTCAGATCATACTGGCAAAGGGAAAAGAGGACTACAAGATATACAGGCTGGAAGAGCTGCTTCCCCAGGGATTCGGCCCTGGAAATCTGGAAGACTGAGAGATAAGGAGGACAGAAATGAAAAAATATAAACGTGTATTTACCATCGTAATCGATTCCCTGGGAATCGGAGCTATGCCTGACGGAGAAAAGTTCGGAGATGTTGGAGTAAATACCCTGGGACATATATCGGAAGCAGTAGAAAATTTCCGGATTCCTACTCTCCAGAAGCTGGGAATGGCCAACCTGACTCCACTTCGTCAGGTACCTGCGGTGGAGAATCCTCTTGGATATCAGGCTGCCCTGAGAGAGCGGAGCAACGGGAAGGACACCATGACCGGCCATTGGGAGATCATGGGAATTGAGACAAAGAAACCTTTCAAAACCTTTACAGAACATGGTTTTCCAAAAGAATTGATCGAAGAACTGGAAAAGCGGACGGGACATAAAGTGATCGGCAATAAAAGCGCCAGCGGAACGGAAATTATTGATGAGCTGGGAGAAGAAGAGATTGCCACCGGCCATATGATCGTGTACACGTCAGCGGACTCTGTACTCCAGATCTGTGGAAACGAGGAGACCTTCGGCCTGGAGGAACTATACCGCTGCTGTGAGATCGCCAGAGAACTGACCATGAAAGAAGAATGGAGAGTGGGAAGGGTTATTGCAAGACCTTATATCGGAAAGAAGAAAGGGGAATTTGAGCGGACCAGCAACCGTCACGACTACGCTCTGAAACCACCGATGAAAACTGCTCTGGATGTACTGAAAGATCATGGCCTGGATGTGATCTCTGTAGGAAAAATCAAAGACATTTTTGATGGAGAAGGAATCACAGAAGCCTATAAATCCAAATCTTCTGTTCACGGTATGGAACAGACCATAGATATTGCCAAGAAGGACTTTCATGGGCTTTGTTTTGTAAATCTGGTGGATTTTGATGCAAAATGGGGACACAGAAGAAACCCGGAAGGCTATGCAAAAGAGCTGGAAATGTTTGATGAAAAACTGAAGATTTTGCTGGAAAACCTGAAAGATGATGATCTTTTGATCATCACAGCAGATCATGGAAATGACCCTACCTATACAGGAACAGATCATACAAGAGAAAAGGTACCTTTCCTTGCCTATGGAAAGGCTATGGAGGGGAATGGAATGTTGCCGGAACAGGATACTTTTGCTGTGATCGGTGCTACTATCGTTGATAATTTTGGCCTTCATATGCCGGAAAATACGATCGGAACATCATTGCTTTCCTATATAAAATAAAAAAATAACAAAGGAGGAACGAAGAAATGAAAAAACTGAAAAGGCTTGCTGCTTTTCTTCTGGCAGTGTGCATAGCGGTTTCTGCTCTGGGCTGCGGACCTTCAGGGAGCCAAGAAAGCACCAGTGATTCAGATTATCGTGTAGCCATGATCACGGACAGCGGCGATATAACAGACCAGTCTTTTAACCAGACTACCTATGAAGCCTGTCTGGAATACTGTACGAAAAACAACATTGATTTCACCTACAAAAAGCCGGACGGAGATACAGATTATGCCCGCATTGCCATGATCGATGTGGCTGTGGCGGAAGGTCATAATATCATTGTTATGCCAGGATATATCTTTGCACCTGCCCTGGTAGAAGTGACCTACAAATATCCGGATGTGAAGTTTATCGCCCTGGATATGACGGCCGGAGATATCATTGCGGCAGCAGTGGGAAGCAAGTATTATGACGATCCGGATTCCTATGAGGCTTCCGACTATTACAACACGGAAAACACATACTGCGCAGTTTACCAGGAGGAAATCCCCGGGTATATGGCAGGGTATGCGGCGGTTAAACTGGGCTACCGGAACCTTGGCTTTCTGGGGGGCCAGGCAGTGCCGGCAGTTATGCGTTTTGGATTCGGCTATGTGCAGGGGATTAATGATGCGGCAGAAGAACTGGGTATTGTAGATGAGATTCAGGTAGAGTATGCATACGGAGGACAGTTCTACGGTTCCACGGAGATCACGGCAGCTATGGATACCTGGTTCAGCCAGGGCACAGAGATCGTATTTGCCTGCGGCGGAGGAATCTTTACTTCAGCAGCAGAAGCTGCAGCGAAAGTAGGGGGCAAGATGATCGGCGTGGACAGTGACCAGTCTCCTATTATTGACGCATATGGAGAAGGAATGACTGTGACTTCCGCTATGAAGGGGCTGGGAGCTACGGTAAAAGCCATGCTGAATTCGATTATTGTAGATGGTACCTGGGAAGAGCATGTAGGAAAAATTGAGAACCTGGGACTGGTATCAGGAACAGATACATCTGTGAATTATGTAGGGCTTCCGGAAGACACCACACAGTGGAATGAAAACTTTACAGTAGAGGACTATTATGAACTGGTACAGAAGATCTATGACGGGGAGATCCAGATCGATAATTCTATTGACCAGATGCCGGAAGTATCTGTAAAGGTAAATGAAAGACAAGGATCGATCATGTAGGACATGGGGAAAGGAGGAAATAAAAATGGGAGAATACGCAGTTGAAATGCTGAATATAACCAAGAGATTTCCCGGTATTGTGGCAAATGACAACATTACACTGCAGTTGAAAAAAGGGGAGATCCACGCTCTTCTGGGAGAAAACGGCGCAGGGAAATCTACACTGATGAGTGTGCTGTTCGGATTGTATCAGCCGGAGGAAGGAGAGATACGGAAAGACGGGAAAACCGTACATATCAAGAATCCCAATGATGCAAACGCTCTGGGGATCGGTATGGTACATCAGCATTTTAAGCTGGTAGAATGTTTTTCTGTACTGGATAATATCATCTTGGGTGCGGAGCCGGTCCAGGGAGGATTTCTGAAGAAAGAGGAAGCCAGGAAAAAGGTCATGGACCTGTCGCAAAGGTACCATCTTCAGATAGACCCGGACGCCATTGTGGAAAATATTACCGTAGGTATGCAGCAGAGAACGGAAATCTTAAAAATGCTGTACCGGGATAATGAGATCCTGATCTTTGATGAGCCTACGGCGGTGCTGACTGTACAGGAAATTGAAGAGCTGATGCAGATCATGAAGGGTCTTGCAAAAGAGGGAAAAAGTATCCTCTTTATTTCTCACAAGCTGAACGAGATCATGGAAGTATCTGACCGCTGTACAGTTCTTCGGAAGGGAAAATATGTAGGTACCGTGGAGACAAAAGATACCACTCCGGAGAAGTTGTCAGCTATGATGGTGGGAAGAAATGTAAGCTTTAAAGTAGAGAAGAAACCGGCAAAACAGGGAGAGGTAGTGCTGGATGTAAAGCACATGACAGTTGAGGGACAGAATAAAAAAGACGCAGTCCAGGATGTGAATTTCCAGGTGCGGAAAGGAGAGATCGTCTGCATTACAGGAATCGACGGAAACGGCCAGACGGAACTGGTCTATGGACTGTCCGGTCTGGAGTCTCTGAAAAGCGGAAGCATTGCCATGAATGGAAAAGACATCACCAATGCCTCTATCCGTCAGCGGTCTGTGACAGGTATGAGCCATATCCCTGAGGATAGGCATAAACATGGACTGATCCTGGATTATTCTCTGGAAGATAACCTGGTGCTCCAGCGGTATTTTGAGCCTCAGTTTACCAATAAGTTCGGAGTCCTGAAGAGGAAAGAGATCCGGGAATATTCAGACCGTCTCATCGAAAAGTATGATATCCGTTCCGGCCAGGGATCGGCCACTACTGTCCGGTCTATGTCCGGAGGAAATCAGCAGAAGGCTATTATTGCCCGGGAAATTGACAAGGATCCGGATCTTCTGATCGCTGTACAGCCTACACGAGGCGTAGATATCGGAGCCATCGAATTCATCCACAAACAGCTTATTGAGCAGAGAGATGCAGGAAAGGCTGTGCTCTTAGTCAGCCTGGAACTGGATGAAGTTATGGATGTACCGGATCGGATCCTGGTAATGTACGAAGGAAAACTGGTCGGAGAATTCAAGCCTGATGAAGTGACAGTTGAGGAATTGGGACTTTATATGACCGGTGCAAAAAAACAGGAGGTGTAGGATATGAATACGAAAAACGAAAAGAAAGGATTCCTGGAAATCGCCGGCGTACAGACTGTTATCGCTTCTCTGATCTGTATCATTCTGGGACTTCTGGTGGGCTATGTTGTACTTTTATGTATCAATCCCTCAGAAGCCTGGAGCGCAATGACTGCGATCCTGAAGAACTTTTTATACTTCCCCAGGCCGGAGGTTGCTCTGGAATATTTCGGAAGCACCCTTGCCAAAACAGCGCCTCTTCTTATGTGTACTCTGTCCATCTTATTTGCCTATAAGGTAGGACTTTTCAATATCGGCGCTTCCGGCCAGTATGCAGTGGGAGCCGGACTTGCCCTTTATCTTGCTATAGCTTATCAGATGCCCTGGTATGTCTGCATGATCGCAGCCATGATCGGCGGCGGGATCCTTGGAGGGATCGTGGGCATTTTAAAGGCATACTTAAATGTGAATGAAGTTATTGCAGGGATCATGCTGAACTGGATCAGCCTTTACAGCGTGAACATGCTGCTGACCAATGTAAAGGAATCCAGCACCACCTATACTATGGCCCTGAAGACCAATGCACCTGGAGCCCTGATCCCAAGTCTGGGGCTGGACAAGCTGTTTTCCAATAACCGGTATGTGACCATTGCTATTCCTCTGGCAGTTATCATCGCCATTCTGGTGTGGTTCCTGATGAGCAAAACAAAGCTGGGATACGAACTGAAGGCCACAGGATTAAACAAAAACGCAGCAAAATATGCAGGTATGAAAGAAAAAAGAAATATGATCCTTACCATGGTGATCGCAGGCTGTCTTTCCGGACTTGGAGCCGCATTCCTCTACTTAAGCGGGATCGAGCAGTGGTCCTGCGCACAGACTGCAGTGCCGGCCATGGGCTTTAACGGGATCGCAGCAGCTTTCCTTGGAGGACTGAATCCCATTGGAAGTATCTTCTCTGCATTCTTTATCCAGCACATTACAAGCGGCGGTTCTTACGTGGACAAGATGGTATACTGTGCCCAGATTTCAGACCTGATCTCAGCGATCATCATCTACTTCTGCGGCTTTGTATTATTCTTTAAATACTGTATGAGCAGAAAAGGGAAAAAGTAGGAAAGGAGGAAGAAAAGGATGGCACTATTATTACAATATACATTAATCTATGCATCAGTACTTATGCTTGTCGCCCTGGGGGGCTGTTTCTCCGAGCGGAGCGGCGTGATCAACCTGGGACTAGAGGGAACTATGGTCATCGGTGCCCTGGGCGGAGCCCTGGTAATGAAATATATGGGAAATCTTCCGGCTGCCCTTATGATCGTGGCAGTTGTGATCGGAAGTATTCTTTTCGGTATGGTCTATTCTCTTCTGCTGGCAGTATCTGCAATTAATTTTAAGGCAGACCAGACCCTGATCGGAACAGCCATGAACCTTCTGGGAACAGCAGCAGCTACAGTATTTGTAAAAGCGATCAACATGGCAGAAAATGTAAACAACGTTTCTTCCTCGATCCAGTACATCGAACAGCGAAAAGCATTTTCCGCTTTCAAGATCGGAAACTTTGAGGTAAGCTGGTTCATGATCCTGGCGGTAGTTCTTTTGATCATTGCACATATTGTTCTTTATAAAACACGATTTGGCCTGCGCCTGAGGGCCTGCGGCGAGCATCCTCAGGCAGCGGATTCTGTAGGTATCAACGTATACAAAATGCGCTATGCAGGAGTTCTTATCTCCGGTCTTTTCGGCGGACTTGGCGGGATCGTTTATATCACTGCTGGAGTCAGTGAGTGGAAGTTTGAAAACGGCGTGGCAGGCTTCGGATTCCTGGCCCTGGCGGTTATGATCTTCGGTCAGTGGGAGCCGAAATTCATCGGGCTGGCAGCCCTTCTCTTCGGATTATTCAGGGCCCTGTCCAATGTGTATTCAGGATTCGATATCCTGGAGGCACTGAACATCCCAAGTGCAGTTTACAATATGCTTCCATATATTATTTCCCTTGTGGTGCTGGCACTGTTTTCAAAGAACTCCAGGGCGCCTAAGGCAGAGGGAATCCCCTATGACAAAGGACAGCGATAAAATATATTGGAATGACAGAACAAGGAGACAACGACATGGAAAGATTTGCTATCAGAGGCCATATCTGTTACAGTGAGGATCAGAAAAAAATACGGACTGTGGACCAAGGTTATGTAGTATGCGAAGATGGAAAAAGCCGGGGAGTTTTTGAAACTCTTCCGGAGGAATGGAGAGGGATCCCCTGCCGGGATTACGGGGATAAGCTGATCATTCCGGGGCTTGTGGACCTGCACGTCCACGCTCCCCAGTACACCTTCCGGGGACTGGGCATGGATCAGGAACTGATCGATTGGCTGAACACCCACACGTTTCCTGAGGAAGAGAAATATAAGGATACAGAGTATGCCAAAAAGGCGTATCATATATTCATAGAAGATCTGCTCCACAGCGCAACCACCAGAGCCTGTGTTTTCGCCACCTGCCACAAAGAGGCCACCCTTTGGCTGATGGAGAAGATGGAAGAGGCAGGGCTGGCAGGATATGTGGGAAAGGTAAATATGGACCGGAACAGCTCCGAAGGCCTGCAGGAAGAAAGCGCCCAAAAGTCTGCCAAAGATACAGAAGCCTGGATCCTGGAGGCTGCAGATCTTACCAATGTAAAGCCGATTCTGACCCCCAGATTTATCCCTACATGCTCTGATGAGCTGATGGAGAAACTTTCAGAGCTTCAGAAAAAATACCAGATGCCGGCGCAGTCCCATCTTTCCGAAAACCTCAGTGAGATAGAATGGGTCCGCCAGCTTTGTCCCAAAGCTTCATGCTATGGAGACGCCTACCGTCTCCATGGGCTGTTTGGGGGTGATTGTCCTACGATTATGGCACATTGTGTGTACAGTGATGAGGAAGAAACCCGGATGATGAAGGAACAGGGGGTATTTATTGCCCATTGTCCGGAGTCCAATGCAAACCTGGCCTCGGGGATCGCTCCGGCCAGGAGATTTCTGGACCAGGGACTGAAGATGGGCCTTGGCACAGACGTGGCTGCCGGCACCTCTCTTTCCATGTTCCGGGCCATGGCTATGGCAATCCAGTGCTCCAAGCTTCGGTGGAAGCTCCAGGATCAGAGTCTTCCTCCCCTGACTGTGGAAGAAGTCTTCTACCTGGCCACCAAAGGGGGAGGAGAATTCTTTGGAAAGGTGGGGAGTCTGGAGCCTGGGTATGAATTTGACGCAGTGGTCATTGACGATGGAATCCTCCGCCATGCCAGGGAACTTTCCACGAAAGAGAGACTGGAGCGGCTGATCTATCTGGCAGAGGACAGACAGATCGACGCAAAATATGTTAAAGGAAAACAGGTGCTTCCTATAGAAAAGAACTGCAGGTGACGAAAGATGGAAAATAAATATCTGGCCCAGATTCTGCCTTTTCTGAACGAAATAGAAGAGGAGAGAAGGAAACAGTTTGAGGAATATTTCCGTACAGCTCCCATGTGGCTGATGGATACTTTTGTGGTGGAAGAGCTGGAAAAAGGAACGATCTTTGTCCAGGAAGGGGAACCGGCGGATACGATTTTTCTGATCGGAAAGGGTCTTATTAAAGCCACGGATTACAGGATCTATGGCATCAATTATGATTTTACGGTGTTTGACAAAGTCTATGCTTTCGGCGGGATGGAAGTGATCATTAATCTGGATAAATACCAGACCACTCTTCAGACAGTGACAAAGTGTACGGTGCTGAAGATACCCAAAGAGGGCTTTAAAAAATGGCTGGATTCGGATATCATTGCCCTTCAGCAGGAAAGCAGGCTGATGGGAGAGTATCTTCTGGAACAGGCCCGGGACAGCCGGATGCTTTTGTTCCTTCAGGGAGCGGACAGGGTGGCTTTCCTGCTGATGAAACGGTACCGGAAATATGCGGAGAACGGAGTCATGAAGATGAAGGGAGACAGGCAGGAACTGTCGGATTTTACAGGACTTTGTGTAAAGACCATCAGCCGTTCCATCAAAAAATTCAAAGAAAGCGGCCTGATCACTACTCAGGGAAGCTATATCTTGATCAACTATGAACAATATTGCCGGATGGAAAAGATGATCTCGGAAATTCTGGCGGAAACATTGTGAGAGGAGTGGGAAAATGGAAAATAAATTAAAGACTTGTCTGGCAAGTATCAGAGAAAAAACAGATTTCAAACCAGAGGTAGCCCTGATCCTGGGAAGCGGACTGGGAGACTATGCAGAAGGCATTAAGATAGAGGCCACTGTGGATTATTCAGATATTGAGGGATTTCCCGTGTCCACAGTAAAAGGCCATAAGGGACGGTTTGTCTTCGGATATGTAGGAGAAGTCCCGTTGGTGATCATGCAGGGAAGAGTCCACTATTACGAAGGCTACCCCATGTCAGATGTGGTCCTGCCTACCAGGCTAATGGGCCTTTTGGGGGCCAAAAAACTGATCCTTACCAATGCGGCAGGAGGCCTTAATGAGAACTTCCAGCCGGGAGATTTTATGATGATCACCGACCAGATCGCAGTGGGCGTACCGAATCCCCTGATCGGCCCCAATCTTGAGGAACTTGGAGACCGGTTCCCGGATATGAGCGAGGTGTACAGCAAAAGGATCCGTGAGGTGATCCGGAAGTCCGCTGAGGAATGCGGGATCAACCTCCAGGAAGGGGTTTATGTACAGCTGACAGGACCAAGCTACGAGACTCCGGCGGAAGTCCGGATGTGCCGGATCTGGGGCGGAGATGCAGTGGGAATGAGCACAGCCTGCGAAGCAATGGCCGCCCGTCATATGGGAATGGAGATCGGCGGGATCTCCTGTATCACCAACCTGGCCGCAGGCCTGTCAGACAAAAAACTGGACCACAAAGAAGTACAGGAAACTGCCGACAGAGTCTCCCTTCAGTTCAAAGAACTGGTTACTAAAATTATAGAAAAGGTGTGATTATATGGATATAGAACGGCTTCCAAAGCTTGATCTTCACTGTCATCTGGACGGTTCTCTTACGAAGGCCATGATAGAGAGACACCTGGGGAAGGAAGTGGCCGGGGAGGCTCTGACTGTATCCCAGGACTGCCGGAGTCTCACGGAATATCTGGAGAAATTTGACCTGCCTCTTCAGTGTCTCCAGGATGAGAAGGGACTGGAAGAAGGAGCCTATACCTTTGTGGAAGAGATTGCAAAGGAAAAGGTAGAGTATATTGAAGTCCGTTTTGCCCCTATGCTTTCCGTCCATGAAAACTTAAGCTGCAGACAGGTGATCGAGGCAGTGAGAAAAGGAATGGAACGGGGAAAAGAAGACTTCCAGGTACGCTATGGGATCATTGTTTGCGCTATGAGAAACCATAGTGAAGAACAGAACCTGGCTATGCTGAAATGGGCCAGAGAATATTTGGGAGAAGGGGTATGTGCCCTGGACCTGGCCGGCGACGAGTCTGCCTATCCTACGGCTCAGTACCGGAACATTTTCCGGGAAGCAAAAAGGTTTGGTATCCCCTATACCATTCACTCCGGAGAGACGGGGAACCTGGATAATGTCCGGGAGGCCTGGGAACTGGGAGCAGCCAGGATCGGTCACGGGATTGCCCTGAAAAAAGATCCGGAGTTGATGAAAGCTTATGCTAAGGCTGGCATCGGCGTGGAAATGTGTCCTACCAGCAATTTTCAGACTAAGGCGGTCAAAACCTGGCAGGATTACCCCCTCCGCCAGTTCCTGGATGCAGGGATCAAGGTTTCTGTAAACACGGATAACCGGACCGTCAGCGGAACGACTATGACCCAGGAATTGACGAAAGCTTATGAACAGTACGGCCGGGATGAGGAACTGATCTTTACTCTCCTCAGGAACGCTGTGGAAACAGCTTTTGACCCGGAGATCAAAGAAATATTTGAGAAAAAATGGAAAGGAATCTGAGATGGATAAGAAAGAAATTTTAAAATATGTGGACCATACTTTACTGACACAGACTGCAACTTGGGAGGAGATTAGGCAGATCCTGGATGACGCCATAAAATACGGAACAGCCTCTGCCTGTATTCCGGCTTCTTATGTAAAACAGGCTGCCGAATATGTAGAGGGAAAACTGCCTATCTGCACAGTGATCGGTTTTCCAAACGGCTACAGCACCACAGCCACCAAGGTATTTGAGACAAAGGACGCTGTTGCAAATGGAGCTTCCGAGATCGATATGGTCATCAATATCGGCAAGCTGAAAGATAAGAAGTACGAAGAAATCGAAGAGGAAATCCGCCAGATCCACCAGGCCTGCGGCGGCAGGATCCTGAAGGTGATCATTGAGACCTGTCTGCTTACAGAGGAAGAAAAAATAAAAATGTGCGAGATCGTCACAAAGGCAGGGGCAGAATTTATTAAAACTTCTACCGGATTTTCCACTGGAGGGGCCACTTTTGCAGATGTGGAACTGATGAGAAAACATGTGGGAAAAGATGTGAAGGTAAAAGCTGCGGGAGGCATTTCTTCCTTTGACGACGCAGAAGAATTTATCCGCCTGGGGGCAGAGAGACTTGGTACCAGCAGACTGGTCAAGATCATGAAAAACAGCCCGGATGCCGGGAAGGGATATTAAGGAGGAGCCGGTGTGAGTACACATATGATGGTGGAGCTGGTGGGATATATGGGCTCCATTCTGGTGCTGATCTCCTTTCTTATGACTTCCGTGGTGAAGCTGCGGGTTATCAACGCAGTGGGAGGAACGATCTTTGCAGTCTATGCCATGATCATTCAGTCCTATCCCACGGCTCTTATGAATTTCTGTCTGGTGCTGATCAATCTTTACTATCTGATCCGCCTTCGGAAATCGGACAGAAATTACGATTTTATTGAAGGAAAGCCGGGAGAGTCTCTGGTTCAGTATATGATCAATTTTTATCACACAGATATCCAGAAATACTTTCCAATCTTTAAAGAAAAACAGCCGGAGTGCGATGCTGCATATGTGATCTGCAAGGATGCCGCACCTGCGGGACTGTTTCTTGGAAATAAGCGGGGAAAGGGCGAGCTGGAGGTCCTTCTGGACTATTCTGTACCGGCATACAGAGACTGTTCCGTGGGAAATTATCTCTATTCCAAATTAAAAGATCAGGGGATCCGCAAAATGATCTTTACAGGAACGCCGGGTCCTCACGAATCTTATCTGCAGACAATGGGATTTGAAAAAGTAAATGGAGTTTATGTAAAAGAACTGGCCTGAAATCTTTATCAGAGTTATGATTGCATATCAGAAAAAGCCGAGGTATAATAGGGCTGTTTGTCCAAAGCCAGGTCTAAAGTTTCGGGATTTTCGGCAGGGACAGCGTAAAAAATTCGCATGATGTGCAGGGAGACCATTACATGAAAACTCTGAAAGATTTTTTTAGAAAAGAGACGGTTTTCTGCGTCTCTTTTCTTCTTGCCCTTATTTCTGCAGCGGCGGTGAGGCCGGACCCGGCTTATCTGACTTACCCGGATTACCGGACTCTTGCCCTGCTGTTTTGCTTTATGATCATCGTAGCCGGTTTTCAGTGGCTGGGGGTATTTTCCCTTCTGGGAGAGACTTTGTTAAAGAAAGCCAGCAGTCTGCGGAACTTATCCGTGCTTATGGTGCTTTTGTGCTTTTTTTCCAGCATGATCATTACCAATGATGTAACTTTGATCACTTTTGTACCCTTTACCATACTGGTATATCAGATGATCAAACGGGAGGACAGGATCCTGCGGATCGTGGTACTGGAGACCATTGCCGCCAACCTGGGAAGCATGGCTACGCCTATAGGGAATCCTCAGAATCTCTATTTGTATTCTATGTCAGGAGTCACTCTGGGAGAATTTGCCCGGGCAGTCCTGCCCTATGCAGGACTATCCCTGATCCTCCTGGTATGTATCCTTTTTACAGAAAAAAATGAAGCCCTGGAAAATATCTCAGTAAAAGAGCAGAGGGAGGTCCGAATAGGAAAAGCCCTTCCCCAGCTTCTGGCATTTGCCGGCCTGCTCTTACTGTGTCTGCTGGTAGTATTCCGGATTTTTCCATATATTCCGGTGCTGATCTGTGTGGCAGGGGCTGTGCTGACAGTGAACCGGAGATTGTTCGGAAAGGTGGACTATTTTCTTCTGCTGACCTTTCTGTGTTTCTTTATTTTTATCGGGAATATGAAGCGGATCCCGGAGATCAGCAGCGCTCTGGCGTCCCTTGTCCAGGGAAAGGAACTGTGGGCGGGAATCCTTACCAGCCAGGTTATCAGTAACGTTCCGGCGGCGATCCTGCTGTCGGGCTTTGCGGGAAATTTTTCCCTTCTCCTTACGGCGGTTAACCTGGGAGGCCTGGGAACCCTGGTGGCCTCACTGGCAAGCCTGATCTCCTTTAAATTTTATACAGTGGAATATCCACGGAAAAAGGGAAGCTTTATGAAAGTCTTTACGGCGTGGAATCTTATTTTCTTGGGAGTCCTTATCTGTGAGGCCCTTATCCTTACATAGTTACATAGCGGAAGTCTTCCTGAAAAGGAAAGGCTTCTATCTTTTTAGGGTATTGTTCTTACATAAGTAAAGAAAAAGTAACATTACGGATGCTGTAATAGGAACCGAAAGAGAGTATTGTTCTTACATAAGTAAAGAAAAAGTTAAGAATCTCTCTTGTACACCAGAATCCGGGGGCGTATAATGTGGATTATCAAAGAGATACGGAGGAGAAAAATGGACAGGAAAAAGCTCTTTTTTTCCAATGCAGACCTTCGGAAACTGATCCTTCCTCTGGTGGTGGATCAGTTCCTGCAGGCCTTTGTGGGACTTGCAGATTCTGTTATGGTGTCCAGCGTAGGGGAAGCTGCGGTATCGGGGGTTTCTCTTATCGATACGGTGATGGTGCTGATTATCAATATCTTTACTGCTCTTGCCACAGGAGGAGCAGTCATTGCCGGCCAGCTTCTGGGCAAGAAAAGGACAGAGATGGCCTGCAAAGCCACCAACCAGCTTTTGGCTTTTACTCTTAAGGCTTCTCTGGCGGTGATGATCCTGGGATATCTGGGACGGAATCTGATCACCCATGTGATCTTCGGAAATATTGAGGCAGACGTACTTTATAATTGTAATGTCTACATGATGATCGTCTTTGCTTCCATTCCCATGATCGCCTTGTATAATGCAGGAGCGGCGGCTTTCCGGGCAATGGGAAATTCCTCTATTGCCATGAAGACCTCTCTGCTGATGAATGCCATTAATATCTGTGGAAATGCCATTTTGATCTATGGACTTCACAGAGGGGTGGAGGGAGTTGCTATCCCCACCTTAGTTTCCAGGACCGTAGCCTGTATTGTCATGCTGATCATGCTGAACAATCAGAAACATATGGTCCACATTTACCACCCCTTTTCCTTTAAAACAGACTGGTCTCTTCTGAAAAAAATCCTGTATATCGGAATCCCTAACGGCCTGGAGAACAGTATGTTCCAGCTGGGAAAGATCATGGTGCTGAGCATTGTGACAGGATTCGGGACCGCTTCCATTGCTGCTAATGCGGTTTCCAACAATGTGGCCACTTTTGCCACCCTTCCGGGAATGGCCATTGGCTTTGCCATGCTCACAGTGGTGTCCCAGTGTGTGGGAGCCGGGGACTTTGAACAGGTAAAATATTACACCAAGAAGCTGATCAGGATTATTTATATTTCCGCCTTGGCAATTAACGTTCTTGTGGTACTGGCTGTGCCTTTTGTGGTGAGTATTTACGGACTTTCAGAAGAAGCCAGCAGCTATGCACGACAGATTCTTTTCTATCATTCCGCCTGCGTAGTGACCATATGGCCCCTGTCTTTCTCTCTGCCAAACACCCTGAGAGCTGCGGCAGATGTTAAGTTTACCATGGGTCTGTCTATCTTTTCTATGTGGGTATTCCGGATCGGTTTCAGCGTAGTGCTGGGCGTATATTTCCACATGGGAGTGTTCGGCGTATGGGTGGCCATGACTATTGACTGGCTGTTCCGGTCAATATGCTTTGTCACCAGATACATAAGAGGAAAATGGAAACATGCAGCATTGGTATAGGACGAAAGATAATTATGAACAAAAAAGCATTTAAAGAACCACAGATCCCCCAAGAGCTGGCGGAAGTCAGAGATGCGCCGGGACTTATGGAAGCTGTCAGGAAAGAAGAGGGAGAAATTTTCAGAAGGCAGTTTATCGGGACTTTTCTGTCCCGGATTGACGGGAGCCATATTTCCTTTCAGCAGGTGGTGTTCCAAAACTGCAAATTCCTGGGCTGCTGTTTTGACAGAGCCAGCTTTACCGATGTAAAATTTTTAAATTGTGATTTTTCTAATTCCAGTATGAATGACGTTAGTTTCAGAAGCTGTGCCTTTGAAAACTGCAAGGCCCTGGGAACAGACTTTTACGGCAGCAATATCCGCCATGTCTCTATGGAAAACTGCAATTTCAGAGACGCAGGCATGGATGCAGTGCGGATGAGCTACGTGAAGGCCTATCACACAGACTTTACTGAGGCCAGTCTCAGCAAATGTAATATCACCAATGTAGACTGGAGGGATGACTGCTTCAAAAACGCCAGCTTCTTTAAAACCTGGCTGAAAGACATTGATTTTACAGAGTGCGATATTACGGGTATTGTCATCTCCGACGGAAAAGACGAACTGCGGGAAGTGATCGTAAATCTGGAACAGGCCATTATGCTGGCTAAGAGACTGGGGATCGTGATCAAAGAGCTGGAGAGATAGTATGAACGGCACCGGTCACAGTCGGTTTGGCATGTACCTGGCGAGGCGTTTCGTGAAAAGACGCCGGGTAGATTTTCTGTTTTTGCGGCAGATGGCTTTTATACAGCACATGAGGGGGATTTTGCCCTTGTAAAATGGAGGGGGATACTCTATAATGAAGTGGACGATCCAGCCTGCAGACAAAGCCTTGGATCAGAATTTTTCAAATGATGATAAAAAAGAACAGGAGGGCACTTTCTTGAAGAGAGAAACCGTTATTGTACTTGACTTCGGCGGCCAGTATAATCAGCTGATCGCAAGACGTGTACGTGAATGCAATGTTTACTGCGAAATCTATTCTTATAAAACAGATATTGAAAAGATCAAAGAAATCCAGCCGAAAGGCATTATTTTTACCGGCGGTCCTAACAGCGCTTATCTGCCGGATTCCCCCACATACACAAAAGAAATTTTTGAACTGGGCGTGCCTATTCTGGGAATCTGCTATGGTTCTCAGCTGATGATGCACCTGCTGGGAGGAACCGTGGAAAAGGCTCCTGTGAGAGAGTACGGAAAGATCGAGGTAACGGTAGACCAGAACTCTAAACTCTTCGAGAATGTGTCTGAGAAGACCATCTGCTGGATGAGCCATAACGACTATATCTCCAAACCGGCTCCCGGATTTGAGATCATCGCCCACACAGCAGACTGCCCTGTGGCAGCAGTAGAAAATATAGAAAAGAACCTTTACGCAACCCAGTTCCATCCGGAAGTCCTTCATACAAAAGAAGGAAAGAAGATGCTTTCCAACTTTGTCTATAATGTATGTCAGTGTTCCGGCGACTGGAAGATGGATTCCTTTGTAGAAGAAACCATCAAAGCCATCCGTGAAAAAGTAGGAGACGGAAAAGTGCTGTGCGCTCTTTCCGGCGGTGTAGATTCCTCTGTGGCTGCAGTCCTTCTTTCCAAAGCAGTAGGAAACCAGCTGACCTGTGTGTTCGTAGACCACGGCCTTCTCCGCAAAAACGAAGGAGATGAGGTTGAAGCAGTCTTCGGTCCGGAAGGCCCCTATGACCTGAACTTCATCCGTGTAAACGCTCAGGAAAGATTTTACAGCAAATTAAAAGGGGTAACAGAGCCTGAGAAAAAACGTAAGATCATCGGCGAAGAATTCATCCGTGTATTTGAAGAAGAAGCAAAGAAGATCGGCGCTGTAGACTTCCTGGTACAGGGAACCATCTACCCCGATGTGGTAGAAAGCGGCGTTGGAGGAGAGTCCACAGTGATCAAATCCCACCACAACGTAGGAGGACTGCCTGACTATGTTGATTTCAAAGAAATCATCGAGCCTCTCAGAGACCTGTTTAAAGACGAGGTGCGCCAGGCAGGTCTGGAGCTGGGTATTCCTGATTACCTTGTATTCCGTCAGCCGTTCCCCGGCCCTGGACTGGGAATCCGTATCATCGGAGAAGTAACTGCCGAAAAGGTGAAAATGGTCCAGGACGCAGACGCTATTTGGAGAGAAGAGATCGCCAAAGCAGGCATCGACAGAGAAATCGGCCAGTACTTTGCAGCCCTGACCAATATGCAGTCTGTGGGCGTTATGGGAGATGAGAGAACCTATGACTACGCCATTGCACTGAGAGCAGTGACCACTACAGACTTCATGACAGCAGAGAGCGCAGAGATCCCATGGGAAGTGATCGGAAAAACAACCAGCAGGATCGTAAATGAAGTGAAACACATTAACAGAGTACTGTATGATTGCACGGGGAAACCACCGGCAACGATTGAGTGGGAATAAATTGAAAAAGTCTGAAAACCCAGTAATAATGCGGGTTTACAGGATTTCAAAGCCCTCGCTGATAAGATTTTGATAAGATTACACTTGAACCCCTTTATCGGATGTATCAAGTGGTTTGTGGGTAAAGAGTAATTTCTGAAGGCTCACAAAAAACACCATATTAACATTAAACCCCGTACTGACGGAATAAGTCAGTACGGGGTTTTTGTGTATGACGGGCATGCCGTCAGTCTGTGGTGAAAGTCCACAAGGGGCGTAGTTGCCGACGAACCCTATAGCGACTCCCAAGGTTTACATCGTG
>CASEXH010000040.1 GCA_949291945.1 uncultured Bacillota bacterium | reverse complement strand
GGATTTTCCTACTGTATTGTTATCAGCTTACCAAGGCTTGCAGAGTTTCCTCCGCTCGCCAGGGGAAATCAGCTACGCTGATTTCACAGCTCGCACTACCTGTTACAAAGTATACCATACCCCGGACTTTGTACGCAACCTGCCCGGGATCCTCATGGTTTACAATTCCGCTGTGCCCCAGATCTTTCTCGGCGATCTTTTTCATTTCATCCTCAGTCAGGCTAAAATCCCAGATATCTAAATTCTGCTCCATCCGCTCCACATGAACGGATCTAGGGATGATGGATACCCCACGCTGGGCATTCCGGCGGAGTACGACCTGGGCAGCGCTCTTGCCGTATTTCTTGCCGATCTCGGTCAGTTCCGGATCTGTGAAAATACCATGTTTTCCTTCCGCCAGAGGACCCCATGCCTGGGGTACCACACCATAGGCTTTCATATTTTCCAGAGCGGCCTCCTGGGCAAAGAAAGGATGCAGCTCCACCTGGTTCACTGCAGGGATAACTTCCACATTTTCGCAAAGATTCGCCAGGATCGCAGGATAGAAATTCACCACACCTTTTTCAGCCGATCACCTGGAATTCCTTCCATTTGCCCTTTTTGAACCGGATCCAGAACAGTAAAGCACGCAGTCCCCAGTCCAGACACATGGCAAGGGCCACGCCGATGACTCCCATATCCATCCAGATACCGAAGATCACAGAAAAGACCACTCTGCAGACAATCGTGGAAAAGATACTGACGTACATGGTAAATTTTACGTCTCCTGCAGCCCGAAGGCCGTTGGAAAGAGCTCCGGACAGAGGATAAAACAATGCGTTAAAAATATTGTGGATCAGTATCAGAACAAGGGTCAGTCTTCTCGCCTGAGGAGACAGAGCATATCCCTGAAGGACCATAGGGGATATCAATAGGATCACCCCATTCCACAGCACAGAAGCCAGGAAGGTAATCCGCAGAAGCTTTCTCATATAATAATCTGCCGCCTGCCGATCCCCAGCTCCCATACACTGGCCGATAACTGTAATAAAGGCCAGGCCCAGAGCCGTCCCCATAAGAGCTGCCACAGACCAAAAACTCTGAGCCACACCGTTGGCAGCGATCTGTACTGTTCCGAACAATGCGGTTATACTGCTTAAAGCTACTTTGATCATCTGGAAAAGACCGTTTTCGATGCCGTTTGGCACAGCAATCCCCAGTATTTTCCGCACCATATTACCTTTCCAGCACAGGATTTTTCTCCATACAAGATAAACTTCATTGCTTTTTTTAAAGCACAGGATGATGATCACTGCCCCAGAAAAACTTCTGGAAATCAGCGAGGGATAGGCCACTCCCGCTACCCCTGCATGGAGGAGAAATACGCCTATGGCATTTCCCACTACGTTAATCCCATTGGCAGCCAAAGAAAGATACATAGTAACATTCGTCTTTCCCATACTTCTGTAAATGGCCGCTCCCGCATTATATACAGCGATAGCAGGATAAGAGTAGGCAGAGATCCGCAGGTAGGTAACACATGCTTCCATAACATCCGCTTCTACTTCACCGAACAAAAGCCCCAAAAGCCGGCGGTTTAAAAGCAAGATCACGGCCATAAGAACCAGAGAAAACAGGACAGAGATCATCACAAGCTGACCAGCAGACAAGCTGCTTTTTTCTTTTTCTCTGCTTCCGATATACTGGCTGACCACGACAGAACCTCCTGCGGCAAGGGCAGAAAATAAAAACAAAAAGACCGTATTAAACATATTTACCAGGGATACCCCGGATACCGCCGCCTCTCCGGCATAGCTGACCATAAAAGTATCTGCCACCCCTACCAGCACGCCTAAAAGCTGTTCCATAAAAAGGGGGATCAGCATAACTTTCAGGGTGCGGTTGGAAAAGATCTTCTGTTCCTCTCTTATCTGATTTTTAGGTTCTATTATTTTATTGAGCAACACATTCATAGCAAAGATCGGATAAATTCTTTCCGAGCAAACTCCTTCCTATAATTAATTTTTTGGAATCAGAAAAATTATAGCCAGAAAACTCTTTTACGTCTAATACTTTATTTTCATACAAAAAAATGCCCGTCAGGCATAAGTCCAGAACTTATGTCTGACGGGCAGAAATTTCACATATTTATACGTCAAAGCAGCCTCCGCCTACAAATTCCCGGAGTATGGAGTTGTGAGGTATAGCCTCACTGGGCACTCCTATGAAGTAATCCAGGAACTTCAGCAGCCGTTTTGCCTCATTGTATTCCGGTTCTCCAGGCTGTATGGAAAAAAGCATGGGTTCTGCATAAAGTTTTAAAACTGCCAGTTCATAAATCAGAGCAGAATTAAACATCACATCTGCAGACTCCTGATAGGGGAAAATATTCTCCTCTTCTCCCCGCCGCACAGAGTTCCACATGGCAATCGTAGCCTTTGCAGAAGCTCCTCTGGTCCTGGCGTCCCGGACGATCCGCCGGATCAGTCTTCCGTCTGTGGTAGGTATCCGGTTGTGTTCATCAATGTTCAGCTGGGTAAGAGCACTGATATAGATCCGAAATTTGCTCTTAGCAGGAAGACTGAAACTCAGCTTATCATTGAGACAGTGGATCCCTTCGATCACCAGCACATCGTCCGGACCCAGGCTGAGAGAATCTCCCCTGTATTCCCGCTGTCCCGTTTTGAAATTGAAAGAGGGCATGGATACTTCTTCTCCTCTGAGAAGAGCTGTCATATCCTCGTTAAACTGCTTTACGTCAATGGCTTCCAGACATTCAAAGTTATAATTTCCTTCTTCGTCCAGAGGCGTCTCCGCCCGGTTGACAAAGTAATTGTCCACAGCAATAGGATGTGGCTTCAATCCATGGGCAGAAAGCTGAATGGACAGCCGGTGGGAGAAGGTGGTTTTTCCCGAGGAAGATGGACCTGCGATCATAATAAATTTCCTGCTCCTGTCATTGGCAATCTGGTCTGCGATCTGGGAGATCTTGGATTCCTGGAGAGCCTCTGCGATAAGTATCAGTTCATTGGCTCCCTTTTTACTGATCTGCTCATTCAGATCTCCAACTGTATCTGCGCCTATCATTTCTCCCCACCTTGCAGATTCTTTCTGTACCTGGAAAAGCTTTGTCCAGGGTTTAAAGGGAGGCACAGCCTGGGGGGTTTCTCTGTCCGGAAGCTGAAGTACTATGCCCTGATCGTAAGGATATAGTTCAAAATATTTCAGATAGCCGGTATGATTTACCATGTAGCCGTAAAAATAATCCTCAAAATCTTCCAGACTGTAAATATTTACCCGGGATCCCCTGCGGAAATGAAAAAGTTTTTCCTTATCATACATATGATGGCGGTGAAAGATCTCTATAGCTTCGCTGGTCCCCACGCTTCTTTTCCGAATGGGAATCTTTCTCTCCGCCAGTTCCAGCATATAAGCTTTCACCTGCGCCAGGAACTCCGGCGTGATCTCCACATCTCCATCAATGGTATAGTAATATCCGGAGCCCACGGAAAAGTGGAGGGTCACCTTTCGTATCCTGCCGTGTCCTACATGATAAACTGCCTTCAGTAAGAGCAGAGAAGCGCTTCTCTTGTAGGTTTTATGACCGATCTCATCACCCAGTGTGATGAATTCAAGTTCACCGTCTTTTTTCAGCTTTTTATGGAGCTCACAGAGCTTTTTATCCTTCATCACCAGGACAATGGGATATCTGGTGCTTTCCGGAAAATCTTCCACGATCTTACTGTAAGGGGTGCCATAGGGATATTCTCTCAGTTTTCCCAGGATCTTTACGGAAATCATTTTTTCCTTCATTATGCCTCTCCTTTCCTGCCAGATGCTTATATTGC
Source organism: uncultured Bacillota bacterium (assembly GCA_949291945.1). Taxonomy (GTDB): domain Bacteria; phylum Bacillota; class Clostridia; order Lachnospirales; family Lachnospiraceae; genus Blautia. Next base: position 17,021 of record CASEXH010000040.1, on the reverse strand, counting down.
TTTACAGGGATGCTGTACCTTCATCTTTTCAATTTCCAGTTCCGGAAGCATTTCTCTCAATTCTTTTTCCATATAATCCATGAAAATATATTCTGTACCGTAATGGCCGGCGTCTATGACGCATACTCCCTGAGCTACTGCGTCTATAGAAGAATGATAGTCCATATCTGCCGTAACATACACATCGGCGCCTGCCTGGAGTACAGCAGACATGAGACTTTTTCCGGAGCCGGTGCAGACGGCGGCCTTCCTTACTATTTTCTCCGGATCGCCGTAGATCTTTACAAAAGGCAGGGAGAATTTTTCCTTTACAAATCTGCCGAAAGCTTCCAGTGTCTGAGGTTTGGCGAGATTTCCAACTCTGCCAAGGCCTTCTCTTTGACCTTCCCGGTCGTAAGTAACCTCCAGGATCTCCCGCTGGGCAAGTTCCAGGTAGTCTGCGCTCAGATCCGCCATTCCCAACACATCAAAATTTGTGTGCATGGCGTAATAGGAAATTCCATTCTCTATCAATCCTATGATCCGGCGGCCGATAAAATTATCTGTAGTCACCTTTTTGATGCCGGAAAAGATCAGAGGATGATGGGTAATGATCATATCCGCCCCTGTCTTCACTGCTTCCATCAGACTTTCATCTGTTACATCCAGTGCAAGAAAAATTTTCCTCACTTCTTTCTCCGGATCTCCTACAAGAAGTCCCGGATTATCCCAGTCTTCTGCGAAGGAAACCGGATATTTTCCCTCTATCTTGTTTATGATCTCTTTACACTTCATAGTAGGCAAGGGCCTCCTCTCTGTCTTTGATCTCTGTGAGCAGTTCTTCACTTCTCTTCCTTGCGGAAGGGGTATCTACACTGGAAAGTTTTTCTAAAAGTTCTCTGGCTGCCCGGTCCTCCTTTTCCAGAAATTCTTTTAGCACCGGATGCCGTTTTTCCAGAAGTTCTTTTCCGTAAAGATATTCTGCTTTCTTTGTATACTTCATCTGTCCCTGAACGGCCTTCATCATAGGATAGTATTTGCCGTCTTCCTCCACCATATCCTCCTTGATGACCGCATAACCATTTTCAGCCAGAAACCGGCGGAAATGGCCAATTTCTGACTGAGGCTGGAGGATCAGTTCTTTCATATTTTTCACCACATCTTTTCCCTGGGTGAGGATTTTTTCCATAAGAGGACCTCCCATGCCTGCAATGACCAGACACTGGGCCTCCCCGGGATTTAACGACTCCACACCGTCGGAAAGCCTGGTTTCTATGTAGTCTTCCAATCCCCATTCCCGGATATGCTCCCTGGCCCGCAGAAGAGGGCCCTGGTTGATATCCATAGCAATGGCTCTTGGGATCTGTCCTTTTTGTATTAAATAAATAGGAATATATCCGTGGTCACAGCCCACATCTGCCAGCACCAGGCCCGGACTTACCAGGGCTGCCACGGCTTTCAGACGCCGGGATATCTGTATCTCTCTCATAAGCTTTCCTTAATTATTAATCCAGATAATCTTTCAGTTTCCGGCTGCGGCTTGGATGGCGAAGCTTTCTCAGGGCCTTGGCCTCGATCTGACGGATACGTTCTCTGGTAACGTTAAATTCTTTACCAACTTCTTCCAGAGTTCTGGCTCTTCCGTCATCCAGACCAAAGCGGAGGCGCAGCACCTTCTGTTCTCTTTCTGTGAGAGTGCCAAGAACCTCTACCAGCTGTTCTTTCAGTAATGTAAACGCCGCAGCATCTGCAGGCACCGGAACATTATCATCCTGGATAAAGTCGCCCAGATGACTGTCCTCTTCCTCACCGATGGGCGTTTCCAGGGAAACCGGCTCCTGAGAAATTTTCAGGATTTCTCTCACACGGTCCACAGACATATTCATTTCCTTAGCAATCTCTTCTGGCTGAGGTTCTCTTCCCAACTCCTGAAGAAGCTGCCTGGACACACGAATCAGCTTATTTATGGTTTCCACCATATGCACGGGAATACGGATAGTCCTTGCCTGATCCGCAATGGCCCTGGTGATCGCCTGACGGATCCACCATGTAGCATAGGTAGAAAACTTGTATCCTTTCCGGTAATCAAATTTTTCCACGGCTTTGATCAGACCCAGATTTCCTTCCTGGATCAGATCCAGGAAGAGCATGCCTCTTCCTACGTATCTTTTGGCAATACTGACTACCAGACGAAGATTAGCTTCTGCCAGACGCTTTTTCGCATTTTCATCTCCATTCTCCATTCTTTTAGCCAAGCTGATCTCTTCGTCAGCGGTGAGAAGTGGAACTTTTCCGATTTCTTTCAGATACATACGGACCGGATCTTCAATGCTGACTCCCTCAGGTACAGACAGGTCGATATTCTCCATATCTACCTCATCCTCTTCGCTGAGATTCATTTCTTCTTCGTCGCTCATGATCAGATCGTCCATATCATTGTCCTGGATACGCAGCACATCCACACCGTTGGCTTCCAGATAATCAAAAACCTTGTCCATATGTTCCGCATCCAGAGGAAAATCCTTGAAAAAGTCATTGATCTCCTGGTATTCCAGTACGTTTTTCTTCTTCTTTGCCAGCTCGATAAGTTCTGCCAGTTTCTCGCTGAATTTTGCCATGTTCATTTCCATAAATGTTCCATCCTCTCAATTCTTAATTATATGGTATCCTCAATCAAAGGAAATATGCAGTGTTACTCTGCCTCTTTCCAGATCCTCCAGTCTTTTCCTTGCCTCTATGATCTTCTGCAGTCCTGCAAGATCTGTAGGGGCCAGGTGTTCATTCTGCCAGTCGATGCTGTCTCTCTTTAACCGGCATAGGGTTTCCAGCACCGCCCGTCTTGCTTCCTCCTGCCCTTCCAGATGGAGGGAGGCGTGAAACAGAGAAGCCACCTCTCTTTGCTCTTCCGGATCTGAAAACTGATTCAGCAGTTTTGCAGGATTCACCGTACCCTCTTCATGCTGGGCAAATACCAACTGAGCCACCTGATGGTAAAGGGGAGTGGTGAAGTCCTCCGGTCCGATATATCCGTCAATGGTATCAAACATTTTCGGATAAGAAGTAAGCCAAGTCAGCATAAGCTTCTGGGCGGTCTGTCCTGCGTCTTCCTTGTTTTCTTTCTTCTTCCTGGACCCTTCCCGCCGGACAGGATCCGGGTTTTTCTTAGGAGCAAGGGCCATATGGTTTACCATTTTCCGCAGATCTTCGTATTGGATCCGATAGTTCCGGGAAAGGGTTTCCATGTAATTGTTCCTCTCCAGTTCTTCCGGAAATTCCAGGAGCATTCCTGCGATCTCCCTGAAAAACTGGGTCTTCTCCTCGGGATCCGACAGATTATATTTCTTCTCCAGCACTTTTACCTGGAAAAGGAAATAATTCATGGCCTCATCCAGGCGTTTTTCAAAGGCTTCCCGGCCTTCCGCCTTTATAAATTCATCCGGGTCTTTGTAAGGAGCCAGATTCACCACCCTGGGCCGGATCCCTGCCGCTCTCAGGATGGGGATCCCTCTTAGGGCCGCCTTCTGCCCGGCTTCATCACTGTCATAAGTGAGAAGGACCTCCTTGGTATACCGACTCATAAGGCTGGCATGTCCCGATGTCAGGGCCGTTCCCAGGGAAGCCACCGCATTGGTAAACCCGGCCTGATGCATGGAGATCACATCCATATAGCCTTCACAGATGATCAGATAGGGCTTCCTGGAAGTCCTGGCCACATTTAATCCATACAGATTCCGGCTTTTATCGAAAATCTTCGTTTCCGGAGAATTCAGATATTTAGGCTCTCCCTGTCCCATGACCCGGCCGCCGAAGCCGATGACCCGGCTGTTTACGTCCATAATGGGAAACATGACCCGGTTCCAGAAACGATCCTGCATACCCCGACGTTCATCTACATTAAACAGTCCCGATTCTTTCAGCAGCTCATCGGAATACCCCTGGCCCTTCAGGTATTGATACAGGGCTCCGGAATACCGGGGAGAACAGCCAAGACCGAATTTCTTAATAGTCTCCTCAGACAGTTCTCTCTTTTTCAGATATTCCATTCCCTGTTTCCCTTTTTCGCTTTTCAGCTGATAATAATAGAAGGCAGCTGCCTTCTTATTGATTTCCAGGAGACGGGATTTCAGATCTGCCGCCCTTCTCGCCTCAGGGGAATACTCTGCCTCGGGCAGCCGGACCCCTGCCCGGTCAGCCAGATATTTCACTGCCTCCACAAAGGAAAAATTTTCGTATTCCATCAGAAAGGTAAACACGTTTCCTCCAGCTCCGCAGCCGAAACAATAATACATCTGTTTACCCGGACTTACAGAAAAAGAAGGGGATTTTTCATTATGAAAAGGACAGAGGCCAAAATAGGAACTGCCCTTTCGCTGAAGCTTTACATATCCGGAGATCACATCTACTATATCGTTTTTCATACGGACCTCTTCAATAATATCATCCGAATAATACATTCTGATTCCTCTTTTCCACTATCTCTTTTCCCGGCCCCGCCATCTTTTCGGGATAAAAATGTCTTTGAATTTTTCCAGGGAATACTGGTCGGTCATACCGGAAATATAATCGCAGACCACCCGTTCTTTAGACTCCCCCTCTGCCAGAAGTTTCTGGTATTCTTCTGACATTTTTTCCGGATATTTCCTGTAATATGTATATAATTCCTCAATTACATGTTCTGCCTTTTTTTCTTCGCTTTTCGCCACCGGATTCAGGTACACGTCCTGGAACATCAGAGAACGAAGGTCACGAAGCCCGTCCTCAATATCCGGGGACATGGAAATATATTCTTTTCCCCGGCTGTGTTCCACAATATCATGAACAAAGGTATTCAGCCGTTCTTTGGTATTTTCCCCTAAAAGCAGCCGCAGTGTAATAGGGATATTATCTTCTGAAATGATCCCTGCCCGCTGGGCATCGTCCATATCATGATGTATATAGGAAATCTTGTCGCTGTAGCGGACCACCTGGCCTTCCAGGGTATGAGGCTTTCCGCTGGTCCTGTGGTTAATGATCCCATTCCGGACCTCCCAGGTCAGGTTCAGTCCTCTTCCGTTTTTTTCCAGTCTCTCAACTACCCGGAGGCTTTGTCTTACGTGAGAAAACCCAAGGGGGCAGACCCGGTCCAGGACCTTTTCTCCTGCGTGTCCGAAAGGGGTATGTCCCAGATCGTGTCCCAGGGCAATGGCCTCCACCAGATCCGTATTGAGATACAAAGCCTTTGCAATAGTCCTGGCGATCTGAGACACTTCCAGAGTATGGGTCAGCCGGTTCCTGTAATGATCCCCCTGGGCCGCCAGAAAAACCTGTGTCTTATCCTTCATTCTCCGAAAGGATTTACTGTGGAGGATCCGGTCACGGTCTCTCTGATAAACGGTCCGGATATCACATTCCATCTCTTCTCTCTCTCTTCCCCGGGATTTTCCGCTGAAGGAGGCATAAGGACTGAGATATTCCAGTTCCTTTGCTTCCAGTTCTTCACGAATATTCATCCACCGTCACCTGACTTTCTTTTCCCATCGATTGTGCAAGTCTTCTCCTTCTGATAAATATATTACCGTTTTCCGTCAGATTTCCTTCTTTTCTTTTCAAAAAGTTCCAACAAATGTGGATTTTTGATTTTTCTCACGATTCCTGCCGGACACTGTGCAAAAAGGCGATTTCAGCCCCATATCCTTCAAGATCATTTGGTGTTTCCAGGTAAAACGGCAGTTCCTTTAAAACCGGGTGGTTGACGATCCGGATCATGGCTTCTTTCCCGATCTTCCCCTCCCCGATCTTTGCATGACGGTCTTTATGACTGTTCAGACCATACATGCTGTCGTTTAAATGAACAGCTTTCAGCCGGGAAAGACCGATGACCTGGTCAAATTCTTTCAGGACTCCGTCCAGGTCATTTACAATATCATAGCCTCCGTCATATATATGACAGGTATCCAGGCAGACGCCTATTTTATCCTGCAGTTCTACCCTATCCAGGATCTCCCGGAGTTCCTGAAAGTTCCTTCCGATCTCACTGCCCTTTCCGGCCATGGTCTCCAGGAGCACGGTGGTACTCTGTTCCGGCTTCAAAATATGATTTAAAAGCTCTGCGATCAGTTCGATCCCTTTCTCAACTCCCTGCTTTACATGGCTTCCCGGATGAAAATTGTAGCAGTTCCCGGGGGTGTATTCCATTCTTTTCAGATCGTCTGCCATCGTATTGTAGGCAAATTCCCGGACTTTTTCGTCAGGGGAGCAGGCGTTCAGAGTATAAGGAGCATGTGCCAGGATCTTTTGGATTCCCAGCCGGTCTGCTTCCGAGTGAAACTTCTCCACGTCTTTCGGATCAATGGCCTTGGCCTTTCCTCCTCTGGGATTCCTGGTAAAAAACTGAAAGGTATTTGCGTTTATTTTTTCCGCTTCCTTCGCCATAGCGGCATAGCCTTTGGCGGAAGACAGATGACAGCCTATGGTCAACATTTGCTTTCCTCCTTTGCATAAATAAAGAGCTAATACAAAAACAGAACCTTCTCTGCTCTTATATTAACTCTCTACTGTGTCATAATATGCAGGATTTCCTCCTATATTTTTCATTTTTAAATTTGCTGCTGACTCTGTTGATTATCTTATTTTCACATAAGAAAATCCCCTTAAAATAAGGGGATCTAAACTGCGGGAGATGGGACTTGAACCCACACGAGCATACACCCACAAGATCCTTAGTCTTGCCTGTCTGCCAATTCCAGCACTCCCGCTTGGCTGTCGTTTTTGTTATCTCTCAACGACAAGTGAAAGTATAGCAAAGATTTTCCAATTCGTCAATACTTTTTTTAAAAAATTTTTTTAATTTTTTAAACTTTCCGGAATTTTTCTTGAATAAGAGTTTCTCCCTTTAAAAGCCGCTCCATTAAGTCCGCCTTATCACCCAGGATTTCCTGGAAACATGCCCACTCATCCAGGATTCCCTGGCCATGGGGAACCAGATAGGCTCCGGCGTCGCTGCCCAAAGCCAGATTCACCCCGGCCTCGTATCCTCTTCGGATATTTTTCTTTCCTTTTTCCCAGATCTGGTTTAGCACCTGGTCGGAAAACCTGCCTTTTCCGATGAGATTCTTTACAACAGTGATGGTAGGAACCCAGACCGTTCCCATTTCAGCCATGATCTCTAACGCTTCTTCATCGGCATAATTGCCATGTTCAATACTGTCTGCCCCTGCTGCTGCAGCTTCTTTTACTGCTCTGGCACCATTGGTATGGGACATAACACAGAACCCTTCTTCATGGGCAATATGAACCATCTCCCGAACTTCCCCAAAGGAAAGGGCGGTACCTGTAATGGAGCCATCTGTATCAAAGTCCATGATCCCTGTGGTCATGATCTTGATAAAATCTCCCCCTTCCTTTCGGACTTCTTTCACCAGTGCGGCATATTCTTTCATGGTATCAAATCCTCTGCCTACGATTCCTCCATAATGACCGTTTTTGTGAATGGCAAAAACAGGGGTCCTGTAGTCGATCCCATATTCCGGGGCGATTTCTCTTGCTTTGTAAGAGACGTGAAGATAGTCTCCCCCGTCTCTTACAAAAGAAACCTGTTTTTCCTGATAAGCCTTAAAATGCGCCCTTATAAGTCCCTCATCAGGAGTCTTTTCGTGGTCTTTTACTGCCTGATGATAATCCAGGGCATTCATAAATATATGTGCATGATTTTCTCCAAACATCTGCATTTCACCTTCTGTACTGTCTATTTTCTTGGACCGGCCACAAGAAAGATCTCATAACTTCCCGGATTCAGCAGGACCTTTCCTTTGTTCTCCAGATGCCGGCTGCGCCTTCCATTGAGATAAACTCTTTTTCCACGATATGGAAGTATAAATTTTGCCCTGGTATTAAAAGGAACTCTTACCTGAAAAAGAATTCCCTTTTTCTTCCACTCCCAGCCGGATTCATAAAGGCCCCTTGCAGAATCGTAGGAACACCGGGCAAAGCGAAGCCGTCTGTCAGGTTTGGGAGCAATCACTGCCCGCATAAATCCCGGACCTTTTTCTGCAGGATTCAGACCGCACATACAGCGGTACATCCATTCTGCAATCACTCCATAGGCATAATGATTCAGACTGTTCATACCGGTATCGCTGATGTGTCCGTCAGGAAGGATAGAATTCCACCGTTCCCATACAGTAGTTGCCCCCATGTTCACCTCGTAGAGCCAGCCGGGATATCCCTCCTGGAGGAGCAGACTGTAAGCTTCCTGATCCATACCCATCTCTGAAAGAGCAAGGCAAAGGTAACAGGTTCCCACAAAACCGGTGGTCAAATGCATGCCGTGGGACCGGATATTTTTCTTCAGCTCCCCTGCGATCTTCTTTCTGGCGGACTTAGGCGCCAGCTTAAAGTACAAAGCCAGGACCATAGCGGTTTGGGTTTTAACACTCAGCTCTCCTTTGCTGTCAAAATATTTTCGGCGAAAGGCTGCCTTGATCTCTTTTGCCAGCTGCCGGTAAGCTCTCGCATCCTGGCGTATACCCAGCACATAAGCTGCCTTTGCTGTCAGCATGGCAGAATAATAGTAAAAAGCCGTAGCCACATAAGTATTATCCGTACCGCCGAAACTGCTGGTCTTGTCCGGGTTGTCCAGAGCCAGCCAGTCCGCAAAATGGAAACCGGTGCTCCAAAGCCGTGAGCCGCCGCACTGCTCCTCATCCACACGAAAGATATAGTCCACCCAGTCCCGCATGACCGGATACTGTTCCGCCAGCAGAATCTCATCTCCGTAAAACTTATACAGGGTCCAGGGAATGATACAGGCCGCATCTCCCCAGGCACAGGAGCCGTAAGTTGGCCATTCCCCTTCTTTTGTGACCGGATTTTCACTGTGATTCTTGATACGCTGCACCTGTCCCAGCACGTCAGGCACCACATGGGGAACGCCTCCCTTATAGATCTTCTGATCTAATTTCATGTCATAGAGATATTTCCGATAAAAAGCCGGCGTCTCCATATGAAAAGAAGCTGTAGTGCAGAAAGCCTGAGCGTCTCCCGTCCATCCCAGCCGTTCATCTCTCTGGGGACAGTCTGTAGGCACATCCAGAAAGTTCCCCTTCTGTCCCCAGACCGTATTTTCAAAAAGCCGGTTCACTTTCTCGGAGGAGGTCTGGATATTTCCGGTTCTGCTGATATCTGAATGTATCACACAGGCAGTAAAATTTCTGGGATCGACTTCTGTCATTCCTGTCACTTTCACATAGCGGAAACCATAGAAGGTAAAATGAGGGCGGACCCACCGCTTTTCTCCGGAAGAAATATAGGTCATCTCCGCCTTGGCCGTGCGGAGATTGTCCCGGTAAAAACAGTCATCCTGAAGGACTTCCCCATATTGGAGCCGGATTTCCCGTCCTTCTTCTTCGTCACACAGAAATTCTGCCCAGCCGGTGATCTCCTGCCCGAAATCCAGCACAGTTTCTCCCGCCGGAGTCAGTATTTTTCTAGGCTCCTGAATCCGCTGGATGATCTTAAGAGGCGGACTGAGCCGGTCCTTTAAAGGTACAGAAATCCCGGGACCTTTTACTGCTTTGCAGGGCAGGGTACAGGAAGCTGTAGCAAAACGATCTGTCTCCAGCCTTGCATCATAAACTTCTCCGTCGTAGATACCGCTTTCCTTTACAGGAGAAGGAGCACATTCCCAGCTCTCATCGGTAGCTATAACGATTTCCTTGCCCATTTCCGTTTCCAGCCGCAGTTCTGCCAGAAGCTGAAAGTCCTTTCCATAAAGTCCGTACATATCTTTTTCATAGCTGAACCTGCCCTTATACCAGCCATTTCCAAGGGCTGCTCCTACGGCGTTTTCCTCTCCTTTTTTCAGAAGAGGTGTAATATCATAGGTCACATACTGTATCCAGTTGTGATAATCCGTATAGAAAGGCGCCAGATATTCTTCTGATACTTTCTCGCCGTTTATAAATACTTCAAAAAGTCCCAGCCCGCAGATGTAGATCCTGGCAGAATCCAGATCCTCTGGCACCTGGAATTTCTTCTGAAACAAGGGATGGATCTCCGGATTTTTCTGGTTAAAATCCGCCTGGATCCACTGCCCCTGCCAAAGTTCCTGACTTTTTCCTGTTTCAAACCAGGCAACAGGGCTTACAACTTTTTCTCTTCTGTCTGTAAGTACCTTCACCCGCCAGTAATATCTGGTCCTGGGACTGATCTGTACATTGGGACAAAAACCGCAGCTGTCAATCTCCCGTTTCCAGCCGCTGTCATAAACCACTTTTTTCATAACTCTATCCAGAGCAATCTCCATTCGGACTTTTTCCTGGCGTTTTCCTCTGACATTCTCTGTCACCCAGGAAAAGACCGGATATTCACACTCATATCCCAGGGGATCTGTGAGATGATTTACCTGCATATTTCTTATTTTCATATCATTCCTCTTCTTCTTTTGCCCAGCCGTAAGCACATTTTACGGCTTTCTTCCAGCCTTTTGCCTTTTTATCCCGCTCTTCCACAGAAATCTGAGGGGTAAACACCCGGTCAATCTCCCAGTTGCTGATGATCTCCTGAGGACTGTTCCAGTACCCTACAGCCAGTCCTGCCAGATATGCTGCTCCCATAGCCGTGGTCTCTACACAGACCGGACGTTTTACAGGCACCTGGATCATATCTGCCTGGGCCTGCATAAGGAAGTTATTGGCGCTGGCGCCGCCGTCTACTTTCAGCGAATTCATCTGAATGCCGGAATCCGCCCTCATAGCCTCGGTCACATCATGGACCTGATAAGCCAGAGACTCCAGCGTAGCCCGGATAATGTGGCATTTATTTACGCCTCTGGTCAGTCCTACGATGGTCCCTCTGGCATACTGATCCCAGTAAGGCGCCCCCAGCCCTGTGAAAGCCGGCACCACATAGCAGCCATGGGTGTCCTTTACTTTTCTGGCCATATACTCGGAGTCTTCTGCAGAGTCGATGAGCCGGAGTTCGTCTCTCAGCCACTGGATCACGGCTCCTGCCACAAAAACAGAGCCTTCCAGGGCATAAGTGATCTTTCCGTCCAGCCCCCAGGCAATGGTGGTTACCAGACCATTTTCGGAAAAGACAGGTTTTTCCCCTGTGTTCATCAGCAGGAAACAGCCGGTGCCATAGGTGTTTTTGGCGTCTCCTTTTTCAAAACAGGTCTGTCCGAAAAGGGCAGACTGCTGATCCCCTGCTGCGCCTCCGATGGGAATAGGGCCGCCGAAAAAGCTGCTGTCCGCCATTCCATATATATAGCTTGAAGGCTTTACCTCAGGCAGCATTTTTCTTGGGATATCCAGTTCTTTTAATATATCTTCATCCCAGTCCAGTGTATTGATATTAAAAAGCATGGTCCTGGAAGCATTGGAATAGTCTGTGACATGGACCTCACCCTTTGTCATCTTCCAGATCAGCCAGGTCTCAACAGTTCCGAAAAGCAGCTCTCCTTTCTTCGCTCTCTCTCTGGCCCCTTCCACATGATCCAGAATCCATTTTACTTTTGTCCCTGAAAAATAAGCGTCAATGATCAGCCCTGTTTTCTTCCGGTATTCTTCTGTCAGCCCTTTTTCCTTAAGAGAATCACAGTATTCAGAAGTTCTCCGGCACTGCCATACAATGGCATGATAAACAGGCTCTCCTGTATTTTTATCCCAGACAATGGCGGTTTCCCTCTGATTTGTGATCCCGATGGCGGCAATATCCGACGCCTCAGCTCCTGCTTTCTGCATGGCCTCCACAGCCACCCCCAGCTGATTGGACCATATCTCATTAGCGTCATGCTCTACCCAGCCCGGTTTGGGAAAATACTGAGTAAATTCCTTCTGGGCAAAGCTGACAATCTCTCCTTTTTTATTGAACAGAATACATCTGTTACTGGTAGTCCCTGCATCCAATGCCATTACATATTTTGCCATGTAATATCCTCCTCGTATATGCTTTACGATTATCCAAATTTACTGATATTTTATCGCTGTTTTCACTTTTTTTCAATATAAATTGTAGGACCTGTCCTCCATCTGCACAAAACTTTTCCTGTTTCATATAATAAATCAATGACATTTTCTGAGGTTTCTTATGAATCTTTTCTCATTAAAAGCCGCTCAGACTGTGGAGCGCACTGACCAGGGCCGTCTCCGCCTTTCTGTACTCACCGCAGACAGAAACCAGCCCATAGATGACGCCTCGGTCTCCATTTCTTACAGCGGAGATCCGGACTCTGTGATCGAGGAAGCCAATACAGACTCCAGCGGTCAGATCCCCGAGCTGACCCTGCCGGCTCCCCCTCTGGAATATAGTATGGCGCCTTCGGAGTATCAGCCTTATGCAGAGTATACGTTCCGAATTTCCAAAGAAGGCTATGAAGATCTGGAAATTTCCGGTGCGGAAATCCTCCCTGACTCCATAGCCACTCAGCAGGCCTTTCTTCGACCCGCCACACCCCAGGAGACCTTTCAGGATATCGTGATCCCCGCTCACACCCTTTTCGGCAATTATCCGGAGAAGATTCCGGAAGATGAGATTAAGCCTATGGATAATTCCGGGGAGATCGTCCTCAGCCGGGTGGTAATTCCGGAAATCATAGTGGTCCATGACGGCACACCGGATAATACTTCCGCTCAGAATTATTTTGTCCGGTACAGGGATTACATCAAAAACGTAGCCTGCAGCGAGATCTATGCCACCTGGCCTAAAGATACTATCCGGGCAAATGTACTGGCTATTATGTCCTTTACTTTAAATCGTGTGTATACCGAATGGTATAGAAATAAAGGTTACGATTTTACTATTACATCCTCTACAGCCTTTGACCATAAATGGATGTATGGAAGAAACCTTTTTGAAAGTATCTCTGAAGTTGTTGACGAACTCTTTGACAACTATCTCTCACGCCCCGGAGTGCGGCAGCCCATTCTCACCCAGTATTGCGACGGGCAGAGGGTCCAGTGTCCGGGATGGATGACCCAGTGGGGTTCCAAATACCTGGGGGATCAGGGCTATACTGCCATTGAGATCCTGCGGCATTTCTATGGTGACAACATTTATATCAACACCGCTGAAGAAATCTCCGGCATTCCTGCTTCCTGGCCGGGAGCTCCTCTGGATATCGGCTCCTCCGGAAATAAAGTCCGTCAGATCCAGGAACAGCTGAATACCATCGCCGGTTCCTATCCGGCGCTGCCGAATGTAACAGCCGACGGCATCTATGGAGAAGCCACCCAGAACGCAGTCCGGGAGTTTCAGAGAGTCTTTAATCTTCCGGTTACAGGTGTGGTGGATTATCCTACCTGGTACGAAATACAGGAAATCTTTGTGGGCGTTTCCCGGATTGCCGAACTGGTTTAAAAATCCAGCCTTTTATTATAAAAAAGAGCCTTGGGGAATCACATTTCTGCTTCCCCAAAGCTCCTTTTTATAGTCTCAACTTTTAATTACATTTCTCTTATCTGATCTCTACCCAGATAACTCTTTATCCTCCAAACTGGCTGTTGTACAGCTTCTCATAAAAACCATGACGGGCCATCAGGGATTCATGGGTTCCCTTTTCCAGGATATGGCCGTTCTTCATTACCAGGATCACATCTGCCTCCCGGATGGTGGAAAGCCGATGAGCTACCAGGAAGCTGGTACGTCCTTTCATCATTCTGGCAAAGGCTTCTTGGATACGGATCTCTGTCCTGGTATCAATGTTGCTGGTAGCCTCGTCCAGGATCAGCATGGGCGGAAGACAGAGCATAACTCTGGCAATGCACAGAAGCTGCTTCTGTCCCTGACTGATATTGCCGCCGTTTTCGCTGATTACAGTGTCATACCCCTTGGGAAGTCTCCGGATAAAACTGTGAGCGTGGGCAGCTTTGGCTGCTTCCACCACTTCTTCCATAGAAGCTTCCGGTTTTCCATAGGCGATATTCTCCCGGATCGTTCCGGCCTTCAGCCAGGTATCCTGAAGGACCATGCCGAAATTCTGCCGCAGAGAATGACGGGTCATGTCCCGGATATCCCTTCCGTCAATCTTTATACTTCCCTCCCGTACATCATAAAAACGCATTAACAGATTGATCAGGGTAGTCTTCCCGCAACCGGTAGGGCCTACAATGGCAATCCGCTGTCCGGGCTTCACTTCCAGATTTAAGTCTTCAATGAGAGGCTTATCCGGATCATAGCTGAAGGACACATGGGAGAGATCCACCTGACCCTGACTGTGAAATTCCACTGCATTTTCTCTGTCCGGTACTTCATCAGACACATCAATCAATTCAAAAATACGGGCAGCGCATGCAAGGGCATTCTGCATTTCCGTGACCACTCCCGAGATTTCATTAAAAGGTTTTGCATACTGGCTGGCATAGCTTAAAAAAATACTTAGTTCCCCAATGGTGATCCCGCCGGAAATAGCAATCATAGCACTGGCCAGACCTACCCCTGCATAGACGATATTGTTGACCAGCCTTGTGCTGGGATTGGTCAGGCTGGAGAAAAATACCGCTTTCACGCTGACATCCCGGAGTCTTTCATTTACTTCATCAAATGTCTCCATACTCTTCTCTTCATATCCAAATGCCTGAACCACCTTCTGCCCTTCTACCATCTCATTAATAAGAGCTGTCTGCTCCCCCCGCACTTTCGCCTGTTTTCCAAAATATTTGTAGGTTCTCTTTGCGATAAATCCTGCCACAAAAAGACTTAAAGGTGTCAGCAATACTACAATGGCCGTGATCCCCGGATTCAAGAAAAGCATGATCCCCAGGGTGCCAAGGATCGTCAGGATCCCTGTAAAGAACTGGGTAAATCCCATTAACAGCCCATCGGCAAAAGTATCTACATCTGCGATGATCCTGCTGACCAGATCTCCGGAAGGGTGGGCGTCCAGATAAGAGAGCGGGAGATTCTGTATCTTCTTCATAGCCTCGTTTCTCAGGTCTCTGGAAACGCAGAAAGTCACCCGGTTATTACAGGCTGCCAGTACCCACTGGGCCACTGCGGAAAAAGTAGTTACCAGAACAATGGAAAAAATAAGCCTTTTGACAGCCTCAAAGTCTACTCTTCCGATTCCCAGCATATAGTCAATGGCATCTCCGCAGAAGATAGGCACCAGAAGCTGAGCGGCCACGCTGACTGCTCCGCAGAGGATACTTAAGATCACAAAGAAGCTGTAGGGCCTGATATGGCGAAGTACTCTGAAAAAAGTTTTCTTCTGTTTCATACTGCACTTTCTCCTTTCCCGTACTGGCTTTCATAGATTTCTCTGTAGATCTGACAGGATTCCAGCAGATCCTCATGGGTTCCCCATCCAGCTGTCTTTCCATCGTCCAGTACAAGGATATGATCTGCGTGACGGATACTGGAAGTTCTCTGGGATACCAGAAAAACAGTCACATTTGACGGCAGGTTTTTAAGAGCCCTTCGAAGAGCAGCATCTGTAGCATAGTCCAATGCACTGGAACTATCGTCCAGAATCAGAATCTCTGGTTTTCTCACCAGTGCTCTTGCAATGGTGAGCCTCTGTTTCTGTCCTCCGGAAAGATTTCTTCCGCCCTGTTCTACCGGCTCATCCAAGCCTTCCGATTTTTTCCGGACAAACTCTTCCGCCTGAGCAGCTTTCAGGGCCTGCCACATTTCTTCTTCCGTAGCTCCTTCATTTCCCATAAGAAGGTTGGAGCGGATGGTTCCGGCAAATACCTGGACCTTCTGCATAACGATCCCCACTTTCTGCCGGAGAGTTTCTTTATCCCATTCTTTGACAGGCCGTCCCAGAAGGAAAACCTCTCCTGAGGTGGCATCGTAAAATCTGGGGATCAAGTGAACCAGACTGGATTTTCCGCTGCCTGTACCGCCGATAATACCGATAGTCTCTCCTTTTTTTACAGAAAAACTTATGTCACTGAGACTTTCCTCCCCTGCCTGGGCATAAGAAAGACTGACATGGTCGAAACACACGGCTTCTTCTGCAGTTTCTCTGCTGACTTTTTCCATGATTTTTGTCTTTTCCGGAAATTCCATAGCTGTCTTTGTATCCAGGATCTGTTCCACACGTCCCAGGCTGGCCATGGCACGGCTCATGGTCACGATCAGATTGGCCAGCTTTACCAGCTCCACCAGGATCTGGCTCATGTAGTTTACAAGGGCAACAATATCACCGCTCATCAGCACTCCGGTATCCACTGAACGGGAGCCGGCCCAGAGGATAGCGATGATCCCTATATTTACTACGGAATAAGTAAGAGGATTCATCAATGCGGAAATCCGCCCCACAAACAGCTGTCCTTTTACCACTTCTCCGTTAGCCCGGGAAAAATTCTCGGTTTCCTGTTTTTCTCTTCCAAAAGCCCGGATCACCCGAATGCCGGAAAGATTTTCTCTGGCGTTCCCAGTGATCACATCCAGTTTTCCCTGAACTTTTTTATAAAGGGGTGATGTGATAGCCATAATTCCGAAAATGATAACAGAAAGCACCGGAATGGTCACCACGAAAATAAGGGCGATCTTTACATTGATAGTAAAAGCCATGACCATAGCCCCGAAAACAATAAAGGGGCTTCTCAGGAAAAGCCGCAGGAACAGGTTCAGACCATTCTGCACCTGATTGATATCACTGGTCATTCTTGTGATCAGAGTGCTGGTTCCGATAGTATCCATCTCTGAAAACCCCAGTTTCTGTATATGGTCAAAAAGCATATGCCGCAGTCCGGTAGCACTCCCGATAGCAGCTCTGGCAGCAAAATACTGGGCAGTGAAGCTGCAGCACAGTCCTACAATAGCCATAAGTACCAGAATCCCGCAGCACCTCAGGATATCTCCCCGGTCCTGGTTGGCAATACCTACATTGATAATATGGGCCACTACCACAGGAACCAGCAAATCGAACATCGCTTCCAGCATTTTAAATAAAGGAGCCAGGATACTGTCTCTCTTATAATCTTTCAAATAAATTTTCAAATATTTCACCTTTTCATAACCTCCTAGTATAATAATGGTGTAGTCAATAATGACTACGAGTTAATAGTTACAAAATCTAAATGAATAACTGAAGGAGGGATTCCCTCTCCATCAGA
>CASEXH010000039.1 GCA_949291945.1 uncultured Bacillota bacterium | reverse complement strand
TTTTAGATTTTACCAACTCGCCAGGTCAGTAATAATCTAAATTTACTTGAGGTATTTTCTTTGGTCAACTCCTTGATTTAAAGTATACAGGAAGCTTTCCATCATGATAAAAAAGGAACTGCCGCATTAAACATCTCCACATATCCTTTAATACAGCAGTTCCTGACTCCTATTCTGTTTTACGCCGGATTCTCCAAAACCGGCTGTGTTTCCCCCGGAAGCTCTTCCGGAGCATTCTTCTGACCTTCTTCTGGATTCTTTTCGCTGATTCTCTGCTTTGAATCTGGCTCGGTTACTCCCCGGGCCTCATGGAAGATCTTCATGAATTCTTTTCCGGTAATGGTTTCCTTTTCGATCAGAAATGCAGCGATCTTATCCATTACATCTCTGTTTTCACTGAGAAGACGTTTGGCTTCATCATAAGATTTTTTCAAAAGTTTCATGACCTCATGATCGATCTCCGTAGCGGTGGAATCACCACAGTTTAGCATAGCCCTGCCATCTAGATACTGGCTCTGAGTCTCCGCCAGTCCCATAAGACCGAAACGGTCAGACATACCGTACTGAGTGATCATGGCTCTGGCTACCTTTGTTGCCTGTTCGATATCATTTGCAGCTCCAGTGGTCACTGTATCAAAGACGATCTCCTCCGCTGCCCGGCCGCCCAGATAGCCTACCAGCATGGCCTCCAGTTCTTTCTTCGTGTTCAGATATTTTTCTTCTTCCGGCACATGCATAACATAACCCAAAGCACCCATAGTCCTTGGTACAATGGTGATCTTTTGTACCGGTTCGGAATCCTTCTGAAGAGCACTGACCAATGCATGTCCTACCTCATGGTAGGAAACGATCTTTCTCTCTTCCGGGCTTAAGATACGGTCTTTTTTCTCTTTTCCGACCAGAACCACTTCCACTGCTTCCAGCAGATCTTTCTGGGAAACTGCCTTCCGCCCGTGCTTTACTGCCAGGATAGCGGCTTCATTGATCATGTTGGCCAGATCTGATCCTACCGCTCCTGAAGTAGCCAGAGCAATGGCATCTAAGTCTACCGTTTCATCCAAAGATACGTTTTTGGCGTGGACTTTGAGAATGCTCACACGGCCTTTCAGATCCGGGCGGTCTACAATGATCCGCCGGTCAAAGCGTCCCGGTCGAAGGAGAGCCGGATCCAGTACTTCCGGACGGTTGGTAGCTGCCAGGATCAGCAGACCCTTGGATGTGTCGAATCCGTCCATCTCCGCCAGAAGCTGGTTCAAGGTCTGTTCCCTCTCATCATTTCCTCCATAGCGGGAATCACGGGTTTTTCCGATAGCGTCTACCTCATCAATAAAAATAATACATGGTGCGTTTTTCTTTGCCTCTTCAAACAGATCTCTTACACGGGAAGCACCTACACCTACAAACATCTCCACGAAATCTGATCCGGACAGAGAAAAAAAGGGCACATGCGCTTCTCCTGCTACTGCCTTTGCCAAAAGGGTCTTGCCGGTTCCCGGAGGGCCTACCAGAAGTGCGCCTTTGGGGAGCTTTGCACCGATAGCCGCATATTTTCCAGGATTATGGAGGAAGTCCACTACCTCCTGGAGAGATTCCTTGGCTTCATCCTCACCGGCCACATCTTTAAAAGTAACGCCTGTTTCTTTCTGGACATAAGCTTTCGCTTTGCTCTTGCCTACACCTCCCATCATACCTCCATTTTTGTTCATACGGCGGAACAGCCAGATCAGCAGCCCTACCATAATCAGCACAGGAAGTACAATACTCAACAGGCTATAGATAATGCTGGCGGTCATATCCGGCTGTTCTTTGGAATAATCATCTACGCCGGCTTCCTCCAGACGCTGGGTCAGCTCACTCTCATCCTCCATTAATGTGGTATAAAGTTCTGTTGTACCTGTCATGGAGTTCTGAGTCTTTGGGATAATGGTCAAGGTATCTGAACTGAGCACCACCCTTTCCACTTCTCCTTCTTCCAGCATTTTTATAAACTCACTGTATGGGATCTCACCGGTCATATTGCTGGTCATTCTGCTCAGAAGATTTACACAGACCAGACTGATCATAATACAGACCAGAAGCACCAGCAGGGACTGTCTATTCTTAGGTCCGTCATTCTTAGGATCATTATTTTGATTTTGATTCATTTCATTCCTCCTCACGTTATCTTTTATATTATAAAGATTCTGGGTTTATAAAGTCAATATGAACATGATGAAAAAGAGAACACAATTCTTAAACTTTTGTAAATTTCTGTTGATTATCCACAAAATAAAATATTTTTTCTTCCCGGGCTAGAATTTCCCTCTGTATTTGTAGTATACTAACCCAGTAATAAAAAATTGGAAAGAAGGGGCGACAAATAATGAAAATCGGTTTCGATAACGAAAAGTATTTATCTATGCAGTCTGAGCATATTAAAGAACGAATCAGTAAGTTCGACAATAAATTGTACCTGGAGTTTGGAGGGAAGCTGTTTGATGACTACCACGCTTCACGAGTTTTACCCGGATTTGCCCCGGACAGCAAGCTTCGTATGTTAATGCAGCTTTCCGAGCATGCGGAAATCGTCATTGTGATCAGTGCCGGAGATATTGAAAAAAACAAAGTCAGAGGGGATCTGGGGATCACCTATGATATTGACGTACTCCGCCTGATTGATGCTTTCAGGAGCAGAGGCCTGTTTGTAGGCAGCGTAGTGATCACCCAGTATTCCGGACAGAGCAGCGCTAATGCTTTTAAAGCCAAGCTGGAAGGTCTGGGGATCCGTGTCTATATCCACTATCCCATCGAGGGATATCCCAGCAATATTCCTCTTATTGTAAGCGACGAGGGGTACGGAAGAAACGAATACATAGAGACCTCCCGTCCTCTGGTAGTCGTTACGGCTCCCGGACCGGGAAGCGGAAAAATGGCAACCTGCCTTTCCCAGCTCTATCACGAGCATAAAAGGGGGATCCATGCAGGCTACGCCAAATTTGAGACTTTCCCCATCTGGAATATTCCTCTGAAACATCCGGTAAACCTGGCTTATGAAGCAGCTACTGCTGACCTGAATGATGTAAATATGATCGACCCCTTCCATCTGGAAGCTTATGGAGAAACTACGGTCAACTACAACCGGGATGTGGAGATCTTCCCTGTTCTCAGTGCCATTTTCGAGCGGATCTTCGGGAAATGCCCCTACCAGTCCCCTACAGACATGGGCGTTAATATGGCCGGAAACTGTATTGTAGATGATGAAGTATGCCGTGAAGCTTCCAAACAGGAGATCATCCGCCGATATTACCAGGCTCTGGCCGGACGGCTGGAAGAGACAAGCACCGACGAAGAAGTATTTAAGCTGGAACTGCTAATGAAGCAGGCAGGGATTTCTCCGGAAAACAGAAAGGTTACGGTTGCAGCTAAGGAAAGATCTGAGCAGACCGGTGGACCGGCCGCTGCTATCGAACTGGAAGACGGACGGATCATCACAGGAAAAACTTCCGATCTGCTGGGGGCTTCCGCCGCTCTCCTTTTAAATACCCTGAAGGAACTGGCAGGGATCCAGCACAAACTTCATGTAATTTCCCCGGTAGCTATTGAGCCTATTCAAAAGCTGAAGACAGAATATCTGGGCAGCAAAAACCCAAGACTCCATACAGACGAAGTGCTTATCGCCCTTTCCAGCAGCGCCGCTACCAGCGATGTTGCCAAACTGGCGTTAGAACAGCTTCCCAAATTAAAAGGTTGTCAGGTGCATTCTTCTGTGATGCTTTCTTCTGTAGATAAAAAAATCTTTAAAAAATTAGGGGTGCAGCTTACTACAGAGCCTGTGTATGAGCATAAAAAATTATATTAATCTGCACCCACAAAGGCTTTTTTCGTAAAACATATTATAATCTATACCACAAAAGAGGGATACCATTTTACAGGCATCCCTCTTTTACATTTCCAATTGTTACACAGTTTTTTCTCTTTTTTATTCCTCATATCCATTGGGATTCTTGGACTGCCAGTTCCAGGAATCTCTGCACAT
The DNA here is from genome assembly GCA_949291945.1 of uncultured Bacillota bacterium. Classification (GTDB taxonomy): domain Bacteria; phylum Bacillota; class Clostridia; order Lachnospirales; family Lachnospiraceae; genus Blautia. Next base: position 19,873 of record CASEXH010000039.1, on the reverse strand, counting down.
ATCTTTGATATCATATTCTGCCTTCCATCCCAGCTCTTTCTCTGCTTTCTCTGCGCTGGCATAACAGGTGGCAATATCTCCCGCCCTGCGTGGCTTGATCGCATATGGGATCTTTACTCCTGTAGCTTCTTCAAAGTTCTTTACAATATCCAGTACACTATAGCCCTTTCCGGTTCCCAGGTTATAGATGGAAAGTCCGGAGTGATCTTCCAGCTTCTTCAGAGCTTTTACATGGCCTTTCGCCAGGTCTACTACATGGATATAATCTCTCACTCCTGTACCGTCCGGTGTATCGTAGTCATTTCCGAAGACACCAAGTTCTTTCAGCTTTCCAACAGCCACCTGTGTAATATATGGCATCAGGTTGTTGGGAATACCGTTTGGATTCTCTCCGATCAGTCCGCTCTGGTGGGCACCGATGGGGTTAAAGTATCTTAACAGTACTACGTTCCATTCCTGATCTGCTTTCTGGATGTCGGAAAGTATCTGTTCCAGCATGGATTTTGTCCAGCCGTAAGGATTTGTACACTGTCCCTTAGGGCATTCTTCTGTGATTGGAACAAATGCAGGATCTCCATAAACAGTGGCAGAAGAAGAAAAGATAATGTTTTTTACATTATGTTTTCTCATTACATCTACCAAGGTCAAAGTACCGGAAATATTGTTCTCATAATACTCCCAGGGCTTCTGTACAGATTCGCCTACCGCTTTCAGTCCTGCAAAATGGATACAGGAATCTATAGACTCCTGCTCAAAAATTTTATTTAAAGCTTCTCTGTCCAGGATATCGGCCTTATAAAACTTCACCGGTTTTCCTGTGATCTGTTTTACACGCTCCAATGATTTTTCACTGGAATTGCAAAGATTATCCACTACAACTACTTCATAGCCTGCATTCTGCAGTTCCACTACTGTGTGGCTTCCGATAAAACCGGCTCCGCCTGTCACTAAAATTGCCATTTCCTGTTCCTCCTTTGAGAAATGTACTATTTTTCTTGTTTCAAAACATTTTTTATGTTTCCATCATCACTCTACCACTATCCGATAAAAATTTCAAGTATTCTTTTCCATAACTTTTCCAAATCTTTCTTCCTTTAAAAACCAAAGGTTCTGGCTGCCAGTTTTTCCAGCCTTTCAATGGCATATTGAAAAAATTCCTGATATGCCCGGCAGAAATAATTTTCTCCCTCTTCGGTATAGTCTCTCCGGCATCCTCCTCTGCACAGAGGATACCAGGGACAGGAAGGGCAGGCTTTGCCCCTCCCTTTTCCCTCTGTAAGAAATTCCATTTGAGAAAGGTCTTCCCGGAAAAAGCGGAAATCTTTCTCCCAGACATTTCCTGCTCTATACTGATCAAGAACATAAAAGTCACAGGGAAATACATCTCCATTGGCCTCCACGATATTCTGCATGGAACATCGGCCCATCTGGGCACAAGCCTCCGGAGGATTCCCGCCCAGCATAGCCAGCCAGTTATCAAATTCCCGGATGGAAACCGGATGTTCCTCCAGCATATCTCTGTACCACAGGTCAAAAAGTTCCTTCAGAGCATTTCCATAGTCTTCCGGTGTAAGAGACCAGGGTCTGCCGCCTCTTTCTTCCCCCAGAGGATCCAGACAGGGAATGTACTGATGGTAATAAAATCCCTCTTTCTTCAGGAAATTATAGATGGAATGGATCTTTCTTGCGCTCTGTTTTGTAAGGACACAGAGAATATTCACATCCACTCCCTCTTTCTGAAGGAGACCGGCATTTTTCAGAACTTTTTTAAAAGTCTCTTTGCCTTTGGCGTCCTTTCTGTTACGGTCATGGATCTCCTGAATGCCGTCCATAGAGATTCCGGTAAGGAAATGATGCTTTTTCAAAAATTCCGCCCATTCTTCATCGATCAGCGTCCCATTGGTCTGTATACAAAAAGAAAGGCTGGTTTCCGTTTTTTTATATTTCTCTGTATATTCTATAAACTTCCGGAAAAAGGGCAGGCCTGCCAGAAAAGGTTCTCCTCCCTGAAAGCCAAAGGTACAAGACCGCTCCGCCTCTTCCAGGGCGTTCTTTACTACGGCCTCTAAAGTCTCCAACGTCATAAGCCCGTAAGAGGGGATCTCTCTATTTTTACATTCGTCTTCATAAAAACAGTATGCACACCGGAGATTGCAGTTGGAAGAAGCCGGTTTGATCATCAACTGTAAATGCCTCATAAATCTTGTTCTCCTATAAAAGCCCTAATAACACCCCGGAAAGATTCACCCCAAAGTGACACAGAATGCCGGCAGCCAGAGTGCCGTTCTTTTTCACCAGATATCCCAATACCATTCCTGACAGAAAAGCATAGATCCCCTGCACCATATTTCCATGCAAGGTGCCAAAGTAAAACGCCTGTAGGATATTTGCCGCCCAGAAAGGAAATTCCATTTCCAGAATTTTAAGGCTCAGCCCTCTGAAAATAAGTTCTTCTGTCACCGGCGCTAACACTATTGTATACAACAGCGGCAGGAGGGTAGGTTCTGTCATTCCCAGATTTTCCAAAACATAGGTATAATATCTCAGCCATTCCGGAAAGACCGCAAATACCAGACGCAGATACAATCCGGAAAGAATCTGGAGAGCCAGGCCTGCTACCGGTAAAAGGAAGAGCCAGAGAGGAGAAAGTCCGAAAAATCCTCCCTGTCTTGCCTTTTCCCTGGCCGGCAGTCTTCTGTACCATAAACCTGCAGGAATCAGCATCAGACTGTCCATAAGAATATTGATCAGATAGGAAGGATTCTCTTCCCAAAATGTATAAAGGTCCTGGGGATTTCCTCCCAGAAAAGAAATTCCATTTCCCAGCCATGTGATTATATAGCCAAGACCCCATACTAACACAACCTGTATTGCCATCCACATCAATATGGGAAGAAGGCTGAGGGCGAAGGCTCCGGTCTGCCTTTTCATAGACCTGCCTCTTTATCCAGATCCCGGAAATGGAAAGATTTCTTTCCTGATGCATAATCTCCTACGATCTGCCCCTGACCGAAAAGTTTATATTTATAGGTCACCAGGCCTTCCAGGCCCACCGGCCCTCTGGCATGAATCTTTCCTGTGCTGATCCCCACCTCAGCGCCGAAGCCGTAACGGAATCCGTCGGCAAATCTGGTGGAACAGTTCTGATAAACGCCTGCAGAATCCACCAGCTGCATAAATCTTAATGCATGTGCCTTATTTTCTGTGATAATACAGTCTGTATGGTGAGAACCGTATGTATTGATATGCGCTACTGCTTCCTCCAGATCTTCTACAATCTTTACAGAAAGGATCAGATCCAGGTACTCCCGGTGAAACTCCTCTTCTTCCATGATCTCGCAGGGAATAATTTCACTTACTTCTTTTGTCCCCCGAAGTTTTACTCCTGCTTCACTAAGGGCTTTTGCCGCCTCAGGAAGAAATTCTGCTGCCGCTTTCCGGTTTACCAGAAGAGTTTCTACAGCATTGCATGCAGCGGTATACTGTGTCTTGGCATCTACGATAATCGGAAGTGTCTTTTCTATAGCATAGTCTTCATCTACATAAATGTGGCAGACACCGTCTGCATGGCCCATAACCGGGATTTTTGTATGGTCCATAATATACCGTACAAACTGGTTGGACCCTCTGGGGATCAGCAGATCTACACAATCATCGCAGGCAAGAAGCTCATCGATCTCATTGTGGAGTTCTGCCTGAAGCATACAGCCCTTTGGAAGGCCACAGCCCATCACCGCCTCATGAATCAGGTTAAAAAGCACCTTATTGGTCCTGGCGGTTTCTTTTCCTCCCTTCAACACTGCACAGTTGCCGCTTTTGATACAAAGAGAAGAAATCTGTACCAAAGCGTCAGGCCGTGCTTCAAAAATAATCCCGATAACGCCGATAGGACAGGTGACCCGGTACAGCTCCAGTCCCTGGTCTAATTCTCTGGCCAGCTGTATCCGTGACAGAGGATCCGGCAGACTGATCAGATCCTGGATTCCCTTGATCACATCGTCCAGCTTATGTTCGTCAAATTTCAGCCGTTTCATCACAGCCTGTCCCAGGCCTGTTTTTTCAGCCGCCTCCATATCTTCTTTATTTGCCTGAAAAATTTTTTTCTTATTCTCCAGCAGAGCTTTGGCAGCAGCCTCCAGCGCCTGGTTTCTGGTTTCCAAAGGCAATGCCGCCATAATGGGGCTGTCTTCCTTCATCTTCTTTACTTCTGTTCTGATATCCATATTTTCTGCCCTCTTTTCTTTCTCTCTTTTTACCATTCAATTTCTGAAATCGGCGTGGGATTTTCATTTAATGTAATATCTGTAACCCTTCCGCTCTTAAAACGGATAATCCGGTCTGCCATAGGTGCCAGCGCCGAATTGTGGGTAATGATGATCACTGTCATATGTTCTTTCCGGCAGGTATCCTGGAGAAGCTTTAGGATCTGCTTTCCTGTATTGTAATCTAAGGCTCCCGTAGGCTCATCACACAATAACAATTTGGGGTTCTTGGCTATGGCTCTTGCAATGGCAACTCTCTGCTGCTCGCCTCCGGAAAGCTGGGCCGGGAAATTCTTCACCCGGTCTCCCAGCCCTACCTTTTTCAGTACATCTTCCGGGTTCAGATAATCTTTACAGATCTGCACTGCCAGCTCTACATTTTCCAAAGCAGTAAGGTTTGGAACCAGATTATAGAACTGGAACACAAATCCCACATCATTTCTCCGGTACTTCACCAGTTCCTTTTCTGAAAATTTATTCAGATGCTTTCCGGCAACGATCACTTCCCCTTCTGTGGCCTGATCCATTCCGCCGAGAATATTAAGGGCTGTGGTCTTTCCTGCACCGGAAGCTCCCAGGATCACTGCCAATTCTCCTTCCTCTACGGAAAAGTTGGTGTCATCCAGGGCTTTGATCACTGCCTCGTTTTTCTTCCCGTAAAATTTCTTCACATGCTGAAACTCTATATACGCCATAGTCCTGCTCCTCTCTCCTGTATCTGTGCATACTATCTGCAGCCTCAGCTGCTCTCTCTTTCTTCTGTATCTGTCTTCACTTCCGGATCTGCAAAAATTATCCGGATCTTGGTTCCTTCTCCCAGACGGCTCTCCAGACTGATCTCCGCATGATGGAGCGCAGCGCCGTGCTTTACGATGGAAAGTCCCAGACCGGTTCCTCCGGTTTTTCTGGAATGACTTTTATCTACCCGGTAAAACCGTTCAAAAATCCTGTCCTGCTCTTCTCTTGCAATGCCAATTCCATTATCTTCCACAGTAAATACAGGACCTGTATCTGCGGATTCCAGCCGGACCTTTACCCAGCCGCCTTCCCGGTTATATTTCACCGCATTATCCACCAGGTTATAAAACATTTCATATAGTACATGACGTACTCCCCGGATTTTTGCCGGGCAGCCCTCTGTCTGGACAGCAATATTTTTTTTGCCTGCCGGAAGGGCCAGATTCCTGGAAACATCCTGGACCAGTTCATACAAATCCACCATCTCCAGAGGCAGCTCGCCGTTTTTCTCATCCAGTTTAGACAGTTCAATAATGTCCTGGACCAGACTGGTGAGCCTGGCTGCTTCATCATAGATCCTGGCTGCAAATTCCGGCACATCCTCCTGGCGGACCATGCCGTTTTTCATAATCTCCGCATAACCGGAGATGGACATGAGAGGCGTTTTCAGTTCATGGGATACATTAGCGGAAAATTCTTTTCTTACCCTCTCCGCCTGTTTTAATTCTTCCACATGACTGGCGATCTGCCGATTCTGCTGGTCCACTCGCTTCAGAAGGGGTCGCAGCTCTTCATAGGCTACATTTTTCAGAGGATTTTCCAAATCCAGACTGTTAATAGGCTGGATAAGCTTTTTGGTCTGGTACTTCGTGTAGAGAAATCCCACGATCAGGATCAGAACCATCATCAGACCCAGAAGAGGAAAACAGGAAAGCATAGTACAAAAAATACTATCCACAGTTTTTCCTACCCGGAGGATATCGCCATTTTCCAGCTCTACTGCATAGTAAAACGTCTGCTGGGACAATATTCTGGAAAATTTCAGAGACTGACCGGTGCCTTTCTCCCCGGCCTCCTGAAATTCTTCCATCTCTTCATATTTTTCCTCATTATTATCTGGATTTGAATCGTAGACCAGCCTCCCCCGGGAATCTATCACCGTGATACGGCTGGTTGTTAACTGCCCCAGATCCTGTGCCAGATACTCTTCCCCCACATTTTCCAGTGCATACCGGATATATTCTGCCTCTTTGATTACGTCTGCCTCCATGTCCCCTCTGTATTTATAATAAAGGACCAGACTGGAGGAGAGGTAGGTAAGGAGTACAGATAAGATCACCAGCACTGTCACATGGGTCATGATCTTTTGTCTCATGTTTCTTCTCCTATACGGTAACCTACGCCCCGGACAGTTTCAATCATGGCACCTGCCTCTCCCAGCTTCTGCCTGAGGGTACGGATATGGACATCCACTGTTCTGGTTTCCCCGTAGATCTCATATCCCCAGATCTTTTCCAGGATCTTTTCCCTGCTGAGAACCGTTCCATGGTTTTCCAGCAGGTACCGCAACAGTTCAAATTCTTTCAGGGTGAGATCTACACTTCTCCCATTCTCCCAGACTTTTCGGCTTTTCATGTCTACAGTCAGACCTTTGTAATGATACTCTTTGGGCTGTTCCTGCTTTTTGGTCCTGCGCAGCACTGCCTTGACTCTGGCCAGAAACTCCATCATACCGAAAGGTTTGGTGATAAAATCATCTGCGCCCCCCTCCAGTCCCCGGACCTTGTCATACTCCGCCTCTTTGGCGGTAACCATGATCACAGGAATGTCCTGGGTATCCGGCCTTCCTTTCAGATATTCCAGAACTGCATATCCGTCTTCTCCCGGAAGCATAATATCCAGCAATATCAGATCCGGTATTTCCTCTTTTAAAGCCTTTTTCAGTTCTTTGCCATTTACCATTCCTTTTGCCTCATAACCGCTGCTGCCCAGAGTATATACCAGAAGCTCCCTGATATTTCTTTCGTCTTCCACACAGTAAATCATTTCTTCACCTCAGCCACAGTTCTTCCCTGTTCAGCCAGGGAATCCGCTCTCTATTCTGTATTTACGCTAAAAGCTCCGGATAGCGTCTGCCTCATCATCTGTGGTATCTTCTATTTTTTTGATCTGAATATAATAACCTGCATTGTCATTGATCTTCACATAGACCCTGTCTCCCTCATGATGTCCCAGGATAGCCTTTCCCAGAGGAGATTCTATACTGATCTTGTTATCCAGGGAATTTCCTCTGATGGAGGTCACCAGTTTATACCTTTCTGTCTCATCATCATCTTCAAAATAAACTTCCACAAAGTTGTTCATACCTGCCTCTCCTGTTTTGGAGGTGTCAGAAACAATCGTGGCGGTTTTCAGCATTCTCTCCAGATAACGGATCCTGCTCTCGTTTTTATTCTTATCCCGCTTGGCTGCATAATACTCAAAGTTCTCACTAAGATCACCCTGGGCTCTGGCTTCTTTTACAGCCTCGATGGCCTCTTTCCTTACCACCAGTTTCCGGTAGTCAATCTCCTCCTGGATCTTTTTCACATCGCTTTGGGTCAATCGCTCTCCCATAACAAACTTCCTTTCTGTCAATACTCCATTTGTCAGAGCAGATATTATCATCTGTTCTTACAGTATAATCCATTCTAAGAGGATTTGTCTATCTTGATTTGTTTCCCGGTATGCCAAGCCTACTGTGACGTACATCACAGACACCTGATCTTTTCTGTGCTATACTAAAATCAGGAATCTATTTCCATAAGGAGGAAGTCATGGAAACTATATCTGCCGACCAGTTAAAGGCCCTGAAATTTTTTCACCGTCTGCCCCTGGAGCTTGTCCAGACTCTTTTAAATGCCGGACATATCCAGAATATACCGAAAAAAAACCTGCTTTTTTCCAGCGGTGAAAATATCCAAAATGTACTCCTTCTCCTGTCGGGGGAAGTATCTGTCTACAACATCACCAAACACGGACAGCGGAAGATCCTGTTTTTTCTGGGGAAAGGCCATCTTCTGAACCATGATATAAACAGTTCCCGTTCCCTGTCTCTTTCCTGTGAATCTATCACGCCGGTCCTGGTACTGAAAATTCCCAAAAAGAGCTTTCTGGGCTTTATGAAGGAAAGCTTCCCTCTCACCCAGGCGGTACTGGATGAATATGAGCGGTATCTCTGGCGTCTAGCCCATCAGCTGAAAAATACTTCCGGCAGCATGGTCACAGAACGGAAGATTGCGGCAAAGCTTTGGAAATTAGGCAGAGATTTTGGAGAACGGCGGGAGGAGGGAGTCTATATCAGTCTGCCCTTTACCATGACTTTAATGGCGGACTTTGTAGGCGTACCCAGGGAGAATGTTTCCAGAGCCTGCAAAAGCCTGGCGGCCAGAGGGCTGCTGTGCTACCGTGACCGCCACTTTATCCTTCCCAACCCTGACGGCCTGGCCGAATTTTATAAAATGTAAAGGAGTGTGTTTATGGGAAATCTCTGGAATAAGGAAGCCCTTTCCCGGCTTCTGGAAAATCTGAAAAAAGACTATGATGTATTTGCTCCCAGGCTTTATGCCGGCACCGGATGTTATTCTGACACAGATATCGTCCGCTACGGTATCATTGAGTCCTTTGATGAAATTGTCTGGGATGAAAAATCCGATTACAGCTTTAAGGAAGCATTGCTGCCCATTTCTGATACCATTATGTATTTTACAGAAAACAGTGTAAAAATCCCCGAAGAGAAGAGAAAACGGCTGATCTTCCTAAGAGCCTGTGATCTGAATGCTTTAAAGCGCCTGGATGAGATCTATCTTCACAACGGACCGGAAGATTTTTATTACAAAAATATCCGGGAAAACGCCAAATTTATCTTAATGGGCTGCAGTCAGTCTTTTAAATCCTGCTTCTGCGTCTCCATGGGAACCAATCAGGCTGAAAACTATGACGGCTATGCCCATCCTGCCAAAGAAGGTCTTTACCTGGAACTGAAAGATGAAGTTCTTTCTTCCTATGCAGAAGAGATCTCTGTTCCCCGGGACAGCCAGGAAATCCAGTATGTAAAAGAAAATGAAGAAGCTGTCCCGATCCCGGAAACTCTTCCGGAAGATATTGCGTCCCATGAAATCTGGAAAGAATACAGCGGCAGATGTATCGGTTGCGGACGGTGCAACTTTGTCTGTCCTACCTGCACCTGTTTCACCATGCAGGATATCTTTTACCGGGATAATGAAAAGGCCGGTGAGCGGCGGAGAGTCTGGGCTTCCTGTCAGGTTGACGGATACAGCGACATTGCCGGAGGCATCAGCTTCCGTAAAGATCAGGGAGAGCGTATACGTTTTAAAGTGCTCCATAAGATCCAGAACTATAAAAACCGCTTCGGCTATCCTATGTGTGTAGGCTGCGGCAGATGTGAGAATGTCTGTCCGGAGTATATTTCCTACATAGAATGTTTAAATAAATTATCAGCGATTGGAGGGAGCAGCCATGAATAACGCCTATATGCCTTTTCTGTCCCAGATCCAGAAAGTTATCCGCCATACAGATATTGAATATACCTTCCGTATGCACTATGTAGGGGAGGTAAAGCCGGGCCAGTTCTTTGAAGTCTCTGTTCCAAAATACGGAGAGGCTCCCATCTCTGTCAGCGGCATTGGAGATGACTATGTAGATCTGACCATCCGGAAAGTGGGAAAAGTGACCAATGAAATCTTCGAAAACCAGGAAGGGAAAAGCCTTTTTATGAGAGGCCCTTACGGCAACGGGTTCCTTCCTGAAAATTATCGGGGAAAAGAGCTTGTAGTGGTAGCCGGAGGAACAGGAGTATCTCCTGTAAAGGGTATCATCGACTATTTCGGAAATCATCCGGAGGAAGTAAAGTCCCTTACGGTCATTGCAGGATTTAAGTCGCCCAAAGATGTGCTTTTTAAAGAAGACATCAAAAGATGGGAAGATCAGAAAATGAATCTCACCATTACCGTAGACGCAGCCGAAGAGCCTGGATGGAACGTAGGACTGGTGACAAAGTATATTCCAGATATTACTTTTGAAAATAAAGAAAATGCAGCTGTCATCGTAGTAGGGCCTCCCGTAATGATGAAATTCGCTGTAGCGGAATTTAAGAAACTGGATATTGAAGACCGTCAGATCTGGATCTCCCAGGAGCGGAAAATGTGCTGCGGTCTGGGCAAATGCGGCCACTGCCGGATGGGAGACACCTATATCTGTCTGGACGGCCCGGTATTTAATTATACGGAAGGCAAAAAACTGCTGGATTAAGGAGGTTGGAATGATGCATGTTGATGTAAATACAAAGAAGTTAAAAAAGAACGCTTTTCGTGTGACCAAACACAGAGATATTGTAGCCTCCAGAGTCCGCGTCCCCGGAGGGGCCTGTAACGCAGATGTACTGACTCAGGTGGCAGAAATTGCAAGAGAATACGGAAACGGTCAGGTACATATCACTACCCGGCAGGGATTCGAGATTGAAGGGATCTCTATTCGGGACATGGCAAAGGTCAATGAAAAACTTCAGCCTATTATTGAAAATCTGGAGATCAATCAGGAGGTTCCCGGCACCGGCTACGCCTCTTCCGGAACCAGAAATGTCAGCGCCTGTGTGAGCAACCGGGTCTGTCCTTTCGGAAACTACAATACGGCGGCCTTTGCAAAACGGATTGAAAAGGCTATTTTCCCCAATGACCTGCATTTTAAGATTGCCCTCACCGGCTGCGCCAACGACTGTATCAAAGCCAGGATGCATGATTTCGGCATTATCGGCATGACCGAACCTCAGTACGATCCCAGCCGCTGTGTAAGCTGCAGCGCCTGTATCAAAGGCTGTGATCAGCTTTCTGTAGACGCTCTCCACATGGAAAATTATAAGATTGTCCGGAACACAGAAAAATGTGTAGGCTGCGGGGTCTGTGTCACCAAATGCCCCACCAGGGCCTGGACAAGAAGCCAGAAAAAATATTACCGTCTTACCATTATGGGACGTACAGGAAAGAAAAATCCAAGGCTGGGAGAAGATTTTCTTCTCTGGGCTGACGAGGATACCATTCTAAAAGTAATCCTGAATACTTACAAATTCGCCAAAGAATTCATTGATCCCAAAGCTCCCGGGGGAAAAGAACATGTAGGCTATATCATTGACCGGGTAGGCTTTAAAGAATTCAAAAAATGGGCCCTGGAGGGCGTGGATCTGCCTCCTGAGACCATTGTGAAGGATAACGTTTACTGGAGCGGAATTCATTTCAGGTAAAAATGCCACGTCAAAAGGACTGTCTCTCAATCCGTCGGAACAAGAAACTACTATTTCCTGTTCCGGATTTTGAGGCAGTCCTTTTACATTGGTCTTTATTTCATTTTTTTCGGAATAATCCTGTCAGATTTATGACAGTTCAGGAAAATCCCCAGAAACCAGTAGTGATACCAGTGTATAGCGCCCATGCCGCTGTACCATACCGACAGCAAAGGAAAAAATACAAATTCATATGGTCCCAGTCCGGCAAGGCAGCCCAGAGAATATAATGTCTGTACCAAAAAGCCTCCAAAAATCCCCAGGCACAGTATCCGGCACAGATCATTGGTCAGTTTCCGGATATCCAGGATCATCCACAGAAAAAACCCCAGAATTACTGCTGCGCATACGCAAAGGCTTACTGGAAAATACTCACCGGCCAAGGCCTTCAGGATGCCGGGCAGATCGGGTATTTCCAGGTAACTGTATATATTCTCCTTCCATAGCTGCCTATATCCGTATTGATGAACAGATACCAGAATCCCCGTGAAGGACAAAATGCCAGAAAGAATCCACATCCTTCCCAAAAGTTTCTTTTTTCCCCATACCAGTTCTTTTTTATCCCTGTTGTCAGGAGAGCCATGTGAACAGGCACCAAAAAGGCCATACAGATGCCGCCGCCAATCAGAAGGCCCAGAAGCAGATCCGCAGCAAACATAACCATAAGCCTTAGGAATCCCTTCTTTTTCTCCCGATAGCCAAAAATCATTCCCCCATACATAGCTGGAAGCATAATAATGAGCATGCTTGCCGCTCTTTGCAGAACTTCCGGGCTGGTACGGCCAAATGTCTCCGCTCCGCTGATTCCCACTCCCCCGAAAACAGCTCCTAAAACAGCAATTGACAGCCACATGCCAAACCATGTTGATGCTTCATGAAATTTCTGGGAAAAAAAGCTTTTTGCAGCAAACATTAACATCCACAGAAAATTTATCAGGCCAAACAAAAGCATGGCCGCAGTAGAAAAAACTGGGGATTGTCTTTCTATCCTCAAATAATAGAAAATCTGAAGGATTGCTTCTGCTGTTAATATAAGTGCCACTGCCAGCATCAGCTTTTTATCCAGCTGTGGCTGGTGGACCATATCCAGCTGCACTCCCGTCTCCACCGGGTCTCCCATATCCTCTACTGCCTTTTCTACAGCGTCTTTACGGTTCATGCCAGATTCCTGATAAATATCTGCCTGGTCTTCGATATGCTGCCGCAGTTCTGTCCGGATCTCTTCCCGCACAGCCTCCTGGCGTATCTGTTTTTCTACCTGATCTAAATACTCATATACTTCCATAGGCAGGCCCTCCCAGGACACGGCCTACTGCACCGGTGTAAGTCTCCCACTCCTTTTTCTTCTCTTCCAGATGTTTTCTTCCTGCTCTGGTGATCCTATAATACTTCCTGGTCTTTCCTCCCGCCTCCTGTTCATAGGATTCCAGATACTTCTTCCCCTCCAGCCCGTGAAGAAGGGGATAAAGAGTCCCTGCTTTCAGTTCAAAAATATTTTGAGACCGGTCTCTTAAAGTTTCGATCATCTCATAGCCGTACATATCCTTTTCTGACAAAAGCTGAAGAAGAAGTAAGGTGGTGCGGGGCATAACATACAAAAAGATCAGATGTCCTGAGTAATATGCTCCCTTTTAGGCAGTTCCCAGTTATCTGATCTTTTTAATCGGATTGTTTATCAGTTATGCAGCCGCCGTATAATCTTGCAGATCACTTCGTTTTCTGTAGCCAGAGGCTTTTTGTGGGTGAAAAAGATAATCCCATCTGTGGGGGATAAAATTGTCGAAGTCACATATCCCTCATAAGGGTCCAAGATTTCTGCCAGAGGCTGTCCGGTATAAACCTCATCACCAGGCCGGCAGAGTCTTCTGTAGATCCCTCCTGTATTGGTCCTGACAGACATAAGTTCCTCTTCATGGATCACGGTGGCAATATAGCCGTTATGGCAATTATATTTCAGGATCCCCATTCTGGTAAGAAAGCGAAGGACAGCAGAGACTGCCTGCCGGGCGGATTCTTCGTCTATGAAGTCCGTCTCTGCAGTATAGACAGAAAAGGCGCTGGTATCCCAGATCTGCCAGTTGTAATTCAAAGTGGTGGTATCAATGGGCCGGGGTTTTCTTATAACTACATAGGGAAGGCCGAAAAGACCTGCCAGGCTGGTGTTCTGCTTTCCTGTATCCATCATACGGACATGGGGAATGAAGTCCCCGGGCATGTAGAAACTTGCGAACTGGATACCATAATCATAGTTCTTCACCTTTTCAAATACTCCTGCTGCGATCCTCTGGGTAGTCTCTCCCAGATTGTATCCCGGAAACATCCGGTTAATGTCCGTATTGTCCACAGGCCAGAACCGCTTTCCAATGTTCATGGCATGATGGTTTATGGAAGGTATCACCAGAATTTCTTTATCCTTGGTGATTTTTCCTGCTGCCTCCAATTCTTCCAGCTTCCTTACAATCTGAGAGCAGACATAGAGCTGCTGGACTTCATTGCCTCTTATGCTTCCCACTATACAGGCAGACTTCTGTCCCTGTCCGAAAGTATATCCGGTTATCTTCAGGTCTTCCCTATAGGGTGAGCCAAGGGTAAAAATTTCTGTCTTTTTCATGCTTTTCCACCTCCCAGTATCCTTCCCAGCAGGGAGCCGCTGTAGACTACCGGATACTCTCTTCTTGTAAATACCATGCCGGAAATAGGGGCTTTCACTGCCTGCTCCACATCTCCGGTAAGAGGATTGAGGATCTCTCCCAGAAGGTCTCCTTCCTTTACCTGTTCTCCGATCTGCACCCGGGGAACATAGATCCCTGCACAGTCTGCATTCAGATAACCGATTTCCTGGTCTGCGGACACGATAGGCTTTCGGGTTTCTCCCACTTCTCCCTCCCAGATCCCCAGGGTCTTCATAACATTTAACAATCCCTCCACAAGCTGATATCCATAGGTCTTTGTAATGCGCATCCCTACTCCCATCTCCACCACCAGAGTAGGGGTACCAGCCTGGTTTAAGCTGTAAGCCAAAGTAGATTCCAGCACGGTAGCGTTGGCATGTACCCATACAAAATCCACATTGATATCCTGTGCCAGAGGGACCAGTTTCTCTGCCGTGAGCTCATTGATCCGCACCTGGGGCAATTCCATAAGGAAAATATTGCTGGCATGGATATCCACGCAGAGATCGGCCCCTTTCAGGTCCTCCGTCAGTCCACAGACCAAAGACTCCATCATAGGGCCTTCATCATTCCCCGGAAAGATCCGGTTCATATCCAGGTCAAACATAGGAATCCCTCTGGTGATGGAATCGATCCCCAGAGGGTTCAAAGCCGGATATACATCTACGATCCCTTTCAGCCCTTCCGGCTCCGCCTTCAGCCGCCTGAGAAGCTCATAGCAGACAAACTGGCCTTCCAGCTCATCTCCATGGGTACCGGTTACTACTGCAATCCTCTTTTCTTCTCCCGTAGGATGAGCAGGCATGATCCGGTTTTTCCGGATCCGCAGGCTTTCATCCACCGGCAGTTTCATTGCCACCACAGTTTCCGTCATTTTTTATTTCCTCCACCTTTACATAAATTTTCTGTACCTGCCCGGCGTTTCCCCGGAAACAGCCCCGGTCTACCACACAGTCTCCATAGTCTCTTCCATGGGCAAGCTTAATATAATATTCATCAATATGCAGGTTATTGGTAGGATCCAGCCCATACCAGCCATCCCCGGTATAAACTTCTACCCAGGCGTGGGTATACCCTTCTCCGATCATCAATCCTGCCACATATCTGGCAGGAATTCCCATATACCGGAGCACTGCCTCCATAATATGGGCGTAGTCCTGGCATACGCCTTTTCCCTGTTTCAGAGCCTCCCCCGCCGTGGTGCTGATATCTGTAGATCCCGGCACATAGGAAAAGCCCTCATAGAGCATTCCCATAACACAGACAGCCTTTTCCAGGTTCTGTTCTTTTCCCTGTTTTCGGCATAAATTTTCCGCTTCCCTGGCAAAGGCAGCTATTTCCGGAACAGGGCGGGTATAGGCAGATGGATATCGGTACATGGGATGAAGAGGCTCTCTTACCGCTTCCATCCCTCTGGTCAGAGCAGTACCGGCTATGGTATATCCAAAGGTCTCATGGGGTCCCTGACAGCATCCGCTGAGCCGGATATTGCCAAAGCCGTCTTTTGTCTTAGCCAGATAGTCTGCCGGATAAATGTTTTGTTCCGTCAGAGCGATCCTCTGCCGTGAACAGTCTCCGGGGATACAGCGCAGGGCAAAATAATGGCTGTTCACCGGAGACGAAAATTGGATTTCCATTCTGTATATAAATCTTAATTTTTTCATACCACCTGCCGGCTACTCAGGAGATCAGACCTCCCAAGCAGCCCAGTGCCTCCTGATCATAAGATTTCTGCTGGTCCTTATCCATAATGATTTGTTCCAGGTGTTTCAGATTTTCCTTATTATAATCTAAATTTGCTTTATAAAGCCGGTTAACCAGCTTTCTGTATTCTTTTTCCAGATCTTCTCTGTGATAATCCAGCCGGATAAAAAGATCCAGTCTTTCTACATATTTTCCGCATTTCAGAATATTCCTGCAGTCTTCCTGATCCACATAATCGTCTGCACAGCCCCAAAAAGCCAGCAGATAGTCAATGGCCTGCTGCAGTTCCAGAAGAGGTGCCGTGGTCTTTTTACAGGCCTGAAAAGTATCCAGGGCAAGCTGGACATAAGACAGCACATTGCTGCTTAATTCTTCTCTAAGCACCACAGCATTGTCATAGGCCCGCTTCATATTGGATACTACAGAATCCGGATTATCCTCATCAAAAAGATAAGCCTGGGCAAACTGTTTATTAGAAGTATAAATATCCGGGATATTCAGTCTTCTACAGTACTTTGCATAAATGCCTTCCGGCTGTTCGATCATATGATCATAGATGTGAAAAAATACCCGCAGCGTGGTATACACTCTTTCTGTATACCTCCCCAGCCAATAAAGATGATCTGCTTTTTCTATTGAGATAATACCCATGTGTCTTTAAATCCTCCTCCCTGTGATGAATTTACAACAAAGGAATCCGGGTTTCTGGAAAACCTGGTCAGGCCGCTGGCCCAGACTTTCGTCTCCTTTCCGGACAGTACGAAAGCTCTCAGATCCGCCTTTCGCAGCACCGTCCCGTCCCCTTCTGAAACCTTCATATCCTGAAAATCAATGACCTCCTGAGCAATGAATCTTCTGGGTTCCTTTTTTATGATCTCCTTCATCTGGGAAAGTTTTTCCCGGCTCAGTTCATTTCCGAAGATCACCCCGTATCCTCCGGCTTCCGCCACATCTTTTACCACCAGCTTTTCCAGATGATCCAGTACATATTTCCGGTCTTCCGGATAATAAGGAAGATAAGTGGGTGCATTTTTCAGGATTGGCTCCTGATCCAGATAATAACGGATCATCTTGGGCACAAAATAATAAATTCCTTTATCGTCTGCCACCCCGTTTCCCGGAGCATTTACAATAGCCACATGTCCCTTTCGATAGACCTCCATGAGATTTGGAATTCCGATAAGAGATTCGGGAAGGAATGTTAATGGGTCCAGATACTCATCGGATATCCTTCTGTAAAGAACACCTACTCTCTGTTTCGTATTCCTGTAGTCCCGGTAATAGAGATAATCATTTTCTACAAAAAGCTCTGAGCAGGCAGCAAGCTCACTCCCTGTCCGCTCTGCCAGATAAGAATGTTCAAAGTAAGCCGCATTATACCTTCCCGGAGTCATGATCACTGATATGCCCCCTGTGTTTACCCAGTCAAGGGTCTCCTTCAAAAGCTCTGCATAGTTTCGGTTGTCCACGATCTGATTGCTGCTGAAAGTTTTCGGGGATACCCGGCGGCAGATCTCTCTGGCGATCATGGGATAGGAAGCGCCGGAAGGGATCCTCAGGTTGTCCTCCAGGATATACCACTCCCCATCTTTCCCCAGCACCAGATCGATCCCTGAAATATGGCTGTAAATTCCCTTAGGGGGACAGATCCCCTCACATTCCGGAAGGTAGCCGGAAGAAATAAATACAAATTCTTCCGGGACCACCTGATCCTTAATGATCTTTTTTTCTCCGTATATGTCTTTCAGGAAAAGGTTCAGGGCATCCACTCTCTGGATCAGGCCCTTTTCCAGTATCCGGAAATCTTCCCCGGTGATCACCCTGGGAATGGCGTCAAAGGGAAATAGCTGTTCGTGAAATTCTCCGTTTTTATAAATCCCGAATTTGACCCCGAACCTGGCCATAAGACGATTGATTCCTTCTGTATGTTCCACCAGTTCTCTCATTCCTGCTCCCTCCTTAAAATGGAAAAGGCGCCCAGAGCATCTGCTCTCGGCGCCTTTGCTTATTTTCTATAGTCTACTACATTTTTTCAGGAATTGTCAACTTTTTATCTTTGCAAATTATTTTCTGATAATTTATAATCAATATTAACAGAAAAATTTACAGATAAGGAAGGACATACTTATGCCTGCTGATATGAAAAGCATCATTGCTGAGACCTTTATAAAAATGGTCCGCCGAAAAAACATCGACAAGATTACCGTAAAGTCCCTGATCGAAGAATGCCATATTTCCCGCCAGACTTTTTATTATCATTTTCAGGATATCATGGATGTTCTGGAATGGTCCATCCGCCAGCAGACCCATAGCCTGGTGGATGAAAGTCTGAAGGCAGGAGATCTTAGATCCGCCATCAAGGTTTTTATTACTTTCTGTACAGAACATTTTTCTGAGTTTCAGAAGCTCCTGAATTCTCAGAGACGTGCTCAGATAGAGGAATTATTAATTGATGCCGCCAAAGCCTATATGGTAGAAGTATCACGGCACAACCATCCGGATCTGTATGTAAACTATGAGGATATGCAGGTTCTTCTCCAGTTTAACGCCTGTGGATTGGTGGGCGTTCTGCTGGAATACAGCAAAACACCCTCTTATGATCAGGAAAAGCTGGTGCGGCAGTTAGAACAGATTCTTTCCGGCGAACTGCTTCACCTGAATCCGGAGGCCAGGCTCTGATCCAGACGGCGGTTAATCTGCATATAATGTTTATACAGGATCCCGAACCTGTGTATATATCCAGCCTGCCAGGGCTTGGTCTTTCCGCAGAAATGGAGGATCCCTGTATTTCCCATTACCCAGTCCATATCACAGACGCCTCCGCTTCTCAGAAGATAGGTGCTGTAATTTCTGGCGTCATAATTCCATAAATAATCATCCAGCTCCAGAGTTCTGGAGCCAAAAACTGCGTTTAAAATATCCTGGTCCGGAAGCAGAAGCTCTTTTGCATGTTCTCCGGCATACCGGAAAATCTCTTCCGGAAGAATTTCCTTTCTTCCCTGTATGGGCGGCGGCGGCGAATAGTCTTCCCTTCATGTCTGTTTCCCAGAGGGGCTTCAGTGAGTTGATCACCAGTATGTCCGGGTCCAGATACAGGATCTGGTGAAGTTTTTGAGGCAGAAAACAGGGAGCGAGAAGACGGTAATACATTTCTCTGGGATACTGTTTCGTAACCGGAGCCTGGGAAAACCAGGAATCTTCTATTTTCACTGGAAAAAATTTATATCCCAGTCTGCCGCACTGCTTTTCCAGCGGCTCCAATTCTTTTTCCTGTAATCTGCTGTGCAGTAAATACAGTTCTACTTTTTTCCCCGGATTATTCATATACAGAGAAGTAAGCATTACCTGAAGGGGCGGGATATAATTTTTATCCACGGTCACAAGAAGTTCCATAACTTCAATCTCCTTTTATCCATTCATATTTTGATTCCACAGTTATGCTAACAGCAGGGCCGGATATTTTCTACTGACACTTTTTTCCCAGTGTATTGACACATTGAAAAAAATGTCAGTTTTTTTTACATATCTAAAAATGTGTAAGTACAAAATCCCGGATTTGATAATCCCTATTTTCCCGGAAACCTGTTATAACAATTACCAGAGAGGCAATCTTCTGGAAAGGAGACCAGGATCATGAAAACAAATCAGGATATTTTTACAGCAAAACTACATGAACTGGAACAGCAGTATGAATGTCTCCGAAAACGGCTGGAAATCTGCACTGCACAAAGCCACAGGCAGATCCACCGGGAATTGGAGTCTGCAAAACAAGAATATAATTCTCTGGAGCTGCGTCTGAAACAAATAGTGAAAAACAGCCGTTCTCCCGCTGTTTCCAGTCTGGCAAAAGTCCAGCTTGAATACAGCCAGAAAACAGAAAGGCTGTTAAAAGACCAGATCACAGCGGACCTTCACTCTGATGCCAATACCCCCGGCGAAGACAGAGAAGAAGCATCTGCCCTATATGCAGAATATGCTATTGATTTTGCCTCAATGGCAGTAAAATATGCACTCCTTGCCTCCCTGTCCGCACTGGATATGCAGACAGAACCAAAAAAACCTTAAGAAAGCTTCCTGTATACTTTAAATCAAGGAGTTGACCAAAGAAAATACCTCAAGTAAATTTAGATTATTACTGACCTGGCGAGTTGGTAAAATCTAAA
>CASEXH010000038.1 GCA_949291945.1 uncultured Bacillota bacterium | reverse complement strand
CCATAAATAAACTCCTTTTCGATAAGAATTGTCATATCTGTAATTCTTACCAAAAAGGAGCCATTTTTTACCAAAGCCACAAAGTTTTTTACACTACCATCTAAGATAAAACAACCTCACTACCGGATAATTGACTCCGGTAATGAGACTGTTTTTAGTTTGTTTTACTCATTAAAAAGCAATACCATCCTTAACTTTTTGACGCTGATTTTCTGTCAAAATTGAATGTTCTACATAATTATAATTATCATGCAACCAATCTACGGTTTCCTTACGGAAAAGGTCTGCCGGAGAAACAATATGTGCTGTTTTTAAGTCTAATTTTCCATTTTGGAAATCACAACAAATAAATCTATTATCTCCATCACCAGTAACGAAAAGCTGGTCAATCAAAATTCTCCCTGAGGTATGAAGCATACTAGGAGCTTCTTCAATGCTGCTAAGGTTATCCATAAGATTTTCAAATGACAACCAAAGGAGGAATCTGTTATAACCTTCTGCATTGATCTCTTTTATAACAAAATTATTCATAGCAGTTCCTCCTTTCCAATCCCAATATTACTGTTGCGTACTAATTAAATCAATACACTTTTTTATTATTTCATCTGCCTCTTCTTTTGTATTTATACATCTTGTATTATCTAATGTTTCACTAAAAACATCACCAAAATGAAATGCAGTATTTCTCTGCGATACATAATAGTTATAGCAATTTTCTATGTAAACATTTTTGCTTCTATCTGGAAATACTTCCTGTACTACATATTTATTTGGATTAACTGTTTTATCAAGTCCAAAGCATGTAAACTTTCTTCCAGCAGTTCCCCCGGCTAAAGTTATCAGATATTTAATGTGCCCCTCTAATGCTCTAAGTGCAGGAAATGCGTATTGTGAATAATCTTCACTTTCTACATAATAATTTAAATTGATTACTGCTTGTTTTATAAGACGCTTTATTCCCGGTGGATATGCACTCGGGAGTCCATTCTCAATTGGAACAAAGGTATTATCTACAACATCTTTCTTTATGCTCATTCGATAAGCATTTCCAAGAATTTGTTCGACTTTAATATTTTCATCTAATTCTATCAATGTAGAAGTGATGACTTGGAACAAATACGAATTTTTACCCTGCACAAGAAGTTTATGCTGTCCCGACTTAAATAATGACACTGTCACCTTGTCAGAGTTTAATCTAAAACGATAAATCGCCTTGTCTGCTTTATTATCAATGGAATGAGTAATATTTGTATCAGCTTCTTCAATTATCTCTGAAAACGCATCAAAATCACTTTTATTGAAATACGGAATCGAGAACCAATGCTCACCCTGAACAGCAACTTTTTTTCTATCTATTAATGCAGATTTTGCCAGCTGGTCTGCTTTATCATTATAAATAACATTGCTATGCCCCGGAACTTTGACAAATTCAACTTGTATAAAATCTTCAAATTTTGCTTTATATAATGAGACAAGCATCTGGCTTGCTTTAACTTTTGCACCCCATTCGCCAGTTAGCCATTTTGCAAGCCCTTCATAATCGTGATAGATTTTCAGTTTTTCATATCCATTAGATATAGCCCAGTCAAATGCATTGATAACACCAAATATTTCACCTATGATATTATTGCTATCAAGATATTCTTTATTGCTTCCGTAGCCGCATATACTTTCCTCTGTTCCGTCTGGCAAAAGAAATAGCACACCGTACGAATATCTATTAAGGTCTTTATCATAACTCCCATCTGTAAATGCAACTAAGTATCCTGCTTTATTATCCTCAGCGACCTGCTCAATCCATACGTCTCGATTGTCCAAATAGGCCTCCGCTTCTTCTTTTGTTTTAAATTTTTTATATTCCGGACCAGAAAAACCTGACGTTGCAGCCTGTGCTTCTGGCCAATTATCAAAAATACCTGTCGTATATCCTTTTCTAACAGCATAATACATTTTGGCACACCTCCTAAACGTAGAATAAAGTATTATATTGATTTTATCACTTTTTGTCAAGTAGATACAATAAAAAGCAGTTTTGAACGGTAAAAAAATGTCTGCCTGCCATAAAGCAAAAATTCCTTGAGAGAAATTATGTTATCCCCATTTTATTTTTTTTCGCCCCTTTTATCCACATTCCATAAGCGCACCTATTACGATACTTTCTTTTTGTGGATAATTCTGTTCTTTTCCCTCTTGGCAGGCATCACTTCCTTTGCTATACTTATCTCAGTTGCATGACTGTGTATATTCATCAACTGGAAATATATCTTCTTTTGTTAGTTGCCGTCCAAAGCTGGCTAACAAATCAGAAGATATATTTTTTTGTTTCTTTTCTATCCCGTTTTTCTTCAGATAATAATACTCATACAGCTGTTTCATAAAATCCGAGATCTGCTCCATCAGATAATGGTTCTTCTGTGACTGGTCATTCCAGCTGCATGCATGGGTGATGTCCCCCTGCCAGTTCTTCTGGCGGTTAAACCCTTCGTTCTCTATCTTCCAGCGTTTCCTTCCTGTTTTCGCCATTTTTTCTGCATTTTCTTTGCTGATTTTTATACTGCAAAGCCATTGGAATTCTGTTATTTCTCCCTCCTTTTCTTCACGATACCTTAATACGTGTACGGGTTTTCCCTCATAATCGATCTCATTTACGAATTCTGCCTTCTCCGTTTTTCCCTTTTCCGGTATCTTTTCGTATTCTTCCGCTATGCTCGGGATACTTCCCTTTTTATAGCGGATCAGAAATTCCCACTTATATTCCCTGCACAGTTCCATGACCTGTTTCGATGCATACAGACTGTCTGCCAGCAGCAGGATCGGTAACCGGGGAAATCTCTTCTTGATCCGCTCCGCCAGCCGAAAGAATGCTTTTGTTTCACAATCCTGTTTGATTTCTTCTGCATTCATGCCTTCTTGACGTTTCCGGTCTTCTCCGTTATTTTCGATGAATTCACTTCCTATGCTGGCTACCAGCTTTTCACCAAAATAGATTTTCGCCTCCAGCACATCCCGGTGATACAGTGTGATCTCTTTATCCGTCCCTTTATTGCTGCACCGTTCCAAACAGTCGCAGTAAAGCTGCGTTCCGTCTACAATGACCAGCCATTTTTTCTTATACCTTGCGTCCTCAAAGCATCGCTTTCGGATTAAATGATACACCGGATCCTGCTTGATCTCTTCCAGCTCCTTTGGATCCAGTCTCTCCAGATATGCATTCTCTGTCACATGGTGGGGAACATACTCCTTTGCCGTTTCACCCATAAATACAGACAGATTTTTAGAAACCGCCTCATCATTAAACTTTTCAGTCATTTCCTGCATGCTGTCTGTCCCTGCGATCCCCTTATAGTATAATGTTCCGAGCATCATACGGTTGGTATAAGTAATATAGCTTGGATGCCGGGGATCCTCTGTCTGGGAAAACTTCCAGAAGAGCTGGCTGTAAAATCTGTTCTGGACCTTATCCAGTTCCCTGATTGGGTCTTTCTCAAATTTCTTTTGAATCCTTCGTTCTTTTCTTCCCATTTTAACCTCACTGCGAAAAAGTTTTTTTATAATAGTTCTATTTTCGCAATGAAGCTGTGTATTTTCAATAGATTTAGTGCGAATTATTTTTACCTGTCAAAACTGGATTATTACTATTACACCTATACAAACCCTTTCCTCTCCGCAGCCTCATCTATCAGCTTCTTCGCCTCATCAAAAGCCTCCGGCAGATAGGCCTCTGTCCATTCTTTTCCTTCTTTTTCCCATTTTTTGATTTCGTCCCATCTGGTCAGTACTTCTCCTGATTCGGAGACCACCGCTTCACCGAATACATGGGGATGCCGCCGTACCATTTTATCAATGATCCCCTGTATCACATCATCCATAGTAAAGTAGCCTTCTTCCTCTGCTATCCGAGCATGCATCACTACCTGCAGGAGCAGATCTCCCAGCTCTTCTTTCAGATTGTCCGGGTTTCCTGTCTCTTTCAGTATATTGATCCCGCAGATCACCTCTGCGGCTTCCTCTATGCATGGCTTTTTAAGGCTGGAATGTGTCTGCTCTCTGTCCCAGGGACAGCCTTCCGGAGAGCGGAGTTTTGCAACGATATTTTCAAATTCTTCAAACTTTGTCATTTTCTTTATCTCCTTTATCTCTGAAGATCTTTTTCAGATATAATACGCCCAAATAATCTCATACCTTCAGGCTCCAATTTGAGAATCCCATATTTTTTGCTGACTGATAAACCGGAAGGATCACTTCTTCCAGACGTCCTGAGAACTCTCTTTCCGGCAGTCCCTGCTGATAAAGCTTAAGTCTGATTTCCTGATTATTCAGATGCTCCTTTGCACATTTTTCAAAGGCTTCCTGGATTTTAGGATATTCCCACATCATTTCATAGGACATATACTCGTTTTTACATAACATTGGAAAATAGGTGTTCCAGTCCGGCAGGCTGTTACTTTTACTGCTGTTAATACTCCGGGTTGTTGGCGTCAGGTTCCATAATTCGTCATGGGCCACATAAGACCAGGGCACAAAATGATCAATGGATATGTTTTTTTCATTCAGCTGTTCTTTCCCGTAGATTTCACAGACAGGTTTTATGGCAACGATCATTTTCCAGTATTTTTTCACCTTTTCCAGGTTCCGCTCTTTCGGCGGAGCCAGCTTGTCCACGATTCCCGGAACACTTGGATTTCTTCTCTGAAGATATTGGATCAAATTGTACTCCACCCAGCCCTGTATGATTTCATAATTTTGTTTAATATAATCTGCCCATTCTTTCTGTATCTGGATCTGAGTATTCAGGCCACAGAATTGTAAAAAATAATACATCAGCCTTTGTTCCTGATTGATTCTTGCCGCAAGATTTTTTCCGGATCTGTTCCACTCTTTTCCCTTCATAGACTCCATAAAAGGAGCCTGCAGCCGATAAGGCACGTTCTGGGATAAAGTTCGTTTCATAGCTGTAACGTCTTTATCCTCACAAGCTGTCAGATATTCCAAAATAACTTCTTTTTTCTCACAGGATTTCATATGGCTGATCGCACCCAGCCGATGGACTACCCTCTCCAGGGCGTCGTTGGGCCCCAGATTTAAATGGTACTCCGTAACCATGTACCATGCATCTGCGATCATTTCATTAATCAGTGCTTCGAATGTAATGATTTCATGGCCTTCTTTGATCTTTTGTGCAATCGCCTGAAACCAGAATAGTTTATAGCACTCGCTTTTATTGTCAAACAGTCTGGAAAAATGGGCGATATCCAGAACATCAGAATATGGTAACTGCATGTTATTCTCCCAGCTCCGTATACTTTTCTTTGTGTCCGTATACTTTTTCCACCGGATACTTTTCTGCATTCTTCCTGACTTTTTCCTGAATGATCTCATCCATATCCAGGCCGCAGGTATCCGCCATTAAAATGCAGTAGTTCAGTACATCTGCAAGCTCTTCTCTGATCTTGTCCTTTTTCTCCCCGCACCAGACGTCTTCTGCGCTCCACTGGAAAACCTCCAGGAGTTCCGCTGCCTCCAGACTGATGGAGATGGCCAGATCCTTCGGGTTATGAAACTGTTTCCAGCTCCGCTCATCTCTGAATTTTAACACCTGTTCAATCGTTTCCTTTGTCATCTTTCACCCTCATTATCATCATTTATTTCTTCTGAAAAGTCCTTTTCATCCTCTGTGCAATATGATCTTACAGACAATTTTATCAGACTCTGCATTTTACGCCAACTGATATTTCTATCCGCTTTTTCAAGCTACCTCACCTGTATCCGCCTATAAGGTTTCTGCATCAATCTGAGGATTTCCAGCCGGATCTTACCGCATATTTTTTATTCTCCGGAGAGAAAACCAGATGAAAGGTCCTTTTTGCCTCCTGGTCTTTGATGGGTATGACCTTTCTACCTTCAAAGGTTCCTTCCTCATCTATGGTAAGATTTGTGACAAAGCAGGGAAGAGAGGATTCCCGGATCAGTTCCTGAAGCGTAAAAGAATCTGTCTGTACCAGGAACCGGGAGGCGGGCATCTTCTCTCTGCACATATCGTCCCAGAATCCCAGCTGGCTGCCCAGCAGGAAATTATATCCGTTGAGCTGGGCAAAGGAAAGCTCTTTATATCCGGCAAGTGCATGGGTGGCAGGCAGGCACACATAGAGGTCTTCTTTTAGCAGAAGAATGCTGGAGTATCCCTGGGGTACCATATCCTGGGGCAGCACTCCAAGAACAGCCGAACCGGACTGCAGGTCTTTCAGGACAGCGCCGTTCCCCTTGATCGATGAGGAAATGGTCATATCCGGAAAGATTCGTGTAAGAGCAGGGAGCAGTTCCCACAGAGGCGCAGGGGCGCAGGAGCTGACGGTAATGGTATGCAGGCTGCGGTCAAAACTGCGGACTCCTTCCACTGCCTCCTCTGCGCTTTTCAGGATCCTCTCCGCATATTCCACAGCCTTCCACCCGGTTTCATTCAGTGCAATGTGATTCTTGGTGCGGCGGAAAAGAGACACCCCAAAATCCTCCTCCAGATGCTGCATGGTTCTGGTAATCGTAGGTTGGGAAATGTGGAGTTTTTCCGCTGCTTTGGACAAGGTGCCTTCTGCCGCAAAGGCTGCGAGCTGTTCCAGTTCTAAAAGATTTAACATATCTTTCCCCTTTTCTCACTATTCATATTAAGGAATCTGAATTCCTATATTCTTATTGTACTTTTTTCTCTTCAGGCTGTAAACTCATAATTGAAAACAGGGAAGTTCCCTGGAACAGATGAAAAGCAGATATACCCTCAGAAGGGTAACAGCACCCAAAAAAGGAGGAACCCACTATGGAATATGTAACACTGAACAATGGAGTCAAAATGCCGAAATTAGGTTATGGCGTATATCAGACTCCTCCGGAGGAAACAGAGGCCTGCGTATCGGAGGCCATCCGCACCGGCTACCGCAGCATTGATACGGCCCAGGCCTACGGCAATGAAGAAGGGGTAGGCAATGCCATTGCAAAATCCGGCCTTCCAAGAGAAGAGTTTTTCATTACCACGAAGGTATGGATCACAAATGCAGGATATGAGAAAGCAAAAGCTTCTATTGCAGAATCTCTGAAAAAACTCCAGACCGAGTATATCGACCTGCTCCTGATCCATCAGCCTTTCGGTGACTATTACGGAACCTATCGGGCCATGGAGGAAGCTTATGATCAGGGCAAAGTCCGGGCTATCGGCGTATCCAACTTCTATCCGGACCGCTATCTTGATCTCTGTCACTTCTCACGGATCAAACCTGCCGTAAACCAGGTGGAGACCCATGTATTCCAGCAGCAGAAGGCTGCAAAGGAATATATGAAGAAAAACGGCACTCAGATCATGTCCTGGGGACCTTTTGCAGAAGGCAAAAATGATTATTTCAATAATCCGGTTCTGAAAAAAATCGGAGACAGACATGGCAAAACCGTTGCCCAGACTGCTCTGCGTTTTCTTCTTCAGAGCGATGTGGTGCTGATTCCCAAGTCCACCCACAAGAACCGCATGGAAGAGAATTTTGATGTTTTTGACTTCACTCTCAGCGAAGATGAGATGAAAGAGATTGAGGCCCTGGATACCGGTAAGAGCCTGTTTTTCTCCCACTATGATCCGGCAACTGTTGAGTGGTTCATGACTCTGGCATAATAAAATATAGAAAAAGACCTTATGGATATTCTGCAGTCCAAAAAACTGCCGTGGGATATCCATAAAGTCCTTTTTACGTTATGCTAGTGCACTTCATATTATCTAGGCAATTGTCTTCCCCTCCTGCCTATTCCGGAATGGGTTCAAACTCCTTCAGATCCTCATCTGTAATTTTCCGGATCACTTTACAGGGAACTCCTGCTGCAAAGCTCATTGGAGGGATATCTCTTGTAACAACGCTTCCTGCCCCAATGACGGATCCCTTTCCTACCGTAACTCCAGCGCAGATGACCACATTGCTTCCGATCCACACATGGTCTTCAATCACCACCTTCTTACAGTACGTTTCTCCATGCTGCCGTGCCATATAATGCATGGGATGATTGGTGGTGCTGATGGTAACATTGGGGGCAATCAGTACTCCTTCTCCTATGTTTATCTCATAATCGTCCACCAGAGTCAGATTTGAGTTGACATAAGTTCCTTTTCCGATAGATACGGTATTTCCCATGGCCAGTGTAAGAGGCGGCTCGATCCAGACCCCTTCTCCGCAAAAGGCAAAGAGTTTTTGCAAAATTTCCTCTCTTTTTTCGGTTTCCGTCCCTCTGGTATGATTAAAATCCTGACAAAGTCCTCTGGCATATACCTGCTGGTCCATGTTTTCTCCGGTATCCACCCATAACAAGCCGACTGCTCTCCGCTGAGCCATTGACATTTCTTTTTTCTCCATTTGTAAATCCTCCCGTTGACCTTGTTTTTATTTCACTTTCTTCCATCTGTAGGTGATCATCGGAATCTGGAAGGCCAGCATAGCCACCCAGCCGAAGAAATTCGCCCAGGCCAGTCTGTCAAATCCTCCATGCATCACATGGATCATCAGCCAGGCGGTAAAGAATCTGGCAGACATATTCAGGATGGTACTGATCAACGTGACCTTCAAGTCTCCCAGTCCCCGGAAATATCCCTGAATAATATTGGTAGCCGCAGGCATGACATACATAGGTGCGATCAGCACCAGATAAGAAATTCCCAGTGAAACTACCTCTTCTGAATTCTCCCCGACAAACAATTCCATGATCTGCCTGGAAAAGAAAAAGGTAACCGCCGCAATAACCGCCGTATAAATTGCCTGAAGCAGGATTGAACTGAAAAAGCCTTTTTTCATCCGTTCAATCTTCCCGGCTCCCCGGTTCTGCGCCATGAAAGTGGTGCTTGCGTGAGCAATATTCTGCTGAGGCGTCATGGCAAAGTCATCCACACGGTTAATGGCGGTAAAAGCCGCAATAAATTCTACTCCCTGAACATTCACCACTGTCTGCACACAGATCTTTCCCAGCTGTACGCACATCTGCTGGAGGGCGCTGGTAATCCCATAGCTGAAGGTCTTCCAGAGAAGAGAGGGATCAAATATCTTCCACTTATTTCCCAGGCAGAGCAGAGGGACCTTCCTTTTTATATAGATCAGGCAGCACAGACAACACAGCATTTCACTGAGAACGGTAGCCAGGGCGCTTCCCGGCACGCCCCAGTTCAGAACTACCACAAAAAACAGATCTCCCGCCACATTCAGACAGGCGCTGATGATCAGAAAATACAGGGGAACCTTGCTGTCCCCCAGAGCCCTCAGGGTATTGGAAAAAAAGTTATATACAAAAGTAAAAATCAGTCCCAGAAAAATGATCCTCAGATATCCTTTGGCAGAATCTATGATATCAGCAGGAACCTGAAGCAGTTCCAGGATCGGATGGGCGAAAAGTATCAGCAGGATTGCTATAATCGCTGAAAAGATCAGTCCTCCTATCATAGCAGTGCTGATCTGCCGCTCCAGCCGGTTATATCTTTTTGCTCCGTAGTAACTGCTCATAAGGATACCGGCGCCCATGCACATTCCGCTGATGAACAAAATAACCATATTCATGATGGGGCCTGCAGTTCCTACCGCCGCAAGGGCGTCGTCTCCCAGGAACTTTCCTACGATCACAGAATCCGCCGCATTATAGGTAAGCTGGAACAGGTTTCCCAGGATCAAAGGGATGGTAAATTTTGTAAGCTGTGGTATGATCGGCCCTTCTGTCATATCTTTTGTCATGTCTGTTCTCTCCTTCTGGCGGCTGGCAGAAAATATGCACTTATTCCACAGCCGGAAATATAAAAATATTATACTGCCGATTTTTCACTCTTACAAGAGGCAAAGCCCTTCCCAGCAGTCGCCAAATGAGCCTGCAGGCATGTCCCCTTTACCTTAAATTTCAGTTCAAAGCAGACTAAAAGATCCTGTGCTTCCTCTTCTCCAGGCTTCTCAGGAACACTTAATTCCAAAGTCCCTCCCATTTCTTCTGCCAGAGATTTTGCCACTGTCAGTCCCAGGCCGGTTCCTCCCTGGCTCCTGGCGCTGTCCTGTACGTAAAACCGGTCAAAAAGGCGGGGAAGATCCTCCCTTGACAGCTTCTTTGTATCATTGATAAAGGAAACCAAAACCGTCTCTTTTTCTTCTTTTACAATAATCCGGAATAGGGTTTCTGCGTACCTTCCTCCATTCTGGAACAGGTTGAGGAAAATCCGTTCCAGCGCAGGCCGGTTTCCCATGATCCACAGAGGATGTTGGGGAAGATCTGCCTCTACCTTCAAATGTGCTTCCTCCAGGATCCGGCAGTTTCCCAAAAGAGATTCCCGCAGGACTCTGGATAGATCTGTTTTTTCCATCTCCATTTCAAAATCCCCTGCACACAGACGGGAATACTCGTAGAACTGGTTTACCAGAGCATTCATTCTTTCTGCTTTTTGTTCCAGGATTCCCAGGGTATCCGCCAGTTCCGGGTCTTGGGAGATCCCTGCCTGCGGGTGTTTTTTCAGCATTTTCAAGTACCCCAGTATTACCGTCAGCGGAGTACGGAGATCGTGGCTGATATTTTCTATCTGCTTTTGAAATGCTTTTTCTCTTCTCTCATAGTCAATTCTTTCCTCCCGGATTTCTCCCAGCACTTTATTAAATGCACCCAGAAGTCTCCCTAAAGCCGGGCTTGGGACGGGCAGATGCAGCATCTGGTTCTGGGTAAGGTCCTGTTGTATTTCCCGGATTTCCTCCTCTGTTTTTTTCATTGCATAGAGAAGAGAAAAATAGCGAAAAGCAAAGAATCCTCCCAGGATAATCGATATAAATTGCAAGCCCCCGCACAGCATAACCTTTTCCTCCTGTGAAAATTTTTCTTCTATTTTTATTCTTTAAAGGTCCCTTCTTTTCAGCAGCACTGCGCCGGAAATACCAAAGATGATACATCCGGCCAGACCGGAAAGGACGCAGCGGATCATTCCTTCCATGGTCTCCCAGGCCGTGATACACTCCTGGGTATTTACATGGGAAGTATTGACTGCCAGAAAATTATTGGGAAGCCACATAGCCGGCTGATAAAGAACAGGAAAGCGGATGGCCAGATACATAAAAGCTTCCGGAAGCAGAAACCACAAAGCCGCCCAGACCAGGATCCCTATAATACTTTTATCGAAAATTTCCAGAAACAGGATACCGGATATGAGACAAGCTGCTGCGATGAGATACATGGCGGCTCCTTCTCCCAGAAAATCCTTCCATTCCACAGGCCCGGCCTTTTCAAGAAGCAGGTTTGCACTGAGCACCCAGACGCCCATGGTGACCGCCATAAGGAGGGTGGATACTGCCAGGCTTACCACACATTCTCCTGCAAATATTTTCACCCTGGAAATTCCTCCGGCAACGGTATTTTTCAGGTTCCCATTTCGTTTGCCCCCTTCATAGAAAAGGAAGGGAATGATCATTCCCATAAAGGCAAAAACCATAGGATTTGCCACCAGATTGGAATAGGAAAAAGAAGTGTTTGCATAAGAATTTCCGAAAAAATATAAAGCAACATTCAGCAGCAAAGCAATTCCCGCCAGCAGACCTGCCGCAGCATAAATTTCCTTGGTAGTAAAGATCCGGTAGAATTCACTTTTGGTATAATTCATCATTTTCCTGCACCTCTTTCTTTCAGCTTCATATAATAATCTTCCAGAGAAGACTGCAAAATCTGCATGCTTTTAATGGCAATATCATGTTCGGCAGCCAGCCGGCTGTAGGCCTCTCCCGGCCTTTTGGGAGCATAGATCCTTACCCTTTCCTGAGGCAAAACCTTATAGTTTTCTTCCGGAAAGGTCTTTTCCAGGAAAACACAGTAGCCCGCTGTATCCGAGAGGGAAAGTTCAATGCAGTCGGCGCATTTCTCCCTGAGCTCCTCTGTACTGATTTCTTCCAGAAGGGCGCCTCTGCTTAAAAATCCGTAGACGTCTGCAATCTGCTGCAGTTCCGCCAGAATGTGGCTGGACAGCAAAATAGTAATCCTTTTCTCTTCATTTAACCTTCTGAGAAGATTCCGGAATTCTATGATTCCGCTGGGATCCAGGCCATTGATAGGCTCGTCTAAAATCAGGATTTTCGGTTCACCCAGCATGGCAATCCCCAGCCCAAGCCTCTGTTTCTGACCCAGGGAAAGTGTGCCGCATTTGCTCTTCCTCTTTTCATAAATCCCCGTCATCTTCATCATTTCCAGGATCTGTCCTTTGTCCGGTATCCCTTTCTGGATACAATAGTATCTCAGGGTTTGTTCCACGGTCATATTTGGGAAAAATCCCGGCTGTTCGATCATACATCCCATCTGTTTCCGCACATTTTCCAGGTCTTTTTGCCCATGTTTTCCCAGTATCTCGATCTCTCCCTTGGTTGGAAAACTCTGGCCTGCCAGAAGCTTCAAAAGCGTACTCTTTCCCGCCCCGTTATCTCCTACAAGTCCGTAGATACAGCCCTTTCTCACATGGATATTTACATGGTCTAATGCCAGGAAGGAACCGTAGGTTTTCGTAACCTGTCTTGTCTCCATAACATATCCATTCATCTCATTTCCTCCTCATACAAAAATACGTCTGTCAGTCTGCAGTATTCCGGCTGACAAACGTATTGTACTTTTTTCCCTTTTAATAAGTCATAAAGAACTTTTAAAGAAGTTATAAAGATGTGAAGATTCATATGCTTATGGAAGTTTAAAGCCGATACCGTATACGGTCTGGATATACTCTTCACTGGGATCTTCTTCCTTTATTTTTTTCCTTATATTGCTCACATGGACGTTTACTGTATTGTTTTCTCCGTAGTACCCTCCATGCCATACCTGTTCATACAGCAGTTCTCTGGAATACACCTTTTCCGGGTTTTTCATAAGAAGGTACAGGATATCAAATTCGTGGCCTGTAAGGGCCAGAACTTTTCCTTTCAGGGTCACTTTCCTGGCGCCGGGAGAAAGCTTCAGATTTTTATAGGTCAGAGGCTTTTCTGCCTCCGGCTCTTTTCCCCACCGTCTTAAATTTGCCTGGACACGGGCGGCCACTTCCTCGGGCTCAAAAGGTTTTGTAATATAATCATCTGCGCCCATTTTCAGCAGAGAGACTTTGTCCTCCAGCAGCCCCTTGGCGGAGATTACGATCACCGGAACAGGAGAACTCTGATGCTCCCTCAGGTCCTGGAGAAATTCCTCCCCGGACATCCCCGGCAGCATCAGATCCAGCAGGATAAGGTCCGGCATTTCCCTTTCCGTTACCATTTGAGCCTCTGTTCCGGAAAAAGCCTGCAAAACCTTATAGTCTTCTTCCCTCAGTATCCTGGCCAGAAGGTTATTGATATCCGGCTCATCTTCCACAACTAATATTCTGTAATCCATACTTTTCCTCCCTGTGTCCAAAACCAAACACCTATGCTCCGGCCATTTCCTGTCATCTTTCCTACTCCTCATACTCCCGCAGCCGTTCCACAATAGAAGGATTCCCCCGAAGTCTTCTGTAGGAAAGCAGAGGAACTCCTATACATAGGATAACAAGCAGTCCTCCGCTGCATACCAGAGGTAACGCCGGAACGGAAAAAGGAATCCCTGTATAATTTACAGCCTGAAAGCATATATAAGTGATCAGTGTGCCTGCCGTCATGGTAATAATAATAGAAAAAAAGGCATACAGCAGCCCTTCTCTCACAAGAAGCTTTCGTATCTGCCTATCAGACATGCCCAGGCTTTCCATTATGGCAAAGGTCAGTTTCCGGTTCTGGAGGCTGGCTGCCATGGTATTCCCGTAATTCAGGGCTCCCACCAGCAACAACAGCAGTGAGATCACTGTGCCGATCTCCATCATGTTTCCCTGAGAATCCTGGATCGTCTGCATATTTTCCAGTTTAGATTCCAGGATCAGATCACTGCTGTTGGAACTGTCCTCTATCAGCTCCCGGATTTTTCCTTCTGTGGTTTTATCATAAGTTTCCCTGTACTTTATGTTCAGATTAAGGGTATACAGTTGATTTCCAAGGCTTTCCAGATAATCCTGGCTCACAATAAGATTGGGGCCGATATTTCTCGTTCCTCCATAATACCACTCATGGCAGACTGCGGCAATAGAAATGGAAAATTGCTTTCCCCCACAGGAAAAATGAATGTTCTTTTCTCCCACATATCCATCCGGCACCTGAAATCCCGGATAGTAAAGGATACACTGCTTTCCGGCAAGAAAGGCGGCTTTATCTGCAGGTTTTTCCAATGTCTGGTTCAGATAATCAAATTCTTCCTCATCGATTCCTTTCACCATCCCGTAAAAACTTTCCGGCTTTTCCCTGTACTTAGAAAGGATTTCCGTGTAAGAGAGATAAGGTCTGGATCCTGCATAATTCTGCAGCCACTCCCGGAAAAAACTGTCTTCCGGAAAAGTCACCGGCGCCCCTTCCACCATATGCAGTTCCCGGATCCCCTCAATTTTCTTTAGTTCATCCAGAAATCTGCCGTCCAGAACCGGCTTCAGGGAATTTATCTCCTCTGTAGTCTGGGTGCTGTTTCGTATAGTCAGATCTGCATCCCTGTAATTAGGTACCACGGTACGGGTTCCGTGGCTGCTGATGATCGTTGTCAGGCAATAGAAAACCGACAGGCTGAATGCCAGGGATAAAAATACTACAGCGGATTTTTTCTTATTCTTTCGGATCTGTTCCCAGGCCATGTTCCAGAATAGGTTTTTCTTTTTCACCTTCCTGCTGCCTGGTCTGGCATTCCCGATTCCTCTGTATTTTACTGCTTCCACAGGCGAGGTATCCGAAGCTGTCCGCACAGGCTTCCGGATCCCCAGGAATACGGCGGCGCCGGAGACGGCAGCGCCGGCAATCAGTATGGAGGGATGAAAAGACAGTTCCATATCTGCCATAGAAATTCCCAGGCTCTTCATCACATAGGGTACCAGAATCAGTGACGTCAAAATCCCCAGCGCAATGCCTGCAGCGATCCCACCTGCACAGATCAGCAGCATCTGGTTTCTCATAAACATCAGTAATTGTTTCCTGGTCATTCCCAAAGTCTGAAGCAGTCCGTAGTATCGGATTTTTCCGGACACAGAAAGATACAAAATGTTGTAGATCAGCAGGTAAGCGCTTAAACAGATCACTGCGCACAAACCCCATATTCCTGCAAGTATTTTTAAGGAATTTTCAATATAGGGAGAAGGCTGAAAAGCCTGTCTTTCTGACAGCTCCAGGGAGTCTTCTATTTTATCGATGGTTCCCGGCAGAAGGAAGTCCTGCTTCAGCTTAATACAAAGAATCCCATCGTACTCCAGACGATAACCGGACTGCTTATAAAATTCTTCCGAAACAAATACCGGAGCCTTGTCTCCATAGCCGTCCCAGATCCCGCTTATGACAAATTTCCCGGTATGGATCCCGGTATTATCTTCATAGGTCAGCGAAAGGCTGTCTCCTGTCTGAAGATCTTCTTTTCCCAGAGTTTTCAGCCCCTCTTTTGTAACCATCAGCTGGTTTTTCTCCTGAGGATAGAAACCTTCTGTTTTCGTTCTGGCAGGAGCCATCTGCTCCTCCCAGAAGGTCTGGTCGCACCACAACAGGCCAGTATCCACAGTGTGGTCGTATTCTGTGCTCTTAACATACCCGGCATAGGACTCTGTCCCTACGCTCCGTGTAAAAGAATTTTCCTCCAGACTTTCTTTTTGTTGTTCCGTAAATCCGTTCATAAGGGCAATATCATATTCTGCCCCGTTCAGTCTGGTATCCTGCTGCCTGCTGAGATCCAGATAGGTGATCCCCAGGGTGAATACGCTGAACAGCATAAAAGCTGACAAACAAATGGTAAGAAATAAAATACTCATCTGTTTTTTATTTCTCCGGAGGGTGTTCTTTGCCAGTTTGTTCAAAATCTTTTTGTTATTATTTCCCAGCATAAGGCTCACT
The DNA here is from genome assembly GCA_949291945.1 of uncultured Bacillota bacterium. Taxonomy (GTDB): domain Bacteria; phylum Bacillota; class Clostridia; order Lachnospirales; family Lachnospiraceae; genus Blautia. The sequence goes on along the minus strand of CASEXH010000038.1, from coordinate 10,965 downwards.
TCCTTTCCGGATCTTTCCATCCTCGATCCTGACGACCCGATCCGCCATCTGGGCGATATCCCCGTCATGGGTGATCAGGATAATGGTCTGCTGGTACTGCTTTGCCAGAATCTTCAGCAGGCCGATCACATCGTGGCTGGCCATTGTATCCAGATTTCCCGTTGGCTCGTCAGCTAAGATAATCGAGGGCTTTGTTCCCAGAGCCCTTGCGATAGCCACCCGCTGCTGCTCTCCTCCGGAAAGCATAGAGGGAAGCATTTCCTTCTTATTGGAAATATTTAAGACCGCCATCAATTCCCGGATAAATTTTTTATCCACCTGCCTTCCGTCCAGTTCCAGAGGAAACAGGATATTATCATAGACATTCAGATCCGGTATCAGGTTGTATTGCTGAAAAATAAAGCCTACTTTACGTCTCCTGTATAAAGCAAGGGCTTCTCTGTTCATTTTCTCCAGGTTCATTCCGTCTACGATCACCTGTCCCTCGCTGGGCACGTCCAGACCACCGATCATATGCAGAAGGGTGCTTTTTCCGCTTCCCGATTTCCCGATAACCGAGACAAATTCCCTTTCTCTCACTTCCAGATCTACGCCGTCCAGGGCTTTTACTGTCTGACTGCCCACTTGATAATATTTCTTTAGTCCCCGGGTCCTTACCAATATATCCTTCATCTTCCTATCTCCTATAATCCTATGATGCAGAATTGCTCACTGCGTGCTCTCACAATCCTGATATCATAAAAATAGAGCATAATAATCACAAACCGTTCACAAAAAGAAAAAATCACAAAACTGTGACTTTTCCTAATCCATATTGGGAAGATAAATTTTGAAGGTACTTCCTTGTCCTGCCTGGGATTCCAGCTCAATATAACCGTTCTGCATAGTGATGATCTTGCGGGCCAGGTACAGGCCGATCCCGATCCCCTCGCTGTCGTGAATCTCCGGCTCCCGGTAAAAACGATTGAAAACAGCTCCCTGCCTTTCCGCCGCAATTCCCTTTCCCGTGTCCTTTATGCTGATCCTTGTAAAGATCTCCTGTCTGCACACAGAAATATACACCCTTCCCTCTGCCTGTGTATATTTTACAGCGTTGTCCAGAATGTTAAACAGTGCTTCCCCCGTCCATTTTTTATCATGTTCCACCGCCAAATTTTCCTCGCATTCTACGAAAATCTGGATTTTCTTTTTGTCTGCTTTTGGCACCACCGCTGCTATGGATTCCGCCAGAGTCCGGGCTATGGGAAGTTTCTGTTTCTGTATCTTAATGGTCCCGGTCTCCAGCCGGGAAATCTTAACCATACTCTGGAGAAGAAAATCTAATTTATCTACCTGGAGATTCAGCTTTTTCATATATTCCGGGATATTTTCTTTATCTTCTCCCATCATTTCCAGGTACAGTTTTACATTGGCAATGGGGGTTTTCGTCTGGTGAGATATGTCAGAAACCAGTTCTTTCAGCAATTCTTTTTCTTCGGATATTTCTTTATTTTTGTGGGTGTACATATTGGAAAGCTCCCGCAGTCTTTCGTAGATCATCCCCCACAGATCATCTTCACTATAGGGTCTGGATTCCAGCTTTTCGCCGTTCAGCATTATATTCAGGGCCATATCCAGATTCTTTGTAAACCCGTAAATATCCTGTTTTAACATATGTATTTTCCACAGCAGAAACGCCGCCAATCCCAGCAGCAAGAGAATCCCCATAAGCAGTACTATTTCCATATATAACCCATTCCATATACATTAGAAATATAGGAATGCTCCTCCGTCTCGATTTTTTTCCGCAGCCTGTTTATATTCACTGCCAAAGCATGCTTGTCCAGCAGCTGGACGCCCTCATCCCATAAGGAATCCAGCAGCAGAGAATAGGTAAGTAGCTGGCCTTTATTCTGGATCAGCTTTTTTAAGATCCGGTACTCTGTAGGGGTAACCGGACATTCCTCTTTTCCCTTTTGGACCTTTCCCAGTTCAAAATCAATCCTTAAAAAACCGTCGTCGTAAATATGGAAGTTCTTCGGTTCTCTTGAAAGGATCACAGAGATCTTTTTCAGCAATATTTTTATAGAAAAGGGTTTTGTCACATAATCCTCAGCGCCCAGATCATAGCCTTTCAGCATATCTTCTTCCAGGTCACGGGCAGACAGGAACAGTACCGGGACCTGGTTTCTGGCCTTCAGCCATCTGCAAAACCGGAACCCGTCTCCATCGGGAAGATTGATATCCAGCACTGCCATGTCCAAGGTGTGAGTTTCTGAAAAGTTCTTTGCTTCTTTACAGGAATATGCAGAGAAAACCCGATAGCCTTCTTTTTTCAGGACGCTGGTGATGGTCTGGTTCAGCTCCGGATCATCTTCCAAAACAAGTATCATCGGCATTTCTTTGTCTCCTTAAAATCTTCTTACTGTTATTCCCATTATACTTTAGAGACAGGGAAAAGTATAGGAGACAATGGAAGAAAGAAAGTACTATGTCAAAGCCACATATAACTATCCTTTCAAAGTATACTGAAAGCAGGGCTGCTGTCTCACAAGTTGACATTACAGCCCTGCTTTTCCGGACTAATATAATGATTCAGGCCACTGTGCCTGGGTATGCTGTATTATTTTCTGCGATTACATCTTATCCTGACAGCGCAGACTACCATCACGCCTCCCGCCAAAAGCAGAAGCCATACATATCCAAAATTCGCATCGTCTCCTGTCTTGGCTCCGGAAGCCGTGGAAAGGCCGCTGTTCAGAGAGGATCCGCTTCCCAGGGAAGAGCTGCCTAAAGAGGACCCTCCTTTTAGAGACGAACCCCCGGTCAGGCTGGAGCCTCCCGTCAAGCTGGAACCGCCGCTGAAACCGGAGCTTCCAGTTGGAGTGGTAGTCCCGTTGTTGTTATCCTCTCCCCCATTGCTGTCATCATCTCCGTCTGCATCATTATTGAAATCCGGATCGTCCTCAGATGTTTTTTCAATGGTACTCCAGTCCAGGCTCAGAAACACCGGCTGGGTTCCCGTACCCGCTGCGATGGACTCCATAATAGGTACAAATACCTGAAGAGGCACATAACCGTCTTCCAATGCTTCGGGAATCATTTCAAAGGTCACAAAGTCGGGATAATCCGTTCCATACTGATCACTGATCCGAGAACCATCTTCATTTATCTGATAGGAATCTACGGTAACATCTGCCAGATCTCCCACCGGATTTCCATGTTCATCCAGAGTATAGCCTGTCAGATAATATTTAAGTTCACTTAGATAGCCCAGCCTGTCTCCAATGGTCAGGCCCCTGAAATCCAGGGTAAGATAGTATTTTCCATCTGTCACCGTCAGTTTAATCGTATGGTTAATGGCATTGTCTGACATGGAAAGAGTCGTTTTATCCACCTTCACCATCCGGCCTGTAAGAGAATATACTCCGTCAGCAAGATTACGGATGTCAAGGGGGGCGCTGTCATCCGGGTCTTCTTCATTTGGGTCATCTGTTCCCGGGTCTTCTGTGCCCGAATCTTCTGAAACCTTCTCCACAGAATCCCAGTCAATATGCAGCCTGGCCAGCTGTGTTCCCTGTCCTGCGCCGATAGACTCCATGACCGGAACATAAATCTCCACATAGTTCATATCCTCATCCTGCTCTATGGGGATGGAGATGACCCTGGGATATTCATTTCCTCCGGTGTTTGCATCATAGGAAGCTGAGTCCGGATCATTAAAAGAGTCATAGATTCCCTCAAAGGTTTCCAGGATCTCTGCCTCTTCCGCCTCATAAGAGGAGGGATAATTGTACTGATTATAGACCACCGTGGACATATCCACTTTTTTCAGCCTGTACAGATAGCCTTCTATTCCCGAAATATTTAAAGAATGGAAGGTCAGCTGCAGAGACATATTCCCATCTTCATCTACCACAATGACTCCCTGGGGATCCAGAGCTGCGTTTCCCATAGATAAGGTATTATTTGTAGCATGCCACAGAGCCACATTTACCGTATATCTGCCGGCCTCCATGCTCTGGTCCTGTCCGGGATCTTCGCTTCCCGGATTATCCAGGTCTTCCCCTCCCGGGTTATCCGGGTCTTCTCCCCCTGGATTGTCCGGATCCTCTCCTCCCGGATTATCCGGGTCCTCTCCCCTTTCAGAATAGGAAATGGTAAAGGTGGTTGTTCCGGTATAATTGCCGGGAACTGCACCAGATACATCTTCCGCAGTTATCGTAATATTTCCGTACAGAGGGGTTCCCCCTTCTGTATCTCCGGTGTCTGTCTCAATGTTGGAAGTACCGTCAGTCCGGACTGCATTTAAAGTGTTGGCCCTGGCCGCTTCTGTCGCCGTTGAGACAGATCCGTCTGAGGCATTAAAAATTTGGGTGCCGAAATCATTATAAAATCTCAGGGTTTTCTCCCCGGTATTTTCCAGATTTCCCTTATCCGGTGCTGTTACTGTAACCAGACCCTCTTTGTTTTCTGCAGATATTTTGATCTCATAGGGTTTTATATTATCCTGCTGAGTACTGAGCCCGCCCATGGCAATGGACGAAGGAACAGAAACTCCATAGGAGGGAGAGGAAATATTTTCCGCCACATTTGCGGTAATTTCCATACTACTGTCATTTCCCTGCTTTGTAAGAGTATCCCAGTACACCGTCACAATGGTATCCACGCTGAAGTGTCCGTTCTCGAAGTATATGCCGCTGATCTCTCCGTTCAGATTGCTCATGGCTGGTACGTACAGATAGGTGTTTGTATAATAATACTGGCTCAGTCCCGAGAGAGGATAGGTTACATCGGTTACTACAGTATAGTCTCCTGATGATGTGGTATTATAATCAACCCCGTCCATGGAAAGAGCTCCCGCCCGGTCATTATTTACATAATATCCGTTCACACCCAGTATATACATAGGTTCCTGGTCTGTACCGGAAACCATGGTATAAGACAGTTTCATCTGCCCACTCTCATCTACCTGAAGTACCGCCTGGGCGGTATCTGTCTGGACCAGACTATGGTCTACTACATCACTGCGGACCGCCACAGTTACTTGATAAGTCCCGGCTTCCGGAACCTGAGCGGGTACATTTCCGGAGGTTTCCTCTTCTTTCAGTCCAAGAGCATTCATAACCGCTTCTTTGATCCCGTTGGAAGAATAGGTGGCCCCTGATACAGCGTCCAGCCCCTGGATCCCATCTCTGTCTGTATCCCCCAGCCCGATAAACTTCTCTGCCATACCTGCAATTGCCTCCGGCAATTTTACATTCTGGTTATAGTCTCCATAGGTCCCTCCGAAATTATCCCCTGTGATCTCCACAGCGGTAATAACTCCATCAGTTACTGTAACCTCTGCGTTAATGTCATATTCCCCAAACTGATCGATATGAAAGGTGCCGTTTACTGTATAGGAATCGGAGGTCCTGCCCCAAGCTGCGGCATTTATATCTAAAGGCTGCCATAACAGGCCCAGTGCTGTAAGGACTGTCAGAAATTTCATGCCCATTTTCTTCCAGCCTATTTTCTGTTTCATGCTTCCCTCCATTCAAAATCCGTTTTTAGATACGATGCTGTCGCATTAGTCAAAATCGAGAATATTTATACATTTTATTGCTTTTAGTTTGCTGCATATGTAATGCTGAAAGTAGTTGTTCCTGTGTAATTTCCTGCTGCGGCTGCTGCTACGTCAGAAGCTGATACGCTGATAGCGCCGCTGAGTTTGCCGTTCTCTGTATCTGCTGTTACGTTCTGTGTTCCAAAACTGTTGGCAAAAGCCAGTGTGTTATCCCCATTGGTCAGATTACCAGTCTCAGGTGCAGATACAGACAGAGTTCCATTCAGGTTGGAAGCTGCCACATCTACTGTGTAGGGTAAGGAGTTGTCTTCCTCTGTGCTGAGAGTCCCCAGCTCAACAGACCCAGGTACAGTTACCGTATAGGTCGGCGCAGAAACTACTTCTTCCACATCAGCGCTGATCTGCATATCCTGAGTTTCCTCTGCAGGTACTTCCGGCTGATCAGGTTCTTCTGTCTCTCCTCCCACTGACTGAATATTCGTTACCTGAATGAAGAAATTCTGGGTTGAATTCATTACTGAATTTACATAAGCGCTGGCGCTTAAAGTCCCGGCTTCCAGATCATCTACCGCATCTCTGGGAAGGTCTACTGTAAGAACCTGAGTCGGATAGGATGCTCCCTCAGTAATTCCAAAGAGGCTGGATGTAGTGTCGAATACTTTCTCTGGTTTTGTGGTAGTATCGGATTCTGCTGTATATTCGGTACCATCTACTGTAAGCACTACATCCAGAATGGTTCCGTCCACTCCCAGATCAGGGAACGCAGGGATCGGATAAGCCACATAAAAAGTCAGTTCTGCATTGTCGGCTGTAAGTGCCAGCTCAGCCTCATGGACAAAGATGGGATCGCACATACTGGCAGCTCCTGTTCCGTTGGCATTCAGGAAATGAATTTCCCCTGTGTAATCTCCGTCTGCGTAGTCTGCTGCAAAGGCCGTGGTGCACATCATGGTTCCTAACATAGCTGCCACAGCAGCTCCTGATACAATCTTATTGAGTCTCATAGATACTCTCCCTTCTTTTAAAATGATATTTCTATGATTCCTGCGGACAATGATCCAGGCAGACACGGCACATGCCGCCTGCTCCCGCCGCAAAGGCCAGGTCCTCCGTGCCGCTTAAGACCTGCCTTATGTTAAGCGCTTTTGGCGCAGTAACATCTGCTTTATAGATTTTACCGGACGATCAGCGTACAGTTCACTTCCGCCCCGTTTCTGGGGGTCATGGCCGCATCGGCGCTGTACGTTGCATACCGGATGGTCAGAGGATACTCTCCTGCTTCCATAGCCTTGTCCAGAGTGATCTCATACAGGTGCTGGCCAGGCTGGATCATCTTGGAGGTATAAATAGTCTCGTCCGTTTCCGGAAGATAGAAAGAAATCTCAAAATATACATTATTTTCTTCCGGATTCATCAGTTCCACAGACACATCCGTTGTCCCTGCCGGGATGGTAATAGACTCATAGCCTGGGACCTGGATTCCTTCCTCCACGCTGCTGGGCGTGCTTTCATCTTCCGGCTTTTCCTGATCTGTTTCAAATTCCACATCATAATTTGTCACTTCTTTTGGCCTGGTATACTGGTAGATGGCAAAAGCACCAGCTACGACTACAATGATAATAAGAATAAGGATTATTTTCTTTTTGCTTTTCAGAAAATTCATATGTTCACTCCAATGTTTTTTATTCCTGCAGGCAACGAACCAATGGAACATGCCTCCAGGTCCATAACGATTCGAAAAAGTTAGTTTATACTAACTCATCCCCAAAAACTAACTAACCCATGGCATAGTTATCTGCGCATGGGTTAGTTCTTGCTAACAACGTGATTATAGCATTAGAGTTTTGTATTTGTCAATATATTCCAGGATCAGAAAAAAAGTTTTTTCCCGGCGTCTTCTGCATTGGCAAATGGTCCCGGAAGGACACGGACACCTCTGTGGTTTCCGAAATAATCGCTGTCAAAGATAATGTCTGTTCCGTCCGGATTTTCAAACCGTTCTTCCGGTTCAAAGGCATAGCCCAGGATGTCGCTGTTTACCATACTGTCTGCAAAATCTCCAAGGAATTCATAGAGGTTTGTGGACAGTACCGGGCAGCCGTCCTCCATATTCAGGTCAACGGTTACACTATGTTCTGTATCCACCAGATTGTTGGTTTCATTTTTATATGCTTTGGCGCCGTTAAAGTAAACATTGCCTTTTACCCATACAGGAAGCTTTTCGCCATGAGCCGGCTCCAGTTTTTTCATATCCGGTGTGTCTGTATCCATATCAAACATTTTGATCCATTCATCATAAGTAGGATACTCATCCATTACATGAGTGCCTACTTCCCGGTTCTCCTCATCGGTTCCCTCAGAGCTGTCTCGCAGAGTGATGAAAGGCTTGGACGGCCATTTCTGTACGAAAATGTTGTTATAGAAACGGTCATCGCCATGAAGAATGGTCATAAATCCCATGACTTCTGTCCGGTGTGGAATGTGATAAGGTGTGTAACGAGGACCTGTACCATCTCCTACACAGGTGAGAGCACCGCAGATCAGGTTGTGGACCATAGCAACCCCTTCTGTAGCCATACGCAGGCAGGCATCGGAAAGAAGGATATTGTTGTCAATAAGTGTAGGACCGTGTCCCACCTCTACGAAAATATCCTGACTCATCATACCGCCTTTCAGCTGTTTGGCGAATTCCGGCTTCTGATTGTCATGAAGCAGGTTCTGGGTAATACGGGTACCCTGAGCCTCCCAGTCGCACCAGATTCCCATAGTACAGTGATGGATATGATTCCGGCGGTAGATCACGTCAATAGCCGCATGCATTTTGATGCCGGCAATTTCTGCTCCGCCCAGTTCCATCATGTTGTTGATGTGATGGATATGGTTATCCTCGATAATAGAGAATACCCCTCCCATACGTCCGATGATTCCGCCCTGTTCGCAGTTATGAATATTGCAGCGGCGGACAATATGACTTCCTACTTTTTCTTTCAGCCAGCCATGGTACTGGCCTCGGCATACAGCATCACGCTCCATCTGTGTGGGGCTTTTCACATGTTTATAGGTAAAGTAATGGTCGTTGTCCGGATCCAGATATTTACCAAGAGAAATACCGGCACATTTACTGTTGCTGATCTCGCAGTCCTCGATGATCCAGCCTTTAGACCAGTGAGGGCCGATCATACCGTCCTGGTAGGCTGCCGGCGGTGCCCAGGTGGTTGCTGCCTTATTAATATTGAAACCGCTGACGGTAATATAGCCGATGCCTGTTTCTGAGGGCATAAAGCATTCCCGGCGGACATTGACCTCTACATTTTCCTCATTAGGATTTTTTCCCTGGAAGTTTGCGTAGATCACAGTCTCGTCCCCATCCTGCTGGGCATACCATTTATAGACAGAAGCTTCCGGCTCCCAGGAGCATTCATAGACTTTTCCTTCTATACATGCCTCCAGGCTCTCTGCCTCATAAAGCATCTTGTCATTAAGATATACAGCACCTGTATGCTTGCTCCTTCCGGCAAAGTACCAGTCACCGTATACATATGTAGTGTAAGGATTATAATTTCCGAAAATGGAATTGTTGATCCGGGTTACCCAGGTAGTCCCCTCATAAAGTTTCCAGTCTTTTACTTCCTCTGCTCCGGTGATCACTGCCCCTAAAGGCTCTGTGCTTCGGTAGGTGATCCGGGCCTCTTCTGTTCCGGCGTTTCTGGGATTCACATATTCTCGGTAAATACCTGGAGCAACCAGCACCTCGTCGCCGGCCACTGCTACCTGTGCCGCATCATTAATGTGTTTAAAAGGCATTTCTTTGCTTCCGTTTCCCTGGCGGGAAGCCTTTGCATCTACATAAATTTTCATATGGATCCGATTCCTCCTACGATATAATTTCTGATACACTTATTTTATTTCTTTTCTCGAAAAAAAGTTTTTATGATTTTGGATGTTTCTTTTAATTTTTAGGATATATTTTCTTCTGAAATCAAAAGACCGTCTTCCTGTTCTGATCCCGGTATTCTTTTGGAGACTGGTGCATTTTCTTCCGGAAAGCCGTGCTGAAATGGCTTACACTTCCATAGTGGAGATATTCTGCAATCTCCTGTATTTTCCTGTCTGAATACCGGAGCATGTTGCAGGCCGCTTCAATCTTAATATCGGAAGTATATTCTGTGATGGAGATTCCCTCATATTTTTTAAACAATTTCTGCATGTATTCTTTTGAAATCCCCAACTCATCCGCAATTTCCTGTATGGATATCTTCGTAAATCTTTTGGATATGATATTTTTCTTTACTTCCTCCACATGGAAGTTCACTCCGCTCTTTTTCTTATGGTCCGCTACCAGCCGTGCAAAATAGATCTGGCTTTCCCGCCGCAGCCGGTCCATTTCAAAAACCGTTTTGCACTCTGAAAGTTTTTTCAGGTAAATATCATTATTAATAAAACCTTCCGCAGAACTTAATCCTCCTTCTATAGCCGCACGTGCAGCCAGGGAAATGCTGATTACTGTCATATATTCCTCATTCTTCTTAAGGTCATCTATGATGATGGGGTGGGAAGGCGCTTCATAAAAATCCTGTTTCTCCAGGTATTCTACATCTCCCTCTTTAATATGATCATATAAAAGCTGTTCATCCATATAAGTATGGTTCTTCTGAAAAGAATCTATCTGCCGCAGTTCTTCTCTGGTAATCAATTCCTGATTTTCTGCTTCTTCCTTTTCAGGAAGAAGTTCTCCCAGGATATCTTTTCTGCGTTCTTCCTGAAACTCTTCTCCTGTGAGATAAGAGACGAAAGCAAAAATATCTTCCAGCTGGCATTTTGGGCATTCCCTGATCTTATTTTTCCTCATAAAATTTCTGCACTCAAAAGTATCTGTTCTTCCGTAAGAAAAGGGGCCCAGAATATAGTACTCTTCTTCTCCCCGGCAGCCACACAGGGCAACCGGCACTTGGAGATCATAGGAAAGAAAGAAAAACTTTTTTCCGGCAAGGCCACCCTTTACTTTCTCCAGCATCTTTGCCTCAAAAGCTTCTGGTTCATGAAAAAAGCAGGTAAAAGTTTCCATCAGTTTCCATTCTAAGGAATAGACATTAATCGGGATCTGGCTGAAACGAAAAAGAATTTTCAAGGTATTTGCGTCATACATAGCATTGCTCCCTTTTCCTGTAATTTATAAAAAATATAGCATATTTTTAGGAGAGATAGAAATACCGTATTTTATATTTTGTCAGTAAAAGAGGGTTCAGCACATTTTTCATGTAGCCTGGCGAATTACATAAAAAAACCCCAGTTAGTTTCCTAACTGAGGTTGATAAGGTCTGTACCTTCAAAACCACACATGTAAAACTGTTTATCCAACTTTGCCGCTTTACTTAGGTATTGGCCCCGTCCGCTTAGCAATCGGCCACTCATAGACC
>CASEXH010000037.1 GCA_949291945.1 uncultured Bacillota bacterium | reverse complement strand
AAGTGAGCATGGGAATGAAGATGTGATAGCAAATTATGTAAAGAATCAAGGGAATGAGTATAAGAAATTATTCCGAAATACAGGACTGGATGGGCAAATGAGCCTATTCGATTATATGTAAAAGCAGAGACAAACAAATTCGCATACCCCGCTTTTGCGCTTGCGGGAGCAAGAGCGAAAGGCAAGTGCTGTGAGCGGCGACGTAGGAGCCGAGCACAGTGCTTGAGTGCTTGCACCGGGGTAGTTGATTGGATCGGGGAATATGACATCAGTGCGGATGATCTGCTGAGTGGCAATAACCGTGGACAGAAGATAAAAGAGGCGAAAGAGTTCCTGCTTGAGATATTGGCAGACGGGGCAGTTGAACAGAATGTAATCCTTAAAGAGGCGGAAAACCGTGGGATTAAAGGGAAGACACTCTGGAATGCGAAGAAGGCTCTTGGCGTCCAGTCGATAAAACCCGGCGGACACTGGTCGTGGGTATTGCCGGAACAATAAATCAACATGGCAAGATTACCATTTCTTTAGGAACAGGTAATGTTGCCACCTTGAAAGGAGATTTGGATGAAACAGGTACAGATACCGCAGAAATTGTTTGTGCAACTGATTCATTATCATCTGATGGAGGACGACAACCATGAGGGTGAGATAAGGATAGGATTGGAGAAGAAACTGGATGCACTGGTGTTACGTGAGTTATATGGGAAGTCTAAGACTGCTCTGACAGAGGAAGAACGGGAGAAAGCCCGGCAGGAATATTTGGACAGGCGGGGGATACCGAACAGTTTCCGCTGGTAAAGTTTTCTTTGATGATATAAGACAGGAGCGTGTCACGCTCCTGTGATAGCGGACAAGGCGGAAGGAGGGATTTTATGATTATCCAGCCGGAACGTGGAACACGGAATGTTAATGAAAAATTTTATGAGATGGAGACGAGACAGATTGCTATGCTCAATGAAATTTTTGGAGAGGTAGAACTGACAAAAGGAGAAATGCGGACGCTGGTATGGCTTGCGGGATGGGGGGAAAGCACAGTGGCAAATGTGGTGCCCGCAATACGAAAAGCGATAGCGGCGGAAGCAAGGCGGCTGGGGCAGCCGCTCCGTCCGTAGGACGGATAAGCTCCCGGCAGGGCGCAAAGGCAGCTTTTGACGGACGGAACGGCTGTCGAAAGTTTTTGCGTTACTTTCGACGAAAGTAACAAAGCTTATGCGCCGTATCCGGCGCTGATTACTACCCGACAAGGGAGAAAGGAGAGTTATTGAAGAGGACAATCAGCTTTATGACAGGGAAAAGGAGGAAAAAATCAAAGAACTGAAGGAAGAGTATCAGAAAGCTCTGGAAAAGCAATAAAAATCCCGGTCAGACACAGATCCTGAAGAAGTGTCTGCCGGATCTATTCCGGCAGAGGGCTTTTGGAACCTGACAGAGGTGTCTGTGAGGGCGTGTTATCAGGATACATATGACGGAGGGCGTTCATGATCAGCCGGAAGGTGAGCTGGGCCATATATTGAGGCGTTTCATCGGTATCGGAGGTCAGCCAGGTTTTCACCAGACCGATGCAGCCGGAAAGACAGAAAGAATAGGAATATTTCAGGTCTTCAATAGTGTCCGGAAAAGTCCGGCGCAGTACGTTAAGACTGTGGGTGGAAATCAGATTTTCAATGCGATGGATAAACGCGATATCCCCGTTTGGCCCCAGCAAGGCGCTGCAGATATCTTTGTTTTCTGCCAGGATATGAAAAATATCCTCAATAAAAGGAAAGCTGGATTCGTTAAAGGGACTGACCGGATGATTCTGAATGGTCTGGCGGATCTCTTCCAGCAGTTCTTCTTCAATGGTGGAAAGCATATTGAAAATATCCGTATAATGGAGATAGAAAGTAGAACGGTTGATATCCACTTCCTCTACCAGTTCTTTTACAGTAATTTCTTTAATACTTTTTTCCTGCATAAGTTTTGCAAGCCCGGCTCGAAGCTGGGCTTTTGTTTTGCGGATTCTCCGGTCAGTTTTTTCTTTCATAGATTTCTCCTTTCGAAAATATAAAAAAATTATAAACCATAGACACTAGATAGACATTTTGCCTATTAATAGACATGACGAAGGATTATTGTCGGTTGTAAGGTATTTATAACCCTAGTATAATGCGGTATGTGTAAATAATCAACATAATATCTATTAAACAATAACTAGTTGCGCAGACAGAAAGGAGACAGGAGAATGCTGAAACTAGAGTGGAAAAAGCTGCTGAGTAATAAACTCATGTTGGTAGTTATTGTTGCGATTATTGCAATTCCTACCATTTATACCACCCTTTTTCTGGGATCCATGTGGGACCCTTACGGCAATATGGACAAATTGCCCGTGGCTGTGGTGAATGAGGATAAATCGGTAGAATATGAGGGAGAAACATTAAACATAGGAAAAGAAATGGTGGAGAATCTGAAAGAGGACGGTTCTCTGAATTTTTCTTTTACAGATAAGGAAAGGGCCCGGCAGGGGCTGAAAGACGGAAGTTATTATATGGTCATTACCATACCGGAGGATTTTTCAGCCAATGCGGCCACCCTTACCCGGGAAAAACCTGAAAAAATGGAACTTTCTTATGAAACAAACCCGGGTATCAATTACATTGCTTCTAAGATGAGTGAGACAGCTATGGAGAAAATCCAGAGTTCTGTCCGGGAAGAAGTTACCCGCACTTATGCAGAAGCGGTTTTTGAACAGATCGGTAAGGCCGGGGACGGAATGGAGGAAGCGGCAGATGGTTCCGGGAAGCTCCAGGAGGGAATCCGGGAACTTGCCTCAGGAAATGAACAGATCGAAGAGAATTTACAGGTTCTGGCAGAGAGTACTCTGGTATTCAGAGATGGCAGTCAGACCATGGAAGAGGGACTAAAGACTTATACAGATGGAGTAACAGCCGCAGACAAGGGAGCACGTGAACTTCAGGATGGGGCCAGTGAACTGAACAAGGGGACGAAAACCCTGGACAGCGGGGCAAAAGAACTTGCCGGCGGAAGTGAAAGCCTGGATGCAGGAGCCCAGTCCCTGGAAGAGGGCATGGGACAGTTAGAAGGAAAGATCCCGGGACTTTCTCAGGGAGTCCGGGCATTATCCCAGGGGTCTTCCCAGCTTGCCGCAGGTGTCAAGACAGCGGGAGAGGGAAGCAAAAGTCTGAAGGCAGGAGCTGAACAGACAGACAGGGGTCTTGCATCTTTACAGGAAGGACTGGATCAGCTGAACAGTGCAGCATCCCAGCTTCCCGGGCAGACACAGAAACTTCAGGAAGGTACAAATGAGGTTTATGAAGGGGCAGCTCAGCTTTCCCAGGGAATGAAGCTTCTGGAAGAACAGGCAGTCCCCGGCATTTCTGCCAGTATTGATCAGGTAAACGGACAGCTGCAGGATGGAGGAAAACAGGTTTTTGACTCTGTGAAAGAGGGCGCAGACCAGTTAAAATCCAGTGCCGATCAGCTCCTTGCGGGGATTCAGGGAACGGAGAGCATGTCCCAGGAAACAGGAAGTGGGGACCAGCTGGGCGATACTTTAGAGAGGAATGCCCAGGAAGCCGGAAACCAGGCAGAGGCAGCCCAGGCTGCGGCAGAAAATCTGGGAGGTGTGGAAAGTACAGACGCCTCTTATTTAAGTGATTCCTTGCAGCAGGCAATTGATTCAGGAGATATAGATGCAGTGGCATCCGTTGCCTGGGAGGCAGTGGCAGCTGCACAGCAAAACGCCGATGCAGCCAATGAGGCGGGAAGCCGTCTCCAGGAAGCTTCTCAGGCTCTTGGGAACAGCAGTGCCGCCCTGTCTCAGGATCAGCAGACCATGGCAGAGGCAGCCCGGCAGGCCCGGGATATGACCGGGGCCGGTTTGGCAGGGGAAAATTCTACAGACCTGAGCAGTGTGGTAAAGGGTCTTCAGGCATTATCAGAAGGTCTGGGACAGTTGTCTGCTCAGACAGAAACAGCCGGAGAACAGTATCTGGCAGGAGTGGACAGCGGCATGGAGCAGCTGAAGAGCGGAATCGGCACACAGGTTGGAGACAGTCTGTCTCAGCTGAGGGAAGGTGCTGACCGTCTTACCCAGGGAAGTGGAGAAGTGAACCGGGGAGTAGAACAGCTGACTGAGGCGGCACCTGCACTTGCCGGCGGAATCCAGAGTGCAAAGGATGGAGCCGGAGCACTGAAGACACAGGGAACGGAAGCACTGGTACAGGGAGCCGGGCAGCTGGATGAGGGATTTGGCCGTCTGGTACAGGGGAGTTCTGATCTGGATAAAGGAGTACAGGAAATGCAGGGACAGCTTCCGGCTCTTTCCCAGGGAGTGGAACAGCTGTCCCAGGGAGCAAAGGATCTGAAACAGGGAACTGGAAGTCTGAAGACAGGAGCCCAGACCCTTTCTCAGGGAGCAGGAACTCTTTCGGCGGGTATGGATACCTTGGTAGCCGGAACCAGCAAGTTGTCCCAGGGAACCGGCCAGCTTACTGCAAACAATCAGGCTCTTCTTGGAGGAGCGGTACAGCTGGAGGACGGAGCCTCCCAGATCAGCAGCGGAGCTTCCCAGCTTCATGATGGAAGTAAAACTCTTGGATCCGGGATTGAACAGCTGGCGGAAGGAACTAGGACTTTAAAAGACAGTCTGGCAGAGGGGGCAAAACAGATCCGGGATACGAATAAAGGAGAAGATACGGCGGATATGTTTGCAGCTCCTGTGGAAACAAAAGAAACACAGATCACCAGGGTAGAAAATAACGGCCATGCCATGGCCCCCTATATGATGTCTGTGGCACTTTGGGTAGGCTGTATTGCCTTTAGTCTTATGTATCCGCTGACAAAGTACAGCGGAAAGCTGAAATCCGGTCTGGCCTGGTGGGGAAGCAAGGCATCGGTACTGTATCTGATTGCCCTGCTCCAGGCAGCGGTGATGATCTTTATGCTTCATCTGTGTGACGGTTTTGAGCCGGTGGAAATGGGGAAAACCCTGGCGGTGGCCTGTCTGGCTTCGGTGGCTTTTATGTCTGTGATGTATTTCTTTACCAATACTTTTGGCAAAGTGGGAAGTTTCCTGATGCTGGTATTTATGGTGATCCAGCTGGCAGGTTCTGTGGGAACCTACCCCCTGGAACTGTCCGGAAGCTTTGTCCCTTATCTTCATGACTGGGTACCGTTCACTTATACGGTGGAAGCCTTCCGAAGTACCATATCAGGAGGAGAAAGTATTCAGGAAGCCGTAATATTCCTGACCGTTTTGTGGATCGTCTTTACCCTGCTGACCATTCTGGAGTTCCAGATCCGAACCCTTAAGATGAAAAGAGGAAAAAGGACTCTGGATAACTGGTTAGAGGAAAAGGGACTGGCATAAGAGAAAAAAGAAGGGAAAGGACTTTGTACTGCCTTTGAAAAGACAGTGCAGGGTCCTTTTTTTCGGCCATCCATACACTATAATTTATATAAGGTATGATATGGACAGACAGCGGGAACGGAAGCCTCCGGGATTTTTCTTCAGACACCCTCCCCGGACAGTAAAAGGATAAGAAGGTATCATTGGAATTGTATGAACAGATAGGAGAAAAATGGAGGGGCCTATGGAATATAATAAGGAACAACAGGAAGTCCTGATCCAGGACTTTATTGATATGCTTTTTGTGCAGAGAAACTTGTCATCCAATACCCTGTATGCCTATAAAAATGACCTGCAGAATTTTTCCAGGTGGCTGGAAAGACGGCATTACGGGGATATCAATGACCGGAGCATCTATGAATATTTTTTTATATGCAGAATGAGATAGAATTAGCACCCCGTTCTATCCGCAGAAAATATGTTTCCATTCAGCAGTATTGTGATTATCTCAGAATGGTTTTGAACTTAAATGAGATTTTCTTCCGGTTCACGGCCAGAAAATTTCAGTTGCCAAGGACATTGCCCAGGACATTATCCAGGGAAGAGATTAAAGAGCTGATTCTGGCGGCTACTTTCCAGTATCAGCAGGCCTGGTCAGAATATAAAGAAAGACTGGCTGTCCGGAATATGTGTATAATCGAGCTGCTTTTCTGTCTGGGGCTTCGGGTGGGAGAACTTTCCGCTCTGGATATGGCAGATTACTGGCCGGAAGAGAATACAGTGCTGATTCGTGGAAAAGGGAGAAAGGAGAGTTATTGAAGAGGACAATCAGCTTTATAACAGGGCAAGGCTTTGTCAACCACAACAGCAGAAAATTCCATGCAAAGAATACAGATCCGAAACGGAGTCACTGGAATGTGGAATACTGCAATCAGGATATTCAAGAAATATACCATGAATTATTTGATGAGGCACTTGAAAGGTATAATGTAAAGCAGACAAGGAAAGATCGAAAATCATTATGAAAAAATCCGTTCTGGAAAGCAGGAAAAACCATTTCATGAGATAATCCTTCAGATTGGAAATAAAAATGATATGGGAGCGGAAACGCCTGATGGACAGATTGCAGCAAGAATATGGGATGAATATATAAAAGGTTTTCAGGAACGGAATCCTGCCTTGCGTGTGTTTTCCGCTCATCTCCATCTGGATGAGGCAACACCGCACCTGCATATAGATTTTCCTTAATTGATACAATTAATTTTTATGTGGGAAAAGGGTATGATTCGCTAGAGGTGATATATACTTTATTAAGCTATAATGAGTTTAAACATCAAATGATATTAGAACTTAAAGACAATAGTAATAAAGCGTTACTTATTGGAGATGATTTTGCGAGTGTGGTATTGGGAAGTGGTTGTATTGATTAATTTGCCAAATGCTAGATTTAAAATTTGAAATATAGCTGTAATTTTGATAACAAAATCGTGATAACAGATTGATAACACTAGCAGAAACAGGCCATAGAGATATGACAGTTGGAAATAAATAAAATCAAATAAAACCAAATCTCCTATACAAAACTGTATAGAACTAAATTTGATTTTGCGAGTTTGAATAATGAAATGTACTTGAAAAGCCTATATTTATGCAGGTCTCAAACAAAATTGTTTAGGCGCTGGCAACGATTTAGCAACGTTATTGCATTATTCATCAAATAAAATACTTTAATAACATAAAAACCTTACTGTTTTTCAGATATTTTGAAGCTGAAAACAGTAAGGTTTTTTGCATTTTGGAGGGAAGAAAAGTGGTCTTTAATCGGATTCTTGATCTTTTCAGAGATTCTACGAGATAGTCACTTGATTTCTGTGAGGGGACGATTTTTTGCTGGTGTTTTAGAGTGTCTAATTCAGGATATTTGTACCGCCGTTGGTCGTATTCCTTTTTTGGTTACCCCTCCATGTTCCAGATGGGCAGCCGGTTTCTGCCATGCGCAGAACATGGGATAAAAGGCATCGCATGCTGATAGCTGGTTGTTTGTCATCCGACCGTCATACGTATTCACAAAAGGACAGATTTTACAAGCTGTGTGATTATTCCGGGACTACCACCGGACTGGAGGCTCTGCACGCCCTAATATTCACTGTGTGATTAAGGTGTTTTGAGTTTACAGTACTCATGGCAGAGTGTATAATTTGAAGCAAACGAATGAGAATTTCCGGAGGTATTCAGTGATAAAACGAATTAACTACTCGGTGCGGTTCTAAAAACTGACAGCAGGCTGTATCGAGGTTTATATTTTGCTTATGTTGTCAGGAACTGCACCTGTCAGGGATTTTAATTATTCAAATGAAAGGAAAGCAGTTTTATGAAGGAAGCATATTTAAGGAATATTTGGAAACAGGAAGAAGAAGCAGCACATATTCATGGCTGGGACTTTTCACACATCCATGGCAGATATGAAGAAGAAAATGATCTGCCATGGGATTATGAAGAAATCGTAAGGCGGTATCTACATAGCGATCTGGATATTTTGGATTATGATACTGGCGGCGGGGAATTTTTGCTGTCTTTGAATCACCCGTATAGCAGAACTGCTGCAACAGAAGGTTATCCACCCAATGTGAGACTGTGCAGCGAAAAATTATTGCCATTGGGAATTCATTTCAGGGAATGTCATAATCCGTCAAAAGTTCCCTTTGAAGATGAATCCTTTGATTTGGTTATCAATAGACATGGGGACTTTGAAGTGAGAGAATTGTTCCGGCTATTACGTCAAAATGGACTGTTCATTACAGAACAGGTTGGGGGAGATAACGATAGGGACTTGGTGGAAATGGTATTACCTAACACAGAGAAGCCATTTCCGCATTTGAATCTGACAGAACAGAGAAAGCATTTTGAAGATGCCGGATTTGAAATTGTTCGGGCAGAAGAAGCATATCGCCCCATAAAATTTTATGATGTGGGAGCGTTTGTCTGGTTTGCTCATATCATAGAATGGGAATTTCCTGATTTTTCTGTAGACCGGTGTTTTGAACAACTCTTAAAAATGCAGAAGATGATTGATAAAGATGGCAGGATTGAGGGGACTATTCACCGGTATCTGATCGTTGCAAAAAAATAATTTAGAGGAAATAAATAATGGAAATATCAAAAAGAGATTGGAAACTTTTCAGAGAAAAATTAGCAGTTTGGCAGGAAAATTATATGGCCTGCCTGATCAGGGAATATATTGCCCTGTTAAGCGATGAGGATAAAATAGCTTCTGACAAATTCTGGGAGCTTGACAGCAAAATCAAGACCGACAGACGTCATCCGGGAGTGATCCTGAATGTAAGAAAATCTGAAGCCATATATGATATTGTCCGGCTTATCAGACTTGGAGTGATTACCTATGATGACCTGTCTGATTTCAGTGAAGACTTACAGCAGGCAGTAAGGGTGATCCTGGACAGATAATGAGAAAACTGAATAAGACTCTATTCCTCTAACAACTCGATTTTGGAAACAGCCAGAGCTGCCGGCCTGTCAACGGTCAAGGTCCGGAAGATTCTAATTACAGAAGGATTATGGGAAAGTGACACAAGTATAAAGATTGGAACCCTGTTCGACCAGGGACTGACCACGGAAGAAATAGCTGAAATTTTATACATGTCTGTGAAAAACGTTCAGGCCTATATGCTTTATGAACGGGGCATATATGGGGGAGACGAATTATCTCCGGAGGCGGTCAGGTCTGACAGATATAGACATAGAATGAAAAAGGCCGCTTCCATGCAGGTAGTGAAAAGGATAAAAGGCAGAGATAAGCCGGAAAGGATGGAAAAAATGGCAGATAAGAAAATAGCAGGACTCCAAAACAGTCATGGGGACAGTCCGGATGTGTTGCGACTTCATCTGGAACTGGATCTGCAATATGCAGATGAAGAAGAAATCCGGATATTAAAAGAATACGGTTCCATGGAAAAAGGGATTTCCAGAGATATTCTTGTTCCGGCGGACATTACCTTACATGCACTGCATTATGCGATTCTTAGAATGTTTGGATGGCAGAACGGACATCTCCATAGCTTTCTCCTGCCTGAAAATACATTCAAAGAATTAACAGAGGATAAATTCCTCATATGGACACAAATGGCAGGGGTATATTTCCGGTTCCCAACGGAAAATTATGAAGACATATATTGGGATGATGACTATAGAGAAGGGGAAAGCATTAAGTCATGGATGAAGAAAAAATATACAGGGCCATATAGATATAAGGGATATGGAGAGCACTATGTGCCGAGCCAGATAGAAGCAGAAAGCCTGCTTGCTATGAGGGAGGAAATAACCGTTCGTGAATTTGCTTTTTGCGTTGAAAAAAAGCCGGAGCCTTATAAGGTAAAGCTGAAGGAAGCAACGGTAAACCAGGTTATGCATGCATTTGCAGACTTGACTTGCTATGAATTACTGGAAAGGCTGCCTCTTGCAGAAATTCTCAGGGTAAAGGGGCAAAATAAGATAGAGCCGAAGAAAATCAGAGAATATTTAGACAGGGAATTATCAAAGCTGAATATAAAGGAAATTATTGAAGAGTATAGAAATACCAGATTTAGAAGCGGGAAGAAAGAGCAGGAATTTTTAGAAAACTATGACCTTCCCGTAATGCCGGTCACAGATAAGGTGATCTACCGCTATGACTATGGCGATGGCTGGAAAATTCTGATTAGCTGTGAGAATGCATACAAGGGGGATGAAACAGGTCTGTGGAAGGACATAAATGGGGAAATGCCGGATGTAGCTATAGATAAACTGGAGGAGACTGTGACTAGGCATCGTCCGATCTGTATCCAAAAGGATGGAATTGAACTTGTAGATGATATAGGGGGTATAAGCGGTTTTTGCGCAATGCTGAGAACTATATGTGAATGTGATATGAATAATAAAGAGAAGCGGGAAGAAAGGGAAAATATTCTGGATTGGGCCTATATGATGGGGTGGACAGGAAGGAATATCAGCCCTAAACAGACATTATAAAAATTTTGGAAAGAAAGGTATAAAGATAAAAGGAGACAAGAATGAAGGACGAAAAGCTGCAGGGAAATGAAAAGATCGAGGAAGCCATTGAAGGCCTTAAGAAAGAGCCTACCCAGGAGATGCTGGCTCATACTCTGACGGTGATCCGCCGCCGGATGAAAGAAGAAGGTGAACTGATCGTTGCTGTGGAGCCTGGGGCGGGAGATTCTCAGCTTAAAGTTCATGGGATCCAGTTAGAGGATGGCACCAGCTGGTGGATGGCGTTTACCAGTTTTGAGGAAGAGATGAAAGGGGCGGATAAGGTTATGTCTGCCTTTATGGGAAATATGAGACAGCTCTTTGAAGCAGTCTTAAAAGCAGAAGGAATAAAAGGGATCATCCTGAATCCCTGGAACCGGACGATCATGCTTGATAAGCATCTGATAGGGATTATTCTGGGAAAGACGGTATAAAAATCAGGGGAAAGGAGAGCCATGTTTCTGGCTTTTAAATAAAGGATATATGCCACAGCAGGAAAAGTTAAAAGAAATAGATAATTTTGAAATTGAGATCAAGATCCCAATAGAAGATCCAGAAAGAATAATGAAGAGTCTGCTGACCAGAGGGTTTGAGAAATACCAAAGGGTCATAGAAGAAGACATGTATTATAATAGTGAATATTATGATGTGAGAAAATATGACGAAGCCCTGCGTATCAGAAAAACCAGGGACCTTCTTACCGGGAAGACCAGGGCTCAGATCAATTTTAAAGGGAAAAAGATCGATCAGATTTCTATGTCCCGGCGGGAGTATGAAACAGGTATAGAAGATCCGGATTGTATGGAAAAAATCCTGGGCGCTATTGGATTTACACGGGTAGCAGGAGTAAAGAAAATCCGGAATTATCTTCAGAGAGGAGAAATGACAGCATGTCTGGACCAGGTAGAAAATCTGGGAAACTTCCTGGAACTGGAAGTTATTGTGAAAAATGAAAACCTCAGGGAAAGATTTCTGTCTCAGATGAGAGAGATTTTGCAGGAATTGGGACTTTCCATGGACAATACAGTGAGGATTTCTTATCTCAGTATGCTTATGGGTAAAGAAGAAAATATAAAGGAGAGAAATGATCATGGAGAAAAAAATTGCGGTGATATTTCCGGGAGTGGGCTATCATGTGGATAAGCCCCTTTTATACTACAGCAGGAAGCTGGCGGACCAGTATGGATATGAGATTGTCTGCGCAGACTACGGGAAGCTGCCTTCCGGCATTAAAGGTGATATGAAGAAAATGTATGCAGCTTATGAACAGGCCCTTGCCAATGTAACGGAAAACATGTCAGCCCTGGATTTTAGTTCTTATGATCATGTTCTGTTTATTTCAAAAAGTATCGGAACAGCAGTGGCGGCTTCCTATGATGCCAAATATGGTATTGGCGCCGGACATATCTATTATACTCCGGTGGAAGCTTCCTTCCAGGCGATCGGTACAGAGGGAATTGTGTTTCATGGGACTGGAGATGACTGGGCTAAGACTGAAGTTATTTCTGCAGAATGTGAGAAAAGAGGGCTGCCGCTGTATCTGACAGAGCATGCAAACCATTCCATGGAGACAGGAAATGTACTCCGGGATCTGGAGATTTTAAAAACAATTATGGAGAAAACAGATCAGTATATCAAAGAATTCTCCAGCCGGTAATAGGTGCTGCTGAAATATGGATAATGCGGCGCCATACAGTTCCGTACAAAAAGGCTGGAAAATAGTTTTATGAGGAATATGATAGGATAATGACAGGAGGAATAGGGAAAATGAATGATATAAAAGGATGCCAAAAGGCGGCAGAGAATCTGCATGAGCGTTTTGAGTTCCGGTATATCCGCCAGGAGGAGGGAGACCAGGCAGCACGGATTGAACAGGTCTGCTTTCCGCCGAATGAAGCATGCACGGAGAAAATGATGAAAGACCGGGCAGCCGCAGCTCCGGAGCTGTTCCTGGTGGCAGTTGACAGGGAGAGTGGATTACTTGCGGGATTTTTATGCGGACTGGCTACCTGTGAATCCAGGTTCCGGGATGAATTTTTTTATGACAATACCTTGTATCAGCCTGAGGGAAAAAATGTGATACTGCTGGGCCTGGATGTACTTCCGGAATACCGGGGACAGGGGCTGGCAAGAGAACTGATGCATGTCTACCTCCAAAGGGAAAAAGAACGGGGGAGGAAGATGGCAGTCCTCACCTGTCTGGCTGATAAAATTCCTATGTATGAAAAAATGGGATTTACCAGCCATGGCCTGTCTAAGTCCACTTGGGGAGGCGTGCCCTGGTATGAGATGAGCTGTGTGCTGAATGATTGATCATCATACAGTAAAAAGAACTGCCCAAACTTCATATGCTTACATACATTATAAAGAACAAAAAAATAACAGGATATGTAAGCATGAAGAAATATATTCAAACATCATTAGAAATCCATCTGTTTTTTGGAAGGATTATGAAGGAGCATGCATTGTTCCTTCAGGCGGCTTTTCCAACGGGAGAAAAGGCATATATGAACAAGGCGGACTGGTATCGGGCCGAGTTTGAAAAAATATTGGGCCGGACTGTGCAGCTGGCTGATGGAATAGCAGGAAAGGATGTGCTGTGTTCCGGAGAGGTGTTCACAGAGTTTACTGTAATGGCAGAACAGCAGACAGAAAGATTTACAAAAATTCCCATTGATTCCCGAATTACCCGGGCAGAGGAGAAAATGAGGGCAGGCTGTGGAGAACGTATGGATGAAAGAATGGCGTGGCAGGTCCGTCAGTTAAATCAGCGGGTGCTCCATTTGCTCAGGGGCCTGATCGCCTTTAAGACGAAGATCTTGGAGGAAGTTACTTCCTGCCGGCTTTATACAGCTAACTATCCGCTGTTAATAGAGCATATTATCCGGGAGGCAAAATTATATCAGCAGATGATCGCAGCCCTGGAAGAAAGAAAATGCATTTCTCAGGAAAACATTTTTGAGACAGAGAAGTTCTGGAATCAGATCATGATGGAACATGCCCTGTTTATTCGTGGCCTGCTTGACCCCACAGAATGTGAACTTGTGGAAACGGCAGATACCTTTGCAGGGGATTATTGCCGGCTACTGGAGGAAGCCAGGAAGCAGGACTGCGGGGCCACGAAGGGACTGACAAGGAAAACACTGGAAACAACGAAGAAATACCGGGACTTTAAAGAGGCGGGCACAAAAGGGATCACAGGATGTGAGATACGTTCTGTGATCCTTCCTCTTCTGGCAGATCATGTGCTCCGGGAAGCCAATCATTATCTTCGTATCCTGAAACAGGGGGAGTAGGCTATGGAATTATGTCAATATCCCTGTGAGGGCAGGATCCGCCGTTTTACCCTGGAAGCCATACAGATCCCCATTGTATATAACCGGTATGGGGACTATGACCCTAATGGACTTTTATATGTACTGGAACAGGACTCCCAGAGGATACAAAAAGAGGCTCTCAGAAGATTTCAGCAGACGCCGCCCCAGCCTTATGAAGAAGTGCGGCCCCTGGTGCTGCGGGCAAACCTTGGAGACACAGTAAAAATATGCTTCCGCAACCGGTTAAACCGCAGGCTTTCCATTCATGTCCAGGGTCTGACATATGATGTTATGACCTCAGACGGGACCAGTACCGGATTTAATCCTGACAGTACTACAGATGACTATATAGAATACACCTGGTATGCAAATACGGAAGGTGTATTTCTTTTTCACGATATGGCAGATCCCAGAAGCAGTGAGGAGGCTACAAATATCCATGGACTGTTCGGCGCAGTGATCGTAGAGCCTCCGGGCGCAAGATGGTTTGACCCTGAGACCGGGGAAGAAATGGAAAGCGGCCTGATGGCAGATATCTACCAGCCGGGAAAGCTGGCTTTTCGGGAATATACGGTGTTTTTCCATGATGAACTGGAAATCCTGGATAAAGATGGGAAACCTCCTGTTGACCATCGGACTGGGCTGCCGTCTTCTACAACGGCGATCAGCTATCGCTCGGCCATGTGTTCCACCTCCACAACCATCAGTGGCGGCTGGAACCGGAAAATCCTGTTTCTACTATCATTGACTCTATTACCATCAGCCCTCAGGAATGTTATACATTGGATATTTTATACGGGGCAGGCAGCCGAAACCGGGTAATCGGAGATGTGATTTTTCACTGCCATTTATATCCTCATTTTCATGAGGGAATGTGGACCTTATGGAGGATTTACGACCGTCTGGAGGACGGAAAAGGGAAACTGCCGGACGGAACACCTATACCGGCCCTTCTGCCTTTAAAAGACCGGGTACAGCCGCCTAAAAAAGATAAGCTTCATCCGGGGTATCCCAACTTTATCTTTGGAGGACCGGGAAAACCGCCCCTTCAGCCTCCATGGGGAGTGCTGGATGCCAAAGGAAATCCGGTGGTATGTCCCACCCTTCTGGAAAAAGAGAATTTTGTGGAAAATGCAGCCCCAGGAGCACTGTATACAGATACCTGCCCCTGCCATACAACAGGTAAATGTGAAAAAGTGAAAGTGTTTGAAATTGCCCTGGTACAGGCGAAACTCACCTATAACAAATACGGATGGCACGATCCGGAAGGGCGGTTCTTTGTTCTAAAAGAAGAACTGGAGCGCTGGGGAGGACTGGAATCTTATATCCGTATGGTAGAAGAAGAAAAGATCAGGGTTGAGCCTCTGGTAATACGTGCCAATGCGGGAGACTGTATTGAACTGCGGACCACGAATCTTCTTCCCGAATATCTGGAGGCAAATGTATTTCAGCTCAGGACCAGAACGGACATTGTGGGACATCATGTACACCTGGTCAAATTTGATACCATTACCTCCGATGGCGCAGCAAACGGCTGGAATAATATTGCAGGAGCCAGAAAATACGAAACTCTGGTAGAACGTTTCTTTGCAGATGAAGAACTGCGGACTGTATTCTTTCATGATCATTTATTTGCAAACGCCCATCAGTTCCACGGCGTGTTCGGTGCCCTGGTAATCGAGGAGGCGGGGGCTACTTTTCATGATATACGCAGCGGAAAAGAACTTCGATTTGGAACACAGGCAGTGATCCGAAGGAGAGACGGGACCTCTTTCCGGGAATTTGCCCTTTTCGTCCATGATTTTGCAAATCTGTTTGATAAAGATGGGAAGCCATTGAATCCTCCGGCCGTTCCGGGAGGCCATGACGACCCTGGTGTGATGGGGATCAATTACCGTTCGGAGCCTATGCGAGAAAGACTGAGAAAGCAGGAAGATCCGGCCTATATTTTCAGTTCTTATGTCCATGGGGATCCGGCGACTCCTGTTCTGGAAACCTATCCGGGAGATGAACTGATGATCCGGCTTATAGACGGAGCCCATGAGGAACAGCATGTCTTTAATATCACAGGAATGTCCTGGAGAAAAGAACTGGCAGATGAAAGGTCGCCCCTGGCTGCTTCACAGACAACCGGAATTTCAGAAGCCTTTAACCTTCATATCAAGGAGCCGTATCAGCCGGGAGACTACCTGTATTATTTTGGGGGGATTGATGATGCCTGGCTGGAAGTGACTCTCTATAATCTTTGGGATCCGGAACGGCCCATCCCTTATTTTGAATATCCTACAGTTCCTCTTGAGATGAAGCATAAGCCTTCTTCCCGGGTCTCTCTGAACCCTCAGTTTCTGAAATATGACCCAATCTGCGATTCAGGAATTAACGTAGGCTATAATCCCAAAGAGCAGACTGTAGGGATTGGTGAGAGCAAGCGTTATTTCTGGAAGGCGGATCGTGAATATGGCACCTGTATCATACAGTCTTTTGGAGATATGCGGAATCACAGGTATCACGGATTGTTCGGGGCCGTTATCGTAGAGCCGCCGGGAGCCCAGTGGTATGAAAATTTTACCAAAAAGAAGAATCCCTTTGCAGAACAGGCGGTGATAACCGCACCGGGAACAGAATCTTTCCGGGAATATGTTCTGTTTATCCAGAATGGGATCCGGCTTCTGGACGCCCAGGGGCACCTGGTCCAGACAGCGGCAGGGCATAACGGGGATCCGGTGGAGGCAGAGGATACCGGGGAAAAAGGATATAATTACCGGTCGGAACGGTTTGCAAACCGTCTGGCAAGAGATAAGCGGGTATGGAAAGTTTTCAGCAGCAAAGTCCACGGGGATCCGGCAACGCCTGTATATAAGGCTTATTCCGGAGACCGGGTGATATTCCGGACTATGATGCCTGCAGATAAGCCAAGAAATGTTTCGCTGACGATCCACGGACATTTGTGGCGGGAGCAGCCCAAAGACGATCTGTCCAGGGAAATCCCTCTTCAAGGCGGGATCAGCGTCGGAAACCGTTTTGACATGGAACTGAAAGAGGGGGCCGCCGGTCCGGGAGATTATCTTTACCGTTCAGGAAGTTTGGGATGGGATGTGGAATCAGGAATGTGGGGAATCTTCCGGGTAATGAAACATTCTATCCGGTGCAGATGCAGGGAGATATGCGGAAAGATATTTAAAGGCAGAAAATAACTGTAGAAAAAATACCTGAATTATTCCCTGTGATACAAGCCATTTTTGGGCATATCAGAGGGGATAATTCAGAAATCTAATTCAGCATTTTTGCTAATTGAGAAATAAATAAGTTTATGATATGGTAAAGATACATTTCACAAGCAGATCAGCTAATATTTCCAATTTATAAAAATTTCATTTAATAAATCTTTTAACAAGTCTATATTTTTTCATCAATGATAAGAATCCCTTTTTAGCTTACTGGAACATAAAAGCGGAGATTTTTCTGCAATTACAATAAATATATAGGATAAAATTTCATACAAATTAGTGAATGAGAGTGGGGAAAAGATGAACTTTTTAACAGCAGTCCACACAGATGTGGGAACCAGAAAAAAAACGAATCAGGACTCTGTATTGTTGGAAACAGCAGCAACAGATTATGGACAGGTTCTGCTGGGAGTTATCTGTGATGGTATGGGCGGTCTCGCAAGAGGCGAGGTGGCCAGCGCTATTTTAGCTAAGGCCTTTTCTAACTGGTTTCATAGAGTGTTTCCCCGGCTTTTATATGGCGGGATTAAAGCCAATGCTGTGAGAGAGAGTTGGATAGATTTGCTCTTAGAACAAAATCAGAAAATCAGTGAGTATGGACGAAACCGCAATGTCAGTCTTGGAACTACCGCAGTTGCTTTGCTGCTGGTAGAAAATGTTTATTATATCATCAATGTGGGAGATTCCAGAGTTTATTACCTGAAAGAGGGAATAAACCAGATGACCGCCGATCAGACTTTTGTACAAAGAGAAATGGACTTGGGA
The DNA here is from genome assembly GCA_949291945.1 of uncultured Bacillota bacterium. Taxonomy (GTDB): domain Bacteria; phylum Bacillota; class Clostridia; order Lachnospirales; family Lachnospiraceae; genus Blautia. The sequence goes on along the minus strand of CASEXH010000037.1, from coordinate 10,546 downwards.
AGAATGACTTTTGAGGAGACGAAGATACACCCGAAGAGGAATATGCTGCTTCAGTGCGTAGGTGCCAGCAGTGTAATTGAACCGGATTTTTGCACAGGCGAATATCAGCCGGACTCCGTGTTCATGATGTGCTCAGACGGGTTCCGCCACGTGATACAGCCTCAGGAGTTTTATGATAGATTGAAACCTGAGCTTATGGAAACGGAAAGAAAAATGAAAGAAGGGGCTGTATATTACACAGAACTTAATAAGTCCAGAGGAGAAGAAGATAATATTTCAGTTGTTTTGATCCGGGCATACTAAGGGGAAGATATATGATTGAAATTGGTTCTTTAGTAGATGGAAAATATAAAATTTTAAATAAGATCGGGCAGGGTGGAATGAGTGTTGTTTACCTGGCCATGAATGAGAAGGCAAATAAGCAGTGGGCCGTCAAGGAAGTCCGTAAAAATGGTATACAAAACTTTGAGGTGGTAAAGCAGGGACTGATGGCAGAGACCGAAATGCTGAAAAAACTGAACCATCCCAACCTGCCCAGTATCATTGATGTGATTGACGGAGATGGAGCCTTTCTTATTGTTATGGACTACATAGAAGGATGTCATCTGGAAAGCATTGTGAAAGAATATGGGGCCCAAACCCAGGAAGATGTGATCCAATGGGCCAAACAGCTCTGTGATGTACTTTCTTATCTTCATTCCAGAAAGCCGCCTATTATCTACAGGGATATGAAGCCGTCCAATATCATGCTGAAGCCGGATGGAAAGGTTGTGCTTATCGACTTTGGCACGGCCAGAGAATTTAAAGAAAACAGTGCAGCGGATACTACATGTCTGGGAACCCAGGGATATGCAGCGCCGGAGCAGTATGGAGGCCATGGGCAGACTGACGCCAGGACTGATATTTATTGCTTGGGAGCAACTCTTTATCATCTTCTCACTGGTCATAATCCCAGTGAACCGCCTTATGAGGTGTATCCCATCCGGTATTGGAATCCGGAACTTTCTTCCGGTCTGGAAGAAATTATTCTGAAATGTACCCAGAAAAATCCTGACGACCGCTATCAGAACTGCAGTGAACTTATATATGCACTGGAACATTATAATGAACTGGATATTGAATATAAAAGGAGGCAGATCTTAAAATGGCGGGCTTTTCTGTGCGGCGCTGCATTAACTGTCTTAGCCGGTGCAGGAGCAGCGGGATTTAAGATTGCAGAGAATACAGTAAGGGCAAGCACCTATGATGCATATGTGGAAAAAGGCGATAATCTGGAGACAACAGATCCGGAGAAATGCATTCAGTATTATAAAAATGCTATTGCCTTAAATCCTTCTGACGGACTGGCCTATGAGAAACTGCTGAATTTCTTCCTGTGGAAAAATAATGACAGCAGCCGGGAAATTAAAGGAAGTGCAGATGATGATCAGCAGGTTACCTGTGTATTCTCTGATGCCGAAGAACAGGAGATCCGAAAGGTCCTTGGAACAGAGGAAAATCGGAATCAAAGCAACGAGGGATATCTGAAAGCCAACGCAGAAGATTATGAAAAATTTGCCTATGATCTGGGAATTGCCTATTATTTTTCCTATAAGGGCACAGGAAATAAAGGTGCAGCCAGAAAATGGCTGGAGATAGCTTCGAAAGCAGAACCTGCAGATGAACTTAATGAGGCAAATATTAATCGTGCAGCAAATCTTTATAAGATTTCGGAATATTATGACAGCTTGGGAATGCGAAACCAGGCAGGAGATTCTATGGTATCTTATGCAGACTACTGGAGAGACCTGCAGAAAACAGTAGAAGACGATTCGGCAAGTGGAAATAATGTAAACTTGCTCCTGGCTTATAAAGAGATGATATCTCAGATTGCAAACAATGCTGCTAACTTTAAGAGCGCAGGAGTCACCAGGCAGCAGATGGAAAATGAACTGAATAGTGCTGTAAAGGCTGTGAATAACATGGAAATTATTCCAGAATCGGCCACAGCAGGATACGAGCAGGAACTGAAAGATAATCTGATTGCAAGTCTGAACTCTGCCGGAACTATTGTAAATTCCACTTTTAATACAGAAAATCTGGTGACAGATACACAGGGAGGTGAACAGGACGCAGCAGATACAGCAGCAGATTAATATGTTTCACAATTTGTTTTATTTCTGCCTGGGGTTGTGTATTACTTTTCTGATATTAAGTGTTATTTTTTTCTTTAAATTTGACATATGGAATATTTTTAATGCCAGGACCGGACGTTCTGTACGAAAAGCTGTCCAGAGTATGGAAGAGAAAAATGCTCATATCAGTCCATTAAGAAGACCGGCCGGAAGCAGGCATACAGAAGCTTTGCAGGCAGAACAGCAAAATACTTCCAGTATGGAGACACAGGTATTAAGTCCGGAAGATGCAGGTTTTACTTTGGAAGAGATACAAAAGGAAGCGGACCAGAGCCATGGAATGTTCCGGATTGAAAAATACATAATGCTGATACATACAGATGAGATGGCGTGACAGATGAAGAATTAGAAAAGGAGTGAGAAGAATGAAAGGAAAGCGGACATGTAAAAAACGATTACTGGCTTTTATGCTGATCTTCGCCATGTTAGCGGGAATGGTTATGAACCCCATACATCTGCAGGCGGTAGAAGGCGAGCCGGAGAAGGAAGAGACTTATACTATTTCAGGAAGAGTTATAGTGAATAATATAGGAGTAGCGGGTGCTATAGTTTCTTATGGAGAAGAAAAAGATTCTGTGGCGACAAATGAAGACGGATGCTATACAATTTCTGATTTATGTGCCGGAGAGTATACATTAGTGGCTATGAAGGATGGACTTGATCAGGTTACTAAAACTGTAACAGTTACAGCGGGTGATCCCAAAGTTGTTCAAAATGTAGAGACTATGGAGATGATGTTAAAGGAATTTACAATTTCCGCTGATACGAATGAAATTTCAGTAAATCAATCGCTGCAGTTTTCTTATGCCTCAGAATTGCATGCAGAAGACATTTTATTTATAGAATGGTCAACTGACAAGCCAGAGTGTTTAATGGTTAACGCAGAAGGATTGGCCATCGGACAATTGGCCGGGAATGCAAATATCGGGGCTGTTTTACACACAAAATACGGAGATCTGACAACAACCCCGATATCTGTAGCAGTTAAAGAACGAACTTCAAAACTGACTTTAACAGTTGATCCGGAAAATCCGTCAGAAGAGCAAAGAATTAAAAAGTTAGCTCTGACTGCGAAGGTAACAGATGATGAAGGAAATCCACTAAATGAAGGTAAAGTTCAATTTACAGTTAACAGGGCGGAAAATATTGATTTAGGTGATCCGGGGAGTGAAATCCAGGATACCGTACAGGTACGTGAAGGAGTAGCAGAGTATACATTAAAAAGAAATACAATTGATTTCGATGGGAAATATAGGATTTCTGCTTTATATATGGGAAGTCCTCAAAGATATTCAGAAAGTGAGGCGGTGTCCCGGGAATATAATTATAAAGCAGAACCGATAAAATTTTATAAAGAGAATGGAGAAGAAATATCCAGTACTATGGAAAGTCCGTTCCAGATTATTTATGGAAACTCTGGGAGGATCTATCTGAAAAATGAGGAAAATGTAGAATATACTATCCAGCTCAGAACAGGAACAGATAAAATTAATATCTCTCAACAGGCGGTATCAGGAAAAGATGGACATACAGAATTTGTAATTAATACCCTTGGAGCCAGTGCCAATGTCCTCACAATAACCTTTATTAAAACCGATAAAAGTGTAAATGAATCACTATATACAAACTTTTACGTAAAAGTAAATCAAAGACAAATTGAAATCGACGGAAATCATGCCTTAATAAAATACAGTAAGATTTACGACAAAGAGTCAGTTGTGACCAATAATGAAAGCACAAAAGATAAAATTATTCTTGACAGAATGCCTATTTTACAGTCTGAAAAAGGTGGTGTCGTAAATCAGGATGATGTAAGTGTAATAACAACAGAGGTTCCGGAAAATTTCCAGGGAAATATTACAGATGGATTGGAAAATATTACCGGAGCAGCAGGAACAAAGAGCCGTATAGGGTTTAATGAAAAACAATTAAACTTAGGCGGAAAGGATGCAGAAAATTATGTGCTGGTTGATAAGGAAATAGAAGTTCCTGCGGATATTGTTATAAATTCTAGACCTGTAGAGATAAGGATCAGTAATGCAGAACGAGAATTCGGGCATGGTATTAATAATGGCATAAATAATGAACCTTCTTATACATTTACGGAGAAGTTCTGGATGTCTATAGCCAATGCAGGTGATAATCCGACAGAAGGTTTATTAGCGGCTGACATATTTGAAATACCTGACTATATCTCATTTATGAAAGAGGAACTTCAAGAAGGAAATTTAACAAAACCAGGAATCTACAATCTCGCATTAACTGTAGATATTGAAGGGCTGACTTCTCAATATGAAAGCTTAAAGAACTATAAGATAACAGTTATTCCTGGAAAATTGAAAATTCAAGAAGAAAAAATTGTAAATCCGGAAGACTATCTCAGCCTGAATTCCTATGAACATCCGGAAGACAGGACTATGTATATCACCGAAGAGGAAGGAGAAAAATTTGTATGGGTAAGAGCTGAGAATGGTACACTGAAGTTTCATGTAAACTCTGAAAAATTGTATAATGACGTAATTTTGCTGGAAGTAAACGGCCAAGAAGTAAATGGTGAAGATGGCGTAAGCCTTACTACAGAGGGCTATACATTCCATATGGGTTTGGAATCCGGAATGCAGGATGCAAAGCTTACACTGAAAATGAGAAGAAATCCCGGTCAAGGAGAAGAGGCCGATAATATAGCGGATTCGGAACTGTTTTCTTATAACATTAAATTAGACGGGAATATTCCAGAGGTGTCTATTAGTAATGTTCAGGGAAGTGCAACTATTATTGATAAACTTCAGTCAGCAATTACTTTTGGAAATTTTGGAAAAGAGACATATTATGTAAATGTCTCGGTTTCCGATGATGCATCGGGATTGAAACAATGGCAATATGCAATACTCCCTCTGGATAGAGACATTGAAAATGGAGAAGATCTGGAAACTTATATCCAAACTTTAATTGATGAAAAAAAGCAGGACGGAGATCTTTCCTGGAGTGCTCCGATAACAGAGAAGACTTATGATGTTCCGGTTGTCAGAGAAGAACCCGGGCAGGAGGAATTTATAGCAAATAACTATGCGGTTCTTATAAAACCCTATGATAATGTAGAAAACAGCGACATTTATACTTCTATGGGGATTATCCTGGACAACAACGACCCATTAGTTGAAATCAGTTGGGCAGATGGACAGGTACAAAGGGAAATATACAATGACAGCGTAAACTTGACAGCCACTGTCAGAGATACAAATCAGCCGGAAGGAGATGCTGTTTCAGGTATTCAGAAGGTTGCTTATAGAATCGCCATAGGTGAAAACAATTTAGAAAAGGCAGAAGAGATATCTTTTTTTGAAAGAGAAGAAGATAAAAAATATTCTCTTCAGGAACTGAAAAATGAATTAAAAACGTTGCCGATAACTGTAGACAAAGAGAAATTTAATTCTAATGATGTCTGGGTGAGAGTAACGGCTTGGGATAATTCAGGAAATGAATATTCGGCGGTTTTGAGACTGAAAATAGACATTACAAAGCCAACTGTGCAGGTTAAATACGAAACAGAAGCTTCCGAAGATTATGCGCCCTATTATAACAGCAAACGGACAGCCACCATTACGGTAAATGAGAGAAACGTAAAAACGGATGATATCAATGAATTATATTTTTATCTAAAGAGAGAACGTGACTCAGAAAGTATCCGGTATGATCTGCCTGCTTTAGATGCTCTGGAGGGAGTTACGGCAGAAACTATAAGTGATACCCAGGCAGGAAAGGAAGCCTGGGAGCTTACAGATGACAGAAGGGTTGAAATCAGAGTAAGTTTTGAAAAGGATGATAAGTATGATTTTGATGTGAAGTGCAGTGATGGAGCCGGACAGGAAAATGGAGAGAATAACCAGAGCTATTTTGTGATAGATCAAACAGCTCCGGCTATGGATGTCACCTACTATACGGCCGATGAGACAATAGAAGTGCCTTTAAATGAAGAAAACAGAGCCTACAGTGGAAAGGAAATCCATGCTAAAGTTGTAGTCAAAGAACATAACTTTGCATTAGATGGAGAAAACATTAATGTTAATGTTGATGTGCAGGGGACAAAAGTTGGAGAAGGAGAAACAATTCCAGATTATAACAGCCAGGAAAAAATAAATAATGGAGAAAGCTGGTTTTCACAGAATATAGACCAATATACAAGTATCTATACATTTTCTGCTGATGCCAACTACACTCACAGTATTGCCTACACGGACTTAGCCGGAAACTCTGTAACCTATGGTCCTGGATATTTCACAGTAGATAAAACGAATCCTACAGGTTCCGTTTCTATTAATGGTTTTGGCTTCTGGGAAACATTGCTGCAGAACATTACATTTGGCTTGTTCACCCCAAGTTCTGTAGATGTGGAAATGACAGCGGCAGATTATACATCACCATTGAATCCGATCCGGTATTTCAGAACACCCAAGGCTATGACCAGGGATGAATTGGAATCTTATGACTGGAGTAATGCGGACACAGCTTCCCGGAGAGAGCCGGGATATGGAAAGTTTACAGTGGATTCTGATGAGCAGTTTTTAGTTTACATAAAAGTAGAGGATTATGCCGGAAATTATGAGTTCTTCAGTTCTGATGGTATGATCGTAGACAACACCCAGCCTGCTCCGGCAGTCACCATCACTACCCTGAGTCAGTCTCAGAATGGAGTCTTTAACGAAGATGTAACTCTTCAGATTGATGTAGAAGATCCTTATGCAGGGGATACATACTCAGGTTTGGAGCGTGTATGGTATACGGTTTCCGCTTCCGGAAATGTAAATGCCAGTGATACCATTGAATTGATGAACAACAGCAGCAACCGTGTACAGAGCAATCAGACATTCAGCCAGGTGATCACAGTGCCGGCAGATGTTTATAACAGCAATGATGTCAAGGTTCAGGCCTTTGCAGTAGATTTCTCCGGAAATCAGGGAGAAAGCGAGATCACAGAGATGAAGATCGATGTGACCAATCCGACTATTTCTGTTTCCTGGGACCTGAATAATCCTCTGAACGGAAGCTATTATAAAGATACCAGAACAGCAACTGTTACTATAACAGACCGGAACTTTGATCCAAATAATGTAAGATTCAGCATTACCAATACCGACGGAATAGAAGCCAGCATCGGCGAATGGAGCAGCAGCTCAGACATCGGAGTATCCGACAGCGCTGTAAGCACCTGTCAGGTAGCTTTCTCGGCAGACGGTGATTACATCTTTACACTGGGTTGTACGGACCTTTCCGGCAACAGTACAGAATATGGGCAGACTGATGCATTTACTATTGATAAGACCGCACCGGAAATTTCTGTTTCCTATGATAATAACAGCGCAAGAAATGGAAAGTATTACAATGAAGCACGCACAGCTGCCATAACTGTCCGGGAACACAACTTTAATGCTGCTGATGTAAATGCAGCCATTACAGCCAGTCTTGAGGGAAGAGAAATTTCACCTCCGTCAATCAGCGGATTCTCCGGAAGCGGGGATGTACATATGGCTACTGTAACTTATGGAACCGACGGTGACTATACTTTTGATGTGGAATATACAGATATGGCAGGAAATGCGGCAGCAGATTATACACCGGATGATTTTACTGTGGACCTTACGGATCCAGAGATTGAAATCCTGAATGTAGAGGACGAATCTGCCAACAATGATGTAGTATCTCCAAGTGTAAAAGCTGCTGACGTAAATTATGATGCCAAGAATGTGACGGTAACGATTACAGGCGCCAATAACGGTAAAGTAAATATCGGAAATACGGTATCTGCTATTGAAAACGGACAGACCATTAAATTTAACGATTTTGCAAGGCAGGAAGAGATGGACGATCTGTATACCCTTACAGCTAAAGCTGTGGACATGGCGGGAAACGAGAGAGAAGAATCCATCCGCTTCTCTGTAAACCGCTATGGTTCGGTATATGTACTGGATCATGATACGAGAAAATGGCTGCATGTACCGGATCCTGATAATCCAAATAAAGATGAGTACACTTATATCAATCAGGAAAAAGAAGTCGGTGTGACAGAGTACAATGTGGATACTATTGAAGAAACCCAGATTACAGTAAATCGGGATGGAGAAATGACTACCTTGAAAGAAAAGACAGATTATAAGGTGGCCGGTTCCGGAACAGAAGCACAGTGGAAAGAAAATCATTATATTCTTGAAGCAGAGAACTTTGCAACAGAAGGACATTATTCAGTAATCTTCAGTACCCGTGATGAGGCTGGCAATATCATGAATAACACCAGTGTTAAAAAGAGCAACCAGAATCTTCCGGTTGAATTTGCTGTAGATAAGACAGCTCCTACAGTAGTTCTCTCCGGTGTGGAAGACGGCGGTTCTTACAAAACTACTGAGAAAACAATGCTTGTAGATGCCAAGGACAATCTGGCACTGAATGAGGTGACAGTCTCTGTAAACGGGAAGAGCCAGTCATATAAAGCAGAAGAACTTGCAGAACTGGGCGGAGTAGTCAATACAGTAATTACCAGCGCTAACAACTTCCAGAAGATCGAAGTAACTGCTTATGATAAGGCAGGCAATGTATTAGGCCAGAAACAGATAAATGGGGAGGGACGGCCGGTTACTATAAGGATCCTGGTAACGCCTAATGCACTGGTACAGTATTACATGAATAAGCCACTCTTCTTTGGAAGCATTATGGGAGCTGCTGTGATTGCAGGTATGATCATTTTCTTAATTGAGCGAAAGAGAAAAAACATTCAGCAGACAGAATCTGATGCAAAAGGCCTTTGAGTATGATATGATAGAAATCATAACAGGGCTTTTTGCTTTTGCCGGAAATACTAATGGAAGGATGAACAGGATTTTAATCATATGAAGAGCAGAAGGAAAAATATCAACAGAGAAGACATGCTGGAACTGACCAGGAGGATGACGCCCTCCAGGACATCCTTCACCAGGATCGCAGGCTGCTATGTGGACAAGGACGGAGACTTTGACGGAAGTTTTAACGTGAACTTCTTAAAGCTGTCCCAGAAGGATAAGGCCAATAATCTGGAAATCGCAAAGACCATTCCTTTTTCAGAGACAAACGTGCAGCTGAAAAGATATAAAGTTGACGAAAGTTCCCGGGAAATACAGGGGCTGATACAGATACTGAACGCAATGAGAGAATGCGGACTGAAAAATGATGCCCTGATGGATACATTCTATGATATTATTATGGAGAGGTATGAACCCAGAGCGCCTTACGGGATTATGGTATTTCATGACCGGTATGATGTGCCTGTGAAAACGTCGGATAAAGAGAGGCAGTGGGAGTCGGAAGAAGTTTATGAATACCTGATCTGCGCCTTATGCCCTCTTGCAGATGAGTATGAACCGGATAAACCTTTCTGGGGATTCTTATTTCCGGCATTCACGGACAGAAGCTGCGACTGGGATCATATAAATATTTTTCACGCCGGCGGCAGGAACTATGAAAAACTGGACAGCCTGTTTGGGGTGGAAGAAAAAGAAGAAAAGGAGAAGATTTTATGAGGTATGAGATTAAAGGCGGCGCATTTCCCATTGTTGTATGCTATCTGGAAGATGGGGAGCAGATGATCACAGAGAAAGGCTCTATGGTATGGCAGAGCCCGAATGTTAAGATGGAGACTTCAGGAGGAGGGCTGGGCAAGATGTTTTCTAAGGCTCTCTCAGGAGAGAGTATGTTTCAGAATATTTACACGGCCCAGGGAGGACCGGCTATGATCACATTTGGCTCCAGCTTTCCAGGAAAGATCATTCCTATAGAGATTGCTCCGGGAAAAGAGATGATCCTCCAGAAAAAGGCTTTCCTGGCTTCAGAGAGCAGTGTGCAGCTGGATATACATTTTAATAAAAAACTGGGTGCGGGATTCTTCGGCGGAGAAGGATTTATTATGCAGAAGCTTTCCGGAAACGGGATGGCCTTTGCGGAGATTGACGGAGAGCTTGTGGAATATGATCTGGCTCCGGGAGAACAGCTTGTTGTAGATACAGGAAATGTGGCCGGATTTGAACCAGGGGTTTCTATTGATATCCGCCAGGTGGCAGGGATCAAAAATAAACTTCTGGGAGGAGAAGGCTTTTTTAACACAGTACTGACAGGGCCGGGAAAGATCTGGCTGCAGACCATGCCTATTTCCGGAGTTGCTGAGGCTATCCGTCCGTTTATCCCTACGGGAGGAAATGGCTGAGTTTTTGCATAGCCTGCTGATCTTAAGGACACAATCATTGGAGAAAGGCTGAAAAGTCCAGCTAAGAAATGTCAAGAGGTGATATGAAAAAATTAAATTTATTACAGTAGAGCGAAAAAGGGTAACCTTAACAGACCATTCCCCAATA
>CASEXH010000036.1 GCA_949291945.1 uncultured Bacillota bacterium | reverse complement strand
TATATTGGGGAATGGTCTGTTAAGGTTACCCTTTTTCGCTCTACTGTAATAAATTTAATTTTTTCATATCACCTCTTGACATTTCTTAGCTGGACTTTTGGGTATCAGCTTCTTTGACTGCAGATAAAAGGATACCATGTAAAATACAAGTGCGTTTATCTTTGAACATCTATATTTTAATCCTTAGGGGAAAGCGTGTCTAATGCTTATATTGGATTACTATAAATGCCTAAAAGATATATTTGGAGCAGAGGGAAAAGGAAAAATAGATAAAAGGCATGAAGAATGATAAAACTTAGGTATTAGACAGGCTGACATCTCGCCACTATAATAAATAACAGTTAAGGAAAACTGAAAAAGAGTATTACGGGATTAAAATAAGGAGGGATTCTTTTATTATGCAGTATACAAAACTTGGCAATTCAGATCTGACGGTTTCCCGGATCTGCATGGGATGTATGGGCTTTGGAGACGCCAAAAACGGACAGCACAGCTGGACTTTGGACGAGGAGCATTCCCGGGAGATCATTAAAGAGGGACTGGATCTTGGGGTTAATTTTTTTGATACAGCTATCGGATACCAGAGCGGCACCAGTGAACAATATGTGGGCCGGGCTCTCAGGGACTTTGCAAAGAGAGAAGATGTGGTAGTGGCTACGAAATTTCTCCCCCGGACTCCGGAAGAAATCCAGCAGGGGATTTCCGGCCAGGAACATATTGAGAGGATGATCAATACCAGCCTGAAAAATCTGGGGTTAGACTATGTAGATCTGTATATTTACCATATGTGGGATCATGAGACGCCTCTCTATGACATTATGGATGGCCTGAACAGGATCGTAAAAGAAGGAAAAGCCCGTTATATCGGAATTTCCAACTGCTTTGCCTACCAGCTTGCCAAGGCAAATGCACTGGCTGAAAAAGAAGGTTTCCAGAAGTTTGTTTCCATACAGGGACATTATAACCTGATTTTCCGTGAGGAAGAGAGGGAGATGGCAAAGCTCTGTGCAGAAGACAATATTGCTATGACGCCTTACAGCGCTCTGGCAGGAGGCCGTCTTTCCAAGCATCCGGGGGAAACCTCCAAGAGACTTGAAGAGGACAGCTATGCAAAACTGAAATACGACGATACTGCCCGCCAGGACCAGGTGATCATTAACCGGGTGGCAGAGCTGGCGGATAAACGAGGCGTATCTATGACCGAGATCTCTCTGGCCTGGCTTTTGACGAAGGTAACTGCACCGGTAGTAGGCGCCACCAAACTCCACCATATCCAGGGAGCAGCGAAAGCCGTAGACCTTCAGCTTACAGAGGAAGAGAAGAAGTATCTGGAAGAGGCCTATGTTCCCCATAAACTGGTGGGAGTCATGGCTCAGAATACGCCGGCTGCCGCAAAACAGGACCATGTATGGTCCACAGGCAGCCAGAAAATAGAAACAAAGTAAAATAAGGAAAAATAGGAGGATATCAACATGAATTACAGAGAAACAGATCCGGAATTTGCAGAACGTTTTGAACATTTCGCTTTTGAAGAGGTGGTTCAGGAAGAAGGACAGCAGTTGGAGGAGACCACTCGCCATATGGCCATTATCGCTACACTTCTGGGTTGTCAGGGAATTGATGAGTTCAAGACAGAACTGCCCCGGGCACTGGATGAAGGGCTTACTCCTGTTATGGTGAAAGAAGTAGTCTATCAGGCAGTGGACTATTTGGGCATAGGCAGAGTCCGTCCTTTCCTTGATGCAGTAAATGAGATATTGACAGAAAGAGGCGTGAAACTGCCTCTGGAAGGACAGGCTACAACCACTATGGAAGACCGTCTGGAAAAAGGCGCACAGGCTCAGGTAGATATTTTCGGCGAGGGCATGAGAGAAGCCTGGAAAAACGGCCATATCAACCGGTGGCTGGCAGACAACTGCTTTGGAGATTACTATACACGCACCGGACTTAACCTGGCTCAGAGAGAGATGATCACTTTCTGCTTCCTGGCAGCTCAGGGAGGCTGTGAACCTCAGCTCATTGCCCATGCAGGAGGAAATATGAATCTGGGAAATGACAAAGAGTTCCTTACAAAAGTGGTATCCCAGTGCCTGCCATACATCGGCTATCCCCGGAGTCTGAATGCCATTACCTGCATTAATAAAGCGGCAGAGGCCAGAGAAAAGGCTTAAAAGATTTTGCTGTGAAAGATTAGAATATCAGGAATAATGATAAAAATTTTGGAAATCCTTAGGACAGCACCCGGTACAAGGAAGATCTTACCTTGTACCGGGTGTTGTTTGTCTGTTTATTTTTTTAAATTACAGAAGAAAATGGTATAATCTGCATAAGGAAGAATTTCTGCTGAACAGCAAATGCAAACGCTATGTTTATGGACTACTGATGAGTAGAAAAAGGCGGGATAAATGCATAGGACATTTTATGTCCGATATATTTTTTCTCATTTCTCCTTTTATGTCCTGGCCTTTTGGAACACGGCCGTGTATTCTGAAAGCAGAAAAGGGGGCGACAGACATGGATATGAAAAAAATCGGAGGATTTCTGAAGTTCCTCCGCAAAGAGAGGGGACTTACCCAGGAGCAGGCCGGGGAGATTTTTATGGTAACGGGACGGACGATCTCCCGCTGGGAAAACGGCGTGAATATGCCGGATTTAAACCTGTTGATCCAGATTGCAGAATACTATGATGTAGAGCTTGAAGAAATCCTGAATGGAGAAAGGAGAAATGAGGATATGGATAAAAAGCTGAAAAATACTCTATTGAAGGCGGCGGATTACAGTGAACTGGAAAAGAAACAGAAAGCAAAGGCTGGCAATGTGGCATTTATGGTGATGTTCTTTATCTGTGTCATAGGGAGCCTGCTGCAGATAGTCTTCACTGGGGACATAAAAATTGCTGTGGGAGAAACTGCAGCAGTCATTGTTGGGGGAGCCGCATATATTTCATTGATCCTATATAATGGGCTGTGGGAGAGCAGGGCCGGGAAAAAGAGAGCCTGTTTTTCAGATCTGGTGATCAGTATATTGTGCGGCGGCGTTTTTTCGGTTTTATATAGCTTCTGTATACTGAGAATGGGAGCAGATAAAATCCAGGCAATACAGCTAGGCACAGGATTCTTTCTGGAAATTACGATCATCGGTTTTCTGGTCCTGAGAGGACTAGCCTGGATCAATAAAAAGCAGAGAAACAGGAGAGAGAAGGTGGATTTATGATCTATGAGGAAGAAAGCGATTATATCATGCGTATGATCAAAGAAGCAGCCAGGGTATTATTCTCGCTGATTTTCGGGAAAAAGTATACCCAGGTAGAACTGCCAAAGGAGAATAAATTTTCTGTTTCCGGGAGCAGCCTGGATGATCTTACAGAGCTGGTAGACCAGGGGAAGATCAATGAAGCGGAAAATATCCTTTTGGAAAATCTGGATTATGAGAATCCGGAGGAACTGGCTGCAGCTGTTTTGTTTTATGAATATGTAAGTGAAAAAGGCCAGGAGTTTCTGCAGGCCCATGATTATTCCCTGGAGGAAGCGGCAGAGGGCATAAAACAGATTGCAGAGTATGCCGGGTATGGGGCACTTCTGGGAGAAATAGATCTGTAAAATCAAGGAAAGGATAAAACAGATTGACATTATCGATATTCGATGTTATAGTGAAATCAGAAGAATATCGATATTCGATAAAAGGAGCGATGCTATGGCCAGAGCAAAGTTTCAGACTTTAACGGAGCAGATGTTTTATATCCTTCTCTGCCTCAGGTAGGAATGCTGCGGAATGGATATTATGGAGAAGGTCCGTGAGATGACAGAGGGCAGGGTAAATATAGGGCCGGGAACTCTTTATAATCTCCTGGATCAGTTTTCTCAGGCGGAAATGATCGTAGAGACAAAAGTAGAGGGAAGAAGAAAAAGTTATATCCTTACAGAGACAGGGAAAGAAGCACTCCGGACAGAGTATGAGAGGATATGCGGTCAGGCGGCAGACTATCGCCGCTATATGGAGGTGCAGGAAAATGAGCAGGGGGAAGCTTGAATTCGTATGGACTTATTATTTTGACCATACCACAATGGAACAGCACTTTGAAAAAATGGCAGGGAAAGGCTGGGCCCTGGACAGAATGGGGATTTTCTGGCATTATCACAGGATCGAGCCTAAGCCCCTTCACTATGCGGTAGGATATTTTCCGGGAGGCGGGGTCTATGCTCCTCCTACGGGGGAGGAGCTGACCTTTGAAGAATACTGTGAGATGGCAGGCTGGGAGCTGGCGGCAGAACATGGCCCTATGAAGATTTTCTGCAATGAAAGGGTAAATCCTGTCCCTCTGGAAACTCAGGCAGATATTCAGGTAGAAAATATCCGTAAAGGTTCAAGAAGGTTCCGGATTGCAGACGGGATTCTGGGAATGATCGGCTGGCTGCTTACAATTTATTTCCTTCTAAGTCTTTATTTTGACGGTGTAAGGACCCTTTCTGGAGGAAGCGGCTTAACCCTGGCCTTTGTGGGATTTATGCTGGGAGTTTATGGGTTCGTGGAATTTATCACTTTTCGGTGCTGGTATAAGAAGGCAAAAGCAAATGCCCAGAGAGATCAGTCTTTTACACCAACAAAAGGGCATCCGGTGATTTCAAAAATAATCATGCTTTTGACCATGGCTGCTGTAGTCTTTTATGCCTTTACAGCAGAAGGCGGCCTGGTGTTGGCCGTACTGGCAGGATATTTTATCGTTTATTACTTTCAGGATATCATCCGAAACCGTATGAGGGATAGTGGCGCCAGCACTGCAGCGAACATAGGGATAAACTTTGCTCTAGCCTTTCTTATATTCTTTTTCGTATTTAATGGCTATTCATGTATTAGTTCTTCTGAAACCGGGGACTATTATGAAAAAAGAGGATTCCACTTGCAGGGGCAGGAATACCCTCTGATCCTTCAAGAACTGGCTGGATCGGAGGCTGACGGGAAAGGGTATAGTGTTACCCAGAACCTTCAAAGTTCTATTTTCCTTTCCAGAATGGAGATAGAACAGTTTTATGATGAGGCTTTGTCCGGGGCCAGGGGAGATCCGGGATATTATCTGGAATATGTGGTGACAAAAGTAAAGCTGGCTCCTTTTTACGGATTTGCCAGGTCCTCCATGGAAAGAACTTATAGAGGCAGAGAAAACTGGCAGCCTATGGATTCCTGGGGAACAGGAAAGAAGGACAGCCTTCAGGTTCTGCAGACAGCTTTTGAAAGAGAGGAACAGGAAATTTGCCGGTATCTGCTCTGCATGGAAGACCGGATCGTGAAAGTGGACCTGAGCTTTACACCGGATAAAGGGCAGCAGGACCGGATACTGGAATTATTGGGAGAAATTTAAAACATTGACAAAGCTGTAAAAACAGGAGTATGATATATAGACATAAGCAATGGTGCTTCGGCTTCAGGCTGAAGCACTTATTTTTTTATGATACACTTTTGCACGGTGAAAAGTTATCGAATTAATACAGTGATTAAAGGGAGAGACACAGATGAAGAAAAGTATGTTTAAAGACATTTTGATCACAGGATTTGCCATGTTCGCCATTTTCTTCGGCTCCGGCAACCTGATATTTCCGCCTCAGGTAGGTCTGCTTTCCGGTGATCATGTATTCTGGGCTATCGGAGGACTGGCTATTTCTGCCATCCTCTTTCCTATGCTTGCCGTGGCGGCGGTGGGAAATGTAGGGTATGGAATTCAGGATATGATGAAGCATGTGACAAGCTGGTGGCACTATCTGTATATGGGCCTGGGACTTTTAGTAGTTATTTTCGGTACCATTCCCAGGTGCGGAGGGGTAGCTTACGAGACCGGTTTTGAAGGGATCTTCGGATCGCTTCCTGTATATGCCAGGATCATCTTCCTGTTTCTTTTCTTTGGGATATCCTACTATTTTGCCATGAACAAGTCCAATGTCATTGACCGGATCGGAAAGTATCTGACCCCGATCCTGCTCATTACTCTTCTGGCAGTGATCCTTCTGGCTATTTTTCATCCTCTGGGACCGGTCCAGGGAGGAACACAGACAAGCGGACAGGAGGCTTTTCTCAGTGCTTTCCTTACCGGATATAATACGGGCGATGTAGGAACAGGAATTATCTGTGCAGGAATTTTTATCGTGGCTTTTCAGCAGAAGGGCTATACGAAAAAAGAAGAATACCGGAAAATGATGTTTGGGATTATTGTGATCGGATTTCTTCTTTTGTTTATTGTATACAGCGGCCTGGCCTATTTGGGTGCCCAGGGAGGAAATGACTATCCTGCAGATGTGGACACCACTTATCTCCTTACTGACCTGGTGCGAAGGCTGGCAGGCACAGGGGGAAGCGTTGTGCTGTCCCTGGCCGTGATCTTTGCCTGCCTGACTACGGCGGTGGGAATGATCGCTACCACAGGCCAGTGGGTGGAAGAATGGACAAAGGGAAAAGTTTCTTATAAGCTGGCTTCTCTGGTGATCACTATTGCCATTTTCCTGGTGTCTTCTACAGGAGTGAGTAATGTACTGACTATTTCCGGCCCGATCTTTACCATTATCTTCCCAATGTCAGTGGTTATGATGATCCTGGGTCTGTTTAAAAAGTTTGTGCCCAATGACGGAGCCTGGAAGGGAGCAGTGATCGTATCCGCAGTCATGTCTCTGTTTGACGCATTAAATGTGGCCCAGTCTTCAGGGCTGATACCCATTGATATTTCCGGTATTATGAACGTTATTTACATGATACCTTTTGCCAAACAGGGCTTTGCCTGGGTAGTGCCTACGATCATCGGATTCATTGTGGGAGCGGTCACTTATAAGGTGACAGGAAGGGAAAGTGTTCCCTATGCAATATAAGAGATAAATGGAGGTACAGTACATAAATGAAAGCTTGTATTTATGAAAACGGAAAAATCTTTACATCAGATAAGGAAAATCTGTACGCAGAGGCTATGCTTACAGAGGATGGAGTTATCCGGAAAGTGGGCAGCAGGGAAGAAGTAGAAAAGCTGGCTCCTCAGGACTGCGAACGGGTGGACCTTCAGGGACGCCGGGTGATACCGGGATTTGTAGACGCTCATATGCACCCTCTTATGCTGGCGGATTACAGCCGGCAGATCTCAGCTCTGCCTCCAAAGATCCATTCCATTGAAGAATTGATCCAGGCAGTGCGGGAAAAGAGAGAGGAGCAGGGAACGGGAAAATGGTGCCTTGGCTGGGGATATGACGAAGGAAAGTTTGCAGAACGCCGTTCCATAAACCGCTGGGATCTGGATAAAGGCTGCAGCGATTCTCCCGTGTCGATTGTACGGACCTGCGGCCATATCCGCTGTGTGAACAGCAAGGCCCTGGAACTGGCAGGAATTGACCGGAATACTCCGGATCCTGAAGGCGGAGAAATTGAACGGGACGAAAACGGGGAGCCTACCGGGGTTTTAAAAGAAAACGCCAGAAACCTGATCACTCCCTTTATGCCCTCAGAAAACCGGGAAGAAGCAGTGGAAAACCTGACAGAGCTGGGAAAACTTCTTACTTCCCAGGGGATCGTGGCTGTGACAGATATGGGAAATTTAGATGAAGGAGATAATTACCCTCTTTATCAGGAAGCGGTCAGGAAAGGTTTTCTCCAGGAAGTGGGCGTTTACTATATGTGGGATTTCTTTATGGATAAGGAAGATTTCCAGATCCCGGAAGAACGCTTTGACAAGAACCAGCAGATATTTGCCGTCGGCCTGAAACTCATCGGGGACGGCAGCGTTTCAGGAAAGACCGCCTGGATGGCGGAGCCTTACCTGGATTCCGATTCCCGGGGGATTTCTGTTTGCAGCGACCGGCAGATGGAGACGGCTATTGATTTCTGCAAGAAAAATCATTGCCAGCTTTCCATGCATGCTATGGGAACGAAAGCCATTGAAAGAGTGGTGGACCGGGCAGTTCAGGAAGAAAAATGGAATCTCGGACCGGAACCATACGTCCGGGTAGAACACATTACCCTTCCTTCGGAAGACAGTATTGAAAAGGCTGCCGCACATGGGATCGGCTTTGTGACCCAGCCTATCTTTCTCTATGCAGAGATTGAAAGCTATCTGAAAAACCTGGGAACAGAAAGGATGAAGACCTGTTATCCTATCCGTCATCTGTTGGATAAAGGGGTAAAGCTCTGCCTTTCCACAGACGCTCCGGCTACCTCCTGGGCGGTTCCCTCGGATCCTTTCCCCAATATAAAGAGCGCCGTGACCAGGAAGGCCTGGGATGGCACAGATTGCGGAGAAGACCAGGCCATTGATATAGAGACGGCTCTGATTCTTTATACGAAGGAGTCGGCGGAAATTGCAGGATTTAAGGGCCTGGGTCAGTTAAAAGAAGGATATAAGGCAGATTTCCTGATCCTGGATCGGGATCTTTTGGAAATTTCTCCAAAGGAGATCGATCAGATCAGCGTGGCGGAAACTTATATCGAAGGCCGCTGTGTATACCGAAAGGCTGCCAGCGTTGAATAAGAAAATACAGGAAAAAATACCAGGGAGGAAGTTTATGTTTACATTGCCAAAATACTATGCACCAGATTTTTCTTCAGAACCGTTAAAAAGTGCCCCAGATGTCAGATGGGAGGAAGCGGCAGCAGACGGTGTGGCGCCGGAGAACTATCACAGCACCTCTATGTATCCGGAATATTTTAAGATTAACGGAGAATGGATGCTGCCGGAAAGATCCAGAATGGATTCCAGCGTGGTATTTGCCAAGGACGGAACTTTAAAAGTAGTAGAAAACCGGAATCTGAAAAAAGGAGACCGGGTCATTCTGGGAAGAACAGAAAAGGGAGAGGAAGGGATCTACCTTCATACCAGGGGCTTTGAAGATCCTGAAGAAACGGAGAAAGATCAGTTTGTGTTCCGTCAGGGGAGAAGCCGGGAGACTTCGTATGCCAGAGACTACGACCGTTTTTTTGAGCTGCTCAATTATGAAAGAGAGCATGGAAATATCCTCTGGGTCATGGGACCGGCCTTCGCCTTTGACGCCGATGCCAGAAGGGCCATGGAGGCTATGGTGGAAAACGGCTACGTGGACGGTCTTATGGCAGGGAATGCCCTGGCTACCCACGATCTGGAAGGAGCGATGTTCCACACCGCCCTGGGACAGGATATTTATACCCAGAAATCCCACCCCAACGGCCATTATAATCATCTGGATGTGATCAACCGGGTGAGAAGAAGTGGCTCCATTCCTCAGTTCATTGAAGACTATAAGATTGATGACGGCATTATGTACAGTTGTGTAAAAAATAAAATCCCCTTTGTACTGACTGGCTCTATCCGGGACGACGGCCCCCTGCCGGAAGTCATTGGAAACGCCTATGAGGGACAGACGGCCATGCGGCAGATGGTGGAAAAGGCTACAACAGTAGTCTGCCTGGCTACTATGCTCCATACTATCGCCACAGGAAATATGACACCTTCCTATACGGTGACTCCTGAGAAGGAGATCCGTCCAGTTTTTCTCTACACGGTAGATGCGGATGAGTTTGTGGTAAATAAGCTCCTGGACAGAGGCAGTCTTTCTGCCACTACTATTGTAACCAACGTACAGGATTTCATTATGCTTACAGTAAAAGGACTGGGAATCCTGTAAAACTTTTCTTGACTTTGAACCGGCTCTGTGATAAATTTCTAATTGTTTATAAAGAAACATACGAATGTTTGCCGCCGGGTAACGCCTTATTCATTCCGATAGGCCTTAGAAGGGATGAATGAAGGCGTTTTTTTGTGGAATAAGACTGGCGGGACAAGGAAAACTTCAAAGAAAAAGACAGAGATTACAGGAGGATTTCAGAAAATGTTCGGCGAAATGAGAAGAAAGAAACAGGCCCTTCCTTTGGAGACCTGTGAGAAGATCTTGGAAAGGGGAACCTCAGGCGTACTGGCCCTGGAGGGAGAAGAGGGCTATCCTTATGCAGTCCCCCTCAGTTATTTTTACGAGAAGCAAAAGCTTTTTTTCCACTGTGCCAGAAATGGATATCAGTTGGAAGCCATAAAGCGGAATGAAAAAGCCTCTTTCTGCGTCATTGACCAGGACCAGATCGTACCGAAGGAGAAAAGTAACAAGGCCATTGAACTGGTAAGAAAAGAGGGGAGGAGCTAGAAAAATGCAGGAAAAATCATGTTTTGGCTTATTTGTGAAATATGCGTCCCTGAATGTGCTGGGAATGATCGCCCTTTCCTGCTACATTCTGGCGGATACTTTTTTTGTATCCCAGGCTTTGGGCGCTAATGGACTTACGGCTTTGAATCTGGCGATTCCGGTATACAGTTTCATTAACGGAAGCGGTCTGATGATCGGTATGGGAGGCGGGACTAAGTACTCCATCTTTAAAAGCCAGGAGAACCGGGAGCGTGCTGATCAGATCTTCACCAACGGCGCAGTGATGACGGCGGTGATCGCAGGAATCTTTTTCCTTCTGGGGATTTTTGCTGCCGGCCCCCTGATCCGTTTGCTGGGAGCGGATGACGCTGTTTATGAAATGGGAAAGACCTACCTTCGGGTGATCCTGGTCTTTGCGCCTATGTTTATGACCAATAATCTTCTTCTTTGCTTTATCAGAAATGACGGGGCGCCCCAGTTATCCATGGCCGCTATGATCGGAGGAAGCCTTTCCAATGTAGTGCTGGATTATGTGTTTATGTTTCCTCTGAAAATGGGGATTTTCGGAGCAGCTTTTGCCACCGGCCTGGCTCCGGTGATCAGCATCGGAATCCTGTCCCCCTACCTGCTGAGAAAGAAAAACCAGTTCCACCTGAAAAAATGCAGGATCCTGCCAGGGCTGATCCTGGGAATCTTCTCCAGCGGCCTGCCTTCCCTTATTACCGAGGTGTCCTCCGGGATCGTCATTATTGTGTTCAACATGATCATTCTGGGACTGGCAGGAAATACGGGAGTGGCCGCTTATGGGGTGATCGCAAACCTTTCTCTGGTGGTGATCGCAATCTACACAGGGATCTCCCAGGGAATCCAGCCTTTGATGAGCAGCTTTTACGGGGCGGGAAACCGTAAGAATATCAATAGTATCCTCCGCTATGCCATGACAGCGGCAGTCCTTATATCCGTGGCAGTATATCTGACGATCTATTTTGGTGCTGATCCCATCGCCGCTGTTTTCAACAGTGAACAGAATCCCACCCTTCAGAGCATTGCCCGGCAGGGACTTCGGATCTACTTTACCGGCTGCATATTTGCCTGCTTTAATATTGTACTGTCGGTATACTTTACATCTACGGATAATCCCCTGCCTGCGCATATTATTTCTCTGCTGAGAGGATTTATCCTGATCATTCCCCTGGCCTTTCTTCTTTCGGCCCTGGGGAAACTGCTGGGAGTATGGGCTGCTTTTCCGGTTACAGAGCTTCTGGTGTGCCTGATCGGCCTGGGGCTTTTCCTGAAATCGTCTGGCGGCCGTCGCAGATCAGGAAACTTTCCAGGCCGGCTCTGATAAAATGGTCCACGGCCTGCTGGATCTCTTTCCAGTTGGTACATTTGTTCTTCAGCATTCTTTTATTAATAGCCAGACAGCCGTTCATCTGAAAATAAAGGACAGCCTCCGCCTGCTCAAAGGTCAGGAGGCTGTTCTGCATAAGATGGGTGATAAATGACTCTTTGGACAGTTCGCAGAGCTTTTCCAGAAGCCGGGAAGAGGCCACATCATCAAAAAACAGGACCTGAAGCCGCACATCTTCCTGAACCTTCTGACAGAAAGGATAGGTACAGCCTATTTTTTCAGAGCAGAGTACATGGTCTAATATACTGGAAGTATCTGTGATCACATCATTGAGCAGGTCATCCAGCACATCATCTATATCATAATAATGAAGATAAAAGGTTCCACGGTTGATTTCTGATAGGCGGCACAGTTCTGTAACCGTGATCTTAGGAAAAGGCTTTTCTTTCAGAAGAGAAAGAAAAGAGTCTTTGATGGTCTGCCGGGTATATCTGGTGCGACGGTCTGTAACTTTCGTCTTATTTTTCACAAAAAATCCTCCTGTTCATAGACAATTTTTAAAATCTGTTGAGAAACATGGCAGATCTGGAAATCTGATCATTGTATTCTTCTGAATTTTATTATAATATCCATGGTGTAAGAAAATCAACAACGTGTTCAATAAATATATCCCTTGTGAAAGGGAAAAAGAGGAGGAATCCATTATGGGACATATTATTGCTGTATCCGGAAAAGGCGGCGTGGGAAAGACCACACTGTGCGGGCTTTTGATCCAGTATCTCTGTGAGACAGGGAAAAAGCCGGTGCTGGCAGTGGATGCAGACGCCAATTCCAATTTAAATGAGGTTCTGGGAGTAGAACCTGGGATCACTCTGGGTGAGCTGCGAGAAGAAATTGAAAGAGCCGGAACGGATCCAAAGTATAAGATTCCGGCGGGAGTTACTAAAGCGGAATATCTGGAAAGCCATATGATGGACGCTCTGACAGAGGAAGATGACTATGATCTGATGGTTATGGGACGGTCTCAGGGACAGGGCTGTTACTGCTTTGTAAATGGTCTGGTCCAGACCCAGGTGCAGAAGCTTCAGAGCCATTATCCTTATATTGTGGTGGACAATGAAGCGGGAATGGAGCATATCAGCAGAGGAATCCTGCCGGCCATGGAGGTTGCCATCTTAGTCAGCGACTGTTCCAGGAGAGGAGTTCAGGCGGCGGGACGGATTGCCAGACTCATGGAAGAACTGAATTTCCATCCAAAGAAAACAGGCCTGATCGTCAACCGGGCGCCTAAGGGTAAACTGGATGAGGGAACGCTGGAGGAGATCAGGAATCAGGGTCTGGAACTTCTGGGGGTAGTGCCTCATGACGATCTGGTTTATCAGTACGACTGTGATGGAAAGCCAACGGTGCAGCTGCCGAAAGATTCTCCCGTGCGGACAGCGCTGAAAGAGATTATTGAGAAGCTGGGGTTATAAGATATGAAGTCAAGTGGACATGGGAGCATGCCCGACACCTGGCTCATTGTTTGCAGAAATAAAAATAAAATATAGGAAATCTATTGCAATTATCGAGTGTCGATATTATACTGAAAGTAGGAAATATCGACACTCGATAATTTGCTTTTGGGGAATGTTTTTTCGGAGAACGGGGGTGTTCTTTATGAAAAAGAGGGTAGTATTCAAAAAATATCATTACAGAGAATGTGACAGTTTTGCGGACTATTTAGAGAGAATGGCTGCAAAAGGCTGGATCTTTAAAGGCTGGAAACTGGGGCTGGTATTTTATAAAGATCAGCCCCGTAAGGAAAGCTATGCGGCAGAAATTTTTCCGGAAGGGGACGAAAATGATAAAAGGCCGGAACCAAATACTCAGGAATATGCCAGGTACTGTGAAGAAGCCGGCTGGGAGCTGGTAGACAGTACCGGAAAATTCTGTGTGTTCCGGAAGATCCGGGAAGATGCGGTTCCGATTGTTACAGAAGAAGAAAGATACGAAAATGTCCGTAAAGCGGAATGGAAATCTTTTGGAGGAAAATTTTTTCTTTCCTGCTTTATGACCGCACTTTTGTACTGGAGGCTTGGTACCTCTGACTATGTAAATTATATTTTTTCAGATTTGCTTTTACTGTGGATTTTTACCTGGACTGTGCTTTTGATAGGAGAACTTTTCCATTTCATAGGATTCATAGCCTGGAAAGTCAACTCAAATCATCGAATGAAACAAGGGCGCCGGGTTTTTTATGGAGGAGGAAATAGGGCAGTATATATTTGGGTAGGTTTTAGAAGCCTGCTATATTTTATCTTTGCAGTAGTTTTTTTGGGAGCAGTCGCAGCCTTTAGCGGCAGAAACAGGATTTTTATAGTTCTTATTGTAGCTGTAGGATTTTTGATTTTTAGTTTGGTGATGGCTTGGATAAGACCATCCAGGGAGAAAAATATGCTGGCAACATTATTGTTTGTATGTATTTTTCCTGTAATGGTTCTGGCTGTCTCACTGGGAATTTCCGAAGAAAAAAAAGTTGACGAAACAGAAACCGGAGAGCAGGAAGAAATCGTAGAAACGGCATATGGAAGCGGTACCGTAGAAATCGAAGATAGCATAAAAGGGATTTTTGGAGAAGCTATCCGGTATAGTATCTTTCTTCCTGAGGCAGAAGGTGAGAAACTTAAAGATCCATATGAAAATCTGGTGGTCTGCTATACATACCGCTCATCCCGGAAAAGGATCCTGAACAGGATTTATGATATATGTATACAAAATGAGGAAGAACCGCCATTATATGAAAATATATGGCAGGCACTGGAAGCAAAACAGAGCAACCGAAGGGAAGAGATGGCTGTGAAATATGAGGACACAGTATTATATTTTATTGGGAAAAAAGATTTGAACAAAGATCAGATCCTTTTTATCCGGGAGGCACTGAAGCTTTAGCAGATCTGAGAAAGGGGAATACCCCGTGAGATAACGTCTGCCTGAATAGGAGGCTTGAAAGAATGGCGAGAGAACAGTTTCAGACATTGACAGAACCTATGTATTATATCCTGCTGGCCCTTACCGAGGAATGCTGCGGGGTGGACATTATGGAAAAGGTCCGGAAGATTTCCGGCGGCAGAGTAAAGGTAGGACCGGGGACTTTGTACGCTATGCTGTCCAAATTTGAGAAAAATCAGATCATACGGCTGACCGGTGAAGAAAACCGGAGGAAATCCTATATCATTACAGATGCGGGAAGAAAAATGCTTTTGGAAGAGTATGAACGGCTGAAGATTATGGCAGAAGACGGCAGAATATTTATAGAAAAAATGAAAAATCAGAAGAAGTGAAAATAAGATTGAGGCAATGGAAGGGATATGATAAAATGTCTCAAAATAGAGAAAAAGAGAGGTGCGGAAGAATGGGGCATTTTTATTATGTCAGGCATGGACAGACAGTATGGAATGTGGAGAACAAAATCTGCGGAGCAACGGATATTCCTCTTACGCCTCTGGGATATGAGCAGGCCAGAGAGCTGGGCGAAGAAATCCTTCGCCAGGGATTGAAGATTGATAAGATTCTCTATTCTCCTTTAATCCGGGCAAAAGAGACAGCCAGACAGATTTCTGAGGCGGCAGGAATACCTATGAAAGAAGAGATCCGGCTGAAAGAGCAGAATTTCGGCATGTACGAGTCTACGCCCAGAGATGGAGCAGAATTTAAAAAGGCAAAAGAAAATTTTGTCTCCAGCTATGGAGGGGGAGAATCTATGCTGAAGCTCTGTCAGAGAATCTACAATCTGCTGGACGACCTTAGGGAACGCTCTGATACAGAAACGGTTCTGCTGGTGGCCCATAACGGCATCGCCCGGGCGGTGCACTCTTATTTTTATGATATGACCAACGAAGAATTTGCGGCTTTCGGCATGAAAAACTGCCAGATCCGAAGATACGATTTTTAAAAAGAAAGGGAAAAAGATGAAACTTTTAATTAAACAGAGGGTGTTTTCCTGGACAGACACTTTTGATATTTACGATGAAGAGGGGAACGTGAAATATTTTGTAAAAGGAGAATTTCTGTCCCTTGGCCATAAGCTTCATGTTTACGACAGTAGAGGAGAGGAAGTAGGGCTGGTACGGGAGAAGCTTTTCCAGCTGCTGCCGGTTTTTGAAATTGTAATCCATGGTCAGGAAATGGGGCGTATCCAGAAAAAACTCACTTTTCTCAAACCCAGATACGAGATTGATTATAAAAACTGGAAAGTACAGGGAGACTTTCTGGAGTGGAATTATGATGTGACAGATAATTTGGGCACAGTGGTACATATTACCAAAGAACCTTTACATTGGGGTGATACTTATGTCCTGGATTTTGCCAGTGAGGAAGACGAGCTTCCGGGGCTGCTGACGGTGATCGCCATTGATGCGGCCAACTGCGAAAACCAATGATAAAAAATCCGATAAAACTTGACAAGTTCCTCTTTTTGGGTATAAACTGTAATAAGTTTATTGCAATAAAAAGGTGAAGTAATACAAGGGTGTATGAACTTTATTGGTATCATATGCCCTTTTTCCTTATCTTTCTGTTGCAGAGAAATTTAAAGGAGGAGCACAAAAGTGTATGAGACAATCTATTCTGCCGTTCAGGCAGTAGATGATCTGGTCTGGGGCTGGGCCATGATCATATTGCTTTTAGGAACCCATATTTTTATGACCATCCGGACAAAAGGAATCCAGAGAAAGGTCTTTAAAGGAATTAAGCTTTCTGTAACGAAAGACCCTGATGCGGAAGGTGAGGTAAGCCAGTTCGGCGCTCTTACTACAGCTTTGGCGGCAACCATTGGTACAGGAAACATCATCGGTGTGGGAACGGCCATTGCCCTTGGAGGACCCGGCGCAGTACTCTGGTGCTGGCTTACCGGCGTATTCGGAATTGCCACGAAGTACAGCGAGGCTCTGATCTCTGTGAAATATCGTGTAAAGACAAGAGACGGACGTATGCTGGGCGGGGCCATGTATGCTCTGGAGAGAGGGCTTCATGCAAAATGGCTGGGCCTTCTTTTTGCCATCTTCGGCGGTCTGGCTTCTTTCGGGATCGGCTGCGCCACCCAGGTAAATGCCATTGCTTCTGTATGTAATGAGAACCTGGGGATCCCTACCTGGATTATTGGTATCGTAGTGGGTGTTCTGGTGGCTATGGTTATTTTCGGCGGGATCAAATCCATTGCCAATGTATGTGAGAAGCTGGTTCCTTTCATGGCGTTCTTCTATGTATTTGGCTGCATTATCATCCTTTGCTTTAATTATGACTTTATCATTCCTGCTCTTCAGACAATCTGTACTCTGGCCTTTAAGCCGGGAGCAGCAGCCGGCGGTCTCATTGGCGGCGGTATTATGCAGGCTATGCATTACGGAGTTGCAAGAGGTCTGTTTTCTAATGAATCTGGTATGGGCTCCGCACCTATCGCTGCAGCGGCTGCCCAGACCAGAAATCCCGTGCGCCAGGCGCTGGTATCCAGTACAGGAACCTTCTGGGATACGGTAGTAGTCTGTGCTATGACAGGTCTGGTGCTGGTAACCAGCATTATGAAAAATCCGGACATTGATATGGGAAGTATCAGCGACGGCGGCGTGCTGACTACCCTGGCATTTAATCAGATACCGGGCCTGGGTCCGGTGATCCTGGTAATGGGTATCATTACTTTCGCTTTTTCTACGGTTCTGGGCTGGGCTTATTATGGAGAGCGGTGTATTGAATACTTTGCAGGAAAGAAGATTATGATCCCATATCGTGTCCTGTACATAATTGTGGCAGTGATCGCACCTATCGCACCGTTAAACCTGATCTGGCTGGTAGCTGATATCCTGAACGCACTGATGGCTATACCAAACCTGATCGCTGTGCTTCTTCTGTCGCCGGTGATCGTTATGGAGACAAAAAAATATCTGAACAATCTGGATATGAAGGACGATACACCGGTTCCTTATGAGGATGAGGTATAAGTAGTTTTCACAGAGGCTCTTTTGTGTTAGAATAGTCCCGTTAGGGGGAAAGAAATATGCAGAAAAATCTGACACAGGGGCCGATCACAAAGACATTAGTATTTTTTGCCCTGCCTATGATCGGCGGAAATATGCTGCAGCAGCTTTATAATATTGCAGATACCCTGATCGTAGGCAGGTTTATTGGTTCCGGGGCATTGGCGGCGGTAGGTTCTTCCTATACCCTGATGACATTTCTCACATCTATCCTGCTGGGGCTGTGCATGGGCAGCGGGGCGGTATTTTCTATCCGCTATGGAGAGGGAGATATGGAAAAGCTCCATGAAAGCCTGGGAGCTTCCTTTGTTCTGATCCTTGCAGTGGCTGCAGTACTGAATCTGGCAGTTTTTCTTCTGATAGATCCCATTATGTATCTTCTTCAGGTTCCCGAAGAAATCTATGCTATGATGCGGGAATATCTCTGGGTGATCTTCTGGGGGATTCTGGCTACATTTTTGTACAATTATTTTGCCTGTCTTCTCAGAGCAGTGGGGAATTCTGTGGCACCGCTGATTTTCCTGGCAGTATCTTCTGTGATGAACATTGCTCTGGATCTGTGGTTTGTCCTGGGATTTCACTGGGGAGTGGCAGGAGCGGCTTTTGCCACGGTGCTGTCCCAGTATGTGTCCGGGATCGGTCTGGCAGTCTATACTTACTGGAAAACTCCGGAATTCCGGATACAGCTCAGATATCTGAAGCCCAAGCCGGCTATGCTGAAAGAGATTGGCCAGTTTTCCTTTCTGACTTCTGTCCAGCAGTCGGTGATGAATCTGGGAATCCTTATGGTCCAGGGGCTGGTAAACAGCTTCGGCACGGTGATCATGGCGGCTTTTGCAGCGGCGGTAAAGATTGACTCTTTTGCCTATATGCCTGCCCAGGAGTTTGGAAACGCCTTTTCTACTTTTGTTGCCCAGAACTACGGCGCCGGGAAATCCGGAAGGATCCGGGAAGGGATTAAGAAAGCGGTCCTCATGTCTGTGGGATTCTGTCTGGTGATCTCTCTTCTGGTATTTATCTTTGCCAGGCCTTTGATGACCATCTTTGTGGATCCTTCTGAGACCGAGATTTTGGCAGCAGGTGTAGAATATCTGCGGATCGAAGGAGCCTTTTACTGCGGAATTGGCTGCCTGTTCCTGCTTTATGGTTTATATAGAGCCATCAAAAGACCGGGAATGTCTGTGGTCCTTACCATATTTTCTTTGGGAACCAGAGTGGTGCTGGCCTATGGGCTGTCGGCAATAGATTTTATCGGCGTTACAGGAATCTGGTGGTCTGTGCCGATCGGATGGGCGTTGGCGGATCTGGTGGGATTTCTGTATTACAAAAAGAATAAGAAAAAACTGTTTAACTAAGATTTAACCAAAATCAGGTAACAGGTAAAATAAAGGAAAGTTATAATTTCTGTAAAGGAAAGAATAGCTTTCCTTTTTGCATTTGTGGGATACGTCCGGCAAGCGTCTGCCGTGAGCTGTCCTGTCGAAAAGTTTATATGGTAAAGGAGACCTGTATATGGTAAAAATCTATGTTATGGACACCAACGTTCTGATCCAGAATCCTCAGGCTCTGCTTAGTTTTGAAGACAATCAGGTGATTCTTCCGGTGGTTGTGCTGGAAGAACTGGATAACCTGAAGAAAGCAGAGGGAGAGAAAGGAAGAAACGCCAGAGCAGCCATACGGATCCTGGAAGAGCTGCGCCTGAAGGGAAATATTCTGGAAGGGGTCCGGCTGGAACCTCATGGAATTATCCGGGTGGAGAAAAATTACATAGATGTAAAACTTCCGGAAGATCTGCCGGAGGATAAGATGGATAACCGGATCTTAAAAGTCTGCAAAGGACTGGCGGAGTCCTCCAGCGAACAGGTGATCCTGGTGACAAAGGATATCCTTCTCAGGATCAAAGCACAGATCATCGGGATCCGGGCAGAAGACTATACCACAGAGCAGGTTGCAGAATATGAAGGGCAGTATAAGGGAAGAATCGAAGTATACGTGCCGGAAGAAAAGTTTAAGGATTTCAAGAAAAAAGGGGTTCCTGTGGAGGACGTTTATCTTTCCGATGATCAGGGCAACCGGAAAGTGCCCAAACTGGAGGAAAACGAGTTTGTGATCTTAAAGGCGGATCAGTCTGCCAGAAAGACTCAGCTGGGAAGAGTGGAAAAAGGAATGATTAAGAAACTGGAATACCGGAAAAGCATCCCTTACGGAGTGACGCCCAGAAACGCCGGCCAGTATTTTGCTCAGGAGGCTCTTATGCAGCCTGCGGACAAAGCCCCCCTGGTGATCATCAAGGGAATGGCAGGCACCAGTAAGACCTTTTACACCCTGGCAGTAGGTCTGGAAAAGGTGTTGAATAATCCTACAGGAGAATACAGGAGGATCCTGATCTCCAGGCCCAATGCCCAGTTTGATTCAGATATCGGCTTTCTGCCGGGAGATGAGCAGGAAAAGATCTCTCCCCTTATGCGGCCGATTATCGACAATCTGGAACAGCTCATTGATTCCAATGAAGAAGAGCGGTACAAAGATGAAATGGAGCTTCAGGGGAAAATCGATGAGATCTTCGAGAGAGGGCTGATCCAGACAGAGGCTTTGAATTATATCCGGGGCCGCTCCATTGTAAAGACTTATCTGATTATTGATGAGGCCCAGAATATGACACCCAATCAGGTAAAGGGGATTATTACCAGAGCAGGGAAAGGAACCAAGATCATCCTTCTTGGAGATACGAACCAGATTGACCGGCCTATGCTGGATGAAAGGACCAACGGGCTCAGCTTTGCTTCGGAATATATGAAGGGCAGCCCCCTCTGCTGGCAGATCACCTTCTCACCGGAGGAGTGTGAACGTTCTGCTCTTGCCATGGACGCAATTACGAGACTATAAGAAAAGGAGCTGCTACAGTATATGGCTGAAGAGAATAAAGGTGAGATCACTTATAGACAGATAAAGAAAAACGAAGAGATCAATTTACTGATTGAAAGAGGAAACCAGGTACTAAATATCCTGGGATTTACGGAACATTCTAAAAAACATGCCGCCAAAGTGGCTGAGACAGCAGGAAAGATCCTGAAAGACCTGGGATATGGAGAAAAGGAAATCCGTCTCAGCAAGATCGCAGGGTATATGCACGATATCGGCAACAGCATTAACCGCCATGATCACGCCCACACAGGAGCCCTACTGGCTTATGGGATCCTGAAGGATCTGGGGATGACTCTGGAGGATGTACTCACGGTGACCACTGCCATTGGAAATCATGACGAATCTACAGGCACTGCGGTGGATGTGGTATCTGCCGCTCTGATCCTGGCAGATAAGACCGATGTCCGCCGGAACCGGGTGCAGAATTCCTCTATTGCCAACTTTGATATCCATGACCGGGTAAACTATGCGGCCCTTACTTCTACTCTGGAGGTAAAGAGGGAAAAACGGGTGATCCAGATGGATCTGGAACTGGATGACGAGATGTGTACGGTAATGGACTACTTTGAAATCTTCCTGAAACGGATGATCATGTGCAGAAGAGCTGCGGAAGTTTTGGGATGTAAATTCAAACTGGTGGCTAACGGAAATAAAATATGCTGACAGACCGAAAAGGCTGCTGCATGAAACTAGAATCGGGAATATTTATATATTTTGTTGCTCAGTCTGCGCTGCTTTAAGCCTATAGTCTCAAAGTATGCTCGACAAATTCCCATAAAATATAGAAATATTCCTGACATACGTTTCATGCAGCAGCCTATTAACGTTTCTGGAAAGTCAGCTCTGTGTCGCAGCTCCCGGCGGTGATCATCTGATAAATGCCCAGTATGCCGCATTTTACCATACTTTCCACCGCTGCATCGGTATAAAAAGCCATGTGCTGTGTCATGATTACATTGCGGAACTGATGCAGGTAAAACCAGTTCCGGTCAGCCAGAATATCGGTCTTGTGATCCTGATGGATGATCTTCTCTTCTCCTTCGGCAGTATCGATCCCAAGAGCGCCGATGTGTTCTGATTCGATACCTTCGATCAAAGCCTCCATATCTGCCAGCTCTCCTCTGGCACAGTTGATGATCACTACCCCTTTCTTCATTTTCCTGATACTTTCCCGGTTGATGATTTCTCTGGTAGAATCAAAGAGAGGCATGTGCAGAGTGATAATATCAGACTCTGCATAGAGGGTATCCAGATCCACATAAATGGCAGGAGGGGTGACAGCAGGATTTTTTCTTACATCATAGGCCAGGATCCTGCAGCCAAAACCGGAAAGTTCCCGGATTATCTGAGCGCCTATCCGCCCTGTCCCCATAACCCCTACAGTAAGGTCTTTCATTTCCCGGCCCATTAATCCGGCCAGAGAGAAGTCGTTTACCTGGCCTCTCCAGAGGGCCTGTTTATACTGCCTCAGACACATGAGCATCATCATAATGGTAAAGTCTGCAACACCATTAGGAGCGTAATTGGCATTGCATACATGGATGCCCAGTTTCTTCGCATATTCCAGATCAATGTGATTGTATCCAATGGTTCTGGTAGAAATATAGTGGACGTTAAGCCTGGCCAGGGCATCCAGAAAGGGCCCATCAATCCTGCCCTGTCCCAGAATGGAGATTCCGTCGCAGCCTTTTGCCATAGATACATTTTCCAGAGAAGGGATTTCTGCAGTTATCCGGATCTCTATGGGCAGTTCCTTTTCTAACTTGCGGATGGCATCCAGCTCATCCTCCCGTGTTTCATAAACCAGTATTTTCATAGTATGTCTCCTTCTTGGGGCTGTCGCATTAGTCAATATCGAGAATATTCCTGAAATATGACTGCGACAGCCCCATAATAGCAATATGGGTAAAATATGTCTCTAGATTATGATAGAGGGGGAAAAGATCGATTGCAACTGCAAATATCCTATGATAACATAAGATAAACTTATAATATAATACCAGAGTCATGAGCCTGTTCATACGTGGGTGCAGGCCCTTAGGGCTGCTTCGATATTTTATATGAGGAGGCCGGGCTTTGGGGGCAGAATATTTGTCGGGAGAACTATATTATGAACATCAATCAGCTTCGATATTTCATTGGGGTAGCAGAGTACCAGAGTTTTACAAAAGCTGCTGACCGCTATTATATTACACAGACAGCCATTACCCAGCAGATCCGTGCTCTGGAAAGTCATCTGGGCGTACAATTGTTTGATCGGAATACCCGTCCTGTGAGACTGACACCGGAAGGCAGCGTATTTCTCAGAGAGGCAAAAGGGATCCTGGAACGTGTGGAACAGGCGGAACACAGGGTCCGGGAAGCCTCTGTGGGACTGGTAGGCAGTCTGAAAGTGGGCTATATCAAGGGGTATGAAAGAAGCGGTCTCTCAGACCGGCTTCGCAGTTTTCATAATAAATATCCAAACATTCTGATTTCCTGTTACCGCTGGGATACAGGAGTCCTGGAGACCGGCCTTCAGAAAGGAGACTACGATATCATCTTTACATGGAACAGTGAAGATAGTGTAAAAAACGGGGATACTGACTGTATCTGTGTGGAAAGATCGCCTCTGTCAGTGGTGTTATACGACAGTCACCCATTTGCCCGGCGCCAGGTTTTGAGGAGAGAAGAACTGGCACAGGAACCCATTATTTATATGACTCTTTCAGAAGATGGAAATTCCTTTGGGGACCTTCATTTCCTGGAACTGTATCAGAAATCCGGTGGCCAGCCTCATATCCTGTTTCAAAGCAATGATATAGAAAGTATATTAATGATGGTTGCCGCAGAGGAAGGTATATCGATACTTCCTTCTTTTGTTACCAGCAAAATTACCAATGGAGACAATCTGAAATTTATTTCCCTGGAAGGATCCGAAGAATTTGTGGATATTTACGCTCTGTGGAAGAGAAACAGGAAAAACCAGATCCTGGAACATTTTCTGGAAGAAATCAGTTGAAAAGAACCCTTTATCGACAGATCCCCCTTTCTGTGCTATGATTATATTTACACG
Source organism: uncultured Bacillota bacterium (assembly GCA_949291945.1). Taxonomy (GTDB): domain Bacteria; phylum Bacillota; class Clostridia; order Lachnospirales; family Lachnospiraceae; genus Blautia. The sequence continues at coordinate 8,659 of CASEXH010000036.1, read as the reverse complement.
ATCATAGAACAGAAAGGGGTATTTTCATGGAAAATACGTCTGAAAATAGACAGAAAAACCAGGCTTTAATTCCTTCAAAGCATATCAGTATCGGCCTTCTGGCCCATGTGGATGCAGGAAAGACCACTTTGGCGGAAAGCCTTTTGTTTCATACAGGAAGTATCCGGAAGATGGGAAGAGTGGATCATCAGGACGCTTTCCTGGATACCAATGAGATGGAGCGGGCCAGAGGTATCACGATTTTCTCAAAGCAGGCAGTTTTTAAACTGAAAGACAAGGAGATCACCCTGCTGGATACTCCGGGGCACGTGGACTTTTCTGCGGAAATGGAGCGTACCCTCCAGGTGCTGGATTACGGGATTCTGATCATCAGTGGTCCTGACGGGGTACAGGGGCATGTAGAGACTCTCTGGAGACTTTTAAAACAGTATCAGATTCCTACCCTGCTCTTCGTGAATAAAATGGATCAGGAGGGAACAGAAAAAGAGAAGATACTGGACCAGTTAAAGAAGCGTCTCCACGAACACTGCATAGACTTTTCCCAGGACAGAGACCGGGAAGAATTTCTGGAAGAGGCTGCTATGTGCGGGGAGCCTGCGCTGGAAGAATATCTGGAAACAGGAAATATCTCTCAGAAGAAACTTGGGGATATGGTAAAAAACAGGGAGCTCTTTCCCTGCTTTTTCGGTTCAGCTCTGAAATCCCAGGGAATTACGGAATTTCTGGAAGGGCTGGAGAATCTTTTGGAATGTCCTTCATATTCTGAATCATTCGGCGCCAAGGTTTACAAGATTTCCAGAGACGACAAGGGGACCCGGCTGACTCACATGAAGATCACCGGAGGAAGACTGAAAGTAAAACAGCTGCTTTCGGGAGAGGGATGGGAGGAAAAGGCGGACCAGATCCGGATTTATGACGGCCAGAGTTTTCAGACAGTAGAAGAGGCCGGGGCCGGCTGTGTCTGTGCAGTTACAGGTCTTACTAAAACCTGGTCAGGAGAAGGCCTTGGGGAAGAGACGGCTTCTGCTCCTCCGGTGCTGACTCCGGTGCTGACCTATGAAATCCGGCTTCCCCAGGGCACAGATGTTCATGGAATGCTGATAAAACTACGGCAGCTGGAGGAGGAGATTCCCGAACTTCAGATCCTCTGGAACGAACAACTGGGAGAGATCCATGCCCAGGTTATGGGAGAAGTGCAGATTGAGATCCTGAAACAGATGATCCTGGAGCGCTTTGGCATAGAAGTGGAATTTGGCTCCGGAAATATTGTATACAAGGAAACCATCAAAGAGCCGGTAGAGGGGATCGGACACTTTGAACCTCTCCGTCACTATGCGGAGGTCCATCTTTTGCTGGAGCCTTTAGAGAGAGGGGCAGGACTGGTTTTTGCCGCAGACTGCAGCGAGGATGTTCTGGACCGAAACTGGCAGAGACTGATCCTTACCCATCTGGAGGAGAAACACCATCTGGGAGTCCTTACCGGTTCGGAAATTACAGACATGAAGATCACTCTGATCGCCGGAAGGGCCCACCTGAAACATACGGAAGGGGGAGATTTCCGTCAGGCCACCTACCGGGCGGTGCGCCAGGGACTGAGAAAGGCAGAAAGTATCCTTCTGGAGCCGGTTTATGAATATTCCCTGGAGGTGCCTCAGGATACGGTTGGCCGGGCTATGGCCGATATCCAGCGGATGAGCGGAACTTTTTCCACTCCGGATATTCAGGGAGAATATGCCTTTCTCACAGGAACTGCCCCGGTATCCGAGATGCGGGATTATCAGAGAGAAGTCACAGCCTATACCAGAGGAAGGGGGCATCTGTCCTTTGTATTGAAAGGCTATGAACCTTGTCACAACAGTCAGGAGATCATAGAAGCGGCGGCTTATGATCCGGAAGGGGATCTGGAAAATCCTACAGGATCTGTTTTCTGTTCCCACGGAGCCGGCTTTAATGTGCCCTGGGATCAGGTGGAGGAGTATGCCCATATCGATACAGGATTTGGGAAGGAAGAGGAGCCGGAAATGGAGATCCAGTCGGCACCGGCTCCCAGTTTTGAGGAGATCCGCCTGACCCAGCAGGAACTGGAGGAGATTTTTGTCCGTACTTACGGCCCTATAAAGAGACCAAGGTATAACCAGGAAGAAGACTTTGCAGTCAAGAAAGCTCCGGAAAAGACCAGAAGGTATAAGAAACAGGAGCCGGAGAAAGAATATCTTCTGGTAGACGGATACAATATTATTTTTGCCTGGGAGGACCTTCAGGAACTGGCCAAGGTGAATATTGAAGGAGCCAGAAACAAACTGATGGACTTGCTCTGTAATTATCAGGGCTACAAAAAATGCACCCTGATCCTGGTGTTTGACGCTTATAAAGTGGAAGGGAACCAGGGGGAGGTCCAGAAATATCACAATATCTATGTGGTCTATACAAAAGAGGCGGAAACCGCCGATCAGTATATTGAAAAGACCGTCCATGAGATCGGAAGAAAATACCATGTAACCGTGGCTACCTCTGATGCCCTGGAGCAGGTGATCATCATGGGACAGGGGGCGGCCAGACTTTCTGCCAGAAACCTGCGGGAAGAGATCCAGATGATGAACCAGGAGATCCGGAATCACTATCTGGAGAAGACCAAAAAGAGCGGCAGTTATCTTTTTGAAAGCCTTCCGGAGAATATGACAGATTTTATGGAAGATGTCCGCCTGGGAAGAAAAAATTTTGAAGATTTAGAGAAAAAGTCTTGACCTTCCACCTGGTAGAAGGTGTATAGCAAAGGTAAAAGAAAGCATATGTCCTGTACTGCAGGGAAAACGGGGCTGCAGAGAAATCCAGGATCAGAGGTAGGAGGTTACAGACTATGAAGATAGGAGAAGCGGCAAAGAAAGCGGGGATATCCCCCGGCAATATCCGGTTTTATGAAAAGAAGGGACTGCTGAAGCCAAAAAGAGAGGAAAGCAGCAGCTACCGGAGCTATACAGAAGAAGATGTAGAAAGACTGAAAAGAATCCTGGTCTTTCGGAAAGCAGATCTTTCAGTAGAGAGTATCGCTCTGCTTCTGGAGGGAAAGGAAGAGGCGAAGACTCTTCTGGAAAAACAGGAAGAAGTATTGGAAGGAAAAATGAAAGAGCTGGAAGGTTCTCTTCTTCTTTGCAGAAAACTGAAACAGGAGGAAGATCCTTTAAAGACAGATCCGGAAAAATACCTTCGTTTTATCCGGGAGGAAGAGCAGGAAGGAAGAAAATTTTCTCCGGCAGAAGAGATGCTGGGACAAATTTCGGATTTTACAGCAGAGTGTTATGGCGGGTCCGGATGGTTTACGGCTGTTTTCGGAAGATGGGCGGATTTAGTAAAGCTGATCCTGGGAGCCGGACTTTGGCTGTTTTTTCTATACATGGCTGCAGCCAGGTTTTGGGAAGAACCTGTTTCTGTATCTCACATTGTATTCTGGAGCGGATTGTTTCTTGTCTATAACCTGAGTTTTTTGAAATACTGGTCAAATAAAAGAAAAACAGCAGAATAGAGCTAAATAGAAAAGCCCACGGGCTGTTCTGTTTCACGATGTTGAAAAGGACAGTTCCGTGGGCTTTTATCTGTAAAGACAGAGAAGCACAAAAGCGCAGCGCCTGATATTTTAGTATCTTCTCCAGGTACCTCTTACGAAGAGCAGCAGGATGGGAAAGATCTCCAGTCTTCCTGCAAGCATATCGAAGGTCAGCACCAATGTGGAAAAGTTTGAATATACAGAAAAGTTCTGGGTAGGACCGACCATTTCAAGGCCGGGGCCGATATTATTGAACGTAGCGGCTACCGCTGAAAAGTTGGTGATCAGGTCAAAATCGTCTATGGCAATGAGGAGCACAGAAAATGCGAAAATCAGCACATAGGCAATCAGAAATACATTTGTGGAACGGATGACCTCATGGTCTATGGGATGTCCGTCCATTTTCAGCTTTTTGACACTTCTTGGGTGTATCAGAGTCTGCAGCTCTTTGCCGATAGTCTTTACCAGGATCACCAGTCGGGATACTTTAATACCGCCTCCGGTACTTCCTGCACAGGCGCCTACCAGCATCAGGAGCAGCAGGATCGTCCTGGGGATTTCCGGCCATAGATTAAAATCTGTAGTAGCGTATCCGGTGGTAGTGATGATGGAACCTACCTGGAATGCAGCCTGCTGGAAAGCTTCGCCGAAACCGGAGTACATATCTGTTACCATAACTGCGATCACCATAGTAGAAGCCAGGATAATGCCGAAGTACCAACGAATCTCTTCGATAGCAAAAGCTTCTTTAAATTTTTTGTGAAGGATCAGGTAATAGGCATTAAAATTGACACCAAAGAGGATCATGGAAATAGTTACCACTACCTGAAGGTATACCGAATAGCTTGCCATACTGTCGTTTTTGATCCCGAAGCCACCGGTTCCTGCAGAACCGAAGGTAATGGTCAGGGTATCAAAAAGCGGCATGCCCCCGATCAGCAGGAAGATGATTTCTATGATAGTCATTCCCAGATAGATCAGGTATAAGGTTTTTGCCGTGGAACGGACGGTAGGGGTCAGCTTGCTTACAGAGGGCCCCGGGCTTTCTGCCTTCATCAGGTTCATATGAGAACCGCTGCCGGTAATATGCAGGATAGAAAGAAGGAAGACAAGGACTCCCATACCTCCGATCCAGTGAGTGAAGCTCCGCCAGAAAAGTATACATCTGGGAAGCGCTTCAACATCCTTTATAATGCTGGCTCCTGTGGTAGTAAAGCCAGACACTGTCTCGAAAAGGGCATCGATGGGATTTGTGATCGAGCCGCTGAAAAGAAAGGGAAGAGATCCCATAATACTTAATATGATCCAGCTCAAAGCTACCGTGACAAATCCTTCTTTGGTATAAAAAATTTTGTTTTTGGGCTTTTTATGTGAAAGGATAAAGCCCAGCAGGACACAGAGCAGCCCGGTGATTACAAAAGACCAGCCGCAGAATTCCCGGTAGATGATGGCTGTGATACAGGGAGGCACCATAAAGGCCGCCTCAAAATACAATACATATCCGATTACATATCTCACAATTGCGTAATTCATATCTGCCTCCAGGTCTTATCTTTTCAGTATGTCTCTTAAGTCTTTCAAGCCTTTAACAGTAGTTACCACAATAACGGTATCTCCTACCTGGATGGTATCCTGGCCTCTTGGGATACTGACTTTTCCTCCACGGTTAATACAGGCGATCAGGAGGTTGTTTTTCAGATCCAGGCGGGCCAGTGGAATATCTGTTACCTCAGAGGATTCTCTTACATAGAATTCCAGTGCCTCTGCCTGGTTGTCCAGAATCTGATACAGGGTTTCTACATTACTTCCCACAGAATTTCCCATTGCACGTACATACTGAAGAATATAATCTGCAGTAATATATTTTGGATAGATTACACTGCCCAGATCCAGTTCATCTACGATTTCATCAAAAGTAAGACGATTGACTTTGGTCACAAGTTTGGCCTTGGAAACCTTTTTTGCGAAAAGAGACAGGAAAATGTTCTCTTCGTCTAAATTTGTAAGGGTGACAAAAGATTCCGCATCTGCAAGTTCTTCTTCAAAGAGAAGCTTTTTGTCAGTCCCGTCTCCGCAGATAATGGTGGCCTCCGGAAGAAGATCGCTTAACTCCTCACATCTTTCCCTCCTGGATTCGATAATCCGTACCCTTATTCTCATTTCGATAAGAAGAGAGGCCAGATAGTATCCCAGAGTACCTCCTCCTACGATAAGGGCATTTCTGACCTGGTGTGTATGTACACCGATCTTTTTAAAGAAAAGAGCAGAGTTTTTCGGTGAAGCTACGATAGAAACCAGATCGTTGTCCTGAAGGGTGAAAGAACCGGAAGGAATATAGACATTTCCCCCTCTTTCCACACCGCAGATCAGGATATCACTGCGGAATTTTTCTACCACTTCCATAACAGACATTCCCTGAAGACGGAATTCCGGAAGAATTTTAAACTTCAGCAGCTCTACCCGGCCTTTGGAAAAAGTATCCAGTTTAATGGCAGAAGGAAAACGGAGAAGACGGGAAATTTCCATTGCGGCTGCAAGCTCCGGATTAATGATCATGGAAATGCCCAGACGTTCTTTCAGAAAATGAACTTCTTTATTATAAATGGGATTGCGCACACGGGCGATGGTATGACAGTCACTGACCTTTTTGGCGATGAGGCAGCAGAGAAGGTTCAGCTCGTCAGAACCTGTGACGGCAATAAGAATATCTGCATCTTTTAGTCCGGCTTCGGACAATACCCGGATACTGGATCCGTTTCCTGTGATACCTAATAAATCGAGATCTTCTGAAAGCTGCTGTATCTTGTCGGAGTTTGTATCGATCACCACTACCTGGTGTTCTTCATTGCACAACTGTTCTGCCAGCGTCCATCCTACCTTACCGCAGCCAACAATGATAATATTCATAGTTACCTCCAAATAAGTTATTTATTATTTTAAAAATAAAATGAATAAAATAAAAAAAGATTAAAATATCAGACCTATTATAGCACTGCCACAGGTAAATGCAACAAGATATCACAAGATTTTAGCTTTTCCTTACATACCTGTAATTTGTTGTGCATATATGCCATAAAAATGTCTGATATATGTAAAAAAATAGAAAAAAAGCCCAAATAAGCAAGGGGTTTTGGGCCTTAAAGAGACCGGAAGTGCCGCAGCCTTTGCAGCACTTCCGGTCTCTTTAAGGAAAATCACTGGTTCAGGATCTTCATGAATTCTTCTCCGGTAATGGTTTCTTTCTGATATAAGTATTCTGCCAGTTCGTCCAGCTTATTCCGGTTTTCTTCCAGGATTTTGCCTGCCTTCTGGTGCTGACGTTTTACCAGTGCTATAACCTGTTTGTCAATTTCCGCCTGAGCCTGGGCAGAGCAGGCAAGGGAAGCGTCTCCTCCCAGATACTGATTGGTTACTGTCTCCAGAGTCACCATGTCAAAATCCGGACTCATGCCGTAGCGGGTGATCATGGCTCTTGCCAGCTTGGTGGCCTGCTCGATGTCGTTGGAAGCCCCTGTGGAAGCAGAGTGAAATACCAGCTCTTCCGCAGCCCGTCCTCCTGTGAGGGTTGCAATTTTATTTTCCAGCTCTTCCTGGCTCATGAGATAGTGATTCCCTTCATCTACCTGCATGGTATAACCAAGAGCCCCGGAGGTACGGGGGACAATGGTGATCTTCTGGACCGGAGCAGAATTTGTCTGCTTTGCGGCTACCAGGGCATGGCCGATTTCGTGATATGCCACCACTTTCTTTTCCTGGTCTGTGAGAATGGAGTTTTTCTTTTGATAACCGGCGATGACCACTTCAATACTTTCTTCCAGGTCAGCCTGGGTTACGTATTCCCGGTTATCCCGCACTGCCCGGAGCGCCGCCTCATTTACAATATTTGCCAGTTCCGCACCGGAAGCGCCGGAGGCCATCCGGGCGATAGAGCCAAAATCCACATTGTCACAGAGGTTTACCTTCTTTGCATGTACCCGGAGGATGGCTTCTCTTCCCTGAAGATCCGGAAGTTCTACCGGCACACGGCGGTCAAACCTTCCCGGACGGGTAAGGGCCGGATCCAGGCTTTCCGGACGGTTAGTGGCCGCCAGGATCATAACACCGGTATTTTCTTCAAAACCATCCATTTCCGTAAGAAGCTGGTTCAGGGTCTGTTCCCGCTCGTCGTTTCCTCCTGCCCGTCCGTCACGTTTTTGTCCGATGGCATCAATCTCATCAATAAATACGATACAGGGAGCCTTTTCCTTGGCCTGTTTAAAAAGATCACGGACCTTGGAGGCGCCCATGCCTACGAACATTTCCACAAATTCAGAACCGGACATGGAGAAAAATGGGACTCCTGCCTCACCGGCTACTGCCTTTGCCAGCATGGTCTTGCCTGTTCCCGGAGGTCCTACAAGAAGGATTCCTTTGGGCATGGAAGCGCCGATCTTTTTATATTTATCCGGATTGTGAAGATAGTCTACGATCTCGGAGAGGTTTTCCTTGGCTTCGTCTTCCCCTGCTACATCAGAAAAGCGGATCCCTTCCGAGGATTTTACATACACTTTGGCGTTGCTCTTTCCCATGCCGAACATCATGGCGTTAGGGCCCCCGGCGTTTCTTGTCAGCCTTCTGGAAATATACTGGCCGATAAGGATAAAGATTACGATAGGAAGGATCCAGGATAATAAGAAACTCAGGATCGGATCGGCCTGTTTAATGATCTCTCCGGTGAAGCTGGCCCCTGAATCGTAAAGACGCTGGGTAAGCTCCGGATCTGGCATCATACCGGTCTTATAAATATGCTGATACTCTTTATCCGTGAAAAGAATCTGGTTTTCCTGTTCCTGTACTTCTACCTGACCGATATTTCCTTCTTTCGTCATAGACATAAAAGTGCCGTAGTCCACTTCCTGTATCCGCCGCTGGGCCAGCCAGGGCATAGCCAGGAAATTAAAGAGCAGCAGGACCAGCATGGCAACGACATAATAGAAGATCAGAGGTTTTTTTGGCTTTTTTACTTCCTGCATGTGTTTTCTTCCTTCCTATAATGTCAAGCCTAAAAACATTGATTTTTCAGGCTTTTTCTAACTTGTTACCTCATATAAACAGAGCCAAAAGTGATGAACAGTCATA
>CASEXH010000035.1 GCA_949291945.1 uncultured Bacillota bacterium | reverse complement strand
GAATATTAAAGAGGGAAATGTATTATGGCAGAAAATATCACACCAAAGAGGAATTAGTAAAAGCGATCACTGAATACATCGATTATTATACAAACGAACGACCACAAAGAGGTCTTGGAATACAAACACCGAAGGAATATCATGAACAGCTGGAGGCAGCATAAAAAGGTTGCCCAGCAATAACTGGGCAACCAAAAAAATCTTATATTTTTTTCACTGTCTACTTGACGGGGAGCACACCAAATATTCTCGACGTTAATTTGCGACAGCCTTATCGAAAAATATTCTCGGATTATAGTTACTTATTGTATCGGTTCTTTTGAACTAAGGTCCATATTATCCTTTTGACTGACTGCATGTTTATAAGCGGGCAGAAGGAGCTTTTCCAATCTTGCCTGGATGTAGGTCAGATAGAAGGTTCGCTGCAGATCCGAAAGGTAAGGAACTTTTTCCAGAAAGTTCTGGATTTCTTCTACGTGGATTTTAGGTACAATCTGTAGCAGTGCTTCATTGCAGTCTTCAGACTGCCCGGACATGAGAAAATCGTAGTAACGAATCTTTTTCCCTTCCTTCTTCACTGCGGATGTTGGGAATTGGAAAATCCGGGCATTTAATTCATTTTCATCCTGCAGGATATGTTCCATTACTTTTTCATCCGCCTGAGGAAGCAGGCAGCTGCCACAATCGAAGATTGGAGCAATTTCAGCCTTTTGGGTATCAGGATCATATAAAAATCCCCAATTACCATTATGACGATCAAAATTTCCAAGGAAGGCATCTACCACAAACATCTTCCAGAAATGTTCCTTTAGAATCACAGGATTGACAAAATGTTGCTTTTCAATGCTTTCCATAATATCGGATAGCTCGGTTCCAGTGCCTCCATGTTCAGAATCCAGAACGGTGTTTTTTATAGAACAAAAATCATAGAACAGTTTCCCATCTGCGGTAAAATCTCTGCAGGCACATACCACTTTTGTCTTTCCAGACACCTGGAAAGTACCAAGCATTGTTTCCTGCGTCCGAATACCAAGCATGCGGAAAATACTACTTGCAATATGTTCACTGAAACAACTATTTGTGTAGGACAAATCCGTTGGTTTATTTTCAGCGGAAGGTGGAAATTTGAGCATATAAACTATACCTTCATAGTCTACTGCAATCTTCTTCCCGTTTGCCCCATTGTAGGCTTTGCCCCAAATACGTCTGCAATTTGTAAAATCAATGAGTTTCATTTTTTGGCTTACCTCCCCATAAGAATTTCTGCCTGAGATAATCTGCATGTTCCGGTGTGATCGCTCCGTCATTGATTTCAGCTATGTTGATACTGCCGTACAATTCCCCCCACAGGCAATCCATGAGAGAAGAACCGTTTTTTAACCCTTCTTTGAAAGCGTCCAGATCTTGCTGCAGGTATTCCGGAAGTCCGTATTCGTAAGAATTTTCCCGGATTTCTTCTGCGGACGGAGTTTTTTTGAAAGCCTCTTCCACTAAAGATTCCATAGACACACCAAGGGCTTTAGCAAGTTTGTAGACCGTTTCTGCGGAACATTTTCTGATGTTGGTTTTTCCGCTGCATAATTCGCTGAGGGTGGAGTGTGGAACTCCGCTCAATACAGAAAGACGATACCTGGTCATGCCTTTTTGCTGTAGTAATTCGTTAATTCTCATATTTATCACCCATTTTATTATATCGGTATAACGAAATGAAATCAAGAGAATCTATAGACATATCATGTCTGCGAAAAGAGAAAAAAATTGCATTTTCCTGTTCATCTGATAAACTAAAAAAGAGAAAATGATGAACGAGGTGTATAAAAATGTCAGAAAAGCTGGGAATTTTCTGTGTTCTGAAACAGAAGGAAAAGTATCAGATCCTAAAGGAAACCATGAAAGAGGGGGAAAGTCCGGAAGAATGTCTGGCAAGGCCAGTCGGCAGTGAAAATTCTGCTCCATTCTCCTGGAAGGCCAGGGGAATCCTGACTTTGGTCAGAGAAGAGAAGCCTGCAGAATATGTGTTTTTATTCAGTGCCTGGCAGACTCTTCCGGAGGGCAGGAAAGAAGAGACAGATACTGTCTGCTGGCCGAAATGTGATGAGATTTTACAGAATCTGACCGGGGAGGAAGAGAAGATCTGTTTTCGGCTTATGATGGAAGAGCGTGCATTCTTTTCTTTAAAGGTGACCTTTGACAGACGAAATATCCTCAGATCTGCCTCTGTAAATGGAAAGCCTCTGGAGCTTTTTGACATATTAAAGGAAGACGGAAGCCTGGCAGGCATTGTCCGGGAGAGGGGTGTGGTTCATCTGGACGGCAGTCTCCATCCTACTTCTCATATCTGGATCGTCCGGAGAAATCACAGCAGCGGATGGGATCTGCTTCTTCAGAAGAGAAGTTTTTCTAAGGATTCTAATCCCGGCTGCTACGATATTTCTTCCGCCGGTCATGTGTCTGCCGGAGATACCTATCTTCCTGCAGCACTCCGGGAACTTGGAGAAGAGCTGGGGATACGGGCAGAGGAGAAAGATCTCCATCTGGCCGGAATGCGGAAGGCATATTTTGAAGATGTGTTTTACGGAAAGCCTTTCCGGGATTATGAGATCAGCGCAGTCTATGTCTATGACAAACCGGTGGATGAGAAGAAGCTGGTCCTTCAGGAGTCAGAGGTGGAAGATGTAAAGTGGATGGATTTCCAGGAATGCTGCCGCAGGGTAGACCATGGGGGTATGAAACACTGTATTTATATGGACGAGCTGGAGATCGTGGGAAGATATCTCATCAAGAATTCCTGTACTTTTCCAGCAGAAGCTGGATCTGAAGATTAAGATTTTCCGGCATCTGTTTCCCGTCTCCTGATGAGAATCTGACCCACAGATGAAGGCTGTGATATCTGGCGGAGGACTTTTTCCTTCCAGCCTCTTTTCCTTTCGCAGCCCGTATTTTTACCAGGACCTTTCTCTGTTCAAAGAGAGGGATCACAATGTAATAGAAACGGTCGTCCGGGAAGGAGAGATACCCCAGTTCCTGACCGGCGTCGTTTTTCAGATAGAGGCGGTGGTCCTTCAGACGGGAAGGGAAAAGAGGTTCATTTTCCCGGAGCTTTATGCTTTTATGGGAGGTTTCCAGCATAGCAGGGAGATAAAAGGTTTCGGTCTCCTCCTTTTCAGAAGCAACCCTGCCTGCCAGTTCTCTGAGAAGAGAAGTTCCGTCCATGAACTGCTGAGCCAGAAAATAAGTGAGCTGCGGCTGGAACCGGAGACGGAGAGCTGTATTTTCTTCCCGTTCCAGTTCTGCGTCAATCTCATCCAGGAGCCTCTGTCCGCAGCGGTAAATGCTCAGGAGAAACAGGGGAAAATCCTCTTCTGTAGTCCATAGGTATTTACCCCGGGCAATGGTGAAATTTCCGATCACATTTCCCTCATAGTCCTCGGCATAATGAAGAATCTCCCGCTCTATCCATGCGTGTTGATTTAAAGGCGCATCCCAGTGAAGGGTTTTGGAGGAAGCCTTTTTTCCAGCACCGGAAGAGATATCCTCCTGGAAACCTGAAGATCCTTTTTTTAAAACTTCATAGGCCAGATTGATCTCCTGGACGCTGTACCGGTATCCGGTATTTGAAGAACCGGATACATCCGGGTGAAACTGGTGCATAAGCCGCCGGTATTGTTTTTTGATCTGTTCCATATCTGCTTTTGGAGAAATGCCTAAGATTCTGCCTGCTTCTGCCGGTGTCATGGATTTCACGCCTCCTTCCGTTTTTTGTATTTGCCTTATGATAGCACAAATAAGAGAAGAATACAAAGGAGAGAAAGTCCATTAAAAATCAAAAAAGAACACTTGTTCGATTCTGGAATTTATGTTATTATCTATACAGAAAGAAAAGGACAGAATAAGGAGGCTCTGAAAATGCCAGAGAGAACTTACATTGCCATTGATCTGAAATCCTTTTATGCATCGGTAGAGTGCGTAGACCGGGGTCTGGATCCCATGACTACCAATCTGGTAGTGGCTGACAAAAGCCGGACAGAGAAGACCATCTGTCTTGCAGTGTCTCCATCCCTGAAAGCCTATGGGATACCAGGGAGAGCACGGCTTTTTCAGGTGGTGCAGAAGGTCAGGGAGGTCAATGCCAGACGGCGGCAGGCTGCCCCGGGACATAAGCTTACCGGTTCTTCCTGTCAGGCCCCGGAGCTTCAGAAAGATCCCTCTCTGGAGGTGGATTATATAACGGCTCCTCCCAGGATGGCCAAATATATGGAAATCAGCGGGCAAATCTACCAGATCTATCTGAAATATATTGCTCCGGAGGATATCCATGTTTATTCCATTGACGAAGTATTTATGGATGTTACCGATTATCTGGAGACCTATAAGACCGATGCCAGGGAACTTGCCAGGAAGATGATCCTGGATGTGCTGCAGACTATCGGGATCACCGCTGCGGCAGGCATCGGCACCAACCTGTATCTGTGTAAAATTGCCATGGACATTGTGGCTAAGCATATTCCGGCAGATGAAAATGGAGTGCGGATCGCTCAGCTGGATGAGATGTCCTATCGAAGGCTTCTATGGTCCCACAGGCCCCTTACGGATTTCTGGCGGGTGGGAAGAGGATATGCCAAAAAGCTGGAGGATCATGGCATGTATACCATGGGAGATATTGCCCGATGCTCCCTTGGAAAGCCAGGGGATTATTACAGCGAAGACCTTTTGTATGACCTCTTCGGGGTCAACGCAGAACTTCTTATCGATCATGCCTGGGGATGGGAACCATGTACGATTAAGGATATCAAGGCCTACAAGCCTCAGAGCAGCAGTGTGGGATCCGGCCAGGTGCTCCAATGTCCTTATCCCTTTGGAAAAGCCAGGCTGGCGGCCCGGGAAATGGCGGATATGCTGGCCCTGGATCTGTTGGATAAGGGGCTGGTCACCAACCAGATCGTGCTGACAGTAGGGTATGATATCGACAATCTGAAAGACCCTGAACGGCAGAAGCAGTACCGGGGAGAGATTACTACAGATATGTACGGGAGAAAAATTCCCAAACACGCCCACGGTACCATGAATTTAGACGGGTACACCTCTTCTTCCAGGCAGATCCTCCAGAGAGTTACGGAACTTTTTGACAGAATCGTGGATAAGAATCTGCTGGTACGCCGTATCAATATGTCGGCGGAACATGTGATCCCGGAATCCCAGGCAGAGGAAAAAGCAGAGTTTCACCAGCTGGATCTTTTTACGGATTACGCCGCTGTCCAAAAAGAACAGGAGAAAGAGGCAGCTAGGCTGGAACGGGAGCGTAAGATGCAAAAAGCTGTGCTGGAGATCAAGAAAAAATTCGGCAAAAATGCAGTGCTGCGGGGGATGAATCTGGAAGAGGGAGCGACGGCCAGAGACAGAAACGGGCAGATAGGAGGTCACAAAGCATGAAAGAACAGGATAAGGAGAGGACTTACGAAGATATCATAAATCTTCCTCATCATGTGTCTGCGGTTCATCCTCCTATGCCCCTGTCAGACCGGGCGGCCCAGTTTGCGCCTTTTGCAGCATTGACGGGATACGGAGAGGTGATAAAAGAGACCGCCAGGCAGACGGACAGAAAACCGGAGCTGACGGAAGACGAAAAGCAGGAGCTGGATTATAAGCTTCAGATGGCAGTCTCCCTTCCGGGGGAGAAACCGGTGGTCACCGTTACTTATTTTGTACCTGACGGGAAGAAAGCAGGAGGCTCATATCACCGGGCCAGGGGGAAGATCCGGAAGACAGATACAGACAGCGGAAAACTTGTTATGGAGAACGGAGAGCAGATAGAACTTGATTTGGTGGTGGATATTCACATCGGCAGCACTTGAAATTTTTCAAAAGACATTGTTACAATAGAAGAAAATACTGTTTTATAAGGAGGGAGTCCCATGTTTGATCCAAAACCTATTATGGAAAAAAGAAAACTTCAGGAACCTGTTCCCACATCGGATCCTGCAGCTTTTCCCAGGTCAGAGGAAGTGCCGGAAGGCTGTATTGTGCTGGAAGATCTAAAAGATGAATGGGGATGCCAGGTGGATTTCCATACGGATGTTGTATATGCCAAAAGAGAGCCGGAAGACTGGTACGTGGATCCGGTACACTGCACACTGAAGATGCATATTCTGGAGCCTGTGGTTCATGCCGGCGTCCCGGTGGAAGAGAAGAAGAAGGAAAGAAAGTGGCCCTGTATAGTCTATATCCAGGGGTCTGCCTTCCATAAACAATGGCTGTGGGACCACATTTCCAGGCATATCCGTATGGCGGAGCATGGCTATGTGGTAGCCATTGTGGAATACCGTCCTTCGGAAATCGCTCCTTTTCCCGCACAGATGCAGGACGCCAAGACTGCTGTAAGATTTTTAAAGAAACACTGTGAGGAATATCATATTGATGTGGATCATATGGCCATAGCCGGGGATTCTTCCGGAGGTCATACTGCTCTGATGGCAGGATTTACCGGGGATGAGGGACCGGATACCCGGCTGTATGGAGAATATTCTGCCAAAGTAAACTGTATCATCGACCTGTATGGCCCTACGGTTTTTTCTCTGATGAATTATTATGAAAGCTCTCAGAATCATTACCATCCGGACAGTCCGGAGGGGTATGAGATCGGAGGAAAAAATGTTCTGGAACACCCGGAACTTGCGGATCTTACCATACCGATGAACTATTTATCAGAAGAAAAGGAGACTCCGCCTCTTCTCCTCATTCATGGGGGAAGAGACATGCTGGTGCCTTTCAACCAAAGCTGCCAGCTTTATCATTATATGCGAAAGCTGGGAAAAGAGGTGACTTTTTATAAAATACAGGACGGCAGCCACGGAAGCCTGGGATTCGACAATGACCGGATCCTGGGGATCGTCCTGGACTTTTTAAAAGAACATATTTGAAAAATATGAAAACGAGGCGTTGTCAGACAGCCCAAAGGCTGCCAGGCAGCGCTTATTTTGTGCGATACGCCCGGCAAGGGACTGCCGTGCTTGCACGGGCAGGCATTTGCCGGGCAACGGACAGCGACAGGCTTTGTCTGGAGCTGCCCGCAGTATCGCAGTAATCGTGAGGCGGAGCCGAAACGATTAGATACGCCCGGCAAGGGACTGTTTAAATTTATAAAATTTTTATAAAAGAAACACAAAAACTCCAATGAAAGAACACAGAGAGCAGATAAGATGGACACAGTACAAATTGCGCAGAAAGGACAATAGAGGGATGATTGAAGTAAAAAATCTGACAAAGTATTACGGAAATCACAGAGCGGTGGACCATATTTCTTTTTCCATTAAAGAAGGTACTGTCTGTGGTTTTCTGGGACCTAACGGGGCGGGAAAATCCACGACTATGAATATCATGACAGGCTGTCTGTCGGCTACTTCCGGCAGTGTTTCCATAGGAGAGTATGATATCTTTGAACAGCCCATAGAGGCCAAAAAGCTGATCGGCTATCTGCCGGAACAGCCTCCCCTTTATCTGGAGGAAACCCCCAGGGAATATCTTAGATTTGTGTCCCAGGCGAAGAAAATCCCAAGAGGATCTATAAAGGACGAAATTGAAAAGGTTATGGAAGAGACGCAGATCACAGAGGTAGCGGACCGGCTGATCAAAAACCTTTCCAAAGGCTATCGGCAGAGGGTAGGAATCGCCCAGACCCTTCTGGGCAATCCCAAGGTGATCATTCTGGACGAACCTACCGTAGGTCTGGATCCCATCCAGGTTATTGAGATCCGGGATCTGATTAAATCACTGGGGCAAAAACATACCGTCATATTAAGCAGCCATATTTTGTCTGAAGTCCAGCATATGTGCGATGAGATTCTGATCATATCAAAGGGGAAGCTGATTGCTTATGATACCGCAGAGAATCTGGAAAAAATGATGGCGCCGAAAACTTCTATCGAAATCCTTACGGATGCTTCTGAAGAAGAAAGCCGCAAGGTGCTGGAGGCTGTGGAAGGAATTGAAGAGACAGAGTATATCTTTCAGGAAGACGGGACGCTGCAGGTGCTGATCTATACCACTCCCCAGGAAGAGTTTGCCGTCCGCAGGGTGCTTTCCTTAAAATTTGCGGAAATCAAGAAAGCTATTTTAAAGCTGGATATTGTAAAGGCAAATCTGGAAGATATCTTTATCGAGCTGACAAATCCTGAGGAGGACAGGTCCCGGGAAGATTCCGGGGAAGAACCGGAGGAGCCGGAAGATATTTCAGAAAATAATATCGCAGAGGAAGAAGAGAAAACGGAACAGACCAGAGAGGAGGAGTCATTATGACCGCTGTATTTTTCCATGAGATCAGACTGCTTTTTTCAGGTCTGACCGCTTATGTGTATGGGGCTTTTTCCTTGTTTTTTGTAGCAGTTTATATGATGTATTATAACCTGAGTGCTGCTTATGCAAATTTTGAATATGCCCTGGCAGGTGCATCCTTTGCCTTTATCCTGATGATTCCCATTATCACCATGCGGATCATTGCAGAAGAAAAAAAGCAGAAGACCGATCAGCTTTTATACGCACTGCCTATCACAACAACCCAGATTGTAGTGGGAAAATTTCTGGCAGTATTTCTCACCTCGGTGATCCCTATGTGTATTGTGATCGCTTATCCTCTGATTCTTCAGAATTATGGGAATCTCTATCTTCCTACTGCCTATGGCTCTCTTTTTGCCTACATTATGACAGGGGCAGCCTTGCTTTCCATAGGGATTTTCATTTCCTCTGTCACAGAATCTCAGGCCATGGCGGCAGGAATCTGCTTTACCGCCATGCTGCTGAATTATTATATGGTTACCCTGGCTGAGTATGTGGCATCTTCTGCCTACGGCTCTCTTGTGGCTATCCTGATCCTGGAGCTGATCATTGCTCTGCTGATCAAAAATATGACCGGTAATCCTTTGCTGTCTAAAATTTTCGGAGGATTGTCTATGGCAGCCGCAGTGGCTTTGTATGTGTATAAGAGTGAATGGTTTGAGGGACTTTTTCCGAAAATTTTGGAGAATATTTCTGTTTATGAAAGATTTTATGAATTTGTGGACGGTATCTTTGATTACACCCATGTAGTGTATTTTATCAGCGTGATCGTATTTTTTCTGTTCTTAACCGTTCAGTCACTTGAGAAAAGGAGATATAACTAATGAAAATCCCGATAAAAGATTACATAAAAAACACCAGGGAGCAGTTTGGAACCCGCTCCAGCAAGATGGGAAGCTACAGTTTTTTCCTGACGGTAGTTGTCCTTGCCATCCTGGTGACCGTAAATATTGCCCTGAGTTTCCTGCCGGACAGCTACGTCCAGGAAGACCTGACAGCCAATCAGCTTTATTCCATTTCCAGCCAGTCTAAGGTGATGCTCAGCTCTCTGGAAGAGGATATTACCATTTACTGGGTGGTAGCAAGCGGGGAAGAGGACGAGTATGTGGAGAAGCTTCTCCACAATTATGAAGATTACAGCAGCCGGGTAACTGTGGAGAAAAAGGACCCGGATCTGAACCCGGATTTTACCAATAATTATACAGATGAGACGATCTATAATAATTCTGTGATCGTGGAATGCGGAGATAAATATCGGTATATCAGTTATCAGGACATGTATGAGACAAGCAGTATGTCTTATTATTCTATGTATTCCAGCGCAGACGAGTTTGCAGGAGAAAGCCTGATCACCTCTGCCATCTCTTACTGCACCACAGAAGAACTTCCGGTGATACATATCCTGGAAGGCCATGGAGAAGCGGAACTGACAGAAAGCTTCCAGGAAGCCTTAGAGAGAGACAATCTGGAAACGGAGACCTTATCTTTGCTGAATTCGGAGACCGTTCCTGAAGAAGTATCCTGTATTCTGGTCAATGCACCGTCTACAGATATTTCAGAAACAGAAAGAGATATGCTGCTGGACTTCATGGAAAGGGGAGGAAGGGTGCTGATCATCAGCGGAACCGCAGAAGAAGAACAGCTGCCAAATCTGAAATCCGTTATGGAAAATTACGGGATCTCTGTTCTGGAAGGTGTTGTGGTAGAAGAAAATATGGACAATTATGTGTACGGCAATCCGGTCCTTCTTATGCCGGAAATGAATTCCAGTGATATTACAGATCCCCTTATGGAGGACAATTATCAGGTGGTGGTGCCTGTATCGAAAGCCCTGGATGTATCGGAAGCTTCTGAAGATGTGACGGTGACCTCCCTTTTAGAGTCTTCCGAAGAATCTTTCCTCAAGGATGAGGGATATGATATTGAGACCTACGAGCAGGAAGAAGGGGATATCCAGGGTCCCCTTACACTGGCAGCTCTTGTTACAAAGGATCTGGAGGACGACCAGCAGATGCAACTTGTATGGATCGCCTCATCCATGATGCTGGAGGAGGCATATAACTCTTATTCTTCAGATGCTAACGAAGATTTTATACTCAATGTACTGGAAATGATGTGTGAAAAAGACGACAGCATCTCTGTCCGGTCCAAGAGCCTGACAAATGAATATCTGACTATCAGCACGGCAGATTCCTCCATGATCAAAGTGGCAACCATGGGTGTGATCCCAGGGATTTATCTGATCACGGGAATTGTTGTGGCAGTAAGGAGGAGAAAGAGATGAAACGGCAGAAAAGAATGATGATACTTTTAGGGATTCTTGCTGTCTGCACGGCAGGAACGGTAGCTGTCTCCAGAATTGACTTTGAAGAGAAAATGTCAGAGACCGAGACTGCTATTATAGATATTGACAGCGCAGATATTACCCGGCTGGCCTGGAATTATGAAGAAGAAGTATCCTTTGTACGGCAGGACGGCGAATGGCAGTACGAAGCAGATGAAAAGATGGCGGTGGATCAGGAACTGCTGGATGAGATCGCAGAGAATCTGTCTCAGATCACCTCCGATAAGATGGTAGAAGAAGTACAGGCCCTTAGCGTTTATGGCCTTAGCGACCCTGCTTACAGCATTACGGTAGAGACAGAAGAGGAGACCTATGAGATACAGATCGGAGACGAGACTTTCTCTGACGGAGAAATCTATATTTCCATAGGAGATGACTATGTTTATCTTACAGACGCAGAACTGACAGATGAGATCGCCTATTCTCTTCTGGACTGCGTACAGAAAGAGGAGATACCGGAAATGGAGAGCATTTCCGCTTTGACCATAAACAACGAAGAGACGGTAGATATGGTGTATAAAGAAAACAGCGGTTACTGCTACAGCGATGCTTATACCTATTATCTGAAGGAGAATGAGGCCTACCGGAATCTGGATAATGAGAAAACAGAAAGTGCTTTTGCAGATCTATCTGAATTTTCCTGGGAGGAGTGTGCAGATTACTATGCAGAAGACTCTGAACTTGCCAGCTATGGGCTGGAGGAACCGGCTGCAGAAGTCTCCATTGTTTACACTCCGGTCCAGGAAGAGGGAGAAGAGGAGGAAGCAGAAACATCTGAGGACAGTGCTGAACAAACCGAAGAAGAGCAGGAATTCTCTTACCAGGTGGGCACGGCTAATGATACCTATTATGCAAAACTTACAGATTCCAATATTGTCTATACCATCAGCCAGGAGGTTTATGACGCTGCTGTAAATGCTTCCTATGAAGAATTGAAACCGGATGAAGTGATCCTTTTGGATTGGAGTACAGTGGACAGTATAGAAATCGAATTTGATGGAAATGTATACGCTGTAGAGGTAGAAAACGGCGGAGAAGAAGATGCAGTCTATACCTTTAACGATTCGGAGATGGAATTTGGCGATATCCTGGAACAGCTTTCCCAGATTACGATCTCAGAGGATCAGGAGGCGGAATTAAGCGACAACAAAGAGGAACTGGCCCTGACGTTCCATCGGAATACAGAAGAGAATTCTACGGTAGAACTGGTCTTTTATCAGTACAATGGTTCTTACTGCATCTCTGTGCTGAACGGAGAAGAGACCAACTGTGTGGACAGAGAGTCGGTCGTGGATCTGAAAGAGGCTGTAAATTCTGTGATCCTGGATACAAATTATGAGGAGTAGATATGGAGATACTTTCAATTATGAATGGGGCGGCAGATCCTGAAATACGGGAAAAGATTAAGAGATTTGCACTATTGAAAGGTTTTTTGACCTGGACGCCGGAAACAGGACCAGGCAAAGCAGGAGCTCCCCATAAGACAGTTCTGGCAATAACAGATATGGAAGGGGCTGAAGTTTATAAAAGAGACATGGAAAGATTATATAAAAAAGAATGTCCGGGAGCCATACTCTTTTCCAGAGAGAAAGCAATCCGGTATCCGGAGAAAAACAGAGAATTGGCAGCCATATGTATTTCCTGCAGCCTTTCTTTTCAGACATTTCAGAAGATTCTTTTCGGAAACATTCAGGAGGATGTAATGAAGAACCGAAGATACTGTTTTGGAAAGCTGCAGATGGAGAAAAAGCAGCATCTTCTTATAGAAGAAGGCAGAGAACTGAAAATAGGACCCTATGAATTTGACGTTTTATTTTTTCTGCTGGAACATATGGGAAGAGCAGTGAGCAGAGAAGAAATTAATAAGATCCTGCCTCAGAGAAAAAGAGAAGGAGGCAGAAATGTAGATACCCATATAAAAAATCTCCGGCGCAGATTAGATCTGAATGATGTGATCCTCAGTGTCCGGTCTGTAGGTTACCGGATCGATGGGGAGAGATTTTATCAGAAAATGACGGAAAAACAGGAGTAGGATTTGTCCATAAGTATTGTTATAATAAACAAAGAGTTTATAGTATGGAGGACAGATAAATGGCGATGATTTTGGGAATCGATGTTGGAACCTCCGGCATCAAGGCAATGCTTTTGGATACAGAAACGGGCGTGACGGCAGTACACGCAAAGTCCTATGAAGTGGATATCCCCCGGCCGGGATATGCCCAGCAGGATCCCGAAATGTGGTGGTCTTCTCTTCTGGAAGTTCTGGACTGGCTGCACATACACTTTCGGGATGAATATGAGCGGGTCTTGGCAGTGGGATATTCCGGCCAGATGCACGGACTGGTCCTTGCCGGAGAAAATGGAGAGCCTCTGCGCCCTGCCATTATCTGGCTGGATCAGAGAGCAGAGAAACAGATGGAGGAGATCTACAGAGCATATACAGAGGCAGAGATGGGTCGGCTGTTGTGCAACCGGGTCAGCAGCGGCTTTGCCTTTCCTTCTCTTTTGTGGGTAAAAGAAAATGAGCCGGAGATCTTTTCAAAGGTAAAGAAAATCCTGTCGCCCAAGGATTACCTCCGTTTTAAGATGACGGGAAATATGGGCGTGGAAGTTACCGACGCCTCTGCCACCGGGATGTTTTCCACAGCCAAAAGAAACTGGGCCTGGGAGCTTTTAGAGAGATTTGACCTGCCCAAAGAGATTTTTCCTTCTGTGGCGGAGTCTTCCGATATTGCAGGGACTATCAGCCAAGACTGTGCCAAGAGGACCGGCCTGCCCCAGGGGATCCCGGTGGTTTACGGAGCCGGAGACCAGCAGGCCCAGAGCATAGGAAACGGCGTGATCCGGCCGGGGAAGATCATCTCCAATATCGGCACAGGAGGCCAGATTTCCGCCTTTCTTTCTGAACCTGTCTACGATCGGAAGCTTAGGACCAATACTTTCTGCCACGCTGTAGAAGGGGCCTATACCATATATGGCGCCACCTTATGCAGCGGCATGTCTATGAACTGGATAAAAAATAAGATACTTGGAATGGAAGATTACGGGAAAGTCAATGAACTGGCCGGAGCTGTGGAACCGGGATCCGAAGGGCTTCTCTATCTTCCTTATCTTTCCGGGGAAAGGACTCCCCATATGGATCCGGGAGCAAAAGGGGTGTTTTTCGGCATGACACTGGCCCATGGACCGGGACATTTTCTCCGGTCTGTGATGGAAGGGGTTACTTACAGCCTGAAAGACTGTATGGAGATCCTGGAAGAACTGGGAACAGAAGCGTCCGGCGTCATTGCCTCAGGAGGCGGAGCCTCCTCCCGGCTATGGCTTCAGATCCAGGCGGATATCTTTGAAAAACCGGTCTATGTAAGCAAGGTAAAGGAGCAGGCCTGTCTGGGCGCCTGTATCCTGGCAGGGGCAGGTGCTTCTATCCTTCCTTCGGTGGAGGAAGGGTGTGAGAGATTTGCCCTTCTGGAGGATGAGGTATTTCTTCCTCAAAAGGAAAATCAGGAAGTGTACCGCCGGGGATATGAAAAATACAGAGAATTATACAAAAGACTGAAAGATCTGATGTAAAGAAAAATCTGTCTGTTTAATAAACGTTTTGCGTATGTTAAACAGGCAGATTTTTATGCTATATTTTCGCAAAATATATTCAGCTATAGAATTAACAAAACAGAAACATGATATAAACAAAAACGAAAAAGAGGAATTGTAAGATGTAAACATCAAAAGAGAAAGGATGATCATTATGAAAATATTTTTAAGAGCAGCAGCCGGGATTTCTATTGTAGGAGCAGCAGTTTTAGGTATCAAATTACTTTGGGACAGGCATTCCGGCAGCAGATATTTCAATTAGATACAGGAGAGAAAATATGCAGAATTTAGGGAAGATCATATATGGGATATTTGCTGTAGTAGTTGTACTGCTTATCTTAGCAGGCAGCGGGATTTTTTCGTAGAAAACAGAGGACTGCTGTACCAGAGAAAAAGGCGCCGCCGCATTAGTCAAAGTCCAGAATATTTCTGAGATATGACTTGCGGCAGCGCCTTTTACGTAGTTAAAAGATAGGATTAGTTTTATTTTTCAGGAAGGTGCCATTCCCAGTTGCGGATTTCTTCCAGATCCTGTCCGTTGTCTGCAATATACTGTCTGTGCTCGATCAGTTTGTCGTTCATTTTCTGGATCAGATGAGAACCTTTATTTCCAAGCTGAGGCAGATGGATAATCGCATCTTTTACCAGATTGAAACGGTCGATCTTATTCTGCACACGCATATCGAAAGGTGTGGTAATGGTTCCTTCTTCCAGGTAACCGTGAACAGAGATGTTGTGATTGGTCCGCTCATAGGTCAGCTCATGGATCAGAGTAGGATAGCCATGGAATGCGAAGATGATAGGTTTATCTTTTGTAAAGATCGCATCATATTCTGCATCGCTGAGTCCGTGGGGATGTTTATGATCAGACTCCATCTTAAACAGGTCTACCACGTTTACTACACGGATCTTCAGGTCCGGCATTTCGTCACGGAGAATGGTTACCGCAGCCATAGTTTCCAGTGTAGGAGTATCGCCGCAGCAGGCCATTACCAGATCCGGCTCTTCTCCGCAGTCATTGCTGGCCCACTCCCAGATTCCGATACCCTGGGTACAGTGTTTTACAGCCTGTTCCATGGACAGCCACTGGCAGCTTGGATGTTTGGAAGCCACAATAGCGTTTACATAGTTTTTGCTCTTGATACAGTGATCAAAGCAGGAGAGAAGGCAGTTAGTATCCGGCGGGAGATACATGCGGACAACATCTGCTTTCTTGTTGGCAATGTGATCTAAGAAACCGGGATCCTGATGAGTAAATCCATTGTGATCCTGCTGCCATACATTGGAGGTCAGGATAAAGTTCAGAGAAGCGATAGGCTGTCTCCAGGAAAGCTGGTTGCAGACTTTCAGCCATTTTGCATGCTGAGCGGCCATAGAATCTACAATACGGATAAATGCTTCATAGCTTGCGAAGAAGCCGTGGCGTCCGGTGAGAAGATATCCTTCCAGCCAGCCTTCACACATATGCTCGCTGAGCATTCCGTCCATGATACGTCCGTTTCTGGACAGACAGTCGTCTGTATCCAGCAGCTGGGCGTTCCAGTCACGATTTTCCTCTTCAAATACTTTATACAGACGGTTGGACATACTTTCGTCCGGTCCGAAAATACGGAAATTGTGGTTTTCTTTGTTTAATTTGAAGATATCACGGATGTAACCGCCCAGTTCGATCATATCCTGGGCTTTTGTCTTTCCGGGATCCACTTCGATTCCATAAGTGCGGAAATCAGGCAGACGGAGATCTTTCAGCAGCAGACCGCCGTTTGCATGAGGATTGGCTCCCAGACGGGCATTTCCTTTAGGCGCTAATTCCTGGAGTTCCGGAATCAGACGGCCGTTTTCGTCGAAGAGTTCTTCTGCATGGTAGCTTTCCAGCCATTCTTTTAACAGTTCCAGATGCTCAGGAGATTCCATAGTAAGAGGCACCTGATGTGCACGGAAGGAACCTTCAATCTGCTGGCCGTCTACTACCTTGGGACCGGTCCAGCCCTTTGGTGTACGCAGAACGATCATTGGCCAGACTGGACGCTCCGGATTGTTGTTTTCACGGGCATTCTTCTGAATGGCTTTGATCTCTTCGATGACGGTGTCCATGGTTTCTGCCATCTTCTTGTGCATGGTCATAGGATCGTCGCCTTCTACAAAATATGGCTTCCAGCCGCAGCCTTTAAAGAAGCTTTCAATCTCCTCATGAGGGATACGGGAGAAGATGGTAGGATTGCTGATCTTGTAGCCGTTCAGGTGCAGGATCGGCAGTACCGCACCGTCTGTTACAGGATTCAGGAACTTATTGGAATGCCAGGAAGTAGCAAGAGGACCGGTTTCTGCTTCGCCGTCTCCCACAACTACAGTGGCGATCAGATCCGGGTTGTCAAAAACTGCTCCGAAGGCATGGGCGATAGAATATCCCAGCTCACCGCCTTCGTTGATGGAGCCTGGTGTCTCAGGCGCACAGTGGCTTGGCACGCCGCAGGGGAAAGAGAACTGTTTGAACATTTTTTTCATTCCTTCCTCGTCACGGCTGATATTCGGATATACTTCGCTGTAACTTCCGTCAAGATAAGTATTTGCGATCAGGAAGTTTCCGCCATGTCCGGGACCGGAGAGGAGAATCATGTCCAGGTCATAACGTTTGATTACACGGTTGCAGTGAACATATACGAAATTCTGTCCGGGTACAGTTCCCCAGTGGCCTACGATCTTCTTTTTGATCTGATCCATAGTAAGGGGTTTTTTCAGCAGAGGATTGTCCAGCAGATATAACTGTCCTGCTGACAGGTAGTTTGCAGCCCGCCAGTAAGCGTTCATTTTTTCCAGCATTTCCTGACAAAGAGGCTGTTTCTCAAGACATGTTGTTTCGTGCATAAAGTACCTTCTTTCTGTTAAATCATTGTTAATTTTTTAATCATAACTATTTTATCATGAAAGAAGCTGATGGTAAAATAATCATTTTATATCATATCCATAAAATTTTGATATGGATATGATATAAAAGAAAGCAGAATCCCCTATTCTGGGTATTCTGCCAAGGTCAGGTATTTCTGAAAGGTCTTGGCGGCAATGCTCTGAGGATATTCTGTGTCATATACCAGAAGGATATTCCGTTCAGGGAGCCGTTCTACAATGTTAATCTCAAATACAGTTCCTCTGCGGATATCTTCTGCGGCAAATTCTGAGGGAATAAAACCGATCCCCAGGTTATGCCGTACGGCCGGAAGGATCATGTCAGTAGTTGCAAGCTCTATATCCGGATTAAAAGGAAGTCCCAGTTCATGAAAATACCGATCAAGAGAAGCCCTGGTAATGGATCCTGAAGTAAGACCGATCCAGGGATAGTCTTTTAATTCCTCCAGTCTGGTTTCCTTTCCCTTTAGCTGCTGAAATTTATCTCCGCCAATGAGAATATCATGATATTTCCTGAGAGGCCTTATCAGTAGATGGCTTTCCTTTTGAAGAGGCACAGAGGAGACTACCGCCATATCCACCCGGCCGGATTTCAGAGCCTGAATAGAATGAAGCGTGCTGTTGTTTAGAAGCTTAAACTGTACGTTTGGATAGTACCGGTTAAATTCCTCCATTGCTTTGAACAGACAGCAGTGCAGGGCTGTTTCTGTAGCGCTGATACAGACGATTCCATTGTCCAGACTGATCATGCCGGCCAGCTCGTTTTCGCCCTTAAAGATCTGGGCGCAGGCAGCAGAAATATATTTGTAAAAGGTACGGCCTTCCGGCGTCAGTTCCACGCCGTTTTTGCTGCGAATAAAAAGGCGGCAGCCAATGGCGCTTTCCAGATTGTGGATGGTGCGGGTCACTGCCGGCTGGCTGGTCATCAGCACATTGGCGGCGGCGGTGAGACTGCCGCACTTACAGACATAATAAAAGACTTTATAGTATTCAAAATTCAGATTCATGTTTTTCGGCTCCTGTTTGTGAGAGATACAGAGGTATATTTTTCTGAACCAGTGTAATAGAAAAACGGTCTTTATGCAAGTCATTACAGATCCCGTCTTTGACAGTTTAAGAAAGAAAAAATGGCTATATCCCTGATTTTATGAGGGTTGTAGCCATTTTCCCTTTTGTAACGATATGTGCTATATTTCCTTTGCTTCCGGTTTTACTTGTTTGGTTTGTTTAATGATAGTTCGCATAGATGATTTTGTGATAAATTCGTAATCCGTCCGGAAACCAAAGGTTTTGTGTAAACGATCTGTTAGTTCCGTCCTTTGATAGGAGGGAATATAGCCGCTGGCTGTACTCAGCAGAGTCATCTGCATGGAACGCAATGTCTCTATGATCTGGTGGGAAGTGTAGTTATCTCCGATCTTTTTCTCCAGAAGGCGATAAATAAGAAGGCTGATATAGCAGGTCATAAAGTGGGCTTTGATACGGTCATCTCTCTGGACGTATACCGGGTGCGCTTCGAATTCTGTTTTCATGATCCGAAAGTTTTCTTCGATTTCCCAACGCTGCCGATTGATCTTTAAAATTTCACTGACATCCCCTTCCAGATTTGTAATGACGGCATAAAACCCATCATACATCTCTTCTTTTCTGATCTGCTCCATATCCAGATCATAAATGTTTTTTTCGGCAGCCTCGCCTTCGGAAGTAACAGATATCTTTTTCACAAAACGCATAGGATCATTCTGATTTTTCCCTTTTCGTTTTCTGTCAGAGGATGCAATGATCTTTTGTGCCCTTTCAATCTGCCGGGCACGGATCTTTCTCTGATAAGCTTTGTACTTCGGCGAATAGGTAACGATAATAGTCTCATCCATACTGCCTGTAACAACAGGAATCTCTTTGTAATAGACGGTATTAAATACTTCTTCATCGGTTTCATCCAGAGTGCGCAGATCAATAAAAGAGCTGTATCCCAGTTTCCGAAACTGTGCAGGGCTCAAAGCGATATCCCGATCTTCCTTTTTCATCTTTTTTAAAGAATGCGTAGTAACATAGGCACGGTTCCCGAGGCTGTTAAAACGGCGATTGGCTGCACTACCAAGCCCAGCATCGGAACAGAAGATAAATTCACTGCATCCGAAGTCCTGAAGGATTTTTGATTCCAATGGTTTTAAAGTTGTCTGCTCATTCTGATTGCCGGGGAAAATGTCGAAAGCCATAGGGATCCCATCTGCATCCATGAACAGGCCCATAGTTACAATCGGATTGGGACGGTGTTCTTTGCTTTTCCCATAACGTTTCAGCCCACTTTCTTCTTCGATCTCAAAATAATAATTCGTACAGTCGTAATAGAGAATCCTCTTATTCCGTGGGTGGATATAGTTGGAATTCCGATAAAGTTCGCTTTGTATAAAATCGGATTCTTCTGCAAGGACAGAAAGAGAGCGGTACATATCCTGGAGGCTGTATTTAGGAGGTTCCAGCAATGTCCGGCAATACTCGTAGCTCCCCAGCTTACTGCAGGGAGAAAGGATCCGGGCGTAGACCAGGTCAGTGAGGATTGCGTTGAGATCATATTTAAATTTGTGCCGGCTTTTGATTGTCCGGCAGATCTTATCTATGCGGAGCTGCGTGCAAAGGCATTGAAGGAAAAGATAACCGATATGAAAAGAACGCAATTCATTCATAGCAATACAGGCTCCCTGCGAAAAATCGATCGTGACTTTTCCATTATGTTGATTGTAGAGTTCCGTTTCTTTCCTGGCTTCTTCTCTTGCCCATGCCATCAATTTTTCCTGATCACCAGAGAATTCTTCGAGAAGGTCGTTGAGTTTTCCCAGCTTTTTGTAGATACGGGATGAAGTTTTGCCGTTTTCTTTGCGGTAGGACTGATAAATATATACGTCTTTGTTATTTGTGCTGCCAGTAATATTGATATACATAAAAACTCCTTTTCTTTTTATTATACCACAACAAGCACAAACAAGCACTAATAATTTCAAAAAATTTGACAAAAAAAGAGAGCCAAAAAGGCTCAACCATGGGGATGCTAAAAAAGCCTTTTTACTGAGTGCCAGGGTACATACCTTCAGGTATATACCTGTTTCCAAATGGAAACTTCCCACCTGTCTGTGAAAGCCTTATAATGGCAGTACAGAGTCAAAGGAGGTTTTGAAATGGAAAAAAGAAGACTTGGAAACAGTGACTTGTATGTCAATCCCGTGGGTCTTGGATGTATGGGATTCAGTCATGCCTCAGGGGATCCCACAGAAAAAGACCTTGCAGTCAGAACCCTTCGGGAAGCGGTGAATATGGGATATGATTTTTTTGATACAGCAGAAGCCTATACCGGTGTGAATCCGGATGGAACGATTTCTTATAATGAGGAACTGGTAGGAGAAGCTGTCAAAGGGATCCGGGATAAAGTCGTGATCGCCACAAAGATGGGCATCAGCCACAATCCGGACCGTTCCCTGAAGCTGGACAGCAGCCCGGAAACTATAAGAAAAAGTGTGGAGGGCAGCCTGAAGAAACTGGGAACAGATTACATAGATCTGTATTATCAGCACCGGATCGATCCAAAGGTGGAGCCGGAGACAGTGGCAGAGACCATGGCTCAGCTGATCAAAGAAGGGAAGATCCGTTATTGGGGGATTTCCGAAACAACAGAAGAATATCTCCGAAGGGCCAATGCCATATGCCCGGTGACGGCCATTGAGAACCGGTATTCTATGATGGCAAGATGGCACGAGACGATCTTTCCGGTGTGCGAGGAACTCCATGTGGCTTATGTGGCCTTTTCTCCCATGGCTAACGGATTCCTTACCGGAAAGTACACCCCGGATACCAAATTTGAGGGAAGCCAGGATTACAGAGCAGATATGCCCCAGTATACAAAAGAGGGTTATGCAAAGGCAAAGGATCTTCTGGAAATGCTGACCAAAATGGCAGAGGAGAAACATGCCACAATGGGTCAGCTGTCTCTGGCCTGGATGATCAATAAAAAGCCATACATCATTCCAATCCCGGGCTCCCGCAAGCCGGAGCGGCTGAGAGAGAACTTTGAGGCGGGAAACATTATCCTGACAAAAGAAGAGATCGCAGCAGTGGACGCAAAGCTGGACACCATGAGTTTTGACGTTTTTGGCGGTCACAGCGCAAAATAATTGAAGAGTAAATAATAAATTTTCATAAGCAGCGCCGGTACATGAAAATATATGGAATCCATGTATCGGCGCTTACATGCTATAATATAAATCGTTTATTCCCGGGGGTAGTAGCCAAGGAGGATATGCTTGTATGTCTATTTTGCGGCCGCCTCAGGGGCTATGACTTAGAAAAGGAGAGGAAAAATGCAAAAATTAGAATTACAGACAGGGAAAAAACTGCCGTCTCTTGGATTCGGCTTCATGGGCAATCCGTTTTGCCGCAGGTCTTGAGGAAGTCTGCATGGTACTCAGAGGCATGTCTACACCGGAACAGGTCCAGGATAATACCTCTTATATGAAAGAATTTCGGCCCCTGTCTGAGGAAGAAAAATAATCAAACATGAGGGAGCAGGGACAATTTATAAGTCCCTGCTCCTGGAAGTTTCTCCATATTTTTGGAAGATATGTCTCAGCATGATGACTGCACAGACGGCCAGGACCAGTTCTGCGGTACACTGGGCATAGGCCAGTCCGTAAAGTGGAAACAGATAGTTCAGGATGAAAAGTGCAGGAATCTCCAGAACAATCTTACGCATTACCGCAAAACACAGAGAATATTTTCCAAGCCCCAGAGCCTGGAAAACACCTACGGCAAGGAAATCTACGCAAAGGAAGATCAGTCCCAGGCCGAATCCCTGGAGAAACTTTCCGCCGTAAGCCACGATAGTGTCGTTATCCATAAAAAGACGGATCAGTGTGTCTGCACCGAAATGATACAGGAGCATGACCACAGCCAGCACTGGGATCATCAGCTTCAGGGCAAAAAGAATAGTATCCTTCATACGTCTGCGGTTTCCTGAGGCAAAATTATAACTTACAAGAGGCATGATACCCTGGGAAAATCCCAGAGTGATCTGCATGGGAACCATATAGATCTTGTAAGCGATCCCCATAGCTGCCACAGCGTCGGCACCGTAAACAGCAGTAAAATTATTCAGGATCGTCATACCGGTTACATTCAGGAGATTCTGGATAGAAGCAGGTATTCCAACGCCGCACACTTCTTTGACGATCTTTTTTTGGAAGGAAAATTTTCTGGGATCAACACATACAAAAGTCTTCCCCCTTTTTACATAGAGAAAGACAAAAAAGTATATACATGCGGCACAGTTGGAAAGAAAAGTGGCAAGGCCCGCCCCTGCCGCTCCCATGTTAAAGCCCCAGGGCAGGATGAAAACAGGGTCAAGGATAATATTCAGAAAGCAGCCGCTCATGGTGCCGATGCTTGCATGCATGGCAGCCCCTTCAGAACGTACAAGGTATGCCATGACCACATTCAAAATGGCGGGAGCGGAGCCAAGGAAAACCGTCCAGAAAAGATAACCTTGTGTGGCTGCCCGGGTGGTCTGGTCGGCTCCGATAAGAGTGAGAAGAGGCCCCTGAAACAGAGCGCAGAGAAGCCCGAACAGGACCCCGCACACAAGGGAGCAGTAAAAGCCAAAGGCAGAGCTGCGGGACACAGTATCGTAGTCCTTCCTGCCAAGGGCACGGCTCATCATGCTGGAGGTTCCCACGCCGAACAGATTGTTAATGGCATTAAAGGCAAGGAGAACAGGAGCTGACAGTGAGACAGCGGCATTCTCCACGGAATTATTAAGCATGCCTACAAAATATGTATCCGCCATATTATAAAGAACCATAACAAGGGAGCTGAAGACCATGGGAACAGCCAGTTTTGCCACAGCCGCCGGAATTGGAGTTTTTTCAAATAACAGGGTTTTTTGAGCGTCTTCCATTATATCGGTACCTCCGGAATCGTAGTATTTTTACAAAAATATGTAGAGCAAAAATATTCTATCATATTCTACGGTTTCGTCAATACAATGAATGGGTTTTATGCCTTACAGAAAAACAGCATGAACTACATGAACTGCGATCAGAACGCACAGAAGGACAGAAAGGATTCTGTGCAGTCTCAGCCATGCAGCAGTCCCCATCCGTTTCCTGAACAGGGACATAGCAAGCAGAATGAGAAGACAGAGCCATGCTGCTTTTCCGGTCATCATTGCCGACTTATTTCCTGACAGGATCCCATGGAGAAAAGAAACGATCAGCAGGAGCAGTGCGAAGGATAAGAGGATCATAAAATTCTCCTTTGTATTTTTTAATGTTTAGTTAGTTACAACTAACAATAATACATGAAAATTATTCTAAAGTAAAGATTTTTCCATGACTCCATTTTCCGGAGCTAAAAATTTTTTCGTTATGTATCTTTTTCAACAGAACAAAAATCACCTCTTTGCTACAATTTCCCCAGAATAAAAAATATCTGATATAAGCAGACAGGAGGAAGAACAGATGATCAGAAATACTTACGGAAATCTGCTGAAGCCGGCGAAGATCGGGACAATGGAGCTTAAGAACCGTATCTGTATGGCTCCTATGGACTATAAGTATTTTTCCGGGAATGAAGAAGAATCCAGTATGAGCTATCAGCAGGTAAAAGTTTTTGAAGCAAGGGCGAAAGGGGGCTGCGGTCTGATTTTTACCTGTGCAACACAGGCGGAGCGGGAGATCATGCCCTATCCAAGGGAGATGCAGTTTCCACTGATAGACCGGGACGAAAGGATTAAAGAATTTGCTGAAGCTGCGGACGCTGTTCATGTGTATGGGGCGAAGATCGGCTGTGAACTGACAATGGGAAGCGGCAGATATGCGGATAATGTAGATATGGAAAAATATCCGCCTCTTGCACCTTCAGAATGTCAGACCCAGTATCACCCGGAGGTCCGTGCCCGGGCTATGACAGTTCCAGAGATCAAACATATGATACGGACATATGCAGAGGCGGCAGGCAGACTGAAAAGGGCAGGATTTGATGCGCTTCTGGTCATGGGCGGAGGGGGATATCTGATCAATCAGTTTCTTTCTCCCGCATGGAACCAGAGAACAGACATATATGGGGGAAGCCGGGAAAAACGCATGACTTTTCTCATTGAGACACTGCAGGAAGTAAAGAAAGTCGTTGGGGACGATTATCCGATCATAGTCAGCCTGAACATGGATGATCTGCTTCCTGAAGGAGTCTCTGCATGCAAAGGAATAGTGGTAGAAGACGCCATTGCCACGGCACAGAAGCTGGAAGAGCTGGATCTTGCAGACGCATTTCATCTGAGAATCGGAAATTATTATAATCAGGAATATATTGTGCCAAGCGCCTATGTGACAAATGAACTTTACATGGAGAATTTCAAAAAGTTTAAGAAAAGCGTAACAAGGCCTGTGATCTTTGAAAATAAACTTTCGGATCCAAAGGAAATGCAGAGACTTCTGGAAGAAGGAATTCTTGATTTTGTCAGTACAGGAAGGAAATGGATTGCTGATCCTGACTGGGTAAATAAAACATTATACGATAAGCCGGTGAGGCCATGCCTGAGATGCAACTATTGTCTGCACACTCTTTGGCTGGGGAAATCTACGTCATGTGCGGTTAATCCGGAGCATGGACATGAGTTTGAAGGTGAGATCCCTCCGGCGCCGAAGAAAAAGAAGGTGCTGGTTATCGGTGCAGGCCCTGGAGGTATCACAGCGGCATTGACTGCGTCGCAAAGAGGCCACAGCGTAACCCTTCTGGAAAAAGAAAATAAGATAGGGGGAAAACTGGAGATCGTGGCAGCGCCAAGCTACAAGAAACAATACCTGGAATATCTGGATTATCTCAAGTACCAGATGGAAGAATCTGATGTAGAGGTGTGCCTGGGAGTGGAAGCTTCGCCGGAAACTATGGATTTTTATCATCCGGATACGGTGATCATTGCGGCAGGTGCAGATCCCATTGTTCCACCACTGGAAGGTATTGATCTGGCCGTGACAGCTGATCAGGTTCTTTCAGGAAAAAGAAAGGTAAGAGGCACTGTAGTAATCGTGGGCGGCGGTCTTGTGGGCTGTGAGACAGCCCATGTGCTGACAGAACAGGGATGTAAGGTCCATATTGTGGAGATGCGTGACCAGGTTCTTAAAGATACCTCTTATGTGACCAGACACTCTCAGCTTGATGTCCTGAAATCCACAGGAGCAGCCCTTCATGTAAATACAAAGCTCCTGAAAGTCACACAGAGAGGGATCACAGCAGAGCATGATGGCAAAGAACAGTTTATTGAAGCGGATGCTGTGGTTTTGGCAATGGGCTATCGGAACCGGTCAAATCTCTATGAGGAACTCCAGGATCTGGTGGAAGAAGTATACCAGATCGGTGATTTCCGCCAGACAAGAAAAATCTCAGATGCGGTAAATGAAGGCTATCGCATTGGGAGAGGAATCTGACAGATTTATGAAAGAAGGGTTTCCTGTGAACAATACTTCTCCAGAGCAGACAGGTCTGTGATCTCGATCCATTTCCGATGAGAGATAATAATTCCCTCATCACGGAGACGGGAGAGACATTTGGCGGCATTGACACGGTTGATAGTCAGAAGATCAGCAATGTTTTCCTGAGTAAGGGCAATATGATGAGGGTCCCCTCCCGGAGAATGCTGAGAAAACAGGTACAGGAGATTACACAGCTTTAGAAAAGAGCTGTTATATTCCTGGTGGGCAGTTTCGTAGATCAATAAGTTGATCAGCTTTGCGTAGGATTCAAGGGCAATACTGCTGAGATCCTGATTTTCACAGAACATACGGTAGACCTCTTCCCGTGGAAATTCCAGAACTTCCATGTCAGAAGCGGCCTGGGTAACGATGGAACGTTCAATTTTAAACAGGGATTTATGGAACCCGGGAAAGACAGAGCCGGAACTGTGGAAGAACAGGATCTTCCGGCGTCCGTCTTCATGCTCCGCATAGGTAATGGAAATCCCGGAACAGATGTAGTATACATGATGGATCGGTTCTCCCGGCCCCCAGAGATAGTCCCCTTGATGGAAGCTGCACTTTTTATGAGGCTGTATGAGAAAGTAGTTATAAAGTTCATCATATTCATTGCTGAAATAATAGCGTGGAATGAGCATTGGATCCCCCTCTTTCATAAAAATGGACTCTGTCAAATCAGATCAGGCAGAGACCGATAAATTTATCATAGCATAAAAATAATATTTCTGCTACAGGAGGTTAAATATGGATTTTGATAAACTGGCCGATGTTATATTGAAAGGAATCGGCGGAGAAGAAAATATTGCAGGATTTACTCATTGTGCCACAAGACTCCGTTTTACTTTAAAGGACGAGTCTGTTGCCGATGAGGCAACGCTGAAAAATACAAAGGGGATTCTTGGGATTGCAAAAAGCGGCGGGCAGTTTCAGATCATCATCGGAAATGAAGTGCCGAAGGCATATGGAGCAATCCAGGGGAAAATAAAAGACAGTGCCGTTGGAGAAAAGGAACAAAAGATCCTGCCTAAAAAGATGAAAATATCCGAAAGAATCTTCGATTTTGTTTCCGCTATTTTTACTCCGGTGCTTCCGGCGATCATAGGAGCCGGACTTGTAAAATCGGTGCTGGCGGTTGCGGTGCTCCTAGGGGCGGATACAGAGAGCATGACCTATTATTTCCTGAACTTTATCGGAGACGCACCCCTTTATTTTCTCCCGGTGATGCTTGCTTTTACTGCAGCGAAAAAACTGGGATGCAACCAGTTCCTTGCGGTTTCCATTGCAGGAGCCATGCTCCATCCTAATTACACGGCACTGATTACAGATGCTTACAGTATTCATTTTAGCTCTTTTCTGGGAATCCCGGTTACTCTGGCATCCTACAGCTCCAGTGTGATTCCGGTGCTTCTCATGGTCTTTGCGTTGAAATATATGGAGGCATTCCTTGAGAAAGCTTTGCCGAAGATGGTAAAGTTTTTCTTCAAACCTCTGCTCTGTCTGATCATTGTGGCTCCGGTAGCCTTTATTGTGTTAGGTCCCATCGGCTTTGTTGTTGGCGTAGGGATCAGCACGGCGCTGAATATGCTGAATACATATGCAGGATGGCTGGTGCCCACCATTATCGGTGCGGTCTATCCGCTGATGGTGACAACAGGTATGCATTACGGACTGGTGCCATTTATGATGCAGTCTCTGGCTGCGGAAGGATTTGAGACCATCGCCGGTCCGGGAAATCTCCCCAGCAATATTGCCCAGGGTGCGGCTTCCCTCAGTGTAGCCATCAAGACCAGGAAGAAAGAATTAAAGCAGACGGCTTTTACAACAGGTGTGACGGCAGTTCTGGGCATTACCGAACCGGCACTGTTTGGCGTTACTTTAAAATATAAGAAGGTATTGGCCTGTGTTATGCTGGGCGGAGGGATCGGCGGGTTTTACGCCGGAATTATGGGTGTAAAATGTTTCAGCTTCTGTTCTCCGGGACTTCTGTCTCTGGTAGCATATATCGGACCAGATGGATGGATGAATCTGATCCACTCCTGCATATCTATGATCATTGCTTTTGCAGTAACCTTTGGGGCAGTATGGATGTGGGGATACAAAGAGGAAGATACCGACGACAACAGGACAGAAAATGTCCAGGCGGGAGAAAAAACTTCTGTAGAAGAAAATGTTCTACCTTCAGAGGGTATTGCAAGTCCTGTAAATGGAAAGGCAGTTCCTTTATCTGAAGTGCCAGACCCCACATTTGCGGAAGAGATGCTTGGAAAGGGAGCGGCAGTGGAGCCCTCAGAGGGCAGATTCTATGCCCCGGTATCAGGAACCATATCAACCGTATTTCCCACAAAACATGCTATCGGGATCACCGGAGATAAGGGGGAAGAGATCCTGATCCATGTAGGACTAGATACCGTACAGTTGGATGGAAAATATTTTGAAACGGCAGTTTCTGAAGGACAGCATGTTGAAACAGGAACTCTTCTCCTTACCTGTGATCTTGAGAAGGTGAGAGAAGCAGGCTATAAGACCATTACGCCGGTGATCGTCACGAATCCAGAGGATTATCCTGCAGTTAGTTTGACCAGGCCAGGGGAGATCAAAGCAGGCGAGAGACTTATCAGTCTAAAATAGGATGGCGACGATCCGGACAGAGAAAGGAGAAAAAATGAAAGCGCAGAAATCATTATTTCCGGACGGTTTCCTTTTCGGAGGCGCTCTGGCGGCAAATCAGTGTGAAGGCGCCGCAAGAATAGATGGAAAGGGATATTCCACGGCGGACGCTTTGACAGGGGGAGTGTTCAGCGCTCCCCAGATCCCTCCAAAGGGATTTTATCTGAAAGAAGAAGCTGTTGATTTTTATCACCATTATAAAGAGGATATTGCCCTTCTGGGGGAAATGGGGATCAAGGTACTCCGGCTGTCTATTGCATGGAGCCGAATTTTTCCTAATGGAGACGAAGAGGAGCCGAATGAAAAAGGATTAGAATTTTATGACCGTCTGTTTGATGAACTTGGAAAATACGGAATCGAGCCTCTGGTCACTCTTTCACACTACGAAATGCCCCTGTATCTTGCCACAGAGTATGGCGGATGGGCGGACAGAAGACTGATCGGATTTTTTGAACACTATGCCAGAACTGTGTTTGAAAGATATAAAGGGAAAGTGAGATACTGGCTCACCTTTAACGAGATCAATATGATTCTTCATGCCCCTTTTAACGGCGGGGGAATCCAGGGAAAGGCGGAAGAAATTGATAAAAGTATACTTTACCAAGCTGTTCATCACCAGCTTGTAGCAAGTGCGCTGGTAACAAAAGCAGCCCATGAGATCGACCCCGATTTCCGGGTTGGCTGTATGATTGCCGGCAGTCCCATCTATCCTCTTACCTGTGATCCTGAGGATATTTTGGAGGCCATGAGAAAAGACAGAGAATCCCTGTTTTTCGGGGATGTCCATGTAAGAGGACAGTATCCGGGATATATGAAAAGATTTTTTGAAGAAAACCATATCCGGATCCAGTTTGCCCCTGAGGATGAAGAGATCCTGAAAAATACAGTGGACTTCATTTCTATCAGTTATTATATGAGCTATTGTGCTACGGCAAATGAGGAAAAGAATATCCAGAGCCAGGGGAATATTATGAGTGCAGTGAAAAATCCCTATCTTGAAGAATCAGACTGGGGATGGCAGATTGATCCGAAAGGGCTGCGGTATATCCTGAATCAGCTTTATGATCGATACCAGCTGCCGATCTTTATTGTAGAAAACGGACTTGGAGCAAAGGATGTACTTGTAGAAGACGGGAACGGAAGTTATACTGTAAATGATGATTACAGGATTTCTTACGCAGAGCAGCACTTGAGGGAAGCGGCAGAAGCTATTCGGGACGGAGTAGATGTACTGGGGTATACAAGCTGGGGTATCATTGATCTGGTAAGCAACACATCAAATCAGATGTCAAAGCGTTATGGATTCGTTTATGTGGACAGAAATGATGACGGAAGCGGAAGCCTGAAGCGGTACCGAAAGAAAAGCTTTTACTGGTATAGAAATGTGATCGAAACAAATGGAACATGTCTGGAGGAACGTAAGATATGAAAAAATGTAAGATTACAGTATTAAAAACAACTTTAGACAAAGAGCTGGCCGAAGAGTACGGTGCAGAAGGCCTGACTGCCTGTCCTATGATGAAAGAAGGCCAGGTATTCTACGGAGACTATGCCAAGCCTGAGGGATTTTGCGATGAGGCATGGAAAGCAATCTATCAGTATGTATTCGCACTGTCTCACGGAGCGGGAAATGATGTGTTTTATTACGGTGACTGGATCCGGAAACCCGGTGTGGCCATCTGCAGCTGCAACGACGGTTTACGTCCTGTCATCTTTAAGATTGAGGCTACAGAGGAAGAGTCACAGATAGATTATGTGCCTGTGAGGTAGTATAGCAAAGACAAAACCGGCAGATTAAAGCCGGTTTTTGTCACCCCACTCGCACATCCCGTCCAGGATCGGGATCAGGGATTTTCCTCTCTCCGTCAGGCTGTACTCCACTTTGGGAGGGATCTGGGGATATTCTTCCCTGTGTACAAGCTGGTCTGCCTCCAGTTCTTTTAAAGTGGAACTCAGCGTCTTATAAGAAATCTGACCGATATATCTTTTTATTTCATTGAATCTCACCACGCCGAATTCCATCAGTGTATAGAGGATCGTCATTTTATATTTCCCGTTGATCAAAGATAAAGTATAGCTAAAGCCGGTGGTGCTTAAATTCTCATTGGATATACATCTTTTTCCCATTTTACACTCTCCTTCAGGTAAGTATTGAACTTAAATGTGAGTATCGCACTTTTATGTGCGTACTTGTTTTCTGACATATTCTTGCTATGATTGTAATATCAGCAGCGGAAAAAGTCAATCCGCTGGAAAAGGAGAGATTGATTATGGGTAAGAAAATCGTAATATTAAACGGAAGTCCAAGAAAAAAGGGAAATACATCAGCTCTGGTAAAATCCTTTACAGAAGGAGCAGAAAGTGCAGGAAATACCGTGACAGAATTTTTCCTTTCCGGTATGGATATCCATGGCTGCAAAGGATGCTTTGGCGGACACAGCAGCAAAGCCTGTCCCTGTGTACAGAAAGATGACATGGATCAGATTTATCCGGCAGTAAAAGAGGCAGAGGTAGTGGTACTGGCAAGTCCGCTGTATTACTGGAATATGAGCGGCCAGATCCGGACTGCCATTGACCGTCTGTTTGCCCTGGAAGAAGGAGACGGCAATCTTTTAAGAGGCCATGACAGATCTTCCGCACTTCTCATGGCCGCAGAGGGAAATGGATTTGATGATGTAGTTCTGTACTATGATCATCTGATGGAACATCTGAGATGGAAAAATCTCGGCCATGTTCTTGCCGGCGGAAACATGAATGTGGGGGACATTAAAGGAAAAACAGAAATTCAGCAGGCATATGAACTGGGAAAATCTATAAAGTAGACCTGTAGTAAATTAAAGTAGAATATCAATCCAATAGACAGAGATAAGAAAGGAGACAAAATTATGTCAAAAAACCTGGGCGTTAAGCCGTATTTATTTCCTATGCCGACTTATATGATCGGCACCTACAATGAAGATAACACAGTGGATGTTATGATGATGGCATGGGGAGGGATCTGTGCGGAAGATATGGTTGCACTGAATCTGGAAGCCGAGCACAAAACAGTAGCCAATCTTGAGACAAGGAAAGCCTTTACTCTTGCTGTGCCTGGAACAGACACTCTCCGGGAATCAGATTTCCTGGGAATTGCCAGCTCCAATAAAATGGCAGACAAGTTTGAGCGTACCGGACTCCATGCGGTGAAAAGTGAGAGAGTTGATGCCCCGGTCATTACAGAATATCCCCTTACCCTGGAATGTGAAGTGGTGGAAATGCAGTCACAGCCTTACGGCCTGCGTGTCCTTGGAAAGATTGTCAATGTGATCGCAGATGAAAAGGTGCTGGATGAAGCAGGAAAGATCGATGCAGGGAAACTCCAGGCCTTTGCCTTTGATCAGATGCAGAATGGATATTATGCAATTGGTGAAAAGGTTGGACAGGCCTGGCACAGCGGGGCAGATCTGATGAAAAAGTAAGGAACAGCAGCGACCGGGCAATATTTTACCATTCTGAACATTTAGTTACCCTTTGAAAAATCGGATACATAAGATAAAATGAAAGAAAAAGCGAAAGGGGAACATATCTGATATGAAGATCAGTAAGAATGGTAATACTTTTTCTATAGATAACGGGCGTATCAGTTACATTCTCAGTTTGGAAAAAGACAAGTATTTAATGCACCGGTATTTCGGCAGATACATAAACCAATATGCAGGAAGTGCACAGCCCTTCTTTTTCGACCGGGGCTTCTGTTCCAATCCGGACCCGGAGGACAAGAAATTTTCTCTTGATACACTTCCTCAGGAATATCCGGACATGAACCAGGGCGATTTCAGAAGCCCGGCGTACATCATCCAGACAGAGGACGGATGCAGAGTTACCAGATTTTTTTATAAAGGGTATGAGATCGTCCATGGCAAGCCGGAACTGGAAGGGCTTCCTTCTGTATATGCAGAGGGGAAGGATGAGGCGGAGACTTTGTGCATTACCCTGGAAGATGAATGTCTCCAGGCACAGATACGCCTTTACTATACGGTTTTCCGTGATTTTGATGGGATCTGCAGGCATGTGGAGATTGTAAATCAGGGAGAAAAGGAAATCTATATAGAGCGGCTGATGAGTATGAGTATGGATTTTTCGGGGACAGACTATGATCTGCTGACTCTTTCCGGCTCCCATACCTGGGAAAAGAATATCAACCGGAGGGCTATCTCCGGGGATTCGGTAGTCATCGAGAGCAGCAGAGGCTGCAGCAGTCCCCAGGAGAATCCCTGCGTGATCCTGATGGACAAGGAATCTACAGAATACCAGGGGCAGGTCTGGGGCTTTAATTATGTATACAGCGGCGATTTTCAGGCTGTGGTGCAGACCGGACAGTATCGGACCGTGCGGGTTCAGATGGGGATGAATCCCCAGACTTTCGGGTGGCGACTGGGCGGCGGAGAAAAATTTGTCTCACCGGAGACTGTTATGGTATACTCCTGCAGTGGTCTTAATGGGATGTCTCAGACTTTTCACAGCCTGTACCGTAAACGCCTGTGCAGAGGCATATACAGAGATAAAGTCCGGCCGATTCTTTTAAATAGCTGGGAGGCTTTCTATTTTGATATTTATGAGGAAGCATGTCTGTCTCTGGCAGCCCAGGCGGCCGATCTTGGCGTGGAACTGTTTGTAGTGGATGACGGCTGGTTTGTAAAGCGCAATACTGACTGTGCGGCTTTGGGAGACTGGAGAGAAGACAGAGAAAAATTTCCGGGAGGGATCTATTCTCTTGCAGAAAAGATCAGAGAGATAGGAATGGGATTTGGTATCTGGTTTGAGCCTGAAATGGTATCTCCGGACAGTGATCTGTACCGGGCTCATCCGGACTGGATCATCCGAAGCAGTCTTTATGATCCGGTGCTTAGCAGAGCCCAGTATGTGCTGGATCTGTCCAATCCGGAGGTCTGCGATTATATTTACCAGTCTGTTGCAGATATTCTGAAAAAAACAAAGGCAGCCTATGTGAAATGGGATATGAACCGGCATATTACAGACCTGGGCTCCGCTTATCTGGAAGGAAAACGCCAGCGGGAGCTGTCTCACCGGTATATACTGGGACTTTATTCTATATTGGAACGACTCAACCGGAATTTCCCGGAAGTATTGTTTGAAGGCTGTTCCAGCGGCGGCGGACGTTATGACGCAGGTATGCTTTACTATATGCCTCAGACATGGGCAAGTGATAACACAGATGCAGTCTGCAGGCTGAAGATCCAGTATGGGACCAGTATCCTCTTCCCGGCCATTACTATGGGATCCCATGTGTCAGATGTACCCAATCATCAGGTGGGAAGGATAACACCCCTTTCCACCAGATTTGCGGCAGCCATGTCCGGAAATCTGGGGTATGAGCTGGATCTGAGGAAGATGAGTGAAGAGGAGAGAAGAGAAGTAAAAGAAGAGATAGGGTTTTATAAGACAATCCGTGAAGTGGTACAGATGGGCCGCTTTTACCGTCTGAAAAATCCGCAAAGCAGCAATGAGGGTGCCTGGAATTTCGTTTCAGAGGACGGCAGGACGGTAATTTACTGCTATTTCAGGATCCTGTCAGATCCCCTGTCCCTCAGTTTCCCTGTGAAACTGAAAGGACTGGATCCGGACAGTGTGTACAGACTGGAGGAGAACGGCCTCTGCTACGGCGGTGATGAACTGATGTATTCCGGTATTACCAGTTATCCGGAAAAAGGAGATTTCTCAAGTCATGTATATATTTTCCGAAAAATAAGGTGATAGGCAGTACTCTTTATTGACTGTCTGTTGTCAAAATACGAAGCAGATATGGAACCTGCCGATAAGCTTTTTATATATGAGGCGTTTCATACACGGCACGGACAAGATCGTATTTAACAGATTGTTTTCGGTATTTATCAGGACTGATGCCTTTTTCTGCCTTGAAAACTTTTCCGAAATAATTATTATTGGAATAGCCTACCATCTGGGCAATTTCCTGCAGTGTGTGATCAGACTTTGTCATAAGCAGCCGGCAGGCCTGTGAGATACGGAGCTCTCTGAGATATTTTCCCGGAGAGACTCCGTATTTTTTGTGGAATTCTTTACACAGGGAATACTTGGACATGCCGGCATGGTCAGCTACCAGATCCAGATTCAGGTCCTCCCTGTAGTAATGCTGGTCTATAAAAGTTTTTGCATGATCCACCTTTGAAATTTCACTGACCGATAAGGTCATGACATACTCTGTAAGCCGCAGCCAGAGATCATAGGAAATCCTGGAGTTCTCAAAATAGGACTTCAGTTCATTGTTAAGAGACATATCATAGATTTCCATAATCTGATCAAAAAGGGGCGAATCTTCCGGAAAGTGGATTACAGGACCGATGGTCCGGTGTATTTTCCAGAGCAGGGGAAGACATTCTTTTGTAAATTCCAGATAGACGAATTCCCAATAGGAAGAATGCTTGGGCAGATAATAATGATTTGGCCCCGGAATGTCTATGATAAAAGCGTCTCCTTTGTGGATGTGATAGTGAATCCCGTCTACTTCAATGGCTCCTTCTCCGTCAATACAATACTGAATGATACATTGGGAATCTTTGCGGTTCCTGTTATCCCAGGAATAGGAATGGTTGTCTACATACTGAACCCCGATTCCTTTCATTGTCAGCAAAGACAGATCTGAAGAAAAACTGAATCCGATGGATTGGTGGGGAACGGAAAGCATAGGAAAACCTCCTCGATAATTTTTTACTATTATATCCCGGAATAGGAAATATGGCAAGAATTTACCATTTAACACATTTAGTTACCATTTATTTCATGCGAGATTAGGGTTACAATAAAGAAAACAAAGGAAAGCATACTAACGCAAAATGGCAAGATAATAGTATCCTTTGAATGGGAGATTTTTCTCTCAGAGCACCGGTGTATATTATAAAAAGATAAAATGTAAAAGATTATCAGACGGAGGAGATTAAAAAATGAGAAAAGATTTATGGATGAAAAAAGGCCTGGCAATCGGGTTATCTGCAGTATTTGTACTTTCATTAACAGGATGCGGAGGATCCGGAGAAAATTCCGGGAGCAGCGGCGATAAGACGATCCGGGTCGGGATCTGGGATAATAACCAGCTTGACGGACTGCAGCAGATCGCAGACGAATGGGGTGAAGAAAACGGTTATGAAGTGGAATTTCAGGTAACAGACTGGGATTCATACTGGACTATGCTGGAAGCTGGTGTGCAGGGTGGAGAAATGCCGGATGTATTCTGGATGCATTCTAATAATGCTCTGAAGTATATGCAGGCAGGGGCTATGTTGAATCTGGATGATTACATTGAAAATGACGATACAATGAACATAGATGACTTCTATCCGGATATCACCAACCTCTATACACTGGACGGCTCTCACTATGCAATACCGAAAGATCACGATACCATTGCTGTGATCTATAATAAAGCAATCTTTGATAAATATGGGATTGAATATCCCACAAGTGACTGGTCATGGCAGGATTTTGCCGATATTGCTCAGGAAATCAGCGAGAAAGGTGAAGCAGACGGTGTTTACGGTACATACTGTAATTCCGGAGATGTCCAGAATTTCTGGTATAACATTATCTATTCCTTCGGAGGCAAAGTGATCAGTGATGATAAAACAAAATCCGGATTCGATGATCCTGTAACAGTAGAGGCCATGGACTTTGTTGCCAATGAGATTCTTCCGGGTTGTCCGCCTGCGGATGCAATGGCCAACACCGGCGGAGACACTATGTTCCAGTCC
Source organism: uncultured Bacillota bacterium (assembly GCA_949291945.1). GTDB lineage: Bacteria > Bacillota > Clostridia > Lachnospirales > Lachnospiraceae > Blautia. The sequence continues at coordinate 19,581 of CASEXH010000035.1, read as the reverse complement.
GGACTGCTTGGAATGCTGCCTCAGGGATCTTATGACGTTATCAAATATTATGATGCAGATAATGCCTCCGATTATGGTTGGGTAATGATTCCTTACGCAGATGTAAACGAAGACGGACAGTGTCAGAAGGAAGAACGTGTTTCTATCTATAATGGATTAGGATGGGCTGCTTACGCTAATACAGATGATCCGGATGCCGCTTATTCCCTGATTTCTCATTTCTGTTCTGAAAAAAGCCAGAAAAAACAGGCAGAACTGGGAGTTACCCTGGCAGGTCGTATGGGCTGTTCCGATCCTTTCCAGGAGGCGTATTCTAATATGGATATGACACCATTTATTGATATTGAAGAAGCAGGTACACTTGTAATGCGCCCTTATTCAAAGGAATCAAACTGGGAATCTGATATCTGTGATATTCTGGTATCTGCCTGGTCAGATCCTTCCACCATGGATGAAGTTCTCACAGAAGTAGTGGACACAATGAACGCCGATCTGGCAGAGGAGAACGAATAGAAAGAGGGGTGAAATAAAGTGAAAAGTAAAATGACACCCAGGCAAAAAAATGAGGCAAAATGGGGGCTGATCTTTGTGGCCCCTACCATCATAGGCCTTTTGATCCTGAATTATTACCCTATATTTGAAACAGTTTATCAGTCTTTTTGTAAAACCGGGGACTTTGGAATGGGTAATGAATTTATAGGACTGAAAAACTATATCACATTATTTCACGATAAAGAGGTATTTCAGACCCTGTTTAATGCAGTAAAATATGCGGCAGTAAGTCTCCCTCTGACTATCATTATATCCCTGGTATTGGCTGTGCTTCTGAACCGGAAGATGAAAGGAAGAGGAATTTACCGCACGATTTTTTTCCTGCCTATGGTCTGCGCTCCTGCGGCTACAGCGATGGTATGGAAATGGATCTTTAATCAGCAGTATGGTCTGCTGAATCATGTATTCGGCATAGATGTGGCCTGGGTTACAGATCCCAGGATCGCATGGCTCTGTATCGTGATCATCGGAGTCTGGGGCGGGATCGGCAATAACATGATCCTGTTTCTGGGAGGCCTTCAGGATATCCCTAAGGACTATTATGAGGCGGCGGCTATTGACGGATCTACGGGAGTTCATTCTTTTTTCCATATTACAATTCCGCTTTTGAGTCCAATGCTGTTCTTTGTGATCCAGACAGGGATCATCGGTGCACTCCAGCTTTTTGATCTTCCATACATGGTTATGGATAAGAGCAGCCGAGCGTGGCCTACTGTAAAATCTATCACCTACCTGTTTTATGAATATGCCTTTGAAAGGTCTGACAGGGGTTATGGAGCCACTATTGTTATGTTTATGATCGTTATCATAGGTATCATAACCTTTATCTTGCAGAAGAGCGAGAAGAAATGGGTTCATTATGAGTAAATCGGAGAGGAGGTTCAGCATGGGCTGGCATTTAAAACAAAAAATATCATCAGGAGCTATTCATCTTATCCTGATTGCAGGCTCTCTGGTGATGATTGTACCCTTTATCTGGATGCTGCTGACAGCGTTTAAGACAAAGACAGAAGCAATTTCTGTTAATCCTTTTTATATATTCCCGATGCAGGGGTGGCATATTGAAAACTTTATAGATGTGTGGAACTCTTATAACTTCCTTCTTCTTTACAGAAATACCCTGCTGCTTATTGCGCTTCGTGTTCTGTGTGCATGCGCCACAGCAACCCTTGCAGGATATGCTTTTGGAAGACTAAAATTTCCATTTAAGAATTTTCTGTTTGCCCTGGTGCTGGTTCAGATGATGGTGCCCTCACAGATATTTATCATTCCCCAGTATCTGATGGTATCAAAGCTGAATGCAATGAATACGCCCTTCGGTCTGCTGCTTCCGGGCATTGTCACTGCATTCGGAACCTATTTGTGCAAGCAGGGATATCAGACTTTGCCCCGATCCCTGGAAGAAGCGGCAGAGATTGATGGATGTAATGTACCCCAGAGATTTCTGTTTGTTATGCTTCCTCTGACCCGTTCATCACTGGTATCTCTCGGTATCTTTACAGCATTGTTTGCCTATAAAGATCTGATGTGGCCGCTGCTGGTAGCGCCCCGGACAGAGGCAACCACGCTTACAGCAGCTTTGTCAAGGCTGCAGGGGCAATTTGGAAATAATTATCCCCAGATCATGGCAGGTGCTCTTATGGCAGTAGTGCCTATGATTATCCTGTACCTGATCTTCCAGAAACAGTTTATAGAAGGTATTGCCACATCAGGCGGAAAACTTTAAGAGGTGTATTATGAATTTGATAGGCGGTTTTTTAGGAAATGACAGCACATTTGGAAGACTGATGACAAAGGTGGGAACTATTATCGCTGCGAATGTATTATTTGCGGTATGCTGTATCCCTTTTGTCACCATAGGAGCGGCCCAGAAAGCATTATATCATACCATATTTTCCATGGTAAACACAGAGGATTGTATCAATCCCTTTAGAACTTTCTGGCAGGGGCTGCGGAAAAATTTTATACGGACTACTTTGTATTGGCTGGCCTTTGTGGGGATCATGATGCTGGGAAGCATTGACCTGCAGGTATGCGGACAGACCAGCGGAGTGCTCAGATATTTTTCCGCAGGGATCATCGGGGTAATGTTTATAGTGCTTGTGATCGCATTATATTTATTCCCGCTGTTATCGGTGTATACAGGAAAACTGACAGAGATGATCAAAAGATCCATCTTTTTCGCACTGAACAGTCCCCTGAGACTTGCCGGGGTCCTGCTGGTGAATGTAGTTCCCCTGTTGATCTATTTCCTTGATGAAGCAAACCGCCCTACCTATGCTTTTATCGGAGCTTTCTTTGGATTCGGGCTGATGGCGCTGATCACAGGAAAGCTCCTGAACCCTCAGATCAAAAAGTATCCGGAGAATTTAATATTGGCAGAAAATAAGACTGCTGTTTGAAAGGAAAAATAAGGAGATGAACAGAAAAGCAATGTGCGCAGTTCCTCCCATGGGATGGAACTCATGGAATACTTTTACAGATAAGATCAGCGAAGATCTGATCAGAGAGACTGTTGACGCAATGAAAGACCAGGGATTCCTGGAAGCAGGTTATGAGTATGTAGTAATGGACGACTGCTGGAGTCTGAAGGAGCGGGACAGCGAAGACAGGCTGGTAGCAGATCCGGAAAAATTTCCCAATGGCATAAAAGCTCTGGCCGACTATGTCCACGATAAAGGATTTAAGTTCGGGATGTACAGCTGCTGCGGAACAAGGACCTGCGCAGATTATCCCGGAAGTTTTGAACATGAATATGAAGATGCCCGGCAGTTTGCCCAGTGGGGCGTAGATTATCTGAAGTATGACAATTGCTTTAAGCCCCAGTTTCAGGACTGCAGAACTCTGTACCGGAGAATGGGCCTGGCTCTGGCAAATTCAGGAAGAGATATTGTTTTTTCTGCCTGCCAGTGGGGGACAGAGTCTGTTCATGAGTGGATCAGTTCCACAGGAGCCCATCTGTTCCGCTCCACCGAGGACATTACAGACTGCTGGAATTCTATAAAGGATATCGCCCTTTCCCAAATGGATAAAATGGCTTTCTCCAGTCCTTTCTGCCATAATGATATGGACATGCTGGTAGTGGGCCTCCATGGAAGAGGAGGAAATGACTTTATTTCCGCCGGAGGATGTACGGACGAAGAGTATCAGACCCATTTCGCCCTTTGGGCTATGATGAATTCGCCCCTGATGATTGGCTGTGATGTAAGAAATCTTACAGAGGAGACGAAGAAGATCCTACTGAATAAAGATCTGATCGCCATTAATCAGGATACAGAATGCCGTACTCCTTTCCGGGTGAACTGTCTGTCCAACAGTCCCGATGTGTTTACACTGGTGAAATTTCTTTCTAACGGTGATGTAGCAGTGGGAATGTTCAATATGGGTGATGTACCTGCAATGGCGGTTGTGGATTTCTGGGATCTGGGACTGACAGTAGGCTCAGGTATGTCCCTGGAATTTTATGACTGCATTGTACATGAAGCCCTTGGAAAGAAAAGGGAGAGCTTTTCAGCAAAGGTTCCGGCACATGGCTCAAAAGTCTACAGATGTAAAGTGGTGCCAAGATAATGACGGATCATAGCTGTATGAAATGCGGGGCAAAGCTTATGTCTGATGAGATCGCTCTGCACAGAAAATTGTTCGGCATAGCTTCAAAGGAATTTATGTGTATTGACTGCCAGGCAGAATACCTCCGGGTAGACCGGGAACGCCTGGAAAAAACCATTGAAATGTACCACAGAAAGGGCACTTGTATGTTGTTCGCAAAGTGGGAAGAAAGGGAACAGATATGAGGGAAAATGTAAGATGTGAGATATACTGTCAGAAGGGAAAAAGTTATTACCCGGAAATTCCTCTGAACTCAGAAGGCTGGGAGGAAGAAGGGCTTTATGTAGAAATGGCAGAACATATGACAAAAGACTGCTGCCTGGGGGAGATCCGCCTTCGCATAAAGAACACTTCCAACATGGAAAACTTTAATCTCCGGGCAGGGAGACCGGTGAGGATTTATCTTCCTATGGAACAGCCGGAGAAAATGACTGCCATGTATATGTTTAACCCATGGTGGACAAGACCGGCTTTCACAGAAAGTTTTCAGGAAATACCCGACCGCACCCAGGTCCTTTTTATGAAGTATCCGGATCACTATGCTTGTATGGTGCCCATGGTGGGTAAAAAGTTTAAAACCTGTATATCCGGAGGAACGAAAGAGGGTCTCTGCCTGGATATGACCGCAGGCCTGGGAGGGATCAGTTCTTTGGAGGAACCTTTGTATCTTATAGCGAAAGCTTCCTCTCTGTACGAAGCCATACATAAGGCATTTGTATGGATCGCAGATTACAAAGGGATCCGGATCCGGGAAGAACGGCGGATCCCGGAAATGTTCCGGTATCTGGGCTGGTGTAGCTGGGATGCATTTTACAGAGAAGTCAATGAAGCCGGAATCCGGAGCAAAGCAGAAGAACTTTCTGAAAAGCATGTTCCGGTAAAATGGATGATAATCGATGACGGCTGGATGACCATGGATGACAAAGAGGAGCTTCTGGCTGATTTTGTACCGGACCGGAAGAAATTTCCAGAAGGTTTCCGGAAGATGGCAGAAGAGTTGAAAGAAAACAACGGGATCCGGTGGATGGGCGTCTGGCATGCCCTGGGAGGATTCTGGGGAGGTCTTGTCCCGGAAAGTGCATTGGCCTGCAAAGAAAGTCCATATCTGTATCAGACAGTGAGCGGCAAGCTGGTTCCAAGCCCTGTGACAGGAGAAAAATTTTACCGTGACTGGTATGAGCTGCTGAACCGCCAAGGTATCAGCTTTGTAAAGGTAGACGGTCAGAGTTCGGCTACCTGGTATTTTGAAAATGATCTGCCTGTTGCCCAGGCTGTACGGGGAATGAATGAAGCTCTGGAGAGCGGCGCTTCCCGCATGGACGGAGGGATTATTAGCTGTATGGGAATGGCGATGGAAAATATCCTGGCAAGGCCGGCAACTGCCATTTCCAGAAACAGCGACGACTTTGTGCCGGATAAAGAGGGGGGCTTTGCGGAGCATCTTCTCCAGAACGCATATAATGCTCTATATCATAATGAGCTGTACTGCTGTGACTGGGATATGTTCTGGACTATGCACAAGGATGCTGTGAAACACAGCCTGCTGCGGGCTGTCAGCGGAGGGCCCGTATATGTCAGCGACAAACCGGGAGCTACTGATCCGGAAATTTTGAAGCCTCTTACTTATCAGAACGGAAAGATCCTGATGATGGACCGTTCTGCAAAGCCTGTCCAGGACTGCATTTTTTCAGATCCCATGAAGGAGGGTGTTCTGATACTTCATAATATAGCTTCCTATGGTGATAAAAAGGCCGGAGGAATGGCAGTGTTTAATCTCACAGACCGGAAGCAGCCATTCCCTTTCTGTCCGGCGGATATTCCTGACCTGGAAATTACCCATACTTACCGGGTCTATGACTATTTCTGCGAGAAAGCATTTTCTCTTGACCGGAATGAAAAGTATGAAGGAACTATGGAACCGGATGGTTTTGGATGGTATGTCATTCTTCCGGAAGGTGAAAATGGTGCCTGCCTGGGACTTACGGAGAAATATGCAGGATTTACAGCAGTAGAAAATATATACGAAAGCAGCAACAAAACCACAGTGATCCTTGAGGAAGCCGGAACGGTCGGATGGACATCCGAGAAAAGACCACAGAAAATTCTGGTGAATGGTCAGGAGTTTACGGGAAAAACAGAAGAGAGAGAAGAGGTATTTACCGTTGAGCTGCCGGAAAATCCGTCCAGGCTTATTCTGACCCTGATCTGGGACTGAAAGATGATAGAACCTTTGTTAAAGTATATTATTGTGAAAATCAGGAAAATCGTCTATACTTTAGTATAGGCGATTTTCTGTTCTGCAAAAAGATCAGCCGGGTTCGCCTGTAGAACAGAAAAGATGAAAAGGAGTGTGAAGGCATAGAATGGGTGTGTATTTAAACAGTAAAAATCCTTATGGAATGTTTCTGGATGAAGCTGCCTCCGTGTACTTTATCGATAAATCAGAAATGCTTCTTGAGCTGCTTCCTATGGTAGAGAATAGTGAAGATATTATTGAAAATTTTGGCTCTGGTACAGGAAAAAGCAACCGTTATCTGTGCATTTCCCGGCCCCGTCGTTTTGGAAAAACAGTAATGGCCACAATGATTGCTTCATTTTTCGGAAAAGGTAAAGACAGCAGACATATTTTGGAAAAGCTGAAAGTGAGAAATGCTAAAAAAGCTTTCGAAGCTCATATCAATAAGCACAATGTGATCTATATCAGTTTAAATGAGGTTCCTCAAAACTGCTCAAGTTATGAAAAATATATTGGAAGAATCGAAAAAAGACTGCGTAATGATCTGAAAAGCCAGTTTCCGGATATAGAGAATGACGAAGAGGAACCGGTTTGGGATATACTGAATGATATATATGAATCAGAAGATGAGAACCGGTTTATTTTTGTCCTTGATGAATGGGACTATATTTTCCACAGAGACTTTGTAAGAGAAAAAGATAAAAAGGCATATATAGAGTTTCTCAGTAATCTTCTCAAAGGAAAGTCTTATGTTGAATTAGCATATATGACAGGAATTCTTCCTATTGCAAAATATTCCAGCGGCTCAGAACTGAATATGTTTTATGAATATACAATGGCAGAAGAAGAGAAGTATTCAGAATATTTTGGATTTACGGAAGGGGAAGTTGATGAACTGTATAAAAGATATCAAGCCCAGAAACAGAACCCGGAAAATGTGACCAGAGAGGGACTCCGCATCTGGTATGACGGCTACCATACGAAAGCTGGAGAACGGGTATATAATCCCAGATCCGTAGTGGCTGCGCTGACCAATAATAATCTGGGAAACTATTGGACCAGTTCGGGTCCATATGATGAAATCTTTTATTATATAAGAGAAAACGTAGATGCAGTCCGGGATGATCTGGCGCTGCTGGTATCGGGAATTCCGGTTCAGGCAAAAGTAAGAGAATATGCGGCCACATCTATGAATCTCCGGACGAAAAATGAGATATTTTCAGCTATGGTCGTCTATGGCTTTTTAAATTATGAAAACGGATACGTATCAATTCCAAATAAAGAACTGATGGATAAATTTGCAGATATGCTGCAAAAAGAGCCATCATTAGGCTATGTGTATCGTTTAGCCGCAGAGTCTTCTAAAATGCTTCAAGCTACCAAAGACGGGAATACAGAGTTAATGTCAAAGATCCTGGAGTACGCCCATAATACAGAAAGTCCATTATTAAATTACAATAATGAGGCTGAACTTACTATGATCGTCAATATGGTATACCTGTCTGCCAGAGACTGCTATAGGATAGAAAGAGAAGATAAAGCAGGAATCGGCTATGTAGATTTTATTTTTTATCCTTTATACAAAAATGAAGATGGAATCATTCTTGAGCTAAAGGTAGATAACACGGCAGAAGCTGAGGTCAGACAGATCAAAGAGAAAAATTATGCTTTAAAGTTTAAAGGAAAACTGGGACAGGATCCTGAATATACGGGACGGATTTTGGCCGTGGGAATTTCCTATAATAAAAAGACAAAACAACATAACTGCAAGGTGGAGGTATTACAATGAAATACAGAGAATTAGGAAAAACAGGCTTAAAAGTAAGTGAGATCGGTCTTGGAGCCGAATGGCTGGAGCGTCACAACGAAGAAGAAGTAAAGGCAGTCATTGACTGTTGTGAAGACTATGGGATCAATATCCTGGACTGCTGGATGTCTGAGCCAAATGTGCGGATAAATATCGGAAAAGCTCTGAAAGGGAAACGAGAGAAATGGATTATCCAGGGTCATTTCGGCTCTACCTGGCAGGATGGACAGTATGTCCGTACCAGAGAACTGGACAAAGTAAAAGAGGCATTTTCAGACCTGCTTACACGACTGCAGACAGATTATATAGATTTGGGTATGATCCATTTTGTAGATGAGGAGGCAGAATTTCACCGGATCATGGAAGGAGAATTTCTGGCCTATGTGAAAGAGCAGAAGGAGAAAGGGATCATCCGTCATATCGGCATGAGTACCCATAACCCCAGAGTAGCAAAGCTGGCGGCCTTAAGCGGAGAGATTGAAATGCTCCTGTTCAGTATTAATCCGGCCTTTGACCTTCTTCCGGCCAGTGAGGATCTGAATACATATTTTGCAGAGAATTACGAAGAGAGCCTGGGTGGCATTGACCCGGAAAGGGCAGAGCTGTACCGGATCTGCGAGCAGCAGGGAGTGGGCATTACGGTTATGAAAGGATATGCAGGAGGAAGGCTGTTTTCTCCTCAGACGTCCCCATTCGGCGTGGCACTGACACCGGTTCAGTGTATCCATTATGCTCTGACCAGACCGGCTGTGGCCAGCATACTTACCGGCTGTGATACACCGGACCATGTAAAAGAAGCCGCCGGCTATGAGACTGCTTCAGAAGAAGAAAAAGACTATGCCACCGTACTGGCAAAAGCCCCTCATCATGCCTATTCGGGACAATGCACCTACTGCGGCCACTGCGCTCCATGTCCTGCCCAGATTGATATTGCCATGGTAAATAAGCTTTATGATCTGGCAGTGATGCAGAAGGAGATCCCTGCCAGTCTCCGGGCTCACTATGAAGGACTGTCTGCCAATGCAGAGGACTGTATCGGCTGCGGAGGCTGTGAAGAGAGATGTCCATTCGGGGTGCCTGTGGTTGAAAGAATGGAGAAGGCAAAAGAATTGTTTAAGTAAAAAGCCGGTAGCCTCTATAAAAGTGGTCTACAAAATTTATCATACAAAGAGGGAGGCGCAGTGAAAAATACTGCTGAAAAGATGAAAAGAAAAGGTATCAGCCATTTCATATTTTATCTGGTAACGGTGGGAATTGCTGCTCTGTCTGTCATCCAGTCACAGGAAAACATGCTGCCGGAGATTGTGGGGATTCTGATATATATTCTGGCTGCTGTTTCTCTGACAGGGGCTATCATATGCCTCTACAAAGACCTGAGAAACGGGATTATTGAAAAGTTTTTAACAGCTGTAAAGAGGAATTCTTTCGGCGCCCACTTTCTTGAGGATTACAGGTTCCGGACAGTTTTGACTACCATGCCCAGTTTTGTGATCAACGTGGCGTATACGATATACAACGGTGTGATCGGGGTCATGAGTCAATCAGCCTGGTTCATTACAATGGCTGTTTATTACAGTTTGCTGGGGGTCATGCGATACTTCGCAGTCCACACAGAAAGAAAAATATCCCGTATGGAGGATCAGAAGCTGATCCGAAAAAAGGAGCTGGCAGTGATAAAAACGGACGGTATTCTGCTGCTGGTCCTGAACCTGGCCCTGAGCGGCGTTGTTTTGCTGACCATTGCAAAAGGAACAGCAAAAGCCTATTCTGACATTATGGCTATCTCCATAGCTGCATATACTTTTTACAAAATCACCATGGCCGTGATCAATATGATCAAGGTGAGAAAAATGCAGTCCCCGATCCTGATCACCATCCGGAATATAGGGGTGGCAGACGCACTGGTGTCTATGCTCACCCTGCAGATGACTATGCTTGTATCCTTTCAGGAGACCAACAGTCTGAACACAGACAGGATGAACGGCATCACGGGACTGGCGGTATGCCTGCTTATATCAGCATTGGGGATCAGCATGATCTATCATGCTTTTAAAAGAAAAGAATCCTGAGAAGGGTTCTTTTTTAATATTTCGCAAACAATTCTAAAACAAATCAAAAGTAAACTCCAGTCATAAAAACAAAATACTGAAGGCAAGGAAAAGGAGTCGATAAAATGAATGCGATTGAGATCAGAAATCTTTCAAAAAGCTTCCATGGGCTGTATGCAGTAGATCATCTCAATATGACAGTTCCTGTTGGAGCAATCTACGGCTTTATCGGAGAAAACGGAAGCGGAAAATCTACTACGGAAAAGCTGATCTGCGGACTTCAGGTCCCGGATAGAGGAAGTATCCGGCTTTTTGGCAGAGATTACAGAGATGGGGATGTAAGGGCAAAAGTCGGCGTCCTGATCGGTTTAGCAGGCGGCGCCATTATGCTTATCGCCTTTTTTGCAGGAGCTATGGTGGGCGGAGCTATTTCCGGACTTCCTTTTGACACAGGGACAGCAGGGGCCGGCGGGATCATTATGTGCATGATCTCCAAAATATTTCTGGCGGCAGTATTTGTTTCCATCTATGTACTTACGAGTGTTGTTGGAAAACAGAAACTATGGCTCTCTATGGTGATCTCTCTTTGCACCGGAATGCTGCTGTTTACTATGGTACCGATGATAACACCCCTGGATTCCGGGATCATGAATGTTATCATGTGCCTTGCCGGCGGGATCTTGTTCAGTCTGGGGATCGGCCTGGGGAGCAATGCCGTACTGAATAAAACAAGCCTGGTATAAACATTGTTAATATTTTTTTAGAGTATTTTAATTGAGCCTTTTTATTTCATCCGTTAAAATAGTGATAGAGTAAAGAGACAGGAACTATACTGCCGGAACGGAGGTAACTATGGGAGAAAAAAACTGGCTTCAGGTGCCGGAAAGAGTAGGAAAGAATATCATCATGGGACAGGCTATGAATCTGCTGGACGGTGTTCTGGACTACAAGGAGCTTATGATGGGATATGCCTGTGCGATCAAAGAGATCAACACAAAATTTGAGGTGCTGGACACGGAGTTTGAGGTCAGATACAAAAGAAACCCGATCAGCTCCATTGAGACCCGTCTGAAGAGCCAGATGAGCATTCTGGAAAAGATGGCAAAACTGGGACTGCCGCCTACACGGGAGAATATAGAAAACAACCTGAACGATATCGCAGGGATAAGAGTGATATGTTCATATATTGACGATATTTATCTTCTGGCCGATGCCCTGACAAAGCAGGATGATATTCGGCTGATCAAGAGAAAAGACTATATCCAGAATCCCAAGCCCAACGGCTACCGTAGTCTTCATCTGATCGTAAGCGTCCCCATCTTTTTTGCTGAGTCCACAAAAGAAGTAAAGGCGGAGGTGCAGATCAGGACCATCGCTATGAACTTCTGGGCAAGTCTGGAACATCAGATCAAGTACAAGAGAAATGTGGACCATGCGGAGAAGGTGATCGCCCGGCTGAAGGAGTGCGCAGACGAAATCGCCCATGTAGATGAGACCATGCAGGAGATTCGGACAGAGATGGAGCATATCCAGGAAAAGCCTACGGATATGGAAGCGCTGTATGAAAAACTTAAGAAAATAGATATTAATCTCATATGATATATTGCTGTTTTTCGGAGCTGCCGCCAAGGGGACATGCCTGCATGGCCATTTGGCGGCAGCTCCGTTACCTTACCTGGCCCATTGCCGGATTGCCTGGGGAGTTCCCGGACTCCGGCTTATCTTTTGGCTTATCCTGAGAATCCCCATAAAGCTTGGAAAAGTATAGATATAATTTCTTTTCAACATAGCGGCGGCTCTCTAACAGCTTTTCAATCTGGAGATCCACCGATGCTTTCTGCTCCAGGATCATCTGGTAGCGCTTGGGCAGGGTGCTGTCTCCCTGCTAGACCAGATCAAAATATTCATGGATCCCATTGATAGACATCCCGCAATTCCGCAGAAAGACAATTCCCTGCAAATAAGCAATCCCGTCCTCATCGAACAGCCGCTTTCCGTTTGAATCCCGTTTCAGTGTAGGAATCAGCTCCATTGCACTTGACTGAGAGTAACTCTAATACATTATAATGAAAACATTCTAAATAGTAGCAAAGGAGGAAACACCATGAAGCAGCCAATATGCCTGTATCCGGTGCGGACACTGTGAACAGCGCTGCCCGTTCCAGGTCAGACAGATGCAGCGGATGGAGCAGATCTGCCGGTACTTTTCTGCAGCATCATTATAATAGTGCCTTTCCGCTGTCTGAAGCGCAAGAATTATAAAAATATGAGCAATGAGCAGATTGACTCTCTACTCCTTTTTCCATATGATAAAATTATCAAAAAGCAGGAGAAAGGAGAAGAATATTGAAAGAAAACACAAAAGGAAGAGTGACGATCCCTACAGACCTGGATGTTGTCCCTGAGACTATGGAACTGCTGAAGAGATGGGGAGCAGATGCTATCCGTGACTGTGACGGCACAGACTATCCGGAAGAGCTGAAAGATGTAGACGCAAAAGTGTATTCTACCTATTATACCACAAGAAAAGATAATGCCTGGGCAAAGGCAAATCCGGATGAGATCCAGCAGATGTACATTGTGACCCCCTTTTATACTGCTGTCAGTGACGAATTATCTGTTCATCTCATGGATCATCTATATCCGGATATGCTTAAAGTAAACGACCACGACGACATCACCAGATGGTGGGAAGTCATAGACCGGACTACAGGGGACGTGGTTCCCCCAACACAGTGGAGCTATGATAGTGAGACAGGAGATGTAACCATCCACAGCGCAGAGGCTTTTCATGATTATACGGTCAGCTTTCTGGCATATATCATGTGGGATCCGGTCCACATGTATAATGCAGTGACAAACGGATGGGAAAATTTTGAAAAACAGATTACTTTTGATGTGCGCCAGCCAAAGACCCACAAATATTCCATGGAGAGACTGCGGAAATTTATTGCAGACAATCCCCATGTGGACGTGATCCGCTATACCACATTTTTCCATCAATTCACTTTGATCTTTGATGAACTTGCAAGAGAGAAATATGTAGACTGGTACGGATATTCTGCGTCAGTAAGTCCTTATATCCTGGAGCAATTTGAAAAAGAAGCAGGCTATAAGTTCCGTCCGGAATTTATCATTGATCAGGGGTATATGAATAATACCTATCGCATTCCTTCAAAGGAATTTCTTGATTTCCAGGCTTTCCAGAGAAGAGAAGTGGCGAAACTTGCAAAAGAGATGGTGGATATCACCCATGAATTGGAAAAGGAAGCCATGATGTTCCTGGGCGACCACTGGATCGGAACAGAACCTTTTATGGAGGAATTTAAGTCTATCGGACTGGACGCTGTTGTGGGAAGTGTGGGAAACGGCTCCACATTGCGGCTGATCAGCGATATTGAAGGGGTAAAATACAGAGAAGGACGTCTCCTGCCTTATTTCTTCCCGGATGTATTCCATGAGGGAGGAGATCCGGTAAAAGAAGCGAAAGTCAACTGGGTGACAGCCAGGAGAGCCATCCTGAGAAAGCCTATTGACCGGATCGGATACGGGGGATACTTAAAACTTGCTATGGAGTTCCCTGATTTCATTGATTATGTGGAAAGCGTGTGCAACGAGTTCCGGACCTTGTATGAAAATATTAAGGGAACAACGCCCTACTGCATCAAGAAAGTGGCGGTACTGAACTGCTGGGGCAAGATGCGGGCATGGGGTAATCATATGGTCCATCATGCCATCTATTATAAACAGAATTACTCCTATGCAGGGGTGATCGAGGCTTTAAGTGGAGCGCCATTTGACGTCCGGTTTATCAGCTTTGACGATATACGCCAGGATCCGGATATTTTAGAAGATATTGATGTGATCCTGAATGTGGGCGACGCTGATACGGCCTACACAGGCGGAGAGAACTGGACAGATGAAAAGATCCTTACTGCTGTAAAGAAGTTTATCTATAACGGCGGAGGATTTATCGGAGTGGGAGAGCCTGCAGGCCATCAGTACCAGGGCCATTTCCTCCAGCTTGCAACGGTCATGGGCGTGGAAAAAGAAACAGGCTTTACTTTAAACGTAGATAAATATAACTGGAAAGAGCACGATCATTTTATCAAGGAAGACTGTAAGAAAGAAATTGATTTCGGCGAAGGAAAGAAAAACATGTATGCCCTGGACGGAACCCAGATCCTTGTCCAGCGGGACAAGGAGGTACAGATGGCTGTGAAGGAGTTCGGAAAGGGACGCTGCGTATATATCAGCGGCCTTCCCTACAGTTTTGAGAACAGCAGGATCCTGTACCGTTCCATTATCTGGTCTTCCCATGATGAGGAAAATCTCTGCAGATGGTTCAGCTCCAACTTTAATGTGGAAGTTCATGCTTACGTAAAGAACGGCAAGTACTGTGTTGTCAACAATACCTATGAATCCCAGAGTACAACCGTGTACAGAGGGGACGGAAGCAGTTTCCATGTAGATCTGAAAGCAAACGAGATCATCTGGTACGAGATTTAAGATACATACATCATCTGCCGGGGGACTTCAACTGTTCCTCACCGTGATTCTGCCGGTATTTTATGGGAGTGATTCCGAAAAACTTCCGAAAGGTCTGTGTAAAGTAAGACTGGGAGGAAAAGCCTGTGGAGCCGGCGATATCCGAGACCGAAAGGTCCGTATCCCGGAGAAGCTGGCAGGCCGCCTCCAGCCGGCATCGGTTCAGATACTGGATGGGAGAAAAGCCGGTGTACTTGGCAAAGGAATGGGCCATATAGTATTTATTCATATGAGTCAGCCCTGTCAGTGTATCCAGAGTAATATGTTCTGCATAATTTGTGTCCAGATATTCTTTTATCTGGGCACATTCTTTTGTCATGCGCACGGTATTGATAGAGACAGGCACCAGCTGCCGGGAGGAGCGGAGGATCCGCAGGATCAGGATCTCCAGAAGGTGCTGACAGATCAGTTCTGCACCGTAGCCTCCGGATTTCACTTCATAATGGATCTGGGCAAAAAGATCCTGGATCATAGCCAGATTGTCAAAGTTACAGAAAATCTGGGCGGAAGCGGACTGATCTTCTTCCTGGAAAGCAATGCCGTCGATTCCCAGGACATAATACTCAAGAGGTGTGCCTGGAATGGACTGTTCCGTATGTTCCAGATAGGGGGGAATGATGATCAGATCTCCGGTTTCTATGGGACGAATATCCCGGCGAAAGAAGAAATTTCCTTTGCCGTTTAACACAAAGAAAATTTCTGTAAAGGGGTGGGTGTGAAGAACACTGGGCCAGTCTCTTTCATCCTTAGACAGAGAGATAGACAGCAGCCGGGAATTAATCTTAGGAAGTTCATTTTCTTTTATAGAATAATGTCTGTGGCTCATACAGCCGCCTCCTTCTGCTTACAAAATGATCGGATCTATTGTAGATATTATACAAAGAAAAACGGAGAAAAAGCAAGAACTTGTGGATAAAACAACAAAAAATATTTATATATCGTGACTATATTGCTAAAAAACAGCAATAATTATAAAAGAAAAGCCAATATCTGTATGGAAGCCTCCTCTAAAATAAGGTATGATGTAAAAAACAGAAAAAAAGGAGGTAAAATTTATGAAGAGAAAAATGGTGAAAAAGTTGATCTCGGCATCTCTTGTTTCTGTAATGGCAGCTTCCATGCTGTCTGCATGCGGAGGTGGATCAGATAACAGTGGCAGCGGAGACGGCGGCAGCGACAGCGAAAGCGGAGGCGGGGATGTGCTGAAAGTCGCAGCCTTTGAAGGTGGAAACGGAGCGGATATCTGGGACAAGATCACAGCAGCTTTTGAGGAGGAGACAGGGTGCGAAGTAGAATTAGAGTTGTCCTCCGAACTGGATCAGGTACTGACAAAGGACATCCAGAACGGTGATGTTCCGGATATTGTATACTATAACCTGGGACAGGCCAGCGGATTTACAGAGACTATGCTGAAGGAAGAGGCAGTTGCGGATATCTCAGATGTGTTTGATGATGAACTTAAGGGTAAGATGCTGGACGGAATCCTTGAGGGAACAGCTGCACAGCCTTACGGAGACGGCAAGATCTATCTTGCGCCGATCTTCTATACACAGACAGGTTTCTGGTACAACGCAACCCTTGTAGGCGAGGGGAAAGAATATGCAGTTCCCACTACCTGGGATGAATTCTTTGAACTGGGACAGCAGGCAAAAGCAGATGGAAGAGCACTCTTTACATATCCTCAGTCAGGATACTTTGACGCTACCATCTATGCAATGCTGGCACAGGCAGGAGGAATTGACTTCTACAACAATGCTCTGACTTATGACGCAGACACCTGGACTTCTGATGAAGGAAGAAAAGTTCTGGATACAGTGGCTCAGCTGGTATCTTCTGACAACATCTGGGCAGATACAGTTGCCAACGCCAATACAGACGGCGGATTCAAGATCAACCAGCAGGCAGTTATCGACGGCGAAGCCCTCTTTATGCCAAACGGAAGCTGGGTAGTAGGAGAGATGGCAAACACAACTCCTTCAGATTATGAGTGGGGAGTAATGGGCGTTCCGAAATGGAGTGCTGATGAGAGCCAGTCTGTATATACCTTTACCGAGCAGATGTGGATTCCGGCAGACGCCGCCAACATTGATCTTGCAAAAGAATTTATCAAATTTATGTACTCTGATACAGTTGTTGATCTGTGCCTTGCAAATAAGACAACCAATGCTGAGACCGGAGAAGAGTCCGATTCTCCTATCGTTGTTCCTGTAAAGGGCGCAGCCGATAAACTTCCTGAGGGAGTGATCAAGAGCAGCTTCCAGACAGGCGATGATGTGGTAGCTGTTACAGGTACATGGGCAACAACCGCTCCTATCGAAGGTCTTGACATGAAAGGATCTATTTACGGACCGATCGATTCCATCAGCAACGGGGATATGACTGTAGACGAATGGCAGAGCCAGCTCGTAGATGTATGGGAGAGATGCGCAGCCGCTATGGAGTAAACATCTGAATAAGAATGGCATATGTGCTGAGAAAACGGTGAGTTGTTACAGCTCACCGTTTTTAAAAGAAAGGAGACATAGTATGAATCGAAAACGGGCCCGGGGACGCTTTATCTTTTTTTGTATCGCTCCAGCGGCTATACTGGTCACTCTTTTCATTTTTATTCCCACCATCAACGTGTTCAGGATGTCTCTGTACCGTATGGGCGGAATTACAAACAGAAAAGAATTTGTAGGTCTGTATAACTTTAAATCTCTTCTTGCAGACAAAAATTTTCTTCAGGCAATGCAGAACTCCATTGCCATTATTGTCCTTGTAACGCTGTGCACAATATTCTTTGCGATCCTGTTTGCAGCCATACTTTCCCGGGGGAAATTTAAGGGTAAAAACTTTTTCAGGATCATTTTCTACATACCGAATATCCTCAGTATCGTAGTTATTGCCGGTATCTTTGGGGCTATCTATAATCCCAGTACCGGACTTCTCAACACATTTCTCAAGGCCATCGGTCTTGGAAAGCTGACTCAGCAGTGGATGGGAAACCAGAATATTGTCCTATATTCGGTGATCTTTGCCCTTGTGTGGCAGGCCATCGGTTACTATATGGTTATGTACATGGCCAGCATGGCGGCAATACCCCAGGATCTCTATGAAGCAGCATCTCTTGACGGAGCTACAGAGATCCAGATGTTTTTCCAGGTAACGTTGCCCCTTATCTGGAGCAATATACGTACAACTCTGACCTTCTACATCATCAGTACCATTAACTTAAGCTTCCTGTTTGTACAGATCATGTCAGACGGAGGGCCCAACGGACATTCGGAAGTATTCCTGAACTATATGTACAAGCAGGCCTATGGCGCAGGGGTTTACGGATATGGAATGGCCATCGGCGTAGTGGTATTTATTTTCTCATTTGCACTTGCGGCTGTTGTGAATAAGATTACAGACCGTGAAGTGCTGGAATTCTAGGAAGGAGGTGCAGACAGGATGAAAAAACAGAATCCAGTTACAAAGATCCTTTTTAAGATCATTGTGTATGCAAGCCTGATTATTATGACTATCTCGATTCTGGTTCCCGTTGCATGGGTGTTTATGGCAAGTTTCAAGCGCAATGCGGAATTTATCGGAAAGGGTACCAATCCATGGGCGCTTCCCCAGCAGCTCCAGTATCAGAACTACATCACCGCCTTTATAGATGCGGAGATGGGCAAGTTCTTCCTGAACTCTGTGCTGGTTACAGCGCTGGCTCTTGTCCTGCTCCTGGTGATCGCTCTTCCGGCTTCCTACGCTCTTTCCAGGTTTGAATTCCGGGGAAAGAAGATCTTAAACACTGCTTTTATGGCAGGACTTTTTGTGAATATCAATTATATTGTGGTGCCTATTTTCCTGATGCTCAGTGACGCAAACAAGGCCCTGGGCGTGAGCTTTTTCCTGGACAATCGGTTCCTGTTGTCTTTGATCTATGCTTCCAGCTCCCTGTCCTTCTCCATATATCTGCTCAGCGGATATTTCAAGACTCTTCCCAGAGGATATGAAGAGGCAGCTTACATTGACGGATGCGGATATTTCAAGACAATGGTGCAGATCATGATCCCTATGGCGAAACCCAGTATTCTGACAGTGATCCTGTTCCAGTTCTTATCCTTCTGGAATGAATATATCATCGCCTTTACCATTATGGATGAAAACAGCACCCTTGCAGTGGGACTTAAGAATCTGATGGCAGTGGAGAGGACAGCCACAAACTATGGCATCATGTATGCAGGTCTGGTGATCGTTATGATCCCGGTACTGATCCTTTATATGTGCGTGCAGAAGCAGCTGACAGAAGGCATGACCCTTGGAGGTCTGAAGGGATAAGGAGGAAATGATATGGGCAAAGTGATAAAAAACGTGATCCTGCTGGTCGTCTTTGTGGTGTGCCTGGGGTTGGTCATCATCGGACAGAGAAACATCAGCCTGACGGGGCTTTCCATGGAACTGATCGGACTTGTAGGACTGCTTGTCCTTCTGTTCCTCTATAACAGAAAATATAAGTGACAGATATGCAGGAAAAATACATGAAAAAGAAAGAGGGGCTGTCGCAACTAATGGTGTGCTCCCCGTCAAGTAGACAGTGAAAAAAATATAAGATTTTTTTGGTTGCCCAGTTATTGCTGGGCAACCTTTTTATGCTGCCTCCAGCTATTCATGATATTCCTTCGGTGTTTGTATTCCAAGACCTCTTTGTGGTGGTTCGTTTGTATAATAATCGATGTATTCAGTGATCGCTTTTACTAATTCCTCTTTGGTGTGATATTTTCTGCCATAATACATTTCCCTCTTTAATATTC
>CASEXH010000034.1 GCA_949291945.1 uncultured Bacillota bacterium | reverse complement strand
TAGAGTACGAAATATAAAGTGAAAAGCCGTATGCGTTAATAGCGCACGTACGGTTTTGTGTAGGGGTATGGGGAGTAATCCCCATATCTACTAGAGAGTCCGGATTCGATATATGCAGGAATTTAAGACAGGATATGTGTCTCCCCATTATCATGGTCACTGCCAGAAAAGAGGACATTGACAAAATCCGGGGATTGGGGCTGGGGGCAGATGACTATCTGATCAAGCCTTTTAGTCCGTCAGAACTTGTGGCCAGAGTGAAATCCCATATTCATATCCATAAACTGCTTTTGGAGGCCGGAGCAGAAGAAAAACATGCAGAGAGAAAGGAGAGTAAGGAAGGGGAACTCCATTACAGGAACCTGCGGATATTGCCCCATTCCCGCCGTGTTTACCTTGGAGGACAGGAGCTGGCTCTTGTCAATAAAGAGTTTGAACTGCTGCTGTTTTTTGCGGAAAATCCAAATATCTGTTTTTCCAAGGACAGACTGTTCGACAGAGTCTGGGGAATGGACTCCATGGGGGATACTGCAACTGTCACAGTACATGTGAAACGGCTGCGGGATAAGATGTGCAGGGTCGATCCAAAAGCACAGTTTATTGAAACGGTATGGGGCGTAGGATATCGGTTTCGGATTGATTGATATTTCATGAGGGAAGGGAAAGGTGGAACAGATGAAAATTTTAGTGTTAAACGGAAGTCCGAGAAAACAAGGGAAAAGCCTGGAGCCGTCCGGAGGCGGTTATCCGCTGACCTCTTTGAATCTGACGGAGTTTTTGCAGGCCTTTGAAAGAGGTGAACCTATCCGGGCGGGGTCAGATCTTATGAAATATTCCGGCTGGCTTTCCCAGGAAGCCATGCGGCTGACAACGGAAATGAACAGTGCCTATCACACCCCCGAAGAGATACGAAAAATATTTTCAGATCTGACAGGGAAGGAAGTGGACGATGGTTTTTCGCTTTTCCCACCTTTTTATACGGACTGCGGAAAGAATATCAGACTTGGAAAGGGTGTGTTTATCAACAGCGGCTGCCGTTTCCAGGATCAGGGGGGTATCCGGATCGGAGACGGAACACTGATCGGTCATGGAGTTACGCTGGCAACACTAAACCACGGTATTACTCCGGAAGAGAGACACGATTTATATCCTGCACCTATACATATCGGAAAAAATGTATGGATCGGAGCCAATGTCACGGTTCTTCCCGGAGTAACCATAGGTGATAACGCAGTGATCGGTGCCGGGGCAGTGGTGACAAAGGATATTCCGGCTGGGGCTACTGCAGTCGGGGTTCCGGCAAAAGTGCTTCAAAAATAAACGGTATTGGGAGGGTAAAATGAAACATGAAGAATTGATCAGAAAAATGAAATTAGAAGAAAAAGCGGCGCTGCTCAGCGGAAAAGGAGAATGGCAGACCTGGGATCTGAAAAGGGTGGGAATCCCGTCTATGGAGACAAACCGGTGTACCTTCCTTCTGACATATTCTGATGAGCAGGCGATCCGTGAAATCTATCTGAAACCTTTTGAGACATGTGTAAAGAACTTTACAGGCGGAGCGCTGGCTGTGATGTCTTCCTTTAACTGGATTGGTACAAGATACAGCGGCTCCAACTCTTATCTTCTGAACAATGTACTCCGCAGCGAATGGGGCTATCAGGGAATGGTCCTCACGGACTGGGACGGATCCTATGGATACCAGATTACTGATGACTGTGTGAGAAACGGAAACGATGCAATGCTGGGATTCAATTCCTATGAGTCCAATGTTTTGACAGATAGGGATTCCGCTACGTTGACCCGTGCTCTTCGTCAGGCATCAAAGAACATTATGTACACGATTGTTAACAGCGGTAATTATACTGTTGAAAACCCGGATGAGGCAGGTCTGGACAATATGACTCTGGCTTTCATCGGTATTGACGTGGCTGTGGCAGTGGTGCTGATTGCAGTGGAATTGATTGTGATCCTGAGATGGAGAAAGAGACAGATAAAAAAGTCTGTGATTTAGAAAGAAACGAAATAGAGCAAGATCTATATAGTATAAAGCAGGGGTGGTATTCCTTTGTGGCGCAATGCATCAATTTCCCCCTTCAGAGGAATATTACATTTAAAAGCTACGGGAATCCGGTTTATCAGGCAATGTGGTATTTCATTGCGTGGATAGCGATCTCCCTGATCTGCAATGGATTCAACAACCTGTGGATGCCCATCGCAGCGGCCTATGTAGTTCCGGCTGTTTATAACATCCTTGTGACATTTATCACAGGCAGAGTGTCTATGGTCATCTTCTTCTTTGTATTTAAGATCATATTCCCGGAGGGAGAAGCGAAAACCAAGAAGTGAAATAAAAAAATTTTTCAAATAATGAAAAAGTCTCTGCAGGGCAGTTTATGCTCTCGCAGGGACTTTTTGCCGCTATTCTTCCTTCTCTGCCTTTTGCTGGGCGGCATAATCACTGAGAAGAGGCGGAAGGGAAGAACGTATGACCAGAGAGATATACAGGATATTTTTATCATTGTTCCTCAGAGTGGGATTTGTGATCCCGTCCATCAGAAGGCCTGCAAAGGCTTCCGTATAAAACCGGCTGAGAAAATCTCTGTAATCGGAAGGTATGGACAGTTCCATCTGCTGGATAGTTTTATCTATAACAGAAGAGGTGATCCCATAAAGGTCATTGAAGAAGAAACGTTTCAGTTCTCCCTGTCCTAAAGAGTTACAGATGTTGTTCAGCAGCTTTTCATTCTCCTCGATATAATTCATAACAAACCGGACAGCCTCTTCGTAATCAGACATCAGATCAAAATGTTTTACCACATCAATAGCTTCCTGTTCTAAAGTCCATTTCAAAAGATCGTTGATATCCTCAAAATGATAATAAAAAGTATTTCTGTTCAATCCGCAGTCCTCGGTGATTTCCCGGACAGTGATATTCGAGAAGGATTTCCTGCGGATAAGCTTTTTCAGAGATTCTGCAAGGATTTTCCTGGTATAAAAGGTGGTAGCGTTATGTTTCATGGGATCATCCATACTCCTTTATCAGCAATATTGTTTTTTCATTTTAGCGGCTGAAAAATAAAAAGTCAATCATTCAGCTAAACATATTCAGCCATTTGCCTAAATTTTAGACATCTGCTGAAAAGTGTTGCTTTTCTTTCCTGGATTTTTTTCATAAAATGCAGAACAGATGAAAAAAGGAGGCCTTAGAAAATGAATATATGCATAAGCAGAGAATTTGGCAGCGGAGGACATGAGATCGGAAAGATACTTGCCGAGCAGCTTGGATATTCCTTTTATGACCGCAGGCTGCTGGAAGGTGCGGCGGAGAAAAGCAGGATTCCCATAGAGCATCTGGAAAGGGCAGATGAGCAGAAAGCCAATCCCTGGATACACAGAATATGGTATGAGGCAGAGGATGAAAATCTCCGTGGACTTCCGGCCAATGATATTTTATTTCAGATACAGAAGGACTATATCCTGAACCGGGCAAGGAAAGGAAATGCAGTTTTTGTAGGCAGATGCGGAGACTTTATTCTAAAAGAGGCAGATATCCCCTGTGTTTGTATTTTTATCACTGCCCCATATGCCTGCCGTGTAATGCGAAAAAAAGAGCTGCTCCATTTATCCGCAAAGGAGACAGAGACGCTGATAAGGAAAACAGATAAACGGAGAAAAGCCTACTACAATTATTACACAGACGGGGGCTGGGGAAAACCAGATAATTATGACTTTTGCATCAACAGCAGCCGTGGAATCCATGAAACGGTCAGAGTACTGGAGAAGCTTCTGGAAGAACTGTCCCGGGAAGGTGAGAAAAATGAGTGAAAAGTCAGAGAAAGGTATACCGTCATGAAAAAATTTTATCAGAAAATCGTGGAGCATCCCAAAAGCATCCTTACCCTGTTTATCCTGGCAGCAGTTTTCTCCCTGTTCTGCCAAAGGCTGGTTCGTGTGAACTATGATATCAAAGACTACCTGCCGGAAAAATCCCCATCTACCATTGCTCTGGACAAAATGGAGGAGGAATACGAAGGGGGAATTCCCAACGCCCGGGTGATGATCCGGGATACTTCTGTGGCAGAAGCCCTGGAATATAAAGAAAAGCTGGAAGGATGCCCGGGGGTCGTCAGTGTAACCTGGCTGGATGATGCAGCAAATATTGAGCAGCCTCTGGAGACTCTGGATCAGGAACTGGCGGAGACCTATTATAAAAACGGAAACGCCCTTTTTACTGTTACTGTAGAGGAGGACCAGGTCCTGGATGCTGTAGAGGCAATGGAAGAAGTGGCAGGGGACAGAGGGGCCATGAGCGGAGACGCAGTTTCAACAGCAGTGGCTACTACCAGTACAGTCAGTGAAGTTTATAAAATTGCAGCTTTTGCAGTATTATTTGTATTTTTTGTACTCTTCTTAACCACCACCTCCTGGGCAGAGCCGGTGATCGTTATGGCGGGACTTGGCATTGCTATCGCCATCAATGCCGGAACCAACCTGATTTTTGGAGAGATTTCTTTTGTGACCAATGCGGCGGGGAATATCCTGCAGCTGGCGGTTTCTCTGGATTATTCGGTCTTTCTGATCCATCGCTTTGAAGAGTGCATGAAGACAGAGGAAACTCCCAGAAAGGCTATGGTAGAGGCCCTTTGTAAATCCACCAGTTCCATATTGTCCAGCGGACTGACAACAGTGATCGGATTTTTGGCTCTGGTATTTATGCAGTTTAAGATCGGTCCGGATCTGGGCCTTGCTCTGGCAAAAGGCGTAACCATCAGTCTGATCACGGTTTTTGTATTCATGCCCGTACTGATCCTGGCCTTAAACGGATGGCTGATGAAGACCCATCACAGAAGACTTCTGCCTGACTTTCACCGGTTCGGTTTCCTGGTGAGAAAGATCATGGTACCGATGACCGCAGTGTTTGCTCTTCTTGTTGTGCCTTCTTATCTGGCTTCTAACCAAAATACTTTTTACTATGGCTCTGCTTATATTTTCGGGGAGGATACAGAATTAGGCCGGGATATTGCAGAGATTGAAGAAATTTTCGGAAAAAGCGATACTTACGCCTTAATGATCCCCAGAGGAGACAAGGTCAGAGAAGAGCAGCTTTCCCAGGCTCTTCATGAGATACCGGAAGTGACCGGCATCCATTCCTATGTAGACACAGTAGGGGCTCAGATACCCGAAGAATATCTGGATGAGGAACTCCTTTCCCAGCTGCTCTCCAAAGATTACAGCCGAATGGTGCTTACTGTAAATGCAGATGCAGAGGGAGAGGAAGCCTTTGCCCTGGTGGAAAAGATCCGGGAAACTGCAGATACCTATTATCCGGATTCCTGGTATCTGGCAGGAGCGGGAGTGAGTACCTATGATCTGATGGACACCATCACTGCAGATATGGTGAAAGTAAATCTTATCGCCATCGCAGCAGTTTTTGTGGTACTGCTTTTTACCATGAAATCCGTCTCTCTCCCGGTTTTCCTGGTGCTGGCTATCGAGACGGCAGTGTGGATCAATGTGTCGATTCCATACTTTAAGGATTCTACGGTATTCTACATTTCCTACCTGATCATCAGTTCTATCCAATTAGGAGCTACCGTGGATTATGCGATCCTGACTACGGAACGCTATATGGAGTTCAGACAGACCATGGATAAGAAAAAGGCAGTTTCTGAAACCATCGCAGCGGTGACTACATCTTTGCTTACTTCCGGTATTGTGCTGGCTGTGGTGGGATACCTGATGGGGGCAATTTCTTCTCACGGGATCCTTTCCCAGCTCGGGACCTTCCTGGGAAACGGAAGTATGCTGTCCCTGACCATTGTACTTTTTGTACTGCCGGGACTGCTGTACTTATTTGACAGGCTCATAGAGAAAACTACCCTGCACACAAACTTTTATCAGAAAAGGAGACATTATCATGAATCGAAATAAAAAAAGCAGATACACAAAAAAATCTATTACAGCGGCTGTATGTTTTTCCATGGTTCTTGGAAACACCCTGCCGGTCATTGCTGCAGAAAATCCCCAAAAGGAAGAAAATGTCTATGCCTCCCTGGAAGAAGACGGAACAGTATCCGGCGTCTATGTGGTCAATGAATATGATCTGGAAAAAGATACCAGGATCACAGACTATGGCGATTATACAGAAGTAACCAACCTGACTACCGAGGATAAAATAGAGGAGACAGCCGACGGATATACAGTAGAAGGCAAAAAAGGGAAATTCTATTATCAGGGGAATCTGGAGACAAAAGAACTGCCCTGGAAGATCCAGATTTCCTATTACCTGAACGGTGAGAAGAAAAATCCGAAAGAACTGGCCGGAGAGAGCGGAAATCTGGAAATCCGGATTTCTGTAAAGAAAAATGAAAAAGTAAAGGGAGACTATTTTGAAGATTATCTGCTCCAGGCCACAGTTACACTGGACTCCGAAAAGTGCAAAAATATCCAGGCAGAGGGGGCTACTCTGGCAAATGTGGGAGCAGATAAACAGATCCTATACAACATTATGGCGGGACAGGAAAAGGAATTTTCCATTACTTCAGAAGTTACAGACTTTGAAATGGACGGGATTTCTTTTCAGGGAGTACCGATGTCCTTTGCCATTGATACAGACAGCCTGGATATGACGGCTCTCTATGAACAGACAGATGAACTGAAAGAAGCGGTATCCCGGCTTGATGAGGGAGCCGGTTCATTGAAGGAAGGTACCGGAGAACTGGCGAAAGGCAGCAGCCGGCTTCTGGATGCTACAGGCAGCCTGGCCCAAGGTGCAGTCAGCCTTAAAACAGGCACAGACGGGGCCGCTTCGGGAAGTTCTTCTCTTGTCCAGGGAAGTCAGGAGCTGGAGACCGGCATCGGCACTTATCTGAATGGTGTTTCTTTGGCAGCTTCCGGGAGCAAATCTCTGATCCAGGGAGCGGACAGCCTGAAAGAAGGCGCCCCTGTTCTGGAAGCCGGCGCAGGACAATTAGCAGAAGGGACCAGGACTTATACAGAGGGAACAGAGAGCTATATAGACGGCGTCCAGGCTTATATCAGCGGCGTGGACCAGTTGAAGGAAGGGGCCGGACAGCTGGCCGG
This sequence comes from uncultured Bacillota bacterium, assembly GCA_949291945.1. Lineage (GTDB taxonomy): Bacteria > Bacillota > Clostridia > Lachnospirales > Lachnospiraceae > Blautia. Next base: position 37,132 of record CASEXH010000034.1, on the reverse strand, counting down.
ACTGAAAAATCTGGGAGAAGTCTCCCAGGGGGTAACCGTTTTAAAAGACAGTTCTCAGCAGCTTACAGATGGGGCAGCGGCCCTGTCGGATGGGCTGGAGGCCCTTCAGTCCCAGCTCCGGCTTCTGGAAGACTCCCGGGAAGGCGGGCAGCTGCAGGAAATGCTGGGCAGTCTTCAGGAGGCAGCCCAGGCTATGGATACAGTCCAGACAAAGGCCGGAGAAATGTTTTCTCTGTATCATGAGGCGGCGGGAGAACTGCAGGAAGCAGGAAATATTCTTTCTCAGGCAGAAAGCGAACTCCAGTCCCAGGCAGATAGAGCCAGTGACAGTATAAACCAGGCTGGAGCCTCTCTTCAGGCCCAGGAAGATTCAGCAAACGTTCAGATCAGTCAGGCAAACAGCCAGATAGAGGCAGCGGCAGACAGTGCTAATGTTCAGATTGATGCAGCCATAGCCGCTGTTCAGAATTCTATAGACAGCGGCGCCATAGATCCGGATACAGGAAGCACCCTTATTGCCGGTCTGGATGGAAGCAGGGTCAATGTGCAGGGTGCAGATGCCGTGTCCGTGGATATTCCTGTAGCGGAGATTTCTATAGGCAATGACAGCTCTTCGGCACTGGCATCTATTGCTTCCAGATTAGAAGAGATCCAGGCAGGAGGAACCGGATCTGTGAACAGTATGGCAGAAGAACTAAACAAAGCAGCCGAAGCAGGAGAAAGCCTTCCAGCTTTCCAGACAGGAGACCTGTCACAGCTTACGGAGAGTATACAGGCCCTGACAGAAGGGGCCCGGCAGCTGGAAACAGGGCTGGAGCAGATGAACCAGGGATTAACTTCCATGGAGACACAAACCGCTTCTCTTCCGGCAGGAGCAGAAGGAATCGACAGCCTTTTAAAAGGATTTGAGGAATTGACTGCTCAGAATCAGCCCCTGAAGGAAGGGGGAGAAGCCCTGAAATCTTCTTCCACGGCGCTGAATCAGGGAGCAGAAGAAGTAAGCGGCGGGATCACCCGGTTAAACACCGGGATCTCTGCCCTGGCAAAGGGGGCCCGCCAGCTTGACGCAGGATTAGAAGAACTGGAAGAGAAAGGTACAGATATCCAGACAGGAAGCAGCAGTCTTACAGAAGGGACCCAGGCTCTTTTGGAAGGCCTTACCCAGCTTCAGGAAGGGGTAGACACTTTATCTTCCGGAGCCTCTGTTTTTGAAACAGGTATTTCCAGCCTGGCAGAAGGTTCCCAGGATCTGGACGAGGGAGCCGGAGAAATGAAAGGCGGCACTGAAGAATTTAAAACAGAAACTGCAGATATAGACACAGAAATCGAAAATAAGGTGGAGGAAATGGTACAGGAATTTTCCGGCGAAGACTATGTTCCGGTTTCCTTTGTATCTGAGAAAAATACCAATGTAGAGGCTGTCCAGTTTGCCTTCCAGACCGATCCCATCCAGATAGAAGAGGAAGAGGCCCGGGAGGAATCCCCTGCAGAAAACACCGGCTTCTGGGAAAAAATCAGAGGATTATTTGAATAATTCCGAAAAAACTAAAAATCGGACGCATATCCAGAGAAATTATCCTAACCTGCGGCAGTCCGGGGTGTTACAATACTGATTATAGTAAGACGAACACGGAAATGTGCTGTTCAGGAAGGGAGAAGGCTATGTAAAAGGGGCTCATGAAAATCCCGGATTTGCCTGTGCGGCCAAACATTTCCCCGGAAACGGACAGGACTTCCGAGACGCCCATCTGTCCAATAATGTAAACTATTTCGATGTAGAGGAATGGGATAAAACCTACGGACTGGTTTATAAAACACTGATTGAGAATGACCTGGACGCCATTATGGCAGGACATATCATGCTGCCCAAGTATGCAAAAGCCATCAATCCGGATCTGAAAGACGAAGATATGATGCCGGCTACCTTAAGCCCGGAGATCATGAAAGGACTTTTAAGAGACAAACTGGGCTTTAACGGTATGGTGGTTACAGATGCCTCTCATATGGTAGGTATGACGGACCGTATGAAGAGAAAAGATATGCTCCCCAGGACCATCAATGCAGGCTGCGACATGTTCCTGTTCTTTAATGACCCGGAGGAAGACTTTGCCACTATGCTGGAAGCATACCAGAACGGCACGATCAGCGAAGAAAGAATGAAAGAAGCCCTGGAGCGTATCCTGGGCCTGAAAGCCCACTTAGGCCTTCACAAAAAGGCAAAAGAAGCTCTGGTGCCGACACCGGAGGCCTTAGAGGGAGTTCTTGGCAGTCAGGAACACAAGGATATGCAGAAAGCCATCAGCCGGGACAGCATTACTCTGGTAAAATATAAAGACAAAGAAGTTCTGCCTGTTGTTCCGGAAAGATATAAGAGAATCATGATCGTTCATGTAAAAGGGGCAGAAAGTGGCATGTCCGCTCTGGCCAAAGCCATGGGAATGGCAGGAGGGACCAACCCGGCAGAGCTTTTAAGAGATAAGCTGATCAGCAAAGGCTTTGACGCATTTATCTATGAAAGCCCTGTAGACAAAATGAAGAAACAGATCGAAGCCGGGGAGAAACCGGATATCAATATTTACTTTGCCGGTAAGAACGCCATTGCAGACTTTGTAAAAGACATGGACCTGGTAATCACCCTCTGTGATATTAACGAGGGAAGGCCCAGCTTCGGACTTTCCAAAGGCGGCGGAGAAATCCCCTGGTATGTCTTTGAAATCCCGGTAGTAGCCGTAAGCTGCGGACAGCCCACCATGCTGGCAGATATTCCCCAGGTACGGACTTACATCAATGCCTATGACACAAAAGACAGTACCTTCGATGCACTGGTAGAAAACCTGATGACAGGAGAAGAAGCTTTTAAGAGGCAGGATCCTATCGACAGCTTCTGCGGACTTTTTGACGCACGGCTGTAAATGCAGGCAGAGAGATTTTTATTTACTGAATAATGATAAAAGATGAAAAGCGCCTCACCGCTGGACTTATTTCCGGTGGCGAGGCGTTTGCTACGGCTGAGTTTCCGATTTCTTCATTCCTGGCTGTAGTATTTAACTAGCTGGTACGGTTACGCAGAAGAAAATCTGATTTTAAACCGTAATAATAGGGTAAATGGAACGGTTATATAGAAGAAAATCCGATTAAGAACCGTCCCCATATGCCTACAAGGACGGTTACATGAATGAAAATAGATTCTGAACCGTTTCTCCCATTAAAATATAGCTGAGAATAGAGAAGAACAGAAGATTCCGATTGTAGTCAAAAGGAAAAAGCGCTATAATAATTTCCGAATTACAGAGGGGTCTGCAGGCCCCGGATAGGAGAAATCATGAATTACGAAGAAGCAAGAGTATATTTGGAGAAAGCCTCTAAATACGGAAGTGTACTTGGCTTAGAGAATATGCGCCATCTTATGGATCGTCTGGGAAATCCCCAGGACAGTCTGAAATTTATCCATATTTCAGGAACCAATGGAAAGGGTTCTGTCCTGGCTTATCTTTCTACTATACTGACAGAAGCGGGATACCGGGTAGGACGGTATATTTCCCCTACTTTGTTTTCCTACAGAGAGCGGATACAGGTAAACGGGGAGCGGATCGGAAAAGAAGCCCTGGCGAAACATGTGACAACCATTGCAGAAGCTATCAGAGACATGGAGGAACATCATCTGACTAATCCTACGCCTTTTGAAATAGAAACCGCCCTTTCTTTCCTGTATTTCCAGGAGAAAAAATGTGATCTGGTGGTCCTGGAAACTGGTCTTGGAGGAGCCCTGGATGCCACCAATATCATTAAGACACCGGTAATGGAAGTGATCACTCCCATCAGTATGGACCACATGGCCTTTCTGGGAGATACTCTGGAGGAAATTGCCGCACAGAAAGCCGGGATCATCAAGCCTTATACAAAGGTGGTATCCGGTCCCCAGAAAGCCGGAGCCAGAAAAGTTCTGGAAGAAAAGGCAAGGGAGCAGGGAGCTTCCCTGGAATTCCTGGATATGGAAGAAGTGAAGGATATCCATTACGGATATGAAAAACAGAGCTTTACCTGGAGAGATTTTGACCAGGTAGAGATTTCTCTGGCAGGAAGCTATCAGATCCTTAATGCCGCTCTTGCCCTTCAGGCTGTGACTATGCTTCAGGAGCTTGGCTATCCGGTTTCCAGAGAGAATATTTACGAAGGATTCAGAAAAACCCACTGGAGAGGACGTTTCACCCTGATTTCCAAAGAGCCGGTAGTGATCATGGACGGGGCTCATAATCCGGGAGCAGCCAGAGAATTGGAACATTCTCTGAAGCTTTATTTTCCGCACCGGCATATCCGGTATATTTTCGGTATATTTCAGGACAAGGATTACAAACAGGTTATCCAGATCACAGCCCCGCTGGCAGACCATATCATAACAGTGCAGACTCCAGATAATCCCAGAGCCCTTCCGGCAGAAGAGCTGAAGGAAGCAGTGGCCTGTGTGAATCCTTTTGTGGAAGCGGCAAAAAGTATTGAACAGGCAGTGGAGAAAACTCTGGAAGAAGCAAAACCGGAAGATGTAGTGATCATTTTCGGCTCCCTTTCCTTTTTAGGAGAGGCAGAAAGGAATGTGAAGAAATGGAAAGAAAAACAGGACGGATTGCAGTAATTTCCGATACCCATGGACTTCTGCGGCCAGAAGTGGCTGAAATTTTAAAGACTTGCGACGCAGTTGTTCACGGCGGAGATATTAATTCTCCCGGGATTCTGGAAGAAATCCGCAGGATCAACCCTTCTCTGTATGTGGTCCGGGGGAATAATGATAAGGAATGGGCCGAAAAACTGCCTAAAGAGCTTTCTTTTTCTCTTTTTGGCAAAAGCTTTTATATGGTCCACAATAAAAAACACATTCCCAAAGATCTGGAGAAAAAAGATTTTGTGATCTACGGACATTCCCATAAATACGAGGCCTATGTGCAGGAAGGCGTCCAGTATCTGAACCCGGGAAGCTGCGGTCCCAGAAGATTCCACCAGCCGGTGACCATGGCGGTGCTGATTATAGAGGCAGAAAGCTTCCATATAGAAAAGATGGATATCCTTCCCAGAGTGGAACAGGAAAAAGTACCGGAACTTTCCCAGAAAGATATGGAAAAGCTGATAAAAGGAATCTTAAAAGAACTGGAAAAGGGAACCACCGTAGCTTCCATGGCAAAGAAATTTCAGGTTTCAAAGGAGTTTGCGGAACAGGTATGCAGGATTTCTGTAACTCACCCGGGAGTGACCGCCCATGGGATCATGGATAAGATGGAAGTAAATAAGATCGTATCAAAAAGCGGCAAAAACAGTTAGGAGGAAAGCTATTGATTTCCAGAAAATCCTCTCTTGAAAAAGAACTGGAGACGGTTTTAAAACAGGAACAAAGATATATAGACAAGTATAAAGAGAAAAAGGAATCTTTTCTGAACCAGAAGCTGGCCCAGAAGATTCCCGATGGACTTCAGGAGAAGCTGGACGCAGCATTTAGCAAGGCTTTTTTCCTGGTCTTTGACAAGGGAACCGGGATCATAGAAAAAACCTACAAAAAAGAAGATCTGGAGCATGGGTACAAGGTTAACGCTTATTCGGCGGAAATCCGGGAGAACAAAAACACCTTACGGACTTTTAAGAAAGGCGCTGCCGCCTCCTCCAGAAAAAATCTTCTTTTGTCTACAGCAGAGGGGGTAGGCTTAGGGGTACTGGGGATCGGTCTGCCGGATATTCCCCTTTTTACAGGAATGATCCTGAAAAGCATTTATGAAGTGGCCCTGCACTATGGATACGCCTACGATACAGAAGAAGAACGGTACTTTATCCTGAAACTGATCCAGGTATCTTTGCTGTATGGAGAGGAACTGGTTCAGGAAAATCAAAAGACAGATCTTTTTATGGAAATGAAGAAACTTCCAGAAGGATACGATATGAAGAAGCAGGTCAAAGACACCTCTTCCATGCTTTCCGGAGAGCTTTTGTATATGAAATTCCTTCAGGGAATCCCAGTGGTGGGAGCGGCAGGAGGAATTTACGATACCGTATATCTCCAGAGGATCATGAAATATGTAAAAATCAAGTATCAAAAACGATTTTTACTGGACAAAGCAAGAAAACGTTTACCATAACTATTTTATGTAAATTGGAAAGAGTTATAAACACCACAGCAGCAATGCTTATATAGAAAAATGAGAGTATTGATATAATTTGGGGCAATCATTCTATGAAAAAACATCTTTATGTGATCGGCGGCACCATGGGAGCCGGCAAGACTACAGTCTGCAATATTTTAAAGAAAAAATTGAAAAACAGCGTTTTCCTGGACGGGGACTGGTGCTGGAATATGGAGCCTTTTCAGGTAACAGAGGAGACTAAGGCAATGGTAATGGATAACATTACCCATATACTGAATAATTTCCTTGCCTGTTCGGCCTACGACCATGTGATTTTCTGCTGGGTTCTTCACGAGCAGGAAATCCTGGACACACTTTTATCCAGATTGGACTGCCGGAATGCAGAAGTTCATCTGTATTCCCTGATCCTTGATGAGAAAAGTCTGGAAGAGAGACTGAAAAAAGATATCCGTCAGGGACTTCGTCAAAAAGATGTGTTAGAGCGGAGTATCCGGCGGCTTCCTCTGTACGAAAAACTAAATACGAAGAAAATTCATGTTTCCAGACAAACTCCTGAGGAAACAGCAGCTGCAATACTGAGGGATACAGGGATAGAAGACAATGAAAAAGAAGAGGAAAAGAAAATGGAAAACATAAATGAAACGGAAAGTGCATTTCCCGAAGATTTGGAAAGTCTGAAAAAAGAGCTGGAGGCTTACCGGAAAATGCACAGAGGCGTCAAGCAGGAGTATGACTCCATTGTACGGCAGATGGAAAAACAGAAAGAAGCCGGCAGGACCAAGTCAGCCACCTACCGCCAGCTTATGGGACGGAAGCTGACCTACGGCACTATGTTGGATCTATATAAATTATACGATTTGGAGGACTGAACGCAATTATGCTCCATACAGTAATATATCTGTATAATAACGTCCTTCTCTAACTTCTGTCACAAGGGTCCCCTGATATTTCTCCACCCGGGATTCTACATTTTTCATTCCAATACCGTAGGGCGGCTTCTGCTTAACTTTGCAGGGATTGTCCATGTGTAGGAGGAGATTGCCCTCCTGATAGATCAGAGACAGCCGGATCTCTGGGACCGGAGCGCCAGGCGCCAGAAAGTCCAAAGCGGAGGTTATCCCATTATCCAGTAGATTCCCTAATATGGTCACCGTATCGGAAAAGTCCAGGAACACACTGTTTTCCGGTATGGTAAGCTGGGTAAGGCAGCAGATATTTTTCTGTCTGGCTTCCTGGAGCTTCAGGTTCAGCACTGCATCCAGGCAGGGATTTCCGGTCATAACAAAGTTTTCGTAGTCTTTCAGTTCTTTCTGGGAAGTTTCCAGGTAGTTTTCCAACTCCTGGCCTTTTCCCTCGGCATAGAGAGAAGCTGCGGTCCGCAGATGGTTTTTCATATCGTGACGGAGCCTGCGGATCTCTCCTGTGGTGTGGAGATATTCCCGGTAATATTTTTCCTGGTATTCTAACTGCTGTCGGGTAAGAGCGGCCTCTCTGGCCTTTGCCCCATAGAGATAGAACCTTTTATACAGGGCAAAAAGGCAGTAATTTAGTCCCAGAAGGAGGAGCATAAGCCCCAGGTGAAGAAACATTTTCCGGTTATATTTTATGGAGGAAGAAATCACCAGGGGCAAAGAACCCAATGCAATCAGCAATAGGGCTCCGGAAATGCCAAACAGGAATCCCCAAAGGGTCGGAGAAAGAAAGATGTTTTCTTCAAAGCTGCCGCAAAGCTTCTGGCAGAGAAAAAGGATCAGCCAGAGAAAGATATGATAGAATAGCTGAAGCTGGTAAAAGGGCAGATAATAGTTCAATCCATGATGAAGGAGATTGGTAAGGTCATTCAGACAAAACAGATAGAAGACGGTCAGTGTAAAAAGGGAAAAAGCGAAGAAAAGTTTTTTCTGCCGGCTGCCGGAATAGGAGAACAGCAGAAACAGACAGAGGGGCACCTCTGTCATAGTCAGCTCATAGAACCGGGAACCCTGGATGGAAATAAGATCAAAAAGAATAAGCAGAAGAATTCCTGCCAGAAGCAGGGCTCCCTGTACCCATTTCAGATAGGGTCCCGGTTTTCCGAAGATACGGTTTAAAAGCGATGTAAAAACACAAAGAGTTACTGCGTATAGAAAAATATCGAAAATAAAGTTTAATGCTAGAGCTGCAAATGGAAAATTCATTGTCCCCACCTTCCTTTCAGATACTGCAGGTGTTTTTCTTTTGATTCTTTCCGGAAGCTTTTGCTTACAGGAATCTCCTCTCCATTTCTGAGAATAATAGATGTTTCCCTGGAGGCCCGGATATATTCCGGATTTACCACATAGGATTTGTGACACTGGAAAAATCCTCCGGGAGTAAGCTGTTCCTTCAGTTTTTCCAGTTTTCCGTAGAAAGTATATTCTCCCAATACCGTATGAAGATGGACTTTCCGGAGATCTCCTTCCAGATATAAAATTTCACCCCAGGGGATCTCATACATGGTCTGCCGGATGCGGAAGGTAAGCCGCCGGTCATGGAGAAGGAGAAAGTCTGCGGCTTCCCTCAGGACTTTTGAAAAAGCTTCTTTTTTCACTGGCTTGATCAGAAAGCGGAAGGGCAGTACCTGAAATACTTCGTAGACATATTCTTTGTAATCTGTCACAAAAACGATCAGGGCTTTCTGATCTCTTTTCCGGATTTGGGCGCATGTCTGGATCCCGTCTATTCCCGGCAGGGAAATATCCATAAAATACAGAGAAAAATAGTCCTTATCTTCTTTTATATGGGCCAGCAGTTCTTCCCCGGAAGAAAAAATTTTCCACTCCAGGTCTGCCGGATATTCTTCCAGATAGCTTTCCAGAAGGGACTGGGTTTTTATATCATCTTCGCAAATCGCAATTTTCATAATCTCTACCTCACCTGGCGTATTGTTATAGGAAACGTCATAATAATTTTTATTGTGACGTTTCCTGCGCCGATTTTTGCTGTGCGAAGCGCAGAGATTTCCTTGCAAAAATCGTGCGCATCTCCCGGAGGGTTTATAGTAAGCGGCAAATATATTTGTCGCTTACTATTATATAAATAGACCAGAATTTTCTCAATAGGATTCTTGAATCACTTCTGACAACATTTCCGCTGATTCTTACATTTTGATAAATTTCCTGCTTTTTCTCTGTATACTGAAAGAAAAAGGAGGTTTTATCACATATGAAATCAAAAAATTCTATCGGAAAATGGACCCTGGCTGCACTGCTGGGATATGAGTTTACTCTTTTGGCGATATCTGTGACTCCTGCGGCAGGAAAAGGCACCAGCTTTGGAAATCCCGGCATGTGGCAGAATATGATCCTCATCGCCGCTTTTTATCTGATCCCACTGGTTTTCTACTATCTTCATATAGAAGCTATGCGGTATATATTGGCGGCAGTGATAATTTTCTGGACCGTTCCCCTTCCCTTTTTCATACTGATATCCGGGGGTTCTTTCTTCTACTACAGACTTCAGGGAGATTCCTTTCATTCCCTGCTGTTTCTGGCTGCCATGGGAATTGCCCTGGTAAGCCTGCTGCTCCAGATCCTCTGGTGCGTGAACTGTCTGAGAAAAACTAAAAAACATGGCTTCATATGAATTTAATAAAATTTTAATTATATCGCCCTTTTTCAGTGACATTTTTATCTTATAATACGAAAGTCGATGGAAAGGGATGAGCAATAGGAATGAGTAAAAATGTGAAGCAGAAGAAAAAAAGAAGAACAAAAATCTATTTTATACTGGAAATAGGAAGTTTTTTTGTGCTGATTTTGTTGGTAGGGATTTTGTTTCTGACACAGCAGATAAATAAAGAAAAAGAAGAGACCCTGGAGGCCAGTAATACACAATCAGAACTGGAGGCCGAAAAAGAGGAAGAGAAAGAGCTGGAAACTGCAGATTTATCCGGCTTATACAGCAGCAGTGCCATACTGATTGATCTGGATAGCGGAGAAATTCTGACCCAAAGAAATTCTGGACAGATTATTTATCCGGCTTCACTTACAAAGATGATGACGGTATTGGTCGCTCTGGAAAACATTCCTGATACCAGCGCTTCTGTAACTTTAAATGAAGACATCTTCCCTCCATTAAATGAAGAAGGGGCTTCCATGGCAGGGTTTGAACCGGGAGAAACTGCCACCTACCTGGACCTGTTGTATGGTGCGATCCTGCCTTCCGGAGGAGAGTGCTGCGTAGCTCTGGCACAGAATATTGCAGGCTCTGAAACGGCTTTTGTTGAAAAAATGAATGAAAAAGCTGCAGATCTTGGCTTGAAACACACACATTTCACAAACACTACAGGACTGCAGGATATTAATCACTATTCCAGTGTGGAAGATATGGCGTTGATCCTTCAGGAAGCTCTGAAAAATCAGACCTTCCGTGAGATCTTTACCACAAAAACTTACAGTGTAGCACCTACAAACCTGCACCCTGAGGGTTTTACTTTTCACAGTTCTATGCTTGAATCTATGGAAAAAGCCGGGATACAGGATTCCTACATACAAGGTGGAAAGACAGGATTTACCTCTGACGCAGGCCTGTGTCTGGCAAGTCTGGGAGAGGTAAACGGAAAGTCTTATGTTTTAGTTACCGCTCATGCAGATGGAAATCATGATACGGATCCGTATCATATTATGGACGCCGTATCTGTTTACAGACAGCTTGCAGAATTGACACAACCGGACACCATCACTTCTGAAGATGAGACAGAGTCTGAAGAATAAGATCTACACAATAGTCTGTACCCAGGCTGGTGTCTAATGTAAGATGATAGTTTGGAGAAAATCCCCAGGGCTGCCGGGTGTAATAACGATAGTTATCACGGCGGCGCCTGTCCTCCAGACGGATTTCCTGTTCTGCTTCTTTTTTAGGCAGATTTTTAGATTCCATCAGTCTTTCTACTCTTATTTCAAAAGAACTTCCTAAAAATACCCGAAGGCAGTGAGGGTGATCTTTCAGAACATAGTCAGAACATCTGCCGATGATAATACAATTTTCTGTTTCAGCCAGCTTTTGGATCGCCTGGGATTCCGCCTGAAAGATTTCGTCTTTTGGGGCAGGAGTATCCGGAGAATAGGCATACATCTGATTGACCAGATCATAGAGGAGACTGTTTGTCATTTTCTCCTCCCGGTCTTTAATAAATTTTCTGGAATAGCCGGTAGTTCCGGCGATCATTTCAATAATTTCCCCATCATAAAACTTATATTCCAGCTTCTCAGCCAGTTTTTTCCCGATTTCATGTCCGCCGCAGCCATATTGACGGCCAATGGCGATGGTCCAGTGATTTTCTGGTCCCTGAAGTGCTTCTCCCCTATTTTTTTCAGCTGCTTCCGGATAGAGCAGGGCGGGAAGAAAGGAAAGGAGCCGTCCAAAGAGTCTGGCAATAAAACCAACTAAAAGGGCTGCAATAATGGTACCTTCCCGAACGCCCTGAAGTCTGTGAAAAAAGAATAGGGACAAGATTCCGGCAATGATGGTCATGGAAGCGTCAAAGGCCACTTTTGTATTGCCGAAATTTGTCTTCCAGGTAAGGACGATAGCCCGTACAAAGGACTCCCCGGGAAGCATGACCACATCTGCCAGCACTTCCATATAAACTCCAAATCCCAGGATCACACATCCGACGAGCAAAGAAACAAGTTTTACCGGATACAGTTCCGGGTTCATGGTCCCCAACATAAAAGTTGTAAGGTCAATAAAATATCCGAAAATAATGGATACAGGTATCTGCAGGAAATGCTCCAGCTTAAAATTTTTTCCTAGTATGATAAGCTGGAGAAAGATCAGCAGAAGACTGAAAAATATAGTAAATTCTCCCAGGGTAAATGGGAAATTCAGACTGAGGACATAGGGGATGGAAGAGATAGGGGAAGTTCCCAGGTCTGCCTTTGTGATAAAACTTACCCCGAAAGAATTAATGAATAATCCGATAAGGAAAATAATATAGCGCTTAATTTTTTCAGTCATGTTTCTTTTCCTCCAATGCTTCCATATTCTGATAAATCTTTTCAAAAGTTTTTAAAAAATTTTCCCGTTCCTCCCCGGAAATTCCGGAAAAAGCCTGGACTTCAAGCTCTTCAAAGCCCTTGTCTATGGCTTCTACCATTTCCTTGCCCCGGTCTGTGAGAAAAATATGCCAGGAACGCCGATTCCCGTTCATGCTTTTCCTCTGGATCAATCCTTTTTCTTCCATACCGTTGAGGATTGTTGTAAGAGATGCCGGTTCGATATGACAGGCTGCAGCGATTTCTTTCTGGGCTGCCCCGTCTTTTTCCCGGAGAAAATCCAGAACCTTGGGCTGCCCTAAAGTCAATCCTGTGTCTTTCAGAGAAAGAAACAATTTTTTCTGCAGGATCACATGATTGACCATCAGCATGTAATGATAAGAAAGTCTCATATACAAACTCCTTTCATAATAATTAGAATGCTAAATATTAGTAAACTAATTATATATCTTAGAAGAAAATTACAGATTTGTCAATAGAACGGTAAAACAGTAAAATCTGGATATCCTATTGAAAAGCAATGCTGTTCAGGTTATGCTATATAATAAAGAATTTATCCAATGCATTTTATCAGAGGAGGAATCCAGTTTATGAAAGATTTAAGCTTGACCCAGAAATTTTTTATCTGCACAGTAAACGAAAAAGGAAATTTTTCCAGTTATGATCAGGTACCGGTGGCATGTCTTATTGCTGCAGGAGTACTGGAAATGTATATGGCAAAATGTGTTACTATAGAAAAAAAGAGACTGTCTATAACGGATAAGTTGCCGGAATCTATGGGATATTTAAAATCTCTTTACGATATGATCGAACAGGAGACCGCCAATCGTGGAAAACCGGTAAAAGCAGAAAAGATCGTGGAAAAGTATACGGGAGCTTTTACGGACAAAAAACTTCGGGAGCTTACGGATTCCCTTGCCCAGTCTATGGATGAGGACACTCGTTCATTGGAAAAAATTGGAAAAGGCAAGTACAGGCCCAAGAGAGAAATCCTTTTTGATGTGGCAGATAACCTTCGCACAGAACTTCTGAGAAATGACCTGCCTTCAAAAGACGCCATTGTTTTTGCTGATCTTCTGGACCGGGCCGGCCATTTAAAGGAATACCTTTCTAAATATGAGATGAAGGAATTGAAAAAAAGGCTGAATGAAATCCGAAAAAATAAAGAGGAGTCTGCTGTTAAGAAAACTATACGACAGATCGATGAGCTGGTGGATACTCTGGTATCCGCAGGCAGTGTTTTTTCAGATGTTTAATCTGCGAGAAGCATTAAAAGTTAAATTAACAGCCTCGGAGGAATATAACCTATGAAAATCGGTATTATATGCGCAGGTGATGAGGAACTATCCCCTTTCCTGCCTATGATAAAAGATTGCAAAACCGTGGAAAAAGCCATGTTGAAATTTTATGCGGGGCGGATTGACAGTATTGAAATCATTGCCTTGTTTTCGGGAGTATGTAAGGTAAACGCCGCCATAGGGACACAGCTTTTAGTAGACTTGTTTGGTGCGGATATGATCATCAATTCGGGAACGGCAGGGGGGATGGATCCGGGCCTTGATATATTCGATACCGTAATTTCTACAGAAGTTTGTTATCATGATGTAGCGCCGGATATTTTGACAGAATTTCATCCGTGGATGGAATCTGTGTTTTTTACGGCAGATCCCAAATTGATACGTCTGTCAAAAACCGCAGTCAAAAAAATCAGACCGGCCGGGAAAGTGATTTGGGGCCGGATGGTAACAGGAGAGTCCTTTATAACTGATGAAGGACGGAAAAAAATCAATCAAGAATTTGCACCCTTGACAGTTGATATGGAAACCGCAAGTATCGCTCATGTGTGCTATGTAAATCGTATCCCCTTTCTCTCAATCCGCTGCATCACAGATACCGCAGAACACAGCGGCTTGGATAACTTTGATGAGAACTGTGCCAAAGCCTCAGTTATCGCAAAGGACATCACAGTTGCTTTGTTAACGGAAATTAAAAACTCATATTGCGAATAAATGATATTCGCCACATAAGAATGCTAAAACACCTGCGGTCGGCGGAAATGCCTGTACAGCAGTGTCAATGACCGCAGGATGCTTATCCATACTCTACGATCCGCTTCTATGGCTTCTGCCTTTTCAGGATCGCTGATCAAGATTTTGTTCATATCTAAAATTTCCCTTGTAACCTTTCAGGGCTGTTCCCTGTCTAACAGTTAAAAAGACATACAAAATGTCTATGAGAAGGAGGCAGAAATGGATGAAAGATTAAACCTGGTCCGAAGGGCTGTCCGGAGAAAACCGGGAGCTTTTGAAACGTTGATGGAACAGGAAAAAGAGTATCTTTATAAAATGGCTTTTCTTTATTGCAGAGAAGAGCAGATGGCCCTGGATACAGTAGCAGAAACTGTTGCAAAAGCCTATGTAGGTATCGGCAAACTTAAAAAGCCGGAATATTTCCGGACCTGGCTGACCAGGATCCTGATCAATGAGGCTTTAAGAGCAAAGGAAAAATCGGGAAACTGGCTGCCCTGGGAGGCGGCCGAACTGCAGAAAGAGAATTCTCTGGCTCCAGTCAGAGAATATTCCAGGGAAGAAATCATGGATCTGAGAGATGCTTTGCAAAGACTTCCTGAGGATTTCAGGGAACTGGTCCTGATGAAATACTTCTATGAATTCTCTGTTAAAGAAATTTCTGAGATTACAGGCAGCAGCGAGGGAGCAGTCCGGACACGTTTATGCAGAATACGGAAGTTACTGAAAAAGGATTTAGAAGGTCCTGTCCGGCAGACACAAGCGCATATGTCCGGGCCGCTGCCTGGAAAGATGAAATGAAAAGGAAAGGAAAAAGAAATGAAGAAAATCGAATTAGATTCTATAGCGATTCCACAGGCTCTTGATCTGGCCGTGGAAAAAGGAATCCAAAAGGGGAAAGAAAAATTGAAGAGAAAAAAAAGAAGAAAAATCTTTTTCAGTACTTCTGCCGCCGCTGCGGTACTTCTTGTCTTTGTCGGATACTGCGGGGCCAACCCGGCGTTTGCCAAAGAGCTTCCTCTGATAGGCGGGATTTTTCAGGAGCTTCAGGATAAAAGCCGGATTACCGGAGACTGGGACCAGAATGGGAAAAATCTCAGTGAATCCTTGGAGGCACAGGAAAAAAGCGAGAATGAAATCCTTCAGGAAATGTATGAGAAATACGGGGATGAAGCCGGAAATATACGTATCACTCCTGTAGAAGTATATTGTGACGGAACCAGCCTGTATCTGACATTAAGACTGGAAAATTTGGAAGAAAAGGGATTTGGAGAACTGTTAAAGAGGGGAGAGACCGGAGAATATGTTGATATGCAGATAGACGGAATTCTCCAATATAAGAATCTGGAACAGAATTTTTCTGTTTCCATGACTGTAACCCAAAAGGACAGCCGTCTGGTAGAAGGCATGGTCCAGATACCTTTTGACCATCCTGTGGAAACCAAAGAAGACAGCGGTTTTCAAATGGCGATCCAACTCCTGGCCTGGAACGATTCCTCCAGAACTGCCCAGCCGGAAGCATTTGCAGACATGCAGGACGCCAGGTACTGTCTGATCGGTCAGCAGGTATGGAATCTGGAAATTCCTGTTTCTATAGATGGTACCAGAACTCAGAGGTATACGGTAGAGCAGACAGGAGAAAAGGGCTTTGGTCTGGAAGAAATTCTGGTAAGTCCTTATGACATCAAAGTAAAGCAGATCCGTCCTCAGATGGACAGCCAGGAAAAAGATACCTTTTATCTGGAGTGTCTGAAAAATCTGAAGGAAATTACCGGTATTGACGGATATGCCACTTATGAGGAAGATAAGCACCTTGGTCTAGAGCACCCTCTGGACAGTACATTGCTGGCCTTTGACCAGGATGGGGAACCCCTGGAATGGACGGCTTCTTCTGGTATGGAAGGATATGATGTATTCAGTACAAAGCAGAAAAAGATTACCAGGCTGTATCTCTATCAGCTTCCGGATTTCGGCGGATATACGGTAATGAAGGATCAGGAAAATGCCGGGAAGCTGGCCCTGTTCAGCTATGAGCTGGAAATCCGGGAGGAGCCTTAAATGGCGCTGACATTTGAAGGGACAGCTTGAAAAAATTTTCATTCTGATATAGTATATTCTTTAGATGAATTTACGGAGGCGAATGAAAATGAATACAAAATTTAACCATGACAGCGCCCTGGAGCTGCTGAGGGAATATAATAAGGAGCCTTTTCATATCCTTCACGGCCTGACAGTAGGATCCTGTATGAAATGGTTTGCCAAAGAACTGGGCTATGGAGAAGATCAGGATTTTTGGGAAGTCTGCGGGATTCTTCACGACATTGATTTTGAAATGTACCCGGAAGAACACTGCAAAAAAGCTGTAGAGCTTCTGGAAAAGGCCGGGGCAGAGCCGGAAGTGATCCATGCAGTATGCAGCCACGGCTACGGAGAATGTTCCGATGTAAAACCGGAGCATGAGATGGAAAAAGTGTTGTTTGCCTGCGACGAGCTTACCGGACTGATTGGGGCAGCGGCGAAAATGCGTCCTTCCAAAAGCGTTATGGATATGGAAGTAAAGAGCCTGAAGAAAAAATTTAAAGATAAGCGTTTTGCAGCAGGCTGTTCCAGAGAAATCATTACAAAAGGGGCGGAGCAGTTAGGCTGGAGCCTGGAAGAACTGATGGAAAAGACCATCCTGGCTATGCGTTCCTGTGAAGAAAATATAAACTGTGAATTGGATAATTTAGGCTTATGAGTAATGTACTGACCCAGACCATTGTATATGTGGTTTTATTATTTGCCGGATATGGTTTTAAAAAAGCTGGTATCTTTAAGGTGGAGGATACGGATTTTCTGAAAAAAGTGATCCTCTATCTTACCATGCCGGCCATGGCGGTAAACGGGCTGAAGGATCTGGAACTTCAGCCTTCTTTTCTGTGGTGTTTTCTGGTAGGCTTCGGTACCAGCACCATCCTTATGCTGGTAGGAATGGCTGCAACGAGAAAGAAGTCTCCGGAAGAAAAAGTGATGTATCTTTTTAACCTCAATACCTATAACATCGGAAATTTTGCCATTCCTTTTCTTACCGGGCTGCTCTCTACAGATGGATTTGCGGCTCTTTGCCTTTTTGATATCGGCGTTGCGATTTATCTTTACGGAATTGATTACAGTCTGGCAGAAGCGGTGAAAGGAGGAAAGAGCAGATTTTCTCTGAAATTTCTTTTGAAAAAGATTTTTACTTCTCCTATTACGGATATGTATCTGCTGATGATCCTGCTGGCGGCTCTCCATCTGCGGCTGCCGGAACCTGTGCTGAAGCTGGCTTCTGTTATGGGAAATGCCAACGCTTTTCTGGCTATGCTCAGTATCGGTATCCTTTTTGAACTGAAACTGGACAGAAAAAACCTCCGGGAGATGGTAAAGTTTTTTGCCCTGCGGTATGGGACCATACTTGTTATTATGGCTGGCGTGATTCTCTTTATCCCATTTTCGCCGGATATACGTCAGGCCATCTGCGTACTTTTGGCGGCTCCTGTGGCCAGTATTGCACCTCTTCTTACCCAGAATGCAGGAGGGAACGGAGCCAAAGCGGCACAAATCAATTCCGTCAGTATCCTTTTGGGGATTGCAGGGATGATGATTGTTTACGCTCTGGTGTAAAAAGCGCTTGCCCTGGAGTATACTCAAAGTGATATAAAAAAAGAGAATATTTACAAAGGAGCAGAAAACATGGATAAAAAAGATTTGCAGAACCTTCTGGAACAGGTTGCCCGGGGCAGCGTTAAACCGGAAGAAGCCCTGTTACAGATAAAAGTAGAACCATATAAAGACCTGGGATTTGCAAAAGTGGACACTCACAGAGGAATTCGTCAGGGGATGGCAGAGGTCATTTATGGAGCTGGAAAGACCAAGGAACAGATTTTAAAAATCGCCCAGACTATGGTTCTGGATCATGAAAAAACGGTTCTGATTACCAGAATGAGCCAGGAGGCGGCAGATTATGTAGGAAAAGAAATGGATCTTCACTATGACAGCCATTCCAGGACCGGAGTTATCGGAGAAATGCCAACACCAGATGGAGTAGGGAGAATCGTGGTAGCTACGGGAGGTACCAGCGATATTCCTGTAGCAGAAGAAGCTGCCCTTACAGCTGAAATTTACGGCAATGAAGTTCTCCGTCTTTATGATGTGGGAGTTGCGGGAATGCACCGTCTGATGGATCATGTAGAAGATATTATGAGCGCCAGAGTGATCATCGCCATCGCAGGTATGGAAGGTGCTCTTGCCAGCGTCATCGGCGGTATGGCGGACTGCCCGGTGATCGCAGTGCCTACCAGCGTAGGATACGGTGCCAACTTCGGAGGGCTCTCAGCCCTTCTTTCTATGCTGAATTCCTGTGCCAGCGGGATCAGCGTAGTAAATATTGATAATGGCTTCGGTGCCGGATATCTGGCGAGTATGATCAATCACCTGGAGGGAAAGAGAAAAGAATGAAGACCATATATTTAGACTGTCAGATGGGAGCAGCAGGAGATATGCTTATGGGTGCTCTTCTGGAGCTGGTTCCTGACAGAGAAAAATTTCTTAAAAAATTCAATCAGGCAGGAATCCCGGGAGTCCGCATCGAGGCTCAGAAGTCTGTAAAATGCGGGATCACCGGCACCCATATGGAAGTCCTGATAAATGGGGAAGAAGAGGAAAGCCTGGATCTGTCCAGTGAAGAGGGCAATGCTCACAGCGGACACAGCCACGTACATTTTCACGGCCATGATCATCATGATCATCATACACATCAAGAACACACACATCATCATATGCACCAGAAAGAAGCCATGGATGGAGAGAAGCCTGTCCATGAGCATCATGAGCACGTCCACGGACATCACAGCCATTTTTCCATGGAAGATATTACCGGGATCATTGATGGACTTCATGTAGACAATAAGGTAAAAGAAGATGTGAAAAACATTTATCAGATCATTGCCCAGGCAGAGAGCCAGGTCCACGGGCGGCCGGTCGCAGAGGTTCATTTCCATGAGGTAGGGGCCATGGACGCAGTGGCGGATATTACCGGCTGTGCCATGCTCTTTCATGAGCTGGGAGCTGAGCAGATCATCGTATCCCCTGTTACCACCGGTTACGGACAGGTATGGTGCGCTCATGGGATCCTTCCTGTTCCTGCTCCGGCTACAGCCCTGATCCTTCAGGGAATTCCCTGCCAGGCAGGCAGGATCGAAGGGGAGCTTTGCACCCCTACAGGAGGAGCTTTGCTGAAATACTTTGCCACAGAATACGGCCGTATGCCTCAGATGGTTATGGAAAAGATCGGATACGGCATGGGAAAGAAAGACTTTCAAGCCGCCAACTGTATCCGGGCCATTCTGGGAGAAGCCTAGAAAAAAGTATAAAAGGAGAAGCCTATGTGCGGACGGTATCACATGGATGAAGAAATGACAGAGGAAATCCGGCGGATGGTAAAGATCCTGGAATCCCGGCTGAATACCGGCTCCAGGGACATTTATCCTTCTATGGAAGCCCATGTAATATTGAAAAATGAGGGCGGAGGGCTGAAAGCCGCTTCCATGGCCTGGGGATTCCCCGGAAGAGATAAAAAACAGCTTCTTATCAATGCCAGGTCAGAGACTGCTTTGGAGCGGCCCTCTTTTTCAAGGGCTGTTTCTCACAGAAGATGTGTGCTCCCTGCCAGATGGTTCTATGAGTGGAATCCGGAGAAAGAAAAGGCCGAATTTTTCAGGAAGGACGGATCCCTTCTGTATATGGCAGGATTTTATGAGCTGTTTCAAGAAGTTCCAAGATTTATCATTCTTACGACTCAGGCAAATCCGTCTGTCCGTCCGGTCCACCATCGCATGCCTCTGATCCTGGAGAAAGAGGAGCTGGAAGAATGGATATGGGAAAATTGTTCAATGGAAAAATTCCTGAAAAAAACTCCCGGACTTCTGGAGTGCAGACAGGAATACCGTCAGGAGAGACTGCCATTTCTATAGATCCTAACAGGATGTTTTTCAGATATAAAACTGCAGTATGACAGTAAATTTCAAAAGAAATTACTGGGTGCTGCAGTTTTTTTGTTGACATCTGTCTCCCTCTGTATTATACTGTATCACATATATAAGTACAGTATAATACAGAGGGAGAAAATGATTTGGAATTATTCATTAACAACCATGGCAGCAAGCCGATCTATGAGCAAATCTCAGACCAGATAAAAGCTTTGATCATCGGCGGAGAGCTGCAGGCAGGAGAAGCGCTCCCGTCGATCCGATCCATGGCCAGATCTCTGCATATCAGTGTCCTGACAGTACAGAAAGCCTATGACAAACTGCAGGAAGAAGGATTTATTGAGACAACTGCCGGAAAGGGCTGCTTTGTCTCTGCCAGGAATCAGGATTTTTATCTGGAAGAGCAGCAGAAAAAAATTGAAGAACTTTTTATTCAGGCGATCGATACTGCCCGAGCAAGCGGGATAAAGCTGGATAAGCTGATCGGGCTTTTAACATTGTTATATGAGGAGGAATGAGATGACAGCAGCATTAAAAATTCAGGGATTATCAAAAAAATTTGAAGGGTTTGCTTTGGATAAAGTTTCTTTCCAGGTTCCTTCCGGCAGTATCGTGGGCCTGATCGGAGAAAATGGTGCAGGTAAGACCACCACAATAAACGCTGCTCTTGGACTTATAAAAAAAGACAGCGGAGAAATAGAACTCTTTGGGGAAAATGTGGAGCATCTTACCCCTTCCATAAAAGAAGAGATCGGGGCAGTCTTTGATGCCAGCAATTTTTCTGAAGAACTGACCCCGGAAAAATTGGATAAGGTACTGAAAGATAAATACTGTATCAGCTTTGGCCGCACTGGTGATTTTTGCAGGTTCTTACTTTGTTTCCCTGGGGATATATCGGCATAAAGAATTCTACTAAAAACTACATAGATTATTACCAGAAAAACCCTGTTGCTCACGCAAACATATGTTCTTATAATAAACTCAGAAGGAGGTGGAACATATGTTTGAAAACAGGGTTATTTTTCATGTAGACGTAAATGCCGCTTATCTCAGCTGGGAGGCAGTATACAGACTCCGGCACCTGGGCGCAAAAGAAGATCTTCGCAGCCAGGCAGCTGGTGTGGCGGGAGATACGGCTATGCGCCATGGGATTATTCTGGCAAAATCCATTCCCGCAAAAAAATACGGGATCCGCACAGGAGAAAGTATTTTAGAAGCCAAAAGAAAATGTCCCTCTCTGATCCTTGTGCAGCCCCATTATCAGCTTTATGAAAAATCTTCAAAAGCATTTATAGAAATACTGAAAGAATTTTCTCCGGCAGTGGAGCAGTATAGTATAGATGAAGCTTTTATGGATATGACCGGAACTCAGACTTTATGGCACAGTCCCGAAGCAGCGGCAGAGACAGTCCGAAAAAGAATTCGGGACGAGCTGGGATTTACAGTAAATATCGGAATCTCCTCCAATAAAGTCCTTGCAAAAATGGCCTCAGATTTTGAAAAGCCTGATAAAGTCCATACACTGTTTCCAGGAGAAATAGGAACCAAACTCTGGCCTTTGCCTGTATCGGATCTGTTTTTTGCAGGATCAAAAACTGTAGGAAAACTGGAAAGCCTGGGAATTTATACCATCCGTGAACTGGCCCGCACGGATCCTGAAATATTAAAGTCTCACTTAAAAAAGTATGGAGAAATTCTCTGGGCTTTTGCCAACGGAATAGACACTTCTCCGGTAGAGCCGGAGCCGGAAGCCAACAAAGGCTATGGAAACAGCCTGACCCTTCCTTTTGATGTGACAGATATTCGGCAGGCCCGTCTGGCTCTTCTTGGACTTTCAGAAACTCTGGGAGCCCGTATGAGGAAAGATCAGGTCATGGCTCAGGTGTTTACCCTCTCCATAAAAACCTGGGATTTTCACTGTTATTCCCATCAGAAGAAATTTTCTGATCCTACAGATCTTACAGAAGAAATTTATAAAAGTGCAGTTCTGCTGTTCCGGCAGATATGGAAGGGAGAACCCATTCGCCATCTGGGAATCCGGGGCAGTTGTCTTACGAGAAAAGATATGCCGGTACAGGAAAGCCTTTTTCAGGGAGAAGCCTATGAAAAAAGACGGAAGGCAGAGATGACCGTAGACCGTATCCGCCAGCGGTATGGGGCAGACGCAGTCAAAAGGGCTGCCTTTCTGGATACTCCCATAGACCATATGTCCGGCGGTATTTCCAGAGAAAAAAGAACAGTTCTGTATAAGCTGCCAGCAGAAAGGTATGAGAGATGAATTTTGGAACAGGCGGAAAAGTCTATGAAAAAGACGAGGGAGTTCTTTTGGATTCGGAACTTCTTCCGGCAGCGGTAAAATGCTGGTTTACAGTTCAGGGGAAAGGAATGCCTCTATCTATGAAAATTCAAAATGAAGATGGACAGATCCAGACTATCGGCCCCATTTTTACAGATACCTTTCAAAAGCTCCGGTATGGAGGCATTCCACTTTGGAAATACCAGTGCCGGGTTTGTCAGAAAGGAAGAGAAAAATCCTTCTGTCTGTATTTTTATCCGGAAGAGGGGAAGTGGAGAGTGGGGAAATAAAACTTTTCCACTTAACCTGTCAAAATCTGAGGCCGCAGTTGCTGTTTATTCTCGCCTTATAATTGGATTTATGATACAATTCTGTCAGTGAAGCATCTAACGGAGCAGAAAAAAAGCAGTTTACATAGAACAGGAACCGTTCTGAAAACGATGGCTTTCAGAGAATACAGGAGGCAGAAATTATGAGTAATAAATGGTATAAAAAAGGCAGTGAACTTCTCAGGGAGATCGTAGAAACCAGTCTTCCTAAAGAGCTGTGCAGTCTATGGTATATCGGACAGATGGGAATGATCCTGAAGTGGAAGGGAATTGTCCTGTGCATAGATCCGGTGCTGGGAGCAATGCCGGGAGAAGACGGAGAGGACCGGAGAAATTATCCGATTCCTTTTCTGCCGGAAGAGCTTCGGGCAGACTATGTGTTCTGCACCCATGACCATGGGGATCATATGCACCAGGAAACCCTGGTAAAACTGGCTAAGAGAAATCCACAGATGAAGATTGTCCTTCCGCTGCCTTTGGTGGAGCGGGCTCTTTCTTTTGGGATTTCTAAAGACCAGCTTTTAGGCTTATGTCAGGATCAAAAGATTACTCTGGAAGAGGGAATCCAGGTGAATCCGGCGGCTACTGCTCATGAATCCTATCAGTTTGACCAGGAAGGACACAGTCTGACTCTGGGATATGAGATCCGTTTTGGAGACCGTCGGTTTTTCCACAGCGGGGATACGATCGTAACCCGGGAGCTAATAGACAAACTTCAGAAATCCCATGGCATAGACGCAGCCATGATCCCCATAAACGGCAGAGATCTGGAAAGAAATGAACGGGATATTGTAGGAAACATGAACAGCCGGGAAGCCTGCTGGTTTGCCAGTACGATCGGGGCAGATCTGACCATTCCTCTTCATTATGACATGATTGGAGGAAACGAAGAAAATCCGCTGATCTTTGCTGACTATATGGAACGGTATTATCCGGAGAAGAAGTATCATATTTTCCGCCTGGGAGAGAGGTATATCCTGTAACAGCTGCGGACCGGAGACATAGCATATATACCGAATAATACCGCCTGCGAAAAACCTGGCAGATTTCCACTGCCAGTTGCGAAAAAAAGTTTTTTCGTATACTTACATATAGAAAACTCACAACGGAAGGATGTATATAAAATGACAAAGGAAGAACTTGCTCTGGAAGTAATTGAACGTTTAAAGAAAGAATATCCTCTGGCCCAGTGTACTTTGGACTATGATCAGGCCTGGAAGCTGCTGGTAAGTGTACGGCTGGCCGCTCAGTGTACAGACGCAAGAGTAAATGTGGTGGTTGAGGATCTTTATGCAAAATATCCGGATGTGGCAGCTCTGGCAGAAGCTCCGGTGGAAGAGATTGAGAAGATCGTCCGGCCCTGCGGCCTGGGTAAGAGCAAGGCCAGGGATATCAGCGCCTGTATGAAAATTCTCCGGGATCAGTATCAGGGAAAAGTGCCGGATGATTTTAATGCTTTATTGAAGCTTCCGGGGGTTGGAAGAAAAAGTGCCAATCTGATCATGGGAGATGTGTTCGGAAAGCCGGCAATCGTTACCGATACCCATTGTATCCGTCTGGTCAACCGGATCGGGCTTGTAGACGGGATCAGAGAGCCGAAAAAAGTGGAAATGGCTCTATGGAAGATCATTCCTCCGGAAGAGGGCAGTGATTTCTGCCACCGTCTGGTTTACCATGGAAGAGATGTCTGCACAGCCAGAACATCACCATTTTGCGAGAAGTGTTGCCTGAAAGATATCTGCCAGAAAAACGGAGTGGAGAGTAAGAAGTAACGGCAGGCAGAAAAGGCCTTCTATCATACATATCAGGAATAGTTCATGATAAAAGACAGGTATTAGACAGGGTAAAAAAATTATAGGATAATGAAGAAAAGAGAAGAAGGTAGACTGATGCCGAAAGCAAGCAGGAAAGGATGAACAGGAGGCAGAGCTATGATAGAGAAAATAAAATTAAATAACGGAATTGAAATGCCTATGGAAGGTTTCGGAGTTTTTCAGATACCGGAAGAAGACTGTGAACCGGTGGTCAGGAATGCTATTGCAGAAGGATACCGGCTGATCGATACGGCAAGCTCGTATCAGAATGAAGAAGCAGTGGGCAGAGGGATCAGAAACAGCGGTATACCGAGGGAAGAACTGTTTATTACTACAAAAGCGTATATCCAGCAGATGGGATACGATAATACAAGGACTGCTTTTGAAGAATCTTTGAAAAAACTGGGGCTGGAATATCTGGATCTTTATCTTATCCACATGCCCTTTGGAGATTATTACGGCTCCTGGCGTGCTATGGAGGAACTATATAAGGAGGGAAAGATCCGGGCTATTGGTGTTTGCAATTTCTATCCGGATCGTTTGCTGGATCTATGCTATAATGTGGAAATCAAGCCGCAGATCAATCAGATCGAGAGGCATCCTCATTATCAGCGAAAAGAAGATCTTGAGATCATGGGTGAACTGGGGATACAGGCTCAGGCATGGGCGCCTTTTGCAGAAGGTATGAAAGGGATGTTTGACGAACCGATCCTGAAAGAAATCGCAGAAAAATACGGAAAGACTCCGGCACAGATCATCCTGCGATGGAATGTACAGCAGGGAGTGATTGTTATCCCGAAATCTGTGCATAAGGAGCGCATGAGAGAAAATCTGAATATCTGGGATTTTAAACTGGAGGAAGCAGACATGATGCGGATTGCCCAGCTGGACAAAGATTGCCCGTCCATACTGGATACACGGAAAATAAGCGAAGTCAAACGGGTATACGACTATTTAAACAACCCTGTATTGACAAGTTTGTAAATAAAATTTGCAAAAGTACAGAACAAATTACAGATGAAAAAAGGAGGAAGCAGCAGATGAAAATTGTAATTTTACAGGGAAGTCTGAATAAAAAGGGATCCACAAATATTTTAGTGGAGAATTTCAGCCAGGGGGCGGAAGCAGCCGGCCATAGCATCAGAAGATTTGATCTTGCAGATATGGATATCCGTCCATGTACCGGATGCGTTTCATGCGGATATGAGGGCCCCTGCATCTTGCATGACGATAATCAGAAAATAAAGAAGGCGGTCCTGGACGCTGATATGATCGTCTTTGCGACCCCGCTTTATTATTATGGAATGTCGGCACAGCTTAAAATCGTAATCGACCGGTTTTGTTCCTATAACAGCAGTATTACAAGGAAGCATATGAAATCGGCCCTTCTTACCATTGCATGGAACAATGATAACTGGACATTTGATGCACTGGAAAGTCATTACCAAACACTGGTCAGATATCTGGATTTCCAGGACCAGGGTATGGTCCTTGGACGAGGGTGCGGGACTCCATCAATGACCAGGCACAGCCAGTATCCGGAAATGGCGTATAAACTGGGAAACCGGCTATGATTATTGTTTATTAAAGATCGGCTGACAATTAAAAATACCGTTCAGCCGATTTTTATCGTTTATTTATATTTTTAAAACATACTCAAATTCCAGTTCATGACGCAGTGGTATTCCATAGTCACCAATCAATGGAATTTCCGGCTTTATTTTTCTGGATTTCTCTACAGAATTATAATGCAGCCTTGTCATGTCAAATCCCCGCTTTTGATAAAAACCTATGGCTTTTAAATTATCATTGGTAGTCATTACTGTTACAGTTTTGCAGGAATAAGTCCTGGCAATATCAAAAACTTTCTGGAGGAGTTTCGTCGCTGTTCCCCGATTCTCTATAAGACTGTTCAGTGAAATGATCTCGCAGGTATGATCCGGTTTTATGCGATAGGTGAGGAGGGCTGTGATTTCTCCATGAGAGAATACAGCCAAGCCATCTGATTTTGTTATATCAATTTTCTCACCGCATACCACCATATCCGTAGAATACCAATGCTTCATTAAAAACTCATTAATTACAGACCGATTCTCCAGTGTAATTGGAGTAATCTCCATATTCCTCACCCAAACTTTCACTCTATATTTTATCTGGTGTCTTTATGGATATATTTATATAAATGCTCCAGATACTTCTCATCTACCCAGGAGCATTTCTTCCCCATTGCCTCTTTCAGAGCCAGTTCCCAGGGCTCGCATTGTTCCGCAGGTTTCTTGGACACTACTTTCATCAGCATAGAACAGAGAAATTTATCTTTTACGGTCATGATCTCTTCGTTCCATGCACCCCGGCCGTAGAAGAGAGGGATTCCCTCCAATGCCCCAGAAAGGTGCCTTTTCTTCAACTCCTCAATAGTCTTCTGGTCATAGGGAGACGCCCCTACTGCAAAGACAACCGTCTTTTTCCCACTGAGAAGAGCGGCGTTTTTCTTCAGAAAAGAGAGACCGGCAATGGAAGAGGCATAGATTCCTCCGCAGAGAATAATCGTATCTGCAGAAGTGACCATCTGAGATTTGGCCTGGTCAATGGAAACAGGGGCAGTGTCCAGGGCTTTTCCCAGAAGCTGGGCATATTCCCTGGCTGCGCCATACTTTGATTTGTAAATGATCAGAATATTTTCCATAGGGTTTTCTCCTTTTGATGGTCCGGAAAACTATAGAGTACCGGATGATCTTGAAGCTGTCGCATTAATCAAAATCTAGAATATTTATACCTTTTATTGCTCAGTCTGTGCCGCTTTGAGCCTATGATCTCAAAGCTATGCTCGACAAATTCGCATAAAATGTATAAATATTCCTGACATATGACTAATGCGGCAGCCCCACTGTTCTATATAGACAGTTTACCGGGAAATCCCCTGAAAAGTCAATACAATTTCCAATATATCCTCATGAAGTCTGGCTTCAATTTTCCCTCCCATTGCCTGGGTCAGTTCTCTGGCTATGGAAAGTCCCAGCCCGGCATGAGAACTTTTTGAAGCATTTCTGGAAGGATCTCCTCTGTAAAAACGGACAAACATCTGATCCGGATCAATAGATCCCGGATCTTTTACTTTATTGGAAAAGGTCAGCGTATTTCCCTTTTGAACAATAAAAAGGGTGCCAAGGCCGTAAGAAAGGGAATTGGAAACGAGATTTCCCAGAACCCGCTTCAGCTGGCTGCTGTCCCCCTGGATCTGAATGGCCTCTTCCTGAAAATCCAGGGAAGGCTCCCGGTTCTGTTCCTGAAATTTTCCGTAAAATCCTGTAAGAACCTCACAGACAAGAGGAAACAGGGAAACCGGCTCCATTTGGAGAGAAATTTCCTGGCTTGTCAATTTTGTATAAAGGAAAAGCTGGTCTAAAAGCTGTTCCAGATCTTTCAGTCTGCCCCGGACAATCCGGCAGTATTCTTTTCTTTTATCCGGGTCTTCTGTTTTTTCCGCCATCTGCATATAGCCGGAGGCTCCGGTGAGGGGTGTCCGGATATCGTGGGAAACACTGGCAATGGTATATTTTAGTTCTTCCTCCGCTTCCCGGGCCTGAAGCACCAGTTTCTGCTGATAATCGATATAAGTATTTACCAGGCGGCAAAGGGACAGAATATTTCTGTCCCTGACAGAGCAGGTAAGCCTTTGATTGCTTCCCGGCTCCAGATCTTTTAATTGTTCGGATAGTCCCCTCACCTGCCGTCTGTAGAGGAGAAGCGCAGTGATAGAAAGGAAAAATAATATGGCAAATAGGATGATCAATGCTGTTTTTAACATAGGCATATTCCTCTTAACAGATATCTTTTTTGCTCAGCACCTTTTTGGAAAGCCAGATATAAAACAGGGTCCACAAAAGGCTGGCAAACACTGACAGAAGCAGATTTGTACCCAGACCGTTCTGGCCCACTGCAAAGGACAACAGAGATCCTGTGCTGGCGCTGCCGCTGATATAGGGAGACATCATCACCAGGTAGGGCGGGAAAAACTGTGCCACATGAATTCCAAAGAGGCCGGCAATGGTCTCTAAAACTCCTGCCACGGCTCCAAGACCGCAGATGATGGAGAGGATACTGGCCACCGCTGCATTCCGGATAAGCATGCAGAAAAGCATGTTCTGAGCGGTCAGAGGGATCAGCGCCACCCAGCCGATCAACAGCATAAGAGCCATTTTCAAAGGGTCTCCCAGAGGATTGGGAAATCCGAAGATCACAAACAGGATTATGCTGGCAGCCGTAAGAGCCAGTATAAACATAGCGTTAATGGCGCAGTGGGTAACAATTTTGCTCACGATATAGTATCCCCTGTCCGGATAGTAGGAAAAGATATTTTTTCCAAAGCCGGAAGCAAAGTCGTCACAGGTACTGAGGGAGCAGAAGATTGCGCTGAAGCAGACCATAAGGCCTCCGGAAAAAAGAAGGTTGCTGACAAAGTCTGCCATGGTGGCACTGAGGAAAGAGGCTGCGTCAGCCTGATCTTCCGCAGTGAATTCAAATCCGTTTTCCGTTGCAAAAGACAGAAGATTCTGATCGGTTACCAGTTTCATTGTGATCAGAGCGATCAGAATAAATCCTAAAAATGAAGCTAGAGTAATATAAACACTTTTATCTCTGAATAGTCTGCGGAATTCCATACGTGTAAGATTAAGCATGGCGTCTGCCCCCTTTCTTTGAAGAACCGGTTTTACTTTCTTTTCCCATCAGATCCAGAAAATATCCTTCCAGATCCTGCTGATGGCCATAGATGGCAAATACCGAAATGCCTGCGGAGGTCATAACTGTGGTGATCTGGCCGGAGTCCGCTTTCTGATAGATGCGGATCTCCCCTTCCGGACGTACTTCATAATTCCGGATTCTCAGTTTTTCTTCCAGAAGTACAGCGGCCATTTTACTGTCCGAAGTTTTCAGATAGAGATAATCCTTACACTCCGCAGACAGTTCTTCTTTGGAAATTTCTTTCACCAGACAGCCGTCTTTAATAATCCCATAGCGGGTGGCCATTTTGGAAAGCTCTCCTAAAATATGGGAGCTGACCAGAATGGTCACTCCTTTCTTCTGGTTCAGATCTACCAGCAGAGAGCGGAGCTGGTTCATTCCTTCCGGATCAAGACCGTTAATAGGTTCATCCAGGATCAGCAGATCCGGGCCTCCCAGAAGTGCCATGGCGATTCCCAGCCGCTGCTTCATTCCCATAGAATAACGTTTCACCAGCTTTTTGTTGTCCGGATTCAGTCCTGTAAGAGTAAGAAGCTCCCGGATCTCTTTGTCAGGATCCACGATTCCCATAAGGCTGGCTTTTAAGTACATGTTTTCATAGGCGCTCCGGCCTCCTTCCAGCCCCGGAGATTCAATGAGAACGCCGATACGTTTCCTTACGCTTTCCCGGCTCAGGGACTGGCCGAATACCCGGATACTTCCCTGGGTAGGAAAAGCCAGTCCACAGAGCATTTTTAATGTGGTAGACTTGCCGGAACCGTTCCTTCCGATAAAGCCGTAAATATCTCCCTGCTTCACATGCATATCCATAGAAGAGACAGCGGCCTTATCTCCATACATTTTTGTGAGATTTTGTGTGACGATTACATCTTTCATCATTTATCCTCCTGGTCAGCTTTTTTGAAAAGCCTCTTGTTCTTTTCTGAGTCCAGTATCTCACAGAGAATTTCAAAAAGCGCAAAGAAAAGTTTAAGAAAAGTTTAAGATTAGGGAACAGATATAGGATATTCTAAAATCAGTCTTTTAATTTGAACCCAATTCCCCATACTGTTTGAATATAGGCGTCTGTAGCTGTATCTTTCAGTTTGGATCGGATATTGCTGATATGGACGTTAATGGTTTTATCCTCAACAAAATAATCCTGGTTCCACACAGATTCAAAGATTTCCTGTTTTGTAAAAACTTTTTTGGGATATTTCATCAGAAGGGTTATAATTCCCAGCTCATGGGAGGTAAGATCGATTCTTTCTCCCTTGACCAGGAAACTTCTGGCCTGTTCATCCAGCTCCCAGTCTTTATACCGAAGAGAAGAAGCAGGAGAGGGGGATGCAGCCTTATGCCGCAGCTGTACCTGTATCCTGGCCAGGAGTTCTTCCAGTTCAAAGGGCTTAGTCAGATAATCGTCTGCTCCTGTGGATAGGAGATTCACCTTGTCTTCCAGAGCCGTCTTTGCAGATAGCACGATAACTGGGACCTGAGAAGAAGAACGGATATAAGCAATAAGTTCTTCCCCGCTGAGCCCCGGTATCATAAGGTCCAAAAGAATCAGGTCAAATTTTTCCATGTCGAAAAGCAGCCTTCCTTCTGTTCCGGAAAAGGCCTGGCGGCAGTCGAAGTCTTTTTCGGTAAGATATTCATAGATCAGGCTGTTGATGGTAGCGTCATCTTCTACAATTAAAACACGTGTCATATGTACAGTCTCCAATTCTGCCGCAAAAGCGGCGGGATAATGTCATTATAGCATATGGGGAAGGGGAGAGGAATGTATCCGCCATATTTTTCTTTCAGAAACGTTTCAGGGGCAGGTACGACTGGATTGCTTCATACCTGCCCCTGCCGGGAGTATCTATTAAACTTTACTGTTTTTTAGCTCTTCTTTAATCCTGTTTATGAAACAATTATAAAAGGTTTGGAGGAAACTTGCGATGAAGAACTGGCAGAAAAAAAGATCCATCTATTCTATATAGGACAGCTGGATTTCTCCGTCTTTTGCAGATAATTCCATTTCTAAACTGCTGTCTGCAGGATCTCCTGCCAGTGTTCCCCGGATATCGCCATAGCGAGTGCTGACATTTAGCCTTTCTTTAATTACGGTATTTTCAAAAATAATATCTCCCTCATAAGATTCGGCTTTCATTTCTCCCAGAGCAACGGCTCCTGTCCAGATATCGCTGTCACTGGTGTTTAATTCCAGACGGCCTTCAAAATCTTCTGGAAGAAAAAGCTCAAATTTTACTTCTTTATAGGAGTCAGACTCAGCTTCGTCCCCTGTGATAAAAATTCCCATGTTTGGCTTGATTATATTTTCAACGGTCAAAGTACCCTTTTCTTCCCCTATTTCGTAACGATTGCTGTCATCATCCGGCAGGTAATAATAAAAATATATTTTGTCATTTTCTGATGTACAGATCCTTACAGGAACATCACTTTCCTTAATGGTGATTGAATGGATTGCCGAAGAATCTGCACAGGTATACTGACATTTTTCATATTCCGGAATCTGTCCCTTCCAGTAAATACCGCAGCCCCCAAACAGGTAAGTGTGGTCAAAATCATGAAAAAAGCTGCTTTCTTTTTCATATAGATTCATTCCTCCTTTAAGATTATTTTCTACAGAAATTATTCTATATTCCTGATTTTAATTGGGTTTTGGCGAAGGACTTTCTCCTTTGTTGTAATCGGGCTGTTTTTTGATGTAAATAAATCCTGCTGTCATGCTCAGAAATGTTATAATAGCTTTGTGAGGTGACACTATGCTCAGAATAGGAATCTGTGATGATGATCTGCTGGAGGCTCAGAAAATAGAAGAGTATATCAGCCATATGCCCTTTCATGATCTGGAAACGGAAGTATTTCTGTCCGGTGAAGAGCTGCTCCGTCATCATCTGGAAGATAAAAAATATAATATTATTTTGCTGGATATTGAACTGCCCTCTGTAAACGGGATTGAAACCGCCATAAAACTTCGCAAAATCGACCTGGATATGGTGCTGATATTCATAACCGCTCACAGAGAATATGTCTACAAAACCTTTGAGGCCCTTCCCTTTCGTTTTCTGGAAAAACCGGTCTCTTATGATATGCTGCTTGACAGCATGGGAGAGGCAATCCGGTATCTGGAGGAAAGAAGAAGCTATTTTTTCTACAAAAAAGGAAACCGCCATTACCAGATACCGGCCAGAGATATTTTATACTTTGAAGCTTTGAACAGAAAGATCAAGATCGTATCTCTTGATCAGACAGAAATCTGTTATGGTAAGATCCATACCCTTACAGGGCAGTTGAATCCGGATTATTTTCTCCGGGTCCATAATTCTTTTATCATCAATATGGACCATATTACTTCTTTCAGTGAGAAAGAACTCTCTGACACTCAAAATCAGGGTTCTTTTGCTTTTATCTGTGGCCGCTATTTCAGGGGTTATATTATGGGTCAGCCCTTTTGCCGGAACGTACCCTTTCTTCAGCGTGCTTTTTTCCCTGTTCTTTCTCAGATTTTATCAGAAAGACTGGCAGAAAATGATTCTTCTTTCTTCTATTGAGTTTGTGACAGCTCTTTATCTGACAGTCTTTCTTCTCGCTGTTATACGCAGCGCAAAGCTGGATTTCAGCTATCTCGGTCTGAATTTTTTCCTTCTGTCAGGAAGCATGCATGTGTGCTTCTGGAGTCTGATCCTGATTCTTGGAAAGATCAGGATGGAAGAAAGTGTTCTGCTGCCACCGAAGCATTTTGCAGTTATCATGGCGATTCCAGGTATCAGTTTCCTGGTTCTGGTTTTCTTTCTGCTCAGGATCAATTCCTACCCAGACACTTTATTTTACCTGGAGTTTCCTCTGATCACCGCCTTTATTTTCATTAATGTGACAACGGCTTTTATTTACAGCCAGTTTTGCAACCTGCTCCAGCGGAATACAGACATCCTTCTTCTTCAGCAGCAGATAAAGCTTTCAGAACAGTATTATGAAGATCTGTCTCTTTCTCAGCAGCGGCTGAAAGGCATACGCCATGATATGAAAAATCATCTCCAGTCTCTTAGCTGGATAGCTGCAAGGATCACTCCTGCGTCCAGGGAAACTGAAGAGCTGCAGGAATATCTGGGACAGCTGACACAGGATATCGGAGAAGCATCTCAGATCCTGTCTACAGGAAATATGGGAATGGACGCCATTTTATCTCTGAAAATCGGCCAGGCAAAAGAGCAGAAGATAACCGTCCACAGCAAAATTTCTGTTCCAAAAGAAATGGGTCTGGCAACAGAAGACAGTATCATTATATTTGGAAATCTTCTGGACAACGCCATAAAAGCATGCAGGGAAAATCCAGAAGAAAAAAGATGGATCTGCCTGGATATCCATTACATTCCCCGTTCTCTTTTTATACGGGTAACAAATCCTTTCCCTTTATTGCCGGAAATATCAGAAGGCCATGAAAAAAACAGTGGATTCGGCTTGAAAAATGTCCGCACTGCAGTGAAAAATTATCATGGCGTACTTGAAATCCAGGAGGAAAAAGAGTGTTTTACAGTTAAGATCCTTTTATATAATTTGTAATTTTCTTGACAGGCATTGTATAATAAATTAGAAATTCAAATTATCGAGGAGGAATGAATGATGAAAGTATTGCTGATTAACGGAAGCCCCAATGCAAAGGGCTGTACTTATACTGCTTTAACGGAAGTGGCCTCTACTCTCGAAGCAGAGGGTATTGAAACAGAACTGATTCATGTGGGTCATAAGGATATACGTGGCTGCATCGGCTGCAGAAAATGTCATACCACCGGAAAATGTGTCTTTGATGACCTGGTAAATGAGACTGCTCCAAAATTTAAGGAAAGCGATGGGATCGTCATTGGCTCTCCCGTTTATTATGCCTCTGCCAACGGTACTCTGATTTCATTTCTGGACCGCCTTTTCTACAGTGCAGACTTTGATAAGAGCATGAAGGTAGGCGCATCTGTAGTATCTGCCAGAAGAGGGGGATGTACCGCAACCTTCGACGAGCTGAATAAATATTTTACAATTTCCAATATGCCCATTGCCTCCAGCCAGTACTGGAACCAGGTCCATGGCAATACTCCGGAAGAGGTAAAGAAGGATATTGAAGGATGTCAGATTATGCGGACATTGGGAAGAAATATGGCTTTTCTAATTAAGAGCATTGCTCTTGGAAAAGAAAAATATGGTCTTCCTGAAAAAGAACCCTTCACACCTACCAACTTTATCCAGTAAGTCAGCTGTCAACTGTAAAAACAGCCCTCTGTGTGCAGGTTATGATACCTGGGTCCGCAGAGGGCTTTGTTATTATTTTCAGATTTTCTTTTCAATAATACTGCTTGCAATGATTAGGACCAATGGCTGTATCAGGATAATTACTCCTACAATTATGGCAGAAACCATATAATTTAAAGTAATAAATATCAACATAGCAATGCCCAGAAGCATTAAGGTGATCATATTGGTGATATTTCCGGCTTTTTCCTTTATGGCAATATTACGCTCATCTAACACATTGATCCGGTAGGAAGAATCCGTATGGAGCATTCTGCGGTGGAGAAGCTGCGTATGGGTAATCGAAAATACACATGTAAAAAGGATTGCCAAAGCCATATCTGCTCCAGGTGGAAAATCCGTAAATGCGATCAGCAGAATAAGCAGTAATGCAACAACATAACCGAAATACCAGAACTTTTCTTTCATGACTCTTCCTCCTCATAAATAAAGATGTCTTCTATACTCATATGAAAATATCTGGCAATCTTAAAGGCCAGCAAAATGGAAGGGTTATATCGTCCATTTTCTAAAGACCCTATAGTTTGACGAGATACTTCAAGAGCAGAAGCTAACTCTTCTTGCTTGATTCCTCTTTGTTTTCGTAATTCTTCGAGCCGGTTTTTCACAAGATTCTCTCCTTTATGGAAAGTTAACTTTCCTTTCTTGACTCTATCATATTGTATCTTAGAAAAAATGTCAAGTATACTTTCCATAAAAGCCATAAAAGAAAGATTTGTGAAGCAGGTGAAATTGACAATCCCGACTATATGAGATAAAATTGTGAAAACATAAAGCCTGTCTGGCACTTAAATAAAATCTTAATTAAAAAATATGAGAATTAAAGCATTAGGCGTAGGAAATGTGAGACTAAACTGTAAGCCCGAATTTGGGCGGTACGGTTAAAAAGGGAGGAATATAGAATTCAACTGTATTATTTAAGTGCAAAGTACGGTTGAAAATGAGAAAATGTAAAATATAGCCGTATGGTTGCACATAAATATACGGTTATAAAAAAGGAAACGCAAAATACAACCGTATAGCAGTCATACAATGTACGGTTATATAGAGAAAATGCGAAATATAACCGTACAACGACCATTCAGAGTACGGTTACAAAAAGAAAATACGAAATATAGCCGTACAACGGCCATTAATGTACGGTTACAAAATAAGAAATGTGAAATAGAACCGTATACTCTGTCTCAGACATATATGGTTAGAAAGGACTTTTTTTATGTATCTAAATTATTATATCCAGCAGCTCCGTCTGCTGATCTACACGGTGCCGGTTATGCTCATTGCCATAACGGTTCACGAGTTTGCTCATGGCTGGGTGTCTTACAAGCTGGGAGATCCAACTCCCAAGTATGAAGGTCGGTTAAGTCTCAATCCCCTTAGACATCTGGATCTTATCGGAACTTTGTGTCTTTTATTCTTTCATATGGGCTGGGCAAAACCTGTAAGGATCAATACCGCCTATTACCGGAATAAGCGGCAGGGGATCATCTGGGTTTCTCTTGCAGGACCTGTTGCCAACTTTCTCACCGCTTTTCTCTCTCTGCTGATCTGCGGCGCTCTTATGCGTTTCGGAAACTCAGGGAACAGTACCGTGTCTATAGGAGTTATGCTCTGCTATTATTCTGCAGTAATCAACATTGGCCTGGGAGTTTTTAATCTGATCCCTATCCCTCCCCTGGACGGGTCCAATGTCGTGGAGCAGATGTATCCTGGAGTTTTCTATTTTTACCAGAGGATCCGCCCTTACTGCACACTGATCCTGCTTATCCTTTTGGCAACCGGGGTTTTGTCAAGACCTTTGAGTACTGCCAATAACGGAATTTTTGCCGCTATGTGGAATATTATCAGCACACTTTTCTCTATTGGAACAGGGGGAAGTTCCGGCGGAAGTATCTCTTCCGGCGGAGGATATATTTAATATTAATAGATAGTAATTAAAAGATATTTTATCCGGGACAGAGATTATCTCTTTGCCCCGGATTTTCTTTTTGAAATTTTACTGTTTTTCCCTGCCTTTTCAGATTTTCCGGTTCCGGAAATGGAAAGGAGAACCCCTGTCAATGCTGTAATTGCAGCAATCCCTGCCAGGGATAGAAGAGGATCCGGCTCAGATTTTGCGCCATTGAATTCTACCATATCAAAACCGGAAAGGACCAGAACTGCAGAGAAAGGATAGGCACTTAAAAGAATTCCGCTTTTAAAAAACATCATACTGTATCCCAGAAAGAAAGTCAGGATCGAGCCGCCCAGGTAGGCCCCCCGTATCTGTCCCAAAAGAAGAATCAGAGGCATACATACAAGAGAATTCAGAAAGGAATTCCACACCACACAGATTCCCTGCCTGAGAATGAACATAGAACTAAGGCCAGCAAGCCCGGCAGTCATACCGGTAAGTCCAGCTAAGAAATGTCAAGAGGTGATATGAAAAAATTAAATTTATTACAGTAGAGCGAAAAAGGGTAACCTTAACAGACCATTCCCCAATATAGG
>CASEXH010000033.1 GCA_949291945.1 uncultured Bacillota bacterium | reverse complement strand
GGGATTTCTAACCTCA
This sequence comes from uncultured Bacillota bacterium, assembly GCA_949291945.1. Taxonomy (GTDB): domain Bacteria; phylum Bacillota; class Clostridia; order Lachnospirales; family Lachnospiraceae; genus Blautia. The sequence continues at coordinate 104,476 of CASEXH010000033.1, read as the reverse complement.
CACATCCGTTAGAATTTATTATCCCTTATTAAAACACTTTACAGTCTATTATCAGTTATCCTATGAACCCTTAAAACTGATTAAGACTCTCGAAATTGTCGTACTCTTGTCGTACAGCACATAATTTGTCGTACTCACTTTCAAATCCAAATCGGACTCTCTCCTAAAATACATCTATCTTATGTGCTAACTTTTCGATTGCTTCGTGTTTCTTTGTTTCGGTGACTTCTGCATATATGTCCAGTGTAGTCTCTATATTCGCATGGCCCATGATAGACTGAATCACCTTTAAATTTGTTTCATTCTCACAAAACCTTGAGCAAAAGGTATGTCTCAAATGATGGCATGAGAAATGTGGTATCAAAAGTGGCTCTCGATGTTCTCTCGCTGCCTTTACCACTTCTTCTGCGTTATACGCTTCATAAATACGCTTAATTGCCCGATTGATAGCCTGCGGATTATGTACGTTTCCAAAACGGTTCATAAAAATAAAGCCTTTCATACCGTCAATTTCTGTTTCATTAAATCCGTTTTTCTGCTGTTCATCCCACTCTTTCCGCAGTGCTTCATAAACAGTATCCATCATTGGAATAATGCGTATTCCTGCTTCTGTTTTTGGCAGGGATATAGAAAACGTACATATGGGATGTTCTTTGTACTCTCGGCTGTAGTAAACTAAACTGTGATTGATGTTAATCAGCCGTTTTTCAAAATCTACATCTTCCCATCTGATACCGATAGCTTCCCCGATCCGGCATCCTGTTCCAAGCAAAAACTTGAAAATACTTAGCCAACGGTCAAACTTCGGATTGTCTTCTATATATCTAATAAAGGCCCGTTGTTGCTCCAACGTCAAAGCGTGGCGAACACCGTGATTTTTTCCAGGCATTTTTTTTATCTGCGCCATAACGCCATCGCTAGGATTTGTCCGGATAATATTATCCCGCAGTGCTAACTGAAAGGTCGGATGAAGTACCGTATGAATTGTCTCCAGCGTGTTAATCTGCATTTCCTTGTCCTTTATTAAATGCTGATAGAACTGCAGAACATCTGAAAATTTAATACCGGCAATTTTCTTCTTTCCAAAGCCATCCCTGACAAAACGATTATACATATATTTATAATTAGTTATCGTTGTATCTCTAAGCTCTGATTTCGTAGAGATATATCTGTCAAAGACAAAATTGATTGTCGCACTTCCGGCAACATATGTATCCAGTCCGTCTAACTGGTCTTTAATCAGTTGTTCTTCCCGCTCCCGCAGCGTCTTAATGTCTTTGGAATAAATACTCCTTCTCCGTCCCTCCGGATTAGTGTAAGTATATACATATTTCCCGTCATATTTACGCTGTGTTTCGCCTTTTCTTAATACCCTCCCTTTGTTATCTTTCCTTGATTGCGCCATTTTAGCTCCTTTCACAAGGAAAGAGTTTTCGCATTGGCTACTCTGAGGATTTTTCCATTTGATATTGCAGGTCAATTCCTCTTTGCAGCACTTCTGTTATGGTCATGCCATGTTTGGACGCATACTCTCTCAGTTTTGTGGCTTCGTCCTCTGTCAGCTTCAAACCGATTAAACTGTTTTTCGGATTGTCTGACTTTGGCCTTCCTGTTCTAGCCACATCATACACCTCCATCCATTTCATAATTATTATACTTTTTGTTTAACGAAAAGTCAACACTTATTTTCTGTTATACGAAAAATCTTTCCTCTATTCCCTCACACGAAATGTTTCAAGATACTGATCAAATGTATCCAAATCCACTAATACCATTCTGTCTATTTTCAAAATAGCTCCAGCATCCTTCGCTAATACCTGAAACTTATTCATTCCCATGCTGTACATCTCTGCACCTTCTTTATATCTTACCAATCTCTTTTTTTCTAATTTTTTAGGTGTCCTCTGCATTACTTCATTCTCCCTTAAGTATTTGTAAGCATATATAGCTCCACTACCATTACCTTTCTAAAAATCCTGCAGGCGGCTGTCGGGGAACAGCCTCATTGGTATCTCACCATCTTTTCAGACCGGAGCAGCCTCTCCGGAAGTATCATTATCAGAAACAGTATCCTCGCCACAAAGTTCCCACACTCTGCCCGCAGCATGATATTTCTTCGCTCCTATTCATCTTCAAATTCCGTATCTGTGTATAATCATGAATTTTACGCCACAATGTCGCAAAGTGAAATTGATGTTGAATCATCCTGGCGTATCTGCCATCCGGCTCCTCTGTTTCCTTACGTCCTACAGGATAAAATATTCAATTATCAAGGTACAGTTCTTTCCACACCAGAAATAGAAAGGGAATATTCCTGGCCTCTAACTTAAAGCCGGATCTCAAAATTCAGAATTTTTGTAATCAGCTTTGTCTCCAGTCGCCTTTTCATATATTCATCGGGCACATAATGGATTCTTCCAAATTCATCCTCATATTTTCTTTTGCACTCGCTGTTGATAAATGGCTGAAAATAGGAAAGTATATGATTGATTGCTTCGGCGTCACCTTTAATAGCTGCCTGAATAGTTTCAAACTCTGGCATTTCTCTGCGTTTCTTTGATTCCATATGTAAATTCACTCCATCAATTTTCTCAAAATCCTTAAAGAATCATCTTTATGATAGTGTATAGTACTCTGCACCAATTTCAGGCAGTCAGCAATTTCTTTCTCTGTCATATTGAGGAAATAAAGCATCAGAATAATTTCCCGCTTTTTTACAGGAAGTTTTTTTAACGCCATGCTGATCCATTCATCACGAACAGGAACCTGCCTGCCCATTACGGTAAAATAATCTGCCATATCATAATCGTCACAGCTATACAGAGCATCCAGGTCTTTCTGGAGAAGTTCAGAAAAAATCACTTCCCGCTCTCTCTGCCTATCCAGCTCATCAAGATAATTCAGTGCCTCACCATGCAGAACTTTAATGCAATAGGAGCAAAATTTTCTCCGCACGATTTCTTTTTCCTGACGGTTCAATTTCAAAAGGGATCACCTCCCTTCTGCTTAAAGCCGTAGTAAAAGATGCCTGATCCTCCCTTTCACAGCGAGGACAGGAGAAAAACCGATAAAAAATCGAAAAAGCGGAAAAATTGTTTAAAATTATTTCCAACCTCCCCAAGATCTTTCAATAGAAATTCTTGGTGCTTGGCGGCCCCCGGTTACATTTGCAAAAGATAAGGCACAAATTTAGAAAAAGAAAAATACCAGGAAGTTCCTGTAACTTCCTGGCATTATATTTTAAAAAACCCGAAACTATATCATAGTATTTGTTCTTTAAGTATTTCAATACCGATTTGTTATAACAAGAATCCCAAGATCTTAGTAGGATTTTTTAAAACTATTTTCTATTTCGTTATAACCATAAAATAACATTATCGACGTCTTTAGCAGCAAGTAAAAGACAAAATAAGTCTTCCTGCAGCAACTCAAATCAGTATATTCTCTTCGTTTTTCGGTATACTAATACTTATTTTTTCGGCACTTCAAGGTTATACAAAAAGCAAAATCAGCACTGTAGAATAAATCTGAGGTGGATAACTATGCCTGAAGATAAATTTATTTTTTTAGGGAAACGTATACGCACTGCAAGAAAAGAATGTCATTTAACTCAACAAGAGCTTGCTGACCAATGTGGACTTGCAGTTAAAACTATTCAAGACATAGAAAAAGGGCGAAAAAATCCCACTTATGAAACCCTTTGTTTTTTAATTGATCGTTTAGGTATTTCCGGAAATGCTTTATTTCCATCTAATTCTATAGTTGATAGCGAAATTTTAGAAATATTTCTTGGCAAGTTACAATGTTGCAATGAGAAAAATCAAAAAGTAATTTTAAACTCATTAATGTTTCTAGTCGAACAACTTTTAGAAGTCCAGGACACCCCCTGAAAATAACGCTTTTCAACCAATTAAGTTGAATACCTAAAGTATGTGTTTGTAACAGTTTTTTATAAAATGGGTTGATTTAAAACCAGTTCTCTTGAGTCGATCAAGAGAACCGGTTTTATTGTACTTTTCCTCGAAACTAACCGTTTAAAATATATTCAAAGTCCCCTTTATCTTTCTACTAATCAAGTAGCTCCTTTGCATACAAATTAATTTCATCATTTTTCATTGTCTTAACGTTATCTATCTTTCCTTGGGAATTCCTTATTACTTTTAGGGAAACACCATCAGTACTTTTTACATTTCCCTGAATCATTTTATACCCATCTGGATCATAAAAAATATATATATCCTTTCCATCATATTGCCAAAGTTTTTTCTCTTTGTTATAGGAAACACCATATTCTTGGTAGTCCTTTAATGTTTCATCAGGTAAATCCTCATTTCCTTCTTCAAAAGATTGTGTATCACCTAAATTTTGTGTAGATTTTAGATCCTCTGTATTTTTTTGAAAATCTTCTTCACTTGATTTTTCTAATCCTATTAGCTGACCTGATTCATCTCTTTGAGCCGTAATATCCACCTCTCCATCAGCAAAAGAAAATCCATTGATATTCCCCTCCGCATCTTTTTTATCTTTAAATTTCCGAACTAATTTTCCATCATAATAAAATCTATTATCATTTTCGTTGTATTTCATGCCAAACTTTTCATATTGCTTATAATTATTTGCAAAATCAAGCTGGCTTTCATCTTCGGTATCTGTAGTTGTCATCTCTTCTGCTTGTGATCGTGTTGCATCCGTCCCTTCTTTTTCATTCTTACCATTACACCCACCAGTCATTACAATGCATAAACCTAAAAAACAAATCATACCTATTTTTCTCAATTTCAACATAATAATTGTCTCCTTTCTAAAAATGCTATCTGCTATTTATCATAAGTTTTGTGTTTAGGTTTAGACTACTGCAATAGTCTATGTACACATACTAACATACCTATTCAATATATACAATAGTACTTTTTCATATTTAAAAAATATTTAATTGTTACTATTCTACTCATAGTATTCTCTTTGTGCAGAATACAAGTCATAAAATTTTCCTTTTAGCTTCATCAACTCTTCAAATGTTCCATTTTCTATTACTTTTCCCTGGGAAAAAGTCAATATTCTATCACACACTTTACACGCACTTAATCTATGAGAAATAAGTAACAACGTTTTATCCGAACATATTTTAGCCAATTCTTCATACAGCTTATTTTCACTCTTGGGATCTAAGCTTGCTGTAGGTTCATCCATAATCAAAATACTAGAATTACGTACTGCGGCTCTACATATCGCCAATTTCTGCCATTGTCCTCCAGATAATTCACTTCCTAGTTCTTCTAGCTGCCCCAATTCAATATTATCTTTTACCAGAGTTTGTAGACCCAACGCCTGAACAATTGATTCGTTAATTTCTATGTCACTATCACCTAGTGTTATATTTTCTTTAACAGAGCCACTATATTTAATAAAGTTTTGAAAAACGCATATGATCTTATTCATACTTGCTTTTGATATGTCATCTATATGAACTCCGCCTATCTTTATTTCTCCCTTCTCTACTGAATACATTCCCATTAACAAATTTACGAAGGTTGATTTTCCACTTCCATTTTCCCCAACAATTAATACTTTTTCCCCTTCTCTAATTTTTACAGAAACACCATCCAAAGAATTTATTTGTGCATTTGGATACTTATATATTACATTTTTGAACTCTATATTATAATCCGTAATTTTTTTATTACCCCATACTTTTTCTTTTAGAGTTTTAAACTCTTCCCACTCCTCCATAAGCCAATTCATATTATAAATTTCTTTCAAAAGATTTGTTAAATTTTCTACTTCCTGAGTAAACAACTGAAAAGTATTAACTGCCAACATAATACTGCCTAACCCTTTTTCGTGCTGTATAACCAACCCACAAGTTATATATACGCATACTCCAAACACACCGAATCTGACAACATTAGCCAATGTTTCATATAATAAATATTTATATGATACTCGTGTATTTTCAGCTAAAATTTTATCATTATTAGAAGCAGCTTTTGATAAGAAATAATTTTCCAGTCTTAACAGTTTAACATCTTTTACACACTCTCTTTGAAATATCACATTAAGAAAATAGTTTTTTCTTCTTTCATTTGCAAATAATATCTTGGCAAGATAAAACCTTTCCTTACTTTTCTGTTTTTTAGTAACAATGCTAGGTAAAGTACCAATTAATATTATTACCGGAAAATAAATCTGAAGATCAGAAAGCATAAAGCAGTATAACAAAATAGCAATCACACTAGTGAATACTTGGAATACTGTCATTAAAGCACTTATAGCATCGTCAGTAACATTAGTATTTATTCTTTCTAATAAATCATATGTATCTTGTTTTTCCAGCTTTTCTATGGCGATATTTTTTACTTTATTGTGAATTGTCACCAATATATTTCTATTAAGTTTATAGCTGATTTTCAAAAGCAAATGGTCTTTAATATAATTTATAATCTGCAATATACATTGGAACACCTCATATGCAATCACTATCCATATGATTATATTCCACCGTATATTAGCAAAATCTCCTATACAATCAATTATTAATTTATATATCCATGTTATTATAGGATCAACCACACCCGCAAATACCAAAAAAAATATTATTATAATTAATAATTTCAAACTTTTTTTATCAATAATATCTTTTAGCATTTTTATATACGATTTCATAACCCTTGCCTCACTTGTACCATTTGCTTTGTTCTTGATAATAGTTTCTGAAAATACCATTGGTATTACTCATTAATTGTTCATACGTTCCTTGTTCTATAATTCTTCCATTCTGCAGAAAAACTATCTTATTTGAATATTTAGTCAATCCGATTCTATGCGTAATTATTATGACTGTTTTCTCTTTTAATAAATCTTCAATTTCTTGGAAACATTCTTTTTCTGCTATAGGATCTAATGCTGCTGTAGGCTCATCAAATATAATAAGCTCTGCTTTACTTATAATTGCACGTAACAATGCTAATTTTTGCCACTGTCCTCCGGACAGTTCTACTCCATCTTCATAGATCTCTGGGCCAAGAAAAGTTTCCTCTCCTTTAGGTAATTCTTGTATGAAGTCAAATTTTTTATCAATAGTATAGAATTGCCTAAATTGGTTTATATCTTCATCCAAATTTCCGATCCAAATTTCTTCTTTTACTTTTAAAAAGAATCGACTAAAATCTTGAAAAATCGCAGCACTTTCCCAATTAGCTTGCAAAATTTCACCTTCAGACGGTTCTATCAAACCTATTAATATTTTAGCCAATGTACTTTTTCCTGAACCATTTTCTCCTATTAAAGCTAATTTGTCTCCTTTTTGTATATTAAGATTAATGTCTTCCAATATCATCTTATCTCTATGATACTCAAAATAAATATGGTTTAATTCTATATCATCATTTATAGATTTTTTTCTCTTGACACAACTATCGCTTTTGCCCATTACTTCTAATAAGGAATCCATATACGATATATCTTCTTTTATGTTTGTAAAATACTCAATACAAGAAAAAATTGTACCGCAAAACAACATTTGCGTTTGTATTAATAATACCGCTACATCTGCAGTTAAAATGTCATTATATAGCTGATAAAAAACAAGGACAAACATTCCACCTTCTAGCAAGAACAATAATATACCAGCCATAATATTTATTACTGACCACTTCTTACTAAATAGTATATGTTCATCCATAATAGTATTATAGTTATTTATCCTTTTATCTGCGATCCATTGATAACAGTTATAGTCTCTAATTTCTTTTGAATATACTCTATTTTGCAACAAATCTTTATAATAATTTTCCTTATGCCAATTTTTATCTTGATTTTTAAATAATTCTACAGTATCTTTTGAATTTAAAAATAGTATTACATTCTGAATAATACTCATTATAATAAAATATATCAAAAATTTTATATCAATATCAGCTATTACCATGCATAAACTGAATATTGTAGAAAAAACAGCTACAAGCGAAAAAAACTGTTTAATAAAATCAATAATTTTGAAATCTATCGCTTTTCTAGCTCTTTCCAATGAAATCAGAAATTTTGCTGAATCGAAATGTAAAACTGAGACATTATGTATTTTTTCGCAAAGATCCTTGTAGAAATTATTAAATATTCTCTTTTGCAAATAAAGTTCGCTAATTTCACTAATTGATGATTCTAAACTTTTAAAAATTTCTATAGCAACAAACGCAGCTACAAGTAAAATTAACATTGTATTATTGGGCGTATTAACTAATGCAATAATTTTTTGCACCACTAATACACTACATGATCTCAAAATACCTATAGCAAAATAGACAAATATCATACCTATAAGCACAGCAATATTGCCTTTAATTATTCTTTTTAATAACCACTTATAATTTCTTTTCACCGATTTATCCTCTTAATCATTTTGCAATACTGAAAACGTCTCTCTACCAGATACCGTCAATCGACCTAATTATCATTTCCTACTATAAAGATTTTTTCAAAACTAGAAACTACAAAATTTTAATTGCAGCTTTAATAACAGTATAGTATTCTTTCATTCCGATACCCAGAAATAGGTCGTATAATGCCCATTGTATACAGAAAATTAAAACAAATATCATTAATCCTATATACTTTTTCTATAAATTAAGTTAAAATAGTAGTTAATAAATACCATCATAATATAGAAATGGAACCTTTCAAAGAAAAGTTCCATTTGAAATTGGCTATTAAAAAATCTATAATAAGGTAACCTTTTATGTTTTTATGTTGTAACTAAAGACTAATGCAGTAATTAGTTTAATACGACAATCAACCTAAAAATTATCGTATTTTACCAAGAAGTACACTTGAAGTTCTTCTTACAGTTGTATCCAGAACATGTAAACCCTGAAGAACATGTGAAGTTAGTCGTACAAGCTCTCGGCTCAATGGTTGCTACTGTAGATTTCTTTACTACTGGCTTTGTATAATTCATACTAAGCACCTCCTATTTTAATATTATTTATTAAATAGATTTTTTAATAGCCGGTTACCTTATTGCTGATTTAAAAAGTCTTCAAGTAATTGTTCCTTTCGAAGTTCACATTCTCCGTCTGTTTCTTGAATGGAACCATTCCCTAGTGCTAATGCTAAACATCCTTTGCCACATGAAGACTGCCATACACATTTTTCGCAGTCATGCATATATTTCATGCCATATCTTAAAAACCATACTAAATGGGACAATTTTCCTCCCTTACAAATCTCTGCTAAACTAGCATCATAAACGTTTCCAATAGAATAGTTTTCTCCCGAAAACAGTTGACACATATAAACATTTCCGCTACAGTCTATTCTTGGCGTAAGGGGTATTTTATCACCATCAATGTTATCCATAATAAGCGGACAAATTCCTGTAAATTCATCTGGAAAAGATAAATTAATTCCTGAGTCTTTATACTGCTGAATATCTGGATCTGAAGAGATTTTTCTAATAAATTCTTTTTTCTCCTTCGGCAACAAATACATTTTATCCAAATTTTTCTTACCTCTTCCGAGCAAAGTTAAAGTTGCCAGATCTATATGTTCAATACCCTTATCTATTAACATTTCTATCATAGTTTTAACATCATTAACATTAAAGGCAGAAACCATACATCTAATCAAAATTCTCTTTTCTAATCCTGCATTAATTAGGCACTCCATTCCTTTCATGGTTCTTTCAAAATTACCTTTTCCACACAGCTTATCATGTGTCTCAGCACATGATCCATTTAAACTAACCTGTATTGAAATATCATGTTCTTTTATTCTATTTGCAATTTCAGGTGTAATTAAAGTTGCATTGGTTATCATTAACTTTTTTCCAAAAGCTTTTTTATCCAATTCACTGATAAACTCCCAAATTTGTGGATGTAGTAAAGGTTCGCCTCCTGATAGAGTAACTGCAGTCTCTTTGCCTTCAGGTAAACTATCCAGAACATTTTTATATTCTTTCATACTAAATAAATCTTTTAACACTCCAGATTCATTGTAGCAATGTAAGCATCTTAAATTGCACTTAGATGTCAACTCTATATATGCTCCTTGCAGTTTATAGTTTCCGGCCAAATTCTCATTAATCATATCTTTTATCTCCTACTCTTCCGATTTAATCAAACCATTTTCAAGCAAATAGTTTATCATCTCATCGCAATCAGCTTTTACCGTTTCAAAGAACTCATCTTTATTAAGATTATAAAGTTCAACTATATGACTAACTATTTCCTCCTTACTCTTTCCATCGCAAACATTCCAGATAGAAAACGCAGTATCATTTAATGTAATAATTTCTTTCTCATTCCCCGATAAAACAAGTACCGTTGAGTTTTTGTCCACCTTCTGAAATGGACGATTTCTTTTTCTAAAAATCATTCGGATTACCCCCTATAATATTATTCTTCTATTCTCTTCCAGGCATCTTTCTCAGAAATCTCTTCTAAAGATTTAGTCTCATTATTTCCATCTCTCACAACATAAAGCCAAATCCCATTATGTGAATTCTCGTCCACATAGATGCAATAACCAATATCTACTAAACCACCTACTTCTCTACCTTGATAAAACCATTTTTCATTATCATATTCAATGCCCAGATCTCTATAATTCCAAAGAGGATTTTCTTCTTTTGGAATGTTATTAATCTCTACTGCTTGCGGCTTTTTAATGCTATCCCGAATACTCATTAAAGAATCCATTCGAATCATCAATAACATCAATGCAAAAAAGAATAAAAACATACTTGAAAAGAAATGCTTATTTTTTTCTTTTTCAAAATTCAATACAGCAACAATTCTTTTCTTTATTATAGATTCTCCAAATCCATTTAGCAGGTAAACTGAAGTATGCATTTTCTTAGCAAATTTTAATAGCAACTCTGCATACCATTTATTGTCACCAAGTTCCGTGATTACTTTATGATCACATCTAAGTTCCAAATCCTGATTAAAATATTTTACCAGCAACCAAAGAAATGGGTTAAACCAATATATTGCTGCAATCAAAACAGCCAGCATTTTCCATGCAGAATCTCTATATTTTACATGAATCTTCTCATGGGATATAAGATAGTGTTGCTCCTTTTCTGTCATCGTCAAAGTCGAAATTGGCATGAGAATAGTAGTTCTAAAAAAACCAAATGTTAACGGAGATTGGATCCAATCACAAATTTTAATGTTAGCTTTGTATGTATTACTTAGTTTGTTTTCAAATTCTTCGTATCTGCTAGAATCCTTTCTAAATTTGCGAATTTGTTTTAACAGTAACCAGTAATTCAAAAAAAATAGTAATATCAAAACAAATCCTATTCCCATCCATACATATATGTATTTAAGATTAAGATTCTCAAATATACCCCAATTTAAGTTTTCACTAGCCGTATCAACAGCTTCTACAAAACATTTGTTTATAATATTTTTACAAACTGGAATCAGGAACGATAATAACAATTTAATTAAAATTGCTTCCCACAAAAGACTAAAAAAGTATGCGGATATTTTTCTACTATAGTTTCTTATAATAAGAACTAGAGTAACTAACAACCCTATTGAGATATTTAACCACAGTAAATTCACTGTTCTTCCTCTTTATACTCCTCTATAAGCTGTTCCAATTCATCTAACTCTTTCTTATTCAATTTATGCTGAGACAAAAAGAATGACAAAAAATTAAGGCTTGAACCATCGAATACTTTTTGAAGAAACTCTTTTGTCTGGGATCTTTGTATATCTATTTTTTCCACCACCGGTACACATACAAATCCCGGTTCTCTTCTCTCTATGGCTCCTTTGCTAACGCATTTTTTTATAACCGTATAAGTTGTGTTTTTGTTCCAGTCAATGCGTCTTTCCATCTCTTTTGCAATATCTGCTGCCTTCATACTTCCCTTTTCCCACAAAAGATTCATCACTTTAATTTCAGAATCGTATAATTTAATCATTTCTTACCTCCAGACTATTGTAGTAGTCTACTCTTGCTAGTCATATACTATCACGATAGTCTACCAATGTCAATAAAAATTTCAAAATAAGCATGTCTAATATCCTACGATAATTGTGATAGCAAAAGTTATGAGAATTGCAATAGAGCAAGTTTCGCCTGCGTAACTCAAAACCCACTTCGTGGCTTTTGCTTACCCGGCAAACTTGATGGGGATTCCGCTCCCCATACCCTCGGCTTCAGCACATTTATTTAATGTGTTATCATGGCTCCTGTGAAAGACAGTCGCAGCGTGATCGGTTCCCATCACGAAAAAACAACATCTTAAAAATATTCATTTTGTTCTCTTTATGTTCTTTAAATCGGCTTATAGTATGAATACAAATTTTAGTAGAAAGGGATTTTATGGCTAGACCGAAAAAAGAAAAGGAACTGAGGCGCACCCATCCAGTGATGCTCCGCTTCACAGACGCAGAGTATGAACGTCTCCTATTCTATGCAGAAGCCGCACGGCTTCCTCTTGCAGAATATATCCGAAAACAAGTTACAGGAAAACCAGTAAAAGTAAAATATGAAATTGTGGCAGAGCTACCGGAATTGAAAAAGCTAATCGCAGAGTTTGGCAAAATCGGAAGTAACCTTAATCAGATCGCCCGCCATTTTAACAGTGGCGGTATCCATTCACAGGAAATGCGCAAAAGAATTAACCAGGGAATTTCTGACATTTATGAGATGAAGTACGAAGTTCTGAGAATGGCAGGAGACTTTCTATCCCACCCTCCGAGCGATAGTGCTGTTACGAAAGGAGATTTTTTTCATGGCAATCCTGAAGCATATCGCTAGTAAAAATGCGGATTACGGGGAGACCCAGCGCTATCTGATGTTTCAATATAACGAGGATACCATGAAACCGATTCTTGATGAAAATGGCAGACTAATCCCCAGGGAGGAATATTATCTGGACGGCATCAACTGTGATTCCTTTACCTTTGATATGGAATGTAAAGAACTAAATGCACAATACCGTAAGAACCAGACCTTTGATGAGATCAAATCTCATCACTATATTTTAAGTTTTGATCCGAAGGACACGGAGGAAAGCGGATTGACCGGAGAACGAGCGCAGCAGCTCGGTCTGGAGTATGCCCGGAAAAATTTTCCCGGCCATCAGGCTTTAGTCTGCACTCATACAGACGGACACAATCAGAGTGGCAACATTCATGTGCATATCGTTATCAATAGCCTGCGGAAACATGATGTGGAACGTCAGGATTTCATGGAACGGCCATGCGATTCCCGTGCTGGCTATAAACATCATCTTACGAATGATTATCTTTCCTATCTGAAACAGGATGTGATGGATTTGTGCCACAGAGAGCAACTGCACCAGGTTGACCTGCTCTCTCCTGCGGAAAGGAAAGTCACTGACCGAGAATATCACGCACAGCGCAGAGGGCAGAAAAAGCTGGATACATTAAATCGGGAAATGACTGCCGGCGGCATCACACCACGCAAAACGAAATTTGAAACCCAGAAAGATTTCCTCCGAAACGCCATTGAGGAAGCCGCCGCTTCCGCCCGCAGTCTGGAAGAATTTCAAAAGCAGCTTTTAGACAACTATCATATTTCACTCAAGATCAGCCGTAGGCGGTTCAGCTATCTCCATCCGGAGCGTGGGAAATACATTACGGGCAGAAACCTGGGAACACGGTATGAAAAAGAATATCTGCTGGCTGTATGGGAGAAAAATTCCAAATGCCACCAGAACCTGTCACCTGAGCCGGATACATCCGATAAACCATCTGCCTTTGCGAATCAGAACGACCTGCCTGCTTTCGTCTTTATCAAATCCGAACTCCGGCTTGTGATTGATCTGCAGAATTGTGCAAAAGCGCAGGCAAATTCTTCTTATGCCAGGAAAGTCCGGTTGTCTAATTTACAGCAGATGGCGAAAACAGTGGCCTATATTCAAGAGCATGGTTACGATACGGAAGATGATCTGAAAGCCGCTTTTGATGAGGCACAGGCACAGACCACCGAGATGCGAAAAACACTCCGTTCTACGGAAAAGAAACTTCGTGAGGTCAACGAACAAATTCATTATACAGGGCAATATCTGGCTAACAAATCAGTGTACCGGGAATTTCTTACCTGCAAGAATAAGAAGAAGTTCCGGCTGGAACACCAGACGGAGATCACTCTGTATGAAACTGCCCGGAAAATACTGAAAGAACATTCAGAAGATGGAAAACTGCCTTCCATGAAACTGTTGAAAGCAGAAAAAGAAAAGCTGGCTGCACGGAAAAGCAGCCAGTACGAAGCATACCGAAACCTCCGGGAATATGAAAAGGAACTGCATATTGTCCAGACAAACATCGACACATTTCTGGGGAAAGACCGCTCCCGGCAGACAGCGCAGGAACGAGAAAGTACACGCTCCTAAATCTCTGCCTTATATCAGAAGGCCCACTGAGATTTTTCTTTACTCCGTGGGCCTATCCTGTGTATCCTTTTTCAGTTGTTCGATTTTCTTGATATCTACATAGTGAGTCGCATATGCTTTCTCAATCTCTGGCTTTCCGCTCTTGCTGAAACGGAGCAGGATCACCGGCCTGTGTCCATGCTTTTTCTTTACGCCCCACCGCTTATAATAGCAAAAAGACGGCTTCAATCCTGTCTTTTGCGCATATCGCCGGATCTGCCCCATGATTACAGAAAGCTTCCGGAGATTGCAGGTGCATACCTGCTCCAAATACGGGATTTTCCCGAAACGCCATTCTTCATATTTCTGTTTTGGCAGTACGCCAATCTCCATCAGCACATCCACCGGTGCGGCATAGCCCCGCCGCTGGCATTGGTGGTAAACCGCAGCATGGGCTTTCCTGCTTAATTCACTATCTTTCAAGCTCACACTCTCCCATCCGGCCATTCTTTCAACTAGAGTTCATTGTAACACGAAATCCCATTTCTTCCCACAACAACTTCCTATTCCTTCTGATCCGGAATGGTATATGCTTCCACGGTGATTTTATTCCCATCCGGTTCTATCTCCACCCAATAATTCTGTATCCGACAGCCCCGGTGCCAGTCCTGAAGAGAATAGATTTCCAACGTTTTAAAATCCACCAGGCAGAGCGGAACTGCCTCTTCCTTTTCGTATTTCCATTTGCGGAACTCCAAAGATTCCAGCACTTTATTCAAGCATTTCTGACAGAGATGTCCCCGGATTGTCTCTGTTTTCATCTGATAATCCTCCGGAAGTGTTACCTCTATGGAAGCCATTGTGCCTCGGAAATTACTTTCTGTGGAATAAATAATTTCTCCGGTATTTCCAAAACTTGTCGAAGTTCCATCTTCTCCATTCACTTCGTTTCCGTTTTCGTCATGGCATTTCAAGCGAAAGTCCAACACATACCAGTCATTAAGCGAAATCAATCCTATCGTATCAAATTTCCGGTAATAATCTATCAGACTGTAATCGCTGCTCCCGCAAAGATAACAGCTTCCCTGATCCTCAAGTGCGGATTGGACTCCCTCATAGCTGACATTCTCCATACCTCCGCTTCTGAGCCACTTTTCATACAGTTCATCCTTAAAATACACCCCCAAAAGCAACAGTACAAACCCACCGATCATCAGCCAGAACAGCCCCGCCCTGATCCGGTAATATTTCTTTTTCCCTTTCTCCTGCATCCTGTTTCCCCTCCCAAAATTTAGTGTACTTAAAACAAGTCCATTTATCACATCATATCACTACCTGTACTTAAAATGTACTTATCCTAACGAACTTATTTTGTACTTAAATGTACTAGACAGGAGGTATTATGGATAAAGATAAACATATCGGTTTACGCATTGACTCAGAAACGCACAAGAAGCTGAAAAGCCTTGCAGAGTTTGACGGACGCTCCATGAATGGTGAGATCCTATATCTGATCCGCCAGGCTATCGCACAGCACGAACATAAACATGGTGAATTAAAGTAAGCATTTCTGTATTACAATTTCCGTTATCATCTTCAAAAGTGGACTCATTCTAGTCCCATTGTATCATTCCATGCCGATAAGATAAAGGAAAATCGGACTCATTCTAGTCCACACAAGGAGTTTTATCGCATGGAACAAAAAATCAAGCAGACTGGTATTGACATTGGCGGGAATATCCGCCGCATCAGAAAAGAAAAAGGAATTGGACAGACTGAACTTGTCCGTATGCTCCAGCTCCAGGGCTTGAATATGACACGGGAAACGCTGGTAAAAATCGAAAGAGGAATCCAGCATATCACAGGGACACAACTCCGAGGCATCCGGGACTGCCTGGAGACAAGTTATGATGAGCTATTGAAATAGAGACTTCAATTTATGCATATGGTTCTCCCCATTTCATCATATTTTAAAAATAGTTCATTGCTATTTTTTGAAAAATCGACTATACTATGGATAAGAAAATAAGAAAGGAGTAGATGCACATGGCAACACAGAGTATTAAAAAGAACATTGTAATCCATGACAAAGACTCCGCCGCTGCTTTTGTGGAAGCACTGGAAAAAGCCGCAGCTATTGCGACAAAGCCTGCTTCCCGTAATTACAGCGTAAAGGAATTAAAAGGTACAAAAAATATCAAAGCTTTTTTCGGAGATAAATTATAATGGATTATATAGAGCTGAATCTTTTAGAAATGCTCGACACATACGGAGAGGATAAGCTACAGTCTATCCTCTCCCGTTTCATGTGTCCCCAAAATATAGATGTGGAAAATTTTATACAAACAAAGGCGATTGGCTTTGCCAGACAGCGGCTTGCAATGACCTATCTTGTTTTTTCTGATGAAGAATCACCTGATCTCGTTGGCTATTTTACACTGGCAAATAAATTTGTTTCTATCAACGGAAATGTACTAAGCAAAACTCTCCAGAAGCGTATAGGAAAGTTTTCACAATATGACAAAGAACTTGACCGTTTTCTGGTGTCTATGCCTTTGATTGCACAGCTCGGCAGAAATTTTAATCCTGCCTTATCTGCCTCGATACCCGGACAGGAATTATTATCTATTGCCTGCAGCAAAGTCCGGGAAGCTCAGTTTATTATCGGTGGGAAAGCTGTTTACATAGAATGTGCCAGCAATCCAAAATTATATGACTTTTATTCCGCTTACCAATTTGTCCAGTTTGGTCAACGAGAGAGAGATACAGACGAAATTGCGGAAAGTCCGATATTGGTACAAATGCTAAAGTATTTCAGAGATTAAAAAAAGAGGAAGATGCCTGCCCTCCCGGCAAAACATCTTCCCTTTTCTATTTTCTTCTCCGCTCCATTTCTTCTTCCGTCGCCATCTGCGGCACAGGCTTCCCGCTCTTTCTGGCAATCTCCTCTTGCTTCAGATGGAGCCGATCCAGCACAGAAATCCGTCCTCCAATCTTCCGAGGCTTGTTCGGCAGATTATTCATACGCCCATCAATCATGTTGTAATTCTGCTCTTCCGTAATCTCGGCGCTGCGCAGATATTCCCCGTTTTCGTAGGCTTTCTGCCAGTTTTCCATCACCGGCTTTTTAGTTTTCTCCGGTTCCGGCTCTTTTGCTGGCGGGTGCAGGTACTCCCAAATCTGCTGTTTTACTGTCCCGTCAAAGCCGTGGAAAACATTGTCTGCCACCATATTCCCCGCACTGTCCAGCACCACATTGGCCGCCTGCGCCCCGTAAACGGTGTGTTCCATGAGGAAAAATTCCCGCCCGTCTATGATGATACTGTCATAGGCAAGCCAGCTTCCTTCTTTCCCCTCAATATGAAAATCTGTTGTATCATAGGAAATCAAGGCACTGGAGGAACCCAGGCGGTGAAAACCGGCAAGCACAACAAAGCCTTCTTTTTCCACATAATAGGCTGTGATCTCGCCACCGCTGTTTAAGACCAGCACATCACTGACGCTTAGGCTGTGGCAGGCAGATCTGCGGGGCGGATGCTCCCCCAGGCGCTTCCGGATCGTGTCCGGCGTATCCCCTTTCTTCATCCGTCCCAGGTAAACCTGTTCATAGTTCGCATACCGCACAGGGATATGCTGCTCCTGCAGCGTTTTATAAGAGCGGTAGCGGATCATCCGGTTTTCCGGGATATTCTTCAGTTGGTACAGGGCAAATTGGCTGATCTCCATCACGCTTCCTCCGCCGGTTCCTGCGCATAGGTTTCCAGATCCATCCCTGAGAACTCCTGATCCGTGAGCTGCTCCATTTTCTTCAGCGTACTGTTGACAAGTGCAAGCATCTCCCCATCTTCGCTGATAAATGGAAGCACCCGGCGGATTTCCTCCATGGTTCCGGTACGGGTATCCTTCTCAAACATAGCCATAACAAAATATTCCTCTTCCTCAAATCGTACTCTCATAACTCCGGTTCTCCTTTCCTGCGCCCCTGGGCTATCTTTTCAGTTTTCTCTCCCTCTTTTTGTACCTGCTGTTCCTGGGCTTTCTGTTTTGCCTGCCTCTCACGCAGCGCCGCAAGGACAGACTGGCGCACCCCGGCAGGCTTCGATGCTTCTGGTTTCTGTAGCATATTCCCCGGTCTGTCCTGTCCGCCCGGTTCTGCCGCCGGCTCTGTCTGCACCGGCTCTTTCCTCTGTTGCTCCTCTGCCAGCATTTTCTCCAGGTCTGCCATGGCTTTCTGCACCAGGGGGCTTTCCTGATAATGGGGAACCAGGTCAATCGCATCTTTCGAGATGCTCCCGGCCCGCATCAGTTCATAATCCCCGTCATACATACTCCCGTCCTCCAGCCGGAAGCCGATCCCTTTGATCCCATTCATCCGCTCCGCCGGGATCTCTTTGTATTTCTGAAAGGCTTCCCTCAGTGTCAGGTTATCGTGATACTCTCCCATCACAGGGAACTCCATGCACTCTGCCACATAGAACGTAATTTTTGCTTCTTCCACCTCCGGCTCATACATAACTTCCGCCCTGCCCGTCTCCTGTGCCTGCTCAATTCTTGTTAACAATTTCTTTGCATTTTCTACATCCTCTGGAAGATCGTCATTCTCCCCCTCGGCAATCTCTGCCACCCATTTCCGTATGGACTCTGCTTCTCCGGAAACAAGATCAGCATAAATCATTTCCACATTTTCTTCCCTGTCCTCAACTGTATCCCGGTATTCATACAGATCAAATTCGTTTAGAAACTGATCAATATCATATGCCAGCTTCTTCAATTCTTTATCATCCAGATATTTCTCCGCATTTTTCATATATTCTTCCATAGTATAGGTTCGATTCTCAGATACTGGGGTAATATCCAGCGGAATCCCTACAATCGCCATTCCAGCTTTATGAAGGGCCGAGAAAAAATCATCTTCCCGGATATTTCCTGTGTAGAAAAGAACCACATCCAAATCAGAACCATTGTTGTATAATCCCGCTCTTGTGCGGCTGCCATAAACACGGGCAGCGTTTAGTTTTACTTCGTCCTCCAGTCCCATATCCTCAAGCTGTGCCTGTGCGTAACACAACACCGTTTCCTCTATTGCTGAACGGCTCATATCACCCAGCGCTTTTTCTTTTTCTGTTATACCGGAAGTTAGTGGCATTTCTATTTTCCCTTGTATTTCTCGCTGCCCTGCCTCTGTTACTGCCTCCATAAAGTCGTTCCAACAAACCACATGACACTGAGCTAACATAATCTTTTCTTCATTAAGGAGAGCTTCCACCGCCTCTTGAATAGAAATATCCGTGTTCTCATAAGATCCTCCGTCCAGTTCCCGGTATTTCCGATCATAAAACGTATAATCAAACCAGCCCTCTGCGGATGTCTGAATATAAAAGTAACCTTTCATCGATGGAAGTTCATACACGATATTGGTATCTTTATTATCAAGATAAAACTGCGCATGGTTATACGCATCTGCCACTTCATCATTTATCCATTTTCCATCCAATGAAGCCTTTTTCACATCCTCCACATTTTCAATCCCATTCTCACATTTGAGCAGCGTCATTCTGGAAGTAACAGGCTCCCGGCTTTCCATCCCCAACCGTTTGTCCAGGTGGTTTGGTAACAGGTGATATGCCTGGATTGCTTCATCCAGGTTTTCAAAATACTGATATTCCCGCTCTGCTTTGTCACCATAGGCGTCATTCACCACATAGAACTGCTTGATAAACGGCTCTGGCACTTTCTCATAGAGATATTCTGTGATCGCTTCCATAGCACCATCGTCAAATCCATGCTCCAGATCCTCCGCCACCAGCTTCCCGTCTGCATCCACAATAATCCCTGCCACCGTATCCCCATACCCGTCATGCTCCATCCGGAAGAAAGTCTCCCCGGCGATTTCCTTCACTTCTGCCGTGTGCCAGGTGCCAAAATGCCCCTCTACCAAAAGCCCTTTTGTCTCCGGGCCGATCTGTCCGGCCTGTTTTTCTTGCTCCTGTTCCCCCATTTCTTTCCGGGCAAGGCCGATAAAACCGTCCAGGACTGCCGGATGGCTCGTCACCACATAATCGGCATTGAGATCCATCCCACGGCTGATATTCTCCGGGATTTTGAAGCGATCCGCCCATTCCTTAGTCTCTTTTGAAAACCGCCCGTCTGATCTGAGGTGCTGGACGGTACAGGCCAGCACAAAAGACACCCGTTCTGCCCCGTATGTTTCCACCACATCTGCCGCAGCTTCATGGGCCAGATGATACCCGTCAAAGTGGCTGTCAATCGCTTCTTCAATCGCTTTCTTACAGTCCAGGTTCAGCTTCCGTGAATCCAGGTAAGCGTCTGCGTTTCTATGTTCCATAGCGTAAGTAAGATCCGACAGATAGAGCGGCGGATATTCTTTTATCTGGCTTTCCAGCAGTTTCTTTCTCTGTGCATCAAATTCCGGAAGCTCTTGATACCCAAAGCTGTCCACATAGTAGGCGGTCAGCTCCTTATCTTTTTTCAGGACAACCACATCACTCACCGACAGGGAATGCCCGGTATAGTCTGCCGGATGGTCTGTATTGAATTTTGTATACAAGGCTTCCAGGGTATCCCCTTCCTGCAGTTCATCTCCGTAAACGAACTGATAATCGGCGCCGTCCACAGTGATGCCCTGTTCCTGCAGGTAAGCCATTCCCATAAAACGATAATCCGTCCCGTCCCTGTCCTCACGGAGCTGATAAATCCCATATCTGTCCTGTTCGCTCTGGAAAAGCGCTGTTTCCTGATGACGCTGGGCTTCTCTCTGGATTTCCTGCATACGTTCTACCATCTGATCAATAAACTCTCCGGAAACTCTGCGAATCGTATCCATAGAAGTGCGAAGCTCTTTCATATCCTTATCACTACTCCATCCGGCAATATAGGGAAAGGAATATTCTGACGTATCCAGACCGAAATACTGGCAGACCGTATAGGCCACGCTTTCCGCTTCTACTTCCCTTGTCAGCTTATCTTTTTTCTCGCCCATTTCCTCCATAACGTCCCTGTCATGGAGCTTTGCGTGGGTAACTTCATGGATACCGGTTTTCATGGTCTGGCTTTCACTCATGCCATTCTGAATCACGATTTCTTTATCTATACTGCTGTAAAATCCCTTTGCCCCGCTCTCAATCTCGTCAAAACGGATCGGCACCGGGGAAATATCCCGGATCGCCTGCATAAATATCTCATAGTTTTCCACACTTCCCATCAGCTCCGGCGTAGCCAGTTCCGGAAGCGGCTCCCCGTCAGTCTGGGATACATCAAATACCGTAGTGATCCGGAAGCGTGGGATTGTATATTCCACTTCCTCCATCTCCGGCGTCCCATCCGGCTTCAGCACCGGCTCCAACGTCGCCGGATCAATCTTCTCCACTTCTTCCTTTTCCCGGATCGGCGCAGGGGCAATGATCTGGATGCCTTTCTCCCCACGCTTCACCTGACGATGGAACTTTTTCTGCCATGCCTGATAACCGGCCACTAAAGTTGCATCCGGTTTCTGCAGATGGATCAGGAGCGTATTGTTAAAGCTATAACTGTGGAATTGGGACATGGTTTTCAAATATTCCATGTACATTTCTGATGTGAAAATCTCTTTGACGCCCTGCTCCAGCCGCTGGGTAATCTCCTTCATTCTTTGGTTCCTGTCCTTTTCTGCCATACTGTCCTCCTTAAAGCTCCCGCCGCCTGCCACAGCAGGAACAGCCTGTTTTTCTTTTCTTTATAATTGCGGTTCTACCTTTCTCTCATGTTTTCCTATTTTCTGCTGTCCGGCAGCAATCCGCTCCTGGGCTTCTTTCAGCTTTCCAAGCACTGATGGCCTGCGGGGGGTGTCCGCCACAACCGCTTCCTCCGCCACTCTCCCGGCATCATTTATCATGCTTCCCGGCTGGTCTGCCGCCACTGTCCCGTCCTCTGTCCCAAGCGCTTCCGCTGGGCCTTTCTCGTCCATGTTCAAAAGGGAATTTAACTCTGCCAGACGCTCCGACTTCTCCGCCAGCTCCTGCTCTCTCTCAAAAGGCTTTGCCACTTCTTCCTTCGCTGTCTCCAACTGTTGCTGTAAGGTTTCCAATTTCTGCTGTGTCTCTGCCGCTTTCTTTTCAATGCCGGACAAGGCGTTGCTGATCCTCTGCAGGTTCCCCAGGGCGTCCTTTCCAATCTCCACTTTATAGCTGCACTGGCGTTTCAGCGTTACCATATATTTCTGGTTAAAGCTGTCAAACTCCGCACTCATCTGAAAACCGTAAAATTCCCCGATCTGCCCGGAAGTTTTCACCGCCTTTAGTCCGGCACAGGCAGCAATCAGCGCTGTGCCGGACTCTTTCCGGTCAGTGTATTCTTTCCCGCCAACCGTCATGGAAAACTCGTCTTTTTCTCTGCCTTTTTCCAGAAGCGGCTTCACCGCCTGGAAGTCTGCTTTCAGCCCCTCCAGCCGCTCTTTCGCCGCTGTGATCTGCAAGGGATAATTCTTCGCTATATCCGTCTCCAGACGGTATTTCTGGCTGGTATGGTTGGCTTTCATCAGCTTTAACTTGCTCACCTGGATGTCCAAATCCATCTTTTCCTTGATATAGGGATTTCCAGTGGCCAGGGCTTTGATCTCCGCATAGGACAGCGCCGCATCGTCCACATCCTCACAGGCACGGACAGGACTTTTGCTTGTCATGATCTGGCTGATGAATTTCTGCTTATTCTCCAAAATCTGCCACATATAGGCATCGAAGGTGTTTTCCGTCACATACCGGAAGATCTTTACTTTTTTATTCTGGTTTCCCTGCCGGAGAATACGCCCCTCCTGTTGTTCCAGATCTGCCGGTTTCCAGGGGCAGTCCAAATGATGGAGGGCAATGAGCCTGTCCTGGATATTTGTGCCTGCCCCCAGCTTTGGCGTAGATCCAAGGAGGATGCGCACTTTCCCGGAACGCACCTTTGCGAACAGTTCCGCTTTTTTTGCCTCTGTACCTGCTTCATGAATAAAAGCAATCTCCTCCCTGGGGATGCCTTTTGCCACCAGCTTTTCCCGCACATCATCATATACATTAAAAGTGCCGTCATTCTTCGGTGTGGAAAGGTCGCAGAAAATAAGCTGGGTAGAGTGGTTCTGTGCGGTTTCCTGCCAGATGTCAAAGGCATTTTTTACACAGCGGTTTACCTTGCTGTCCGGGAAATCCGGGAGCATATCGTTGATGAGCCGCTGATCCAGGGCGCACTTTCGTCCGTCATTGGTGATCTTGAGCATGTTGTCCTCACGGGGCTCCACCAGGCCGGAGCGCACCATCTCCGCCCGGTCAGCAAAGGTACTGACCAGATCTTCCTGCTCTGGACTGGGCTTCAGCACCTCATTGATATACTCCGCTTCCGGCACCGGAAGGTGGAGCATATCCGCTGTCTGAATGTCCGCTGACTCTTTAAACAGGGAAATCAGCTCTGGAAGATTAAAAAAACGGGCAAACCGTGTTTTTGCACGGTAGCCCGTCCCTTCCGGCGATAATTCAATCGCCGTCACTGTCTCCCCAAAAGCGGCGGCCCAGGAATCGAAATGCCCTAGCCCCATCGCCTGGAGGGTGTCATATTGTAAGTAGCGCATAATGGTATAAAGCTCCACCATACTGTTGGAAACAGGCGTCCCTGTGGCAAACGTCACCCCACGCCCGCCGGTGATCTCATCTAAATACTGGCACTTAGCGAACATATCTGAGCTTTTCTGTGCGTCCGTCTGTGCGATCCCCGCAATGTTCCTCATTTTTGTATAAAGAAAAAGGTTCTTATAAAAATGGCTCTCATCCACAAACAGCCGGTCTACCCCTAGCTGCTCAAACGTCACCACATCATCTTTCCGGCTCTGGTCGTTGAGGCGCTCCAGTTTTGTCTCCAGGTTCTTCCTGGTCTTTTCCATCTGCTTTACCGTATAACGGCTCCCTTCCTGTTCCGCAGCTTCCTCAATAGCCATGGTGATCTCGTCGATCTGCTTTTCAATGGACATTGCCTGCCGCTCCCTGGACAGGGGAATCCGCTCAAACTGGCTGTGCCCGATAATGATAGCATCATAATCCCCGGTGGCGATCCGGGAACAGAACTTCTTCCGGTTGGCCGGCTCAAAATCTTTCTTTGTCGCTACCAGCACGTTGGCGTTTGGATAAAGCCGCAGGAAGTCGCTTCCCCATTGCTCTGTCAGGTGGTTCGGCACCACATACAGGTTCTTCTGCGACAGCCCCAGCCGCTTACTCTCCATGCCGGCAGCGATCATCTGAAAGGTCTTGCCTGCGCCCACGCAATGGGCAAGCAGCGTGTTATGCCCGTAAAGGATATGGGCAACAGCGTTCTTCTGGTGTGGCATCAGCGTAATCTCCGGTGTCATTCCGGTAAACTGGATATGGCTGCCGTCATACTCACGGGGCCGGATACTGTTGAAAAGCTCATTGTATTTCCTGCACAGCGTCTCCCGCCTGTCCATATCCCGGAAGATCCATTCCTTAAATTCCTCCCGGATCATCTCCTGTTTCTGCTGTGCCAGCATGGTTTCTTTCTTATTGAGGACTCGCTTTTCCGTGCCGTCCTCCTGCACCGTATCATAAATCTTTGTGTCCCGCAGGTTTAAGGCATCTTCCAACAAACGGTAAGCATTGGCCCGCTGGGTGCCGTAGGCTGCCGTCACACGGGGATTGCGGTAGTCCGCATTTTTCCCGCTCACATTCCACTGGCCGTTGACCGGGGCATACTTCACCTCGATCTGCCGTCCAAGCAGATAATCCGGTGTGCCAAACAGTTCCCCCATAAACTGGGTGATATACGCCGGCTCGATCCAGGTAGCGCCAAGGCGCACCTCGATTTCTGACGCATCCAGGTCTTTCGGCTGCACCCGCTCCAGCGCCTGCACATTGACAGCATATTCCGGATGATTTTTCGCAACTGTTCTGGCTGTCTCCAGCTTCTCCCGCACATTTCCGGACAGGTATTCATCTGAGGTCTCCCAGCTTTCTGTCACCGGGTTTTTAAAGATCACCCCGGCCAGTTCCTCCGTCACTTCTTCCTCTGTTTTCCCGGAAAGCTGTGCCATAAAAGGCACGTCCACTTTGGCCCGTTCCCCGATAGACACCGCCAGAGCTTCGCTTGCCGTATCCACGGATGTTACCGCCTCCGGCTTCCGGATTGTCCGTTTGGTAAAGATGTCGGCTTTCCGTTTCAGGTTCCCTTCTTCGTCCAGGATCTCCAGGGAAGAGAGCAGGCAGTAGCTGCTGTCCTGGGAAAAGGCCCGCTTGTTGGCATTGCTGCTGATCAGCCCGTATCTCCCAGTAAACTTATCGTATGTCTGATTTAGCTTTTCCTGAAGGGCATGGACTTTTTCGTCACTTCCGTCCTCTAGCTGGCACTGGAGAAGCTCCTGCGTCAAGTCACGCAGCTCAATCATTCCCAGCACACGCTCCGTTGTCATAGCAGGCAGCTCCATCCGGTTCATCCGGGAATTTTCCCGGTAATACACAACACCGTCCACGTTGGCAAAACTGAAATTTTTAACGGACGGGTCTGCCGGGATGGACGTGTCAATCTCCCCTAAATCAGAATCCTCCAGTTCCATTTCCGTGATCGTGCCGTGGATATGGCTGACCGCTTCCTTTAGCTGCACCCCAAGGTCTGCACCCGCTATGGGCTGGCAGACAAGCTGCGGCCCATAGGGTCCGGAGACGATCTTCTGCTCTCCCAGCACCATCTCCGGATGGTTCTGGAAATAGCGGTTGACCGTAATAAAGTTATAGGAGGTTTCTCCCTTGTCATTGGTATATTCTTCCCGCAGAATTTCATCCGTCTGCACCCACTCCGGCACTTCTTTTCCGAGAATCCGGGGAGCCTCCAGTTTCTGAAGGAATAAAATATCTGTATTCATCCTTGTCCCGGCATTGGCCTGGAACGCATTGTTCGGCAGGCGGATGGCTCCCAGCAGGTCGCACCGCTGAGCGATATATTCCCTGGAACTTGCGTCTTTCTTGTCCATAGTTCCACCACCAATACCGTTGGATGTAACAAAGGCGATCACCCCGCCGGGGCGCACCTTATCAATGGTCTTTGCGATAAAGTAATCATGGACAAAAAATTTCTGCCGGTCATAGCGATGGTCAATGAGCTTATAGCCTCCAAAGGGGATATTCCCTACCGCCACGTCAAAAAAGCCGTCCGGGAACTGGGTCTTTTCAAATCCATTGATGGTAATATCTGCTTCCGGATAAAGGAGCTTTGCGATCCTGCCGGAAATGCTGTCCAGCTCCACGCCGTACATCTTCAGGTTATCCATGCCCTCCGGCACAAGCCCCAGGAAGTTCCCGATCCCGCAGGACGGCTCCAACACATTTCCTTTCTCCAGACCCATATTTCCCAGAGCTTCATACATAGCTTTGATTACCACTGGCGGCGTATAAAAGGCGCTTAACGTGGATTCCCGTGCCGCCTTATATTCCTCCGGGTCAAGCTCCGTATGCAGTTCAATAAATTCGTCCGCCCAGGCTTCATTCCGCTCTTCAAAGGCTTCCTGCAGGCCGCCCCAGCCCACATAGCGGGATAAAATTTCCTGTTCTTCCGGTGTGGCGATTGTTCCCCCTTCTTGCTCGATCTGATGAAGCATCCGGATGGCGTCCATGTTGGCACGAAACTTATCTTTCCGACTCCCGGTTCCAAGGGCATCATCGGTGATACGGAAATTGACCGCCTTTTCCTGCCGTTCTGCAGCCGGGACCGGCTCCTTTTTCTCCGGCTCCAGGGGGATATGGTAATACTGCCGGATGGTGTTGATGGTGTCCAGGGACATCACTTCTGTGGTAAGGTGCGAAAGCTCCCGCTTTACCACCGCCTGATTGTCCGTCTCCAGACGTTCCAGTACGTCAAGAATCAACTGCATCTGTTCCGGGGAAAACTCCGGATTTAAAACCGGCGCTATATCCTGCCCTTTTTCAGCAGCGGCATAAATCACATCCATCTGCTCCGGAGAAAACAGTTCAAAAGAGGCGCCTGCCTGCCCCATGGTTTCCTGGATGTTTTCTTCCATAGCGGCATAGGCTTCGTCCAGTTCTTCATCCGATAAAGTTACCCCCGGCTGCCCTAGATCTAAAGTCTCTGCTTTCTTTGGCTCCTGTTTTTCTGGTTCTAGTTCCGCTTCCTGCCCCGGTTCATCCATTTCCTGTGTCTCCAGAACAGGTATGTGTGTTTCCTCCTCATTCTCTGCTGCAGTTTCCGTTTCCGGAAGTGTCTCCGCATTTTCTTCTTTCTCTGCCACAGACTCCGGCGGTTCCGGCTCCTCTATACCATCCCCCATAAAATCAAAAAGGGTCAACTGCTGTCCTGTCCCCTCGATTTCTTTCCTTTTCTCCGGAAAAATCGTATAGGTTCCCTCTATATAATCATGGATCACAGAGAGCGTCTCCGCCCGCTCCTCATACTTCGGGAAATCCAGGGGCAGGGCGGCAAGGGCAGCGTCCATCTGCGACACAAGCCTTTCCGCTGTCTCCGGTTCTTCCAGAAGCCCCGGCAGGCGTTTCCTGGCATCTTCATTCAGCAGATCCGCCTTAAATGGACGTTCGATTTCCTCCGGCATACGGGAATAAAAACCAATGATCCTCCTGGCCAGAACCTCCCGCTCATAGACCGGCATACGGGAATAATCCCCGGATTTCAGGTACATTCCCTGATCTATGAGCTGCTGGACACGCTTTGCCGCCTGGGACCATTTCAGAAGTTCCGTAGCCGACGGATTTATATAACCGCCTCTGCAGAGTTTGATCCCTTTCCCGTCATAGTCTGCATGGGAATCATCCGCCCCGCTCAAGGCATGGCTGCATCCGCCGGTCCCATACCGCTCTTTTAAGAAATCCGC
Source organism: uncultured Bacillota bacterium (assembly GCA_949291945.1). Taxonomy (GTDB): domain Bacteria; phylum Bacillota; class Clostridia; order Lachnospirales; family Lachnospiraceae; genus Blautia. The sequence goes on along the minus strand of CASEXH010000033.1, from coordinate 76,253 downwards.
CTTTTCCTTTGCGGTTTTCTCCTGGATAAAAAACACATAAGTGGAAAGTCTCCCGTCAGAGTAAGGGCCTCCACCCGTAAGGAAAGAGTCAATCTCATCTTGCGTAATAAAGATTTCGTGTTCCTGCCACTGAAATCCTTCTCTTGCCTGATAGGGAACCGCTTCTTGAGCGAACTTCTGAAACTGTGCTGCTACTTTGTCTGGACGGTAATGATGAAACCGCATTAAGTCTTTGTCGGTTTCATAAGCATCTGCCAGTCCAGCCAGACGCTCATTCAGCTCTGCCAAATACTCTGGCTGTACGATCAGCTTTCCAATCCGTTCTGTCTTTTCCGGATAACCATATCCAAATTGGTGTTCTGTTCCAAAAACAATCTCCGCTACACCTTCTGCCATATCACTGTGCATAAAGGCAAGTGCCTGTGCATGTTCTTTTACGGCATTTTCTCTTGCTGCATCCAGTACAGATTGCGGGGCATATTCCCCTTGCTTTAATAGTTGTTGAATCCTTCCAGACACATCCTCCCAGGACAAAAATGTTTTATCCAGAATCCGATCATGTACCGTATGCCCCACAGCAATCTGCATCCCCAGCTCGTTATACCAGACAGAATACTCTTTTCCGCCAATCACAAGCCCGATACCGCCCGTACCGTATTCCCGGCGCACAAAATCCGTATATTCCTCCGGTGTCTGCTCAAGCATGAAATTGTAGATGATCCGCAGATGACTCCTGTCACGGTTGCCGCCTTTTCTTAAAACTTCATCAATCACATCCGCCGGGATTGCTGTCTCCCCGGCATACAAAGCAGCCTGCCGCTCCTCAATGGAGCGGATCTGCTGTTCTACCGTAGGCAGTTCGGGCAAAGAAAAAGCAGAGGCTGCTTCTTCCTCTGCTTCACTCAAATCCTGTTCGGTTGTTTCTTTGCTTAGCTGTATACCAATTCCGTCAGCACGGTTTCCTCCGCCATCTGTGTCAGGCTGTTCATGTGTGCTGTCCACGCCATCTGATCTGTCTCTTTGTCTGGAGCCGGATACTTCATAAGCAGCCCTTCCATCATGTTCTCCATCCGATTCTGCGCTGCCTGCTCGATCTCCTGCAGGTGGCTGTCCAGCTTCCCGCTCATCAGCAGGCTCTGGTACAGGTTCTTCTTGTATTCTTTCAGGTATGTCCTCCGCAGCATCCCGTATTTCCCGATAGTCTGCGGTTCCTCCTGAAGCGTCAGGTTCGGAAACAGGTAATCTCCCTTGCGGTGATAGGTCAGTTCCATTCGTTTTCCCTCCTTCATCATTTTCGCTTTCACGAATTAACGTGTTAAATTCATTATAAGGTACTTCCTTCTTTTTTGCAACTGTTTTTTCTGGTTTTCCATGGGATTCTTCCGCCTGCTTTCTCCATTCTTCCAATTCCGCCTGCCGGATCGTCCGTCCAATATCACGGAGTATCGGTTCCACAAGCTGGCTGGTGGCATTTCCCAGGAAAGCCAGGACAGACAGATCATTATAATCTGTAATGCTTGAGAAATCCGCTTCCTCCAGGTATTCCATAGGTTCTAACCCACAGCGCCGTGCCAGGGAATAAAAAGCGCTGTTTGCAAGAAGGGTACGGAACTCCACCCGGATAGTATCGTCATCCAGCCCTTCCAGGAATGTACCGGGGATGGCATACCCTATGCCGTCCATGGCTTCCTCCAGGCTGTCAGCCGCCATCTCCTCCGCAATCTGCCGCAGCGCTGCAGCCAGGTCAGAAGCCCCGTCTCCATCCAGCCCATAAGTATCTGCCAGATGGTTCAAAATCATTTCCTGCTGTTCTTCTTTCATCCGCCACAGGTACGGCGTCTTGCCGCCCCTTACCGGGTGGGTGTCTGATACGTCAAATACATACCGCAGGGCACGCCTCGGCCCGGTGTCGTCGATCAGGGCGATCCCCTTCGCTCCCCGGTTTACCCACCGGCGCATCTTCTCATTCCACACTTCCAGCTCCGCACAGGCCGTTGCGTCCGGACGCTGGGCGTGGATCAAAAGAGTATCTGAGAACGGATAGCGGTCTGGAAGCCGTGTCCAGATACCCCATCCAGTCCCGTGGGGAACCGCTGACTTCTTTTGCCGTCTCCCGTGCCAGGAAACGGATGTCATTGATTTTTGCCATGTAGATCCTCCTGTAAATCATAAATTATCCCTGTATGGCGCTGGCTGGGGCGTCTGCTTCATACAGGTAAAAACTGTCTTGCCCCTCTTGTATAATCCCGCCCTCCCCGGTTCCCTGCCGGGGAGGATTTTCATTTTTTGTTTTTCTTTTTCGGGAACTCCAGGCGGAAACTGGCTTTTCCTTCTTCCGTATCCAGGCAGAGATACGCCGCAAAGGTTCTTCCCTTCTTCTGGGAATACAGATCCGGCACATACGTCCGCCCATCCTTTAAAAGCTCCGCCGCCATCTTTTTATCCATCCTTTTCTTCATCCCGGACAGATACCGGTTCTCTTTCCAGAGGGCAAAGGCACACTCACGGCTGCCACAGAAGAAGTTTCTCTTGCTTTCATAGACCGGGCTGCCGCACACCGGGCAGACGCCGATCTGCTCTCTGGGATAAAAACGGTTTTGCTCCTCCACGGACAATTCCCCGCACTCCAGAAGCATCCGGTCAATCAGTTCCTCAATGCCGTCCAGGAACTCCTGTCCGGGAAGCTCCCCTCTTTCAATCTGGAGCAGGCGGTTCTCCCACTCCGCAGTCATGGCGGCTGACCACAGATACTCCGGAAGCACCGAGATCAGGTCTGCCCCGTCCTGGGTAGCCAGAAGCTGTTTCCCTTTTCTTACGGCATAACCAGAAGATACCAGTTTTTCAATAATGGACGCCCTGGTTGCCGGTGTGCCAAGCCCTTTTTTCTCTGTTTCCGCATCAAACTCCCGGTTCCCGGCAGTCTCCATGGCAGATAACAGGGTATCCTCGCTGTAGGGTTTCGGCGGTGCTGTAAAATGCTCGGATACGCTTACCGTAACCAGATGGAACGTCTGGCCTTCTGCCACATCAGGAATGAAAGATTCCTCCCCTTCTTTCCGGCTTTTTACGCCTAAATGCTTACGGAACTCTGCTTCTATCGCTTTCCATCCCATTTGCCGGATGGCTTTGCCTTTTGCCGTAAATATTTCCCCGGCACAGGATACAGTGATCTCTGTTTCCTGATAAACGTATTTCTGCGCCCCGGCACAAAGCAGCCGGACACTGATGAGCTGCAGGATGTCCTGTTCCCCTTTGGACAGCTCCTGCAGCTCATATGCCTTTAGCTCTGCCGTGGGGATAATCGCATGGTGATCTGAGACTTTGCTGTTATCCATCATGCGCTCTACGTCCGGCTCCAGCGGATAGAGAGAAGAAAAGCCATATTTCTCACACGCCATTGCAACCGCCTGCCGTGCAGTCTGCCCCATATCCTCTGTCAAATACTGGCTGTCTGTCCGGGGATATGTCACCAGTTTTTTTTCATAAAGGCTCTGGGTAAAGTCCAGTGTCTCCTTTGCCGTATAGCCAAAATAACGGTTGCTCTCCCTCTGGAGCGTGGTCAGATCATACAGCTTCGGCGGAGAAACAGCCTTTTCCGTTGATACGCAGGATTCCGCCACGGCTGTCCCGCCCTCACAGGCTTCCTGCAGCCGCCGGACTTCTTCGGTGTCAAACAGCTTCTCTTTTACCGCCTCCAGCCCGCCGCAGTCCAAATGGAGGTTATAGTATTTCTCTTTCTGGAAATGGGTGATCTGCTCTCCCCGTTCCACCAACATTGCCAGGGTAGGCGTCTGTACCCGTCCTACTACCAGGCGTTTAAAATATTTCGTGGTATAAGCCCTGGTAGCGTTCATCCCAATGAGCCAGTCCGCTTTCGCACGGCAGACCGACGCTTCGTAGAGGTTCCGGTATTCCGCACCGTCTTTCAGGCAAGAAAACGCCTCCCGGATAGCAGAATCCTCCATGGAACTGATCCAGATCCGCTTGATGGGCAGACGGCTTCCGGACAGTTGATAAACCCGGCCAAAAATCAGCTCACCCTCCCGTCCGGCGTCACAGCCGTTGACCACATACTCCACATCCTTCCGGTTCAGCAGCTTCTTTAAGACTGCAAACTGCGTCTTTTTATCTTTCGCCACAGCCAGCCGCCATTCATCCGGCAGGATGGGAAGGTCAGTAAATTCCCACTTCTTATACTTTTCCCCATAGTCCTCCGGCGGCACATACTCCGCCAGATGCCCCAGGCACCAGCTCACCAGCCATCCGTTTCCTTCCAGATAGCCTTCCTGACGCTTCTTAGCCCCTAATACTTTCGCATAGGCCAGAGCCACGCTGGGTTTCTCCCCTAAAACCAAATACATCGGATACTCCTTTCCGGCTTTCGCCTGTATGAGAAAGGGCAGCCAATTCCCTGGCTGCCCCCTTCTGATACCTTTGCTTTCATCAACACTTATGCTTTATTATTTTCTTCCTCTGTGGAACCGTCCTCTTCCGGCTGATCTTCATTGACGTAAGTACCGCCGTCATAGAACTCCAAGTCCTCCCCGTCCTCCTGAGACTCCTCTTTCTTCGGCTTCACAACCTTAAAATAATAGCCGGCTCCAATCGCTCCCGCAGCCAGGACGCCAACTGCCAGGAGAGCCCCGGTATTCCTGCCGTCCTCCTCTTCCGGCTGTACCGGTTCTGATCCGGTTTCGCTCTCCGTCTCGCTTTCTGCCGGCGCTTCCGTCTCCGGGATCACCACCTGGGGCGCTTCTTCCGTCTTTGTCTCATCCAGAAACTCCGCCAGATCATTTTCATCCACCATGGAGAGCATATAGACATTTTCCGTATTGCTGGATCGGTCTAGCACTAAAAAGAATGTGTTTCCATTTTTTGTCTGTATCGTCAGAAATTCTTTCGTTCCATCCCCTGTCTTATCATCCAGCACTTCCCCGTTCCCTGGAATGGAAAAAGGCGTTTCCCCGCCCTGTGTTTCCTCCTGGGGCGTCCCTTCCGTCTGCCCCGCAGCCTCCTGCTCCGGGATCACTGTCCCTTCGTTTTCTGATACCGGTTCTGTGGCTGCCTCTGTCTGCTGTGGGTCTGGCACATAAGCAAAAGCTGTCGTGGCGGTGGAGGAAAAGATCCCTCCCGCCACCGCAAGCGCCATCACCCAGCGGTTAAATTTCTTCATGCTTCCTGTCCTCACTTTCCGGCGCTGTCTCCTGCGCCTTTTCTTCCATATCTTCTTCCGGCTCTGTGCCGTCTTTCCCGTCTGTTTCTTCTGGCCCCTCTGCCATGATGGGAATAGAAACTGTCCCATCCTGAATCCCTTCCAGAAGCTCTAACATCTGGTGGCTGTCCAGCTTCATGGAGCGGATGGTTTTTATAATCTCCGCATTCTCAAGCTGTTCTGCCAGCAGTTTCAGTTCTTTTAAATGTTCCTGCCACTCGGCGATCTTCTTCTCCGTTTTCTGGATCTCATCCAAAACCCGGTGCAGCTTCCGGTTCATGCCTTACACCTTCCTTCTAAAAAATTTATCCATGGATGCGTCCAAAGGCCAGGAAATGCTCCTGCCAGTAGGACGATGCTATGCTGGTATACTGGATAGGGTTCCCGCAGTGGATCATCATGTTATCGCCCACATAGATCCCCACATGGCTTGCCCCCGGCGTATCGTAAGTCCCCTGGAAAAAGACCAGGTCTCCCGGCTTTACTTCCGACGTGGAAACCTGGGAACAGTATCCCATCAATCCGTCTGTAGTCTGCCTGCCGATATTCCAGCCATTGCCGCAGTTATTGATCACCCAGCTCACGAAGCCTGAACAATCGAAACTGGTAGACGGGGAACTGCCGCCCCACACATAGGGATACCCCAGATACTTTTCCGCCTCATGGATCATGTTGGCAAATTTCTGGTCGGTCAGGGCTTCTGCCGGAATCTCATAGCCAAAATCACCACCCCCGCCTGGAAGGGTTTCTGTATCGAACAGATAATCCCTGTTTCCATATGTGCCGTTATACAAGTCATACCGGCCTTCCTCATTCTCATCCATCAGCTCCCGCAGCACGGCGTCCAGCCCATGGTTGGTGAGTGTCACATCCAGACGGTTCACTTCCTGTGTGGTTGTCACTTCCACTTCCTGGCTTCCATTATCGTCCGCAATATAAGCTTCCCAGGTCTGGTGCCCGTGGGCAGATGCAGCGGCATGGTCGCTGTAATATACATCAAACTGTACCCCGTACCGGGCGAAAGCACCCGTATCCTCCACCACATACTCTACGCCATTCATAATGACTTTTGTTCCTATTGGCACAAAAGGATTAGAAGCATCCACGGCAATGGTATGGTTGGCTGTGGGATAGACACCACTTGCCGTAGGGCCGCCGGCCCATTGCCCGCAGCAGATAGAACAACTGCAGTAACCGCTGGTTACGACCTGCCCCAAGGATTCCCCCACCCGCACCATTTTTGTTTCTGTCACAGTTTCCCGTGTGCTTTCCGTGGCAATGCTGTACTGGCGCTGAAAAATTTCCTCCACTTCATCCTTTACCTGTTCATAGGTAAATTCCCCATATTTTGCAGAAAAGTAAGAAATCAGGTGATACGGGTTGTGAGAGATTTCATCAATCTGATAGCGGTACTCGTCATATCCGGGATAGCGGCTTTCCATGCTGTTGATCTGTTCGTTCAGCGCCGCCTCCAGCGCAGAATACGCATCCTCCACTGCATAAATATCCTCGTCCGTACTCCCATAAGTGGTACTGGCAATGGTAGAAGCCGCTCCACCCTGGATGGAAGCGCCGCAGCTTGCCATCAGGGAAGCGATCATCACAAAGAACAGCATGGCTGCCGCCGCAATGCCCAGGATGCCTTTACTCCTTGCAAACACAGAAGAAGCCACGCTCCTTGCTTTAGAAGCAATGGTCTGCGTGGCTTTTACTGTCCCTGCCGCTGTCTTTTCTCCTTTTTTCGCTGCCCGGTACGCTTTCTGATACTGGCGTTTCTGCCAGAACTTCTGCAGGATTCCCTTTTTGGCCTGCTCTGCGCTCTTTACCGCCTGCGCTGTTATCTCACCGCCTTCCTGTGCTGTCTCATACAGAAGGCTTCTTGTCCCCCTTTCAAGGGAACCGGCTTCCTGAAGGCGGACGTTTCTCTTATGGAGGCCACGGCTTGTCCGGTGCATGGCATAACGGAGGGCGCTTTCTGTCATCAGCTCTGCCCGGTGGACTCCTTCCACGGCAGTGTTTTCCTGCTCTGCTTCATGGGTTTTTCCATGGACGTAAACAACGGCGGAACCTGCCGCCGCTGAAACTGCCTTCTTTGAAATCCCCATACCGGCCCCACGCACCATGCCGTTTCCTTCATCCCCAAAGGATAAACGCTTCGCCTTCTTCTGTTCTTTCTGGATCTGCTCCCGTTTGGTTTTCCCTTTGATCTCCTCCCGGAAGTCCTCCATGGCGGCGGCATCCTCCGGTTTCCCTCGCCCTTTCCGGGCATACTCCTGCACCAGCTTTTTCTTCCGCAGGTGGGAAACCTCTGACACGGATTCCAACAACACTGACGTATCGGACGGATGCCCCCTGATGTTTCCGGAGCGGAAGGACTGCTCCCGGATACTGTTATGGGCGGCAGATGCCGGATTGTCCTCCCCGGCAGGCTCCGTCTGTCCCGGTTCTGCCGTATTCCCTGTCACAGAACCGGGAAGGATTGCAGGATTAGTTCCGGCTAAATCGCCTGTCTCTACGTTCTCCCTGCCGGCGGCATGAGGAGAAATATCCACTGGCCGCCCTGCCTCCGTCTGATTCTTTAATTTCTGCCTTCGTTTCCTGCCCTCTGATGGTTGCTCCGGCTCTTTCTCCTGCCGGGAGAAGGAAACATCCTCTGCCTGTTTTAGCAGTATCCGTTCCTCCCGCTCCCGGTGGCTGACACGGACAGTCTCCCCATTGTACAGGTTTTCCTCCGTCAGTCCGTCCCGGTTCATCTTGCGGACAGTTTTATCCCTGGCTTTGTATTCCTGATCCTGCATATACAGTTACCACTCCCCATTCTTTTCAAACACTGTTAATAATTCTTTATCATGATCTCCATGTAATCTCCCATAGTGCTGCAAGAAGCCATGTTGTTCTGCCTTACCATTGGCACAATAGAGAATTGTTGATACAATGTCCGGATAAAAGGACAATCATTGTATGTCAGCAAAAATTTTCCTTTTAAACTTACAAGAACCTCTTTTAGCCGCAAATGGTCTTTTTCACTGAAAGAATCCCTATAATACTTTTCTGCTTGAAAATATGGTGGATCAAGATAGAAAAAGGTATCTTTTTTGTCATAAAGGATAAGCAGTTTCTCAAAATCCATCTGCTCAATCACAGTATTTTTCAATCTTTCCTGAAACTGTTCTAAATTTCTGACCGTATTAACCAATGATACCCTTGCTCCGCTGAAATCCTGCAGCTTTGCCCCGAAACTACATTTAATTAGCACAAAAAACCGGGCTGCTCTCTGTATATCCGTCAAGTCTGGATTTTGATAATTGTGCAAGGCGTCCTCAAAAAATTCACGGGAAACAAGGCACCACTTTAGTTCCTCCTGCAGTGCCTCGCCATGATATTTTATGCACCGGAAAAGATTTACCAGGTTATGGTTCCTGTCGTTATATACTTCCACTCTGTTGTCTCTTTCTCTTGCAAACAGCAACCACGCAGCTCCTCCAAACACTTCCACATATCTTGTGTAGTCTTCCGGAAACTCTGCTAAAATCTGTTTTCTTAGAAGTCTCTTTCCGCCTACCCATTTAATACAACTGTTCATTCCGTCCGCTTCCTCCCTTCCTGTTGCTCCAGGTCAGATACTTTGGTTGTCATCAACGAATACAGACGCAGGGACTTATCGAACTTGTCCTTAAAGGGGATAATGGTGCTTCCATAAAAGATCAGCCCCTCTCCCTCCCCGCTGTTCGTCACATAAGATAGCTGATGAGGTGATATGTTGAGCTGCTTCGCTAAGATCTGCCGGTCTCCCGCTGCCTGGTTAAGCATATAAATAAAATCCGAGTTTTCAAAAATGTTCTCAATTTCCCGGCTGGCAAGCAGGTCTTTAATGTTCTGTGTGATGCCTGTGGGAATGCCGCCCCACTTACGGAAACGCTTCCAGATCTCCACGGAATAAGCTGCTGTCTGCTCCTCTTTTAAAAGAAGATGGAACTCGTCTATATAGTACCGGGTAGACTTATGCGCCGCCCGGTTGACTGTCACACGGTTCCACACCTGATCCTGAACAATCAGCATCCCCAGCTTTTTCAACTGTTTCCCCAGGTCTTTGATATCAAAGCAGACGATCCGGTTGTTCAGCTCCACGTTGGTACGGTGGTTAAATACTTTTAAGGAACCGTTGACGTAGATTTCCAGAGCTGTAGCGATCCGCTGTGCCTGCACTTCTTTCTGCTGACGCAGACAATCATAGAGATCCCCCAGAATGGGCATATTTTCCGGCACCGGCGCTTCAAAATATTTCTGATACACCAATGGTAAACAGCGGTCAATCACCGACTTTTCCTCCGCTTCAATCCCGTTGCGGCTCCCCATGATCAGCTCACACAGGGAAAGGATAAAATCACTCTTAAATCCCAGCGGGTTATCATCATCTGAGTAATCCAGGTTGATGTCCATGGGATTGATATAGTCATGGCTTGTGGGGGAGATATGGATTACCTGCCCGCCCAGGGCATTGACCAGGGGATAATATTCCCCCTCCGGATCTCCGATAATAATATCGTCCTGGGTAACAAAAAAGGCGTTAGTAATCTCCCGCTTTGCCGAAAAGGATTTTCCAGAGCCAGGTGTTCCCAGGATCAGGCCGTTTGGATTTTTCAGCTTCTTCCGGTCAACCATAATCATGTTGTTGGAAAGGGCGTTCAAGCCATAGTAAAGGGATTCCCCTTCCATAAATAATTCCTGGGTTGTGAAAGGCACAAAAATAGCCGTAGATGTGGTGGTCAGCGCCCGTTTTATAGGGATCAGATTCAATCCCAGCGGGAGACTGCTCATCAGCCCCGGCTCCTGCATATAATCCAGACGGCGCAGGGAACAGTTATATTTCTGCGCAATGCCCGCCGTCTGGAATACCGCATTGTCTAATTCCTGCTTCGTCTTTGCCGTATTCAGAAATACAATCGTCACCAGGAACATCCTCTCATTTCTGGACTGGAGATCTTCCAGGAGGCGCTTTGCTTCCCCGCCGTAAGTGTTCAAATCAGATGGGATGATGTCCATATCGTATCCGGAGCGAACTGCCTTTTTCTGCTCCTCGATCTTCATCCGGTTAATATCCGTCACCTTGCTTTTCACCAGTTTGATGGCTTTCATCTGGTCTAAAGACTGGATATGCAGGTTGACGATCAGGTTCCTGTCCATATCCAGAAATTCCGCCAGCATCCGGTCAGTCAGCTCCGGGGCCAGGATCTGCAGGTAGGACACTGCCCCGATGGTATTCCCCATCATAAAATCTTTCCCATTCTTAAACAGGAAACTTGTAGGGGCGATAAAGTCCTTTGTCCCCATGCCGGAACGCATTACCTGGTCGAAAGAAAACTGGAAAGGCACTTTCTCCTCCGGGTTAAATGTCTCGTACATGATCTGCAGACGCTCCCGGCCATCCAGGGGATAGGCGGATACCCCAAGCACCTTGAAGTTATTCAGGATGTCTGTCTCAATCCGCTCCAGCTTCGGCTTTGCCTCCCGGATATTCTCCGCTTCCACGCCAAAGGTAATGTACTTTGTCCGCACCAGGCCGTTATTTCCTTTGGCAAGCTGGTTTTTCAGCATCTGTGCGTATTCCATCCGCACATCATCAAAGGCGTCATGCCGGGGCTTAATCTGGATCACAGATTCAAATTCCTTCATGTTGCTGTGGTGGTTGATGAACGACAACTGGAAATGGATACTGCTGTCAAAGTAATTGAGGAAATCACACCAGTTTTCAAAAATAGCATTTTTGTCCTCATTCTGTGCCAACTGATAATTGATGTCGTAAAAGCGGATGGTTTTGGAATAATATTTATCCTGCACCCGGCAGATTCCATCCCTTGCCATTTCCCGGTAGGGAATGGACTTCTGGGCGGACAGACGCTTCTCCTCTGCCTTTTTATCTGCTTTCTTCTTTGCCCCGTTCACGGTACTACTCACAGCTTTCTGGCGGGCAGCATGTTCCGGATAGGGCTTTCCCGGTCTTTGGACACCCCGCTCAACGGATGCGCTTTTCTGTCGCTGCGCAGACTTGCGTTTCTCTCTTTTTTCTGCTTTCTTCCGGGCCTTCGCATCCCTTGCCGCCTGCTTTTTTGCTGCTTTCTTCGCTTTTTTCTCATAGCGGGACAGCCTGCGGTACTTCCTCTTTCTCCGCTTATCGACTGCGATTTCTTCTCTTCTTCCCAAGATGATCCCCTCCTTTCCTGTCTCCCCGGACAGCCTCCGGCGGCTCCATTTCATAAAAGTTCTCCACCTCATACCTGCGGACGGCAGGCTTTAAGAATTTCACCGTCACGATATTCCACAGGATTTTCTCCAAGGGAAGCCCGTCTCTCTCATACATGGCAAACATAAATGCCGGAAGCATGAGAAGCACCATGCCGGTGGCGGCATTGGTGGTTCCAATCCACTCCCGTGTGAGAAAATAAAAAGGCAGCCCGATGGCCGCCGCTGCTGACAGACAGATAAGCTGTCTTTTTGTCAGGTTCAAGACTACTTTATTTTTTACTTTCGTCAGGTCTTTTGGTACGCTGACAAACGCCATAAAATCACATGCCGGAGAAACTTATCCGCTGCAGTCTGCACATTTCTCCGGCTGCTCCTTTCCACTGTTTTCCTGCAAATTTTCCATATCCAGGGAACTTTCTACTTCATTTCCCCATACATCCCATCCAACAGACTGCCGCCTTGCAAACAGTTCAATCCGGGGAAGATCCCCCATCAGCTCTACAATACGCTTCCTGGCTTCTTCCGGTTTCTTGCTATGCTCCTGCAAAGGGCTGACAATAAGCTGGAATACTTTTTTTGATATTCTTTTGGGCTTTCCTCTTACTGCCAAAAGACAGATTTCCGCATTGGATCGAGTCCAGTATCCTAAACCAAAGAAATACCCTTTTCCTGATTTATTCTGCTTGATCCAGACAAAGGCAACTGTCTTGTAGCAAAATCCCCATGCTTTGATTACTTTGAACGCTTCTGGTAATTGAGGGAATGTCACCCACAAAAACAGCGCACAATCCTTATCGCAGATTTCCTGTACCGGCAGACTGCAGATTTCTTCTATCCCCATTGTAGAGTAATGATTCTCCGCAACTCCCTGCCCTTTTTTCATCTCATATCGCCATGGCGGATCGGCATAAATAATGTTGTATTTCTTCTGTTCCATCCCGTCGCCTCCTAATGCGCATTGAAGACCGAGCGGCTTAAACTTGCCGTTTTCATCAGGCTGAAACAGAGAATTACCGTATAAGCCGCTATTCCGAAAAGGGCTGAGTGCATGTTGTCGGAGATTTCAATGGTAGATACCAGCACCGCATAAATGCCGACGCACACCATCATGAAAAATCCCTGGAATCCCAAGGCTAAAAGCCCACGGAAATAGTTATTTCCCACCTGCCCCCATTCCCGGTTGGAAAGAGTGGCAAAGGGGATCGGCGCAATCGAGGTGTAAAGGTAGATTTCAATCATACGGCCATACAAAATGACCGTGATCAGGACAGATAAAATCTTCATGCACAGGCTCACCAGCATACTTTCCAGGGCAAGCACTACCAGCTCCCCGATGTTCATAGATTCCATCGCCGTCTCCATAGCGTCCAGCATGGTTTCCACGTTGATCGCTGTATCGGAACTGATCACGCCTCCCGCCGCATTGACCACATATTGGCCCACGTCAAAGACAGCCATAGTGATCGTAAACGTATTGGATACCATCCAAACCGCTACCCACATCTTGAAGAAATACTTAAAAAACATCCAGGTGTCAATCTCGTGCATGTTATTCTTTTCCGTCAGCATGGTAATCAGCTCATAACACAGGACAAAAGTAATAATCATCCCCGCAATGGGAATGATCACCGAGTTAGAAAGGTTCTGTATCAGGCTGAAAATACTGCCGTTCCACCCCTGGGGCGTCTGTCCAACCTGGGACGCAATCTCCCCGGTCTTTTCATTAACATCGGTAAACATTGTCGTCAGGTTGGACGTCACCATCCCAGTCAGGAGATCCCTCATCCAGTTCTCGATTGCCTCAAAAATGCCATCGAACATACATGAGTCCCCTTTCTACGTCAGAATAGCCCTCCAAGCAAGGGAATCAACTGTGTTCCAATGAGGACAACCCCACCTCCGGCCATGAGCTGCTTAATTCCCTGTGACTTAGCCCCTGGATTGTCATTTCCGTATCCCTCCAGCAAGTTAATAACGCCCCATACTGCAAGGCCGGCTCCAATAGCCACCACAAGTGTCTGCAAAATAGAAATTGCCGAGCTAAAAAATGCCATATGCTACCTGGAAACCGGATTCCTTTCTGGCTTACCGGCAGAGACAAAAAAAGAGCCGCCATCTTTCCATAGCCGCTCAAATCTTCCGGGAATCCGGTTCCCTTATCCTTTCTTTTTTATTTTGCTGTTTCATTTATAATCTGTCTCTGCCTGCCGCTATCTTTTCCCGGCTCCGCCCGGATGGGCGGCCATAAACGTGTGATTTTTACCGGCGGCAGAACAGTCTCCCTTGACTTCACCGGGCACATTTCCCAACATCCTCCAAAATAATCTTCTGGAGAATCCGGCCGGGAAAGCGCACGGACAATAGCCGCCAGAACATCAACCGCCTCTGTAAAAAAATCCATAAACTCCCCTTTCCAACTTTGCGACATCGTGTCGTAAAGTTCTGATGCAGCAAACTTTGCGTCATGGTGTCGCAAAGTCCGGCTCTGCCTCCAATCGATCCATGACTTCTTTTAAAACGGAGTATCTCACGCCAAATACATACCGGGCGAAATCCTCCAACTGTTCCTGGCCATATTCCCCCAGGGGCATCCGGCGCAGTTCATACCAGACCGCCCGTTTATAATAAGGAAGATCTGAAAGATACTGACAGCCGATTTTTGCCTGCATTTCTTTAAATAAATCACTCATTCACTTTCCTTCCCCTCTACTTCAAAGAGGTCAAATTCCTCTTTCATCCGCAGTTTCAACGTATGCTTCATATACGCCTCCACATCAAAGCTGTTCTTTTTGTCATAGTCCGACAACAACTTATATCTCTTGTGCCGGGTAATATCGAATTTGTCGCTGAAAAACGGGCGTACTCCACGAAGCTGAAGGATACACTTATTCCCGTCCATCACAGCAAGTTCATCCCGGCTCATCAGTTCTTTTCCGGTTTTCTGATAATTTAGGCCGTAAGACCGGCTCTGCCCACGGGTATCTGAGGTGTTATATAGGTCAATCGTCTCTTTTCCAAGCGTCTCCGAGATTTCCTTTAAGGTGCTGCCCTCCTTGCCGCCCAGGAAAAGCATGGTATCGCAGTTCCCTAAAATTGTTTCGGCAGCGTCTTTATAGATAGTCTTTAACTGGCTCTGGGACTGCAAAATAATAGAAGCCGAAATTTCCCGGCTTCGGATGGTTGCGATCAGCTTATCAAATTTTGGAATCTGCCCGATATTGGCGAACTCATCAAGCAAAAGCCTTACATGATAAGGGAGCCGTCCCCCATGCACATCATCCGCCCTGTCGCAGAGCAGGTTGAAAAGCTGGGTATACATAATCGCCACGATAAAGTTAAAAGTATCATCCGTGTCAGAGATAATCACAAACATGGCTGTCCTCTGATCCCCCAGCATATCCAGTTCCATCTCGTCATAGCTTGTCAGCTCCCTAAGCTCCGCTATATCAAAGGGCGCAAGCCTGGCCCCACAGGAAATAAGGATGGATTTTGCTGTCTTGCCCGCCGCCAGCTTATATTTCTTATACTGGCGCACAGCGAAATGCTCCGGCTTCTCCCGTTCCAGTTCCTCAAACAGCTCGTCTACGGCATTTTTAAATTCTTCATCATCTTCCCTGGCTTCCGACGCATTGATCAGCTCTAAAAGCGTGGAAAAGTTCTGCTCTTCTTCCGGCGCTTCATAATAGATATAGCCAATCAGTGCGCAATACAAAAGCCTCTCGGCTTTCACCCAGAAATCTTCAGAAGATTTCTCGCCTTCTCCTTTGGTATTTGCAATGATGGTATTCACCAGTTTTAAAATATCCTTCTCACTGCGGATATACATGAAGGGATTATAGTGCATACTTTTCTTGAAATTGATGGTATTCAGCACCTTGATCCTATACGGTTCATACACAATCTCCCCGTTTTTATCACGCTCCGGCTTCCCGTCTTTCATCTTCGGGGAACCTCTCTGCAGCATCTTCCCGCATTCCACCAGGATCGTGCCTTTCGGGTCAGTGACTACATAGGAAACATTTGGTGTCATCTGCATTAAATTCGGCTTCACATAAAATCTGGTCTTGCCGGAACCGGAGCCGCCAATTACAATCACGTTTTTATTTCTGGCATACTTTGGCAGCTTCGGACGGCTGTTCATGGTAAGCCGCTCTGTCTGCGTTAAAAGGATATTGTTCTCAAAGACCGGATCAATGAAAGGCGCTATATCCTTCTGCGTCCCCCACCGGGCGGAGCCGTACTCCACGCCCTGCCGGTATTTCTTTGCATTTTTTCCTTTCAGATACACCGCCAGCTTCACAAGGACAGCGCCTATAACGCCAATGCAGAGATCCTGGGGATGGAAGCTGGGAAAGACGTTCTGAAATGCCAGGGAAAAATTCAGGAAAAGCACCCCTAACTTTTCGATCAGGGAATCCCCGACACAGTACCGGTACAGCCATGCCACCTTGTCTACGAGATAGAATACAATTCCATAGGGAAAGTTTCGGATCAGGAGCCGCTTCCAATCCAGAGACGGCAGAATGCCCTTGACTGTCTCTGATAACTTCTTCCTGCCTTTTTCCAGAAACAATGTTACTGTTTCTTTTACAGACCTGTTATTTTTCTGTTTTACAGTTTTCTTCTCACTCAATGCTCCGGCCCACGCTCCTTCCGGCGGTCTTTCTCCCGCTCCCGGTGCTTTGCCTGCCGCTCTTTTGCCAAGGACAGCTTTTTTCTGAGGGACGGTTTCTTTCCTTTAAAAAGCTGTTTCCCGGTATATTCTTTAAAGGCAGCCGTCATGATGTCCACATCCCTAGCTTTAAAAAACACAAAATACCGGGGCGGCGATACGGAAGTATCTTTCTTCAGGCTGAAATCAATATTGTACTTACGGGCATATTTTTCAAAAGATTTGATGTTCCCGTCCGTCACTTCGATATTGGTAAGCTGGCAGTTCTGCTTCATCAGCTTTTCCATGCTTTGTTTCCCGTGATATTCCACCGGCTCTTTCTGCTGTCTGGAAGCTCTGGCAGCCTGCCGCTGTTCCCGCTTCATCTGCTCCATCTTCCGCAGGAGCTTTACCAGCGCATTTTTCAGTATCCGGGCAGAAATCTTCCCACCGTTGATACAAAGTGTCACCACCTTTTGATTAACTTCATCCTGCATAGCCGATCACCTTCTTTCTTCCTCATTTCTGACCGCACAGCCCCATCTCCAGAAGGATCTTCTGCAGGCAGTAGCCGATACAGGGGGAGTGCAGCCCATATGGACAGGTTTTACAGTCCCCACGCATCCCTTGTTCTTTACCGCCATGCTCCTGCCTTTCTTCCGGCAAAAGATAATAGCAGCGCTTCTTTGTACATTTCTGTTTCCTGCTGTGCCAAAAGTAACAATAAGCGCAGTCTTTTGGCTTATCCGGCGCATATTTCCCTCTATCCGTTTTCTCCGTCTGCATCCTGCCTGCCTTTCCATTCCAGTTCTTCCAGGAGCCTGTCCTCTCTTGCACCGACCACAATACAGCAGTACAGTCCAAATAAGAGCAGGAACACCAGTACCCCGCCCGCAGCGATCAACCATTTCATTTCTATCCACCTCTTTCTCCAAAATTAAAAAGGGCGTTCATGGAAACACACGGCTGTCCACAAACGCCCAATCCTATCGTATCAATCCTGTTTCTTTTTTCTCATTTTCATCCAAGTTGCGGCTGCAACAATCCCGGCAAGCCCCAGGCCGCAGGAGATCATAAGTGCAACAATCGGTGTGTGATCCCCGGTTTTTGGTGCATCCACCGTGGTTGCCGGTGTTTCCGGCGTCTCCGGTGTTTCTTCTGGCTCCGCCTCATCTTTCATCACAACCTTCTGAATTTCACCGGTGTCTTTTACTTCAAAGGCTACATCCTCCGCAATCAGATAACCTTCCGGTGCGGATTCTTCATGGAGTGTGTACTTCCCAATAGGGAGCATTTCAATATAATGCGGTTCCTCCGTGGAAGTCCAGCTCTCTACTACCTCACCATTCTCGTCCAGGATGGTGAGCTTCGCTCCCGGCAGCTCCTTCCCGGCAATATCCGTCTTAGAAATCTCTACCTTTGTCACATCATCTTTCATCTCGATTTTCTGGACTTCGGCGGTATCTTCCACAGTAAACTGGATGCTCTCCGCCGTCACATACCCCGGAGCCGGAAGCACTTCCGTCATGGTATAAGTCTGTCCGACCACCAGCTCCTTAATGATATGCGACTCTTTGCCGGATACCCATTCATCCACAACTTCGCCATTTTCATCGGTTACAGTCAGCTTCGCTCCTTCCACTTCTTTTCCATCTGTCAGGGAAGTTTTGGTAAATTCAAAGACTGTCGGTTCATCCTCAAAGATAAATTCGTAAGAAACTGTCGTTTTATCAGAAGATTCCGCTGTAAAAGTAAACTCCTGCACCTCGTCTGTGGTGGCAAATCCCGGAGCCGGGGAAGTCTCTTTCACTACATAGGAAAATCCGATGGGCAAATCCGCCTCAAAAGTCAGTTTTCCATCCTCCCCGGTTGCTTTTTCCTCGATCACGGCTCCTGCTTCCAGAACCACATCCCCGTCTTTATTGGTAATATCCTCTTTTGCGGCAAGAGCAAACACAGCGCCCTCCAGTACCCGGTCAGTATCCTTTTCTTTCTTCAGGACAGATACTTCCGCCTTCTGGCGGTTATTCTGCCAGTCTCCATTCCAGGTAACTTCCGCTGTCTCCTGATCCACATAGGTCAGGTCAATTTCCCGGATTTCCCCGTCCAGCACATAGCCTTCCGCAGTCTCCTTTTCTTTCACATAGTATTTTCCAAGGGGAAGGCCAGACAGCTTCGCAATGCCTGTTTCATCTGTGGTAATCGTGGCAATCAGCTCATCCTTCTTATAATAATCCTCGCTCTCTCCGTCTGCCGCTTTGATGTCCTCCAGGGCATATACCTCAAAGGTTACATCTTTTAAAGCGCCGGTGATATATTCAAAGATATGGCTGATCCAGCCGCCAATGGTATCAACAAGTGTCACATCTTCCAGGAACTCGCCCTTCTTATTGATGATCAGCGTCCCTTCCGGAACATCGTCTTTCATTTCCACTTTCTGGATTTCCGCTGTATCCTCCACAGTAAAAGTGATTTCTTCCGCTTTCAGATACCCATAAGGGGCCAGCTCTTCCCGAAGCGTATAAGTCTCGCCTACGGTCAGCCGCTCAATCAGGTGTTCCTCTCCTTTCACGGAAGTCCAACTGTCTACGATATTCCCGTCTTGATCCAGGACGGTCAGTTTTGCGCCTTCCAGCTCCACGCCGGTTGTGAGATCCGTCTTTTTCACAGAAATCTTTGTCGGCTCATTTTCATATTCAGAGGCCAGTTCCACCACGGGAATCTCCTGCCCCTGATACTCTGCAGTCACTTCTACCACTTTATCGGAAGAAACATACCCGTCCGGTGCGGCTTCTTCTTTGATATAGTAGCGGCCAAACGGTAAGTCATTCATAAATACAGCTTTGCCGTTTTCATCAGACAGCGCTTTTCCAATCAGCGTGTCCGCTTTCACAATCACTTCGCCGTGTGCCAGAATATCCTCTTTTGCGTACAGCCCAAAGACTGCGCCTTCCACGGTTGCCTGTGTCTTTGCATCTTTTTTCACCACAGACACTTCCACTTTCTGGCGTTCATTCTGGAAAACAGCTTCCTGTTCGATTACAGGCGTCTCCTGGTCTTTATATGTGAAAGTCACTGTCTGCGCTTCCCCATTTAGTACAAAGCCCTCCGGGGCGGTAACTTCCACAATCTTGTAGCTTCCAAGAGGGAGATCCGATAAGTATGCCTCCCCGTTTTCATCGGTAGTCACAGTTCCCACCAGCTCTCCAGCGGCGTACTCTAAGATACGGTTTCCCTCTGCGTCTTTCTGGAAATC
Source organism: uncultured Bacillota bacterium (assembly GCA_949291945.1). Taxonomy (GTDB): domain Bacteria; phylum Bacillota; class Clostridia; order Lachnospirales; family Lachnospiraceae; genus Blautia. The sequence goes on along the minus strand of CASEXH010000033.1, from coordinate 56,891 downwards.
CGCAGTATAAATATCCTCCGCAGCATACACTTCAAAGACTGCGCCTGCCAGGTTTTCTACTTCATAAACAAAGTCCTTGCTGAATCCGTCCAGGACTTCGCCCTGCTTCACAATCTTTAACTGTCCTTTCACCGGATGGTTCTCATAAACTACTTCAATAATTACATCCCCGGAAACACTGTCCACCTGGTAAGCGGTATCGGAATCCACGGCAATTTCAAAATAGTTCTCATTCAGTGTATATCCGTAAGGCGCTGTGACTTCCTCGATCCGGTAATGCCCGATTTTTAGGTTCTGGGGCAGGATCAGATATCCTTCCTCATCGGTGAAGAATGTCTTGTGAACCGTTGTTGTAGGATAGGTTGTCACCTGCTCAACGTATTCCTGCTTATCCAGATCATAGATCCGGAACTCTGTACCTTTGTGAAGCACCGGTTTTTTCGTCTCATCATCCTGCTTGATGATCTTCAGTTTTGCTTCAAATTTCTCGTCCAGAAGCACCCGCCATACCTGTGGCGTAGTTGGATTATGCTCTGTAATCCGCACGATAAAGTCGTCCACCGGCTTGTAATTATGGGGCGTGGTGGTCTCCCGGACAAGGTATGTGCCATAAGGAAGGGCAATACTGCAGGCATATCCTTTCTCGTCCGTAAACATTTCTGTCGCCCCGTTCTCCCCGATCACCACCGGTTCTGCGGAATCGAAATCATAGCTGCCATCTTCCTTTACTGTAAGGTCAGAGAGCAGGTAGGCGGTAAATCCAGCCCCAGACAGGAGATCAGCGTCCGTCTCCCCATTATTGGCTGCCTTGATGATCTCAAAAGGCTGCTTCTTTACCTGTTCCAGTGATACACACTCCCGCTCCACGGTTGCGGTCAGATCTCCTTCATAGCTGCACACAAGATCATGTTCACTCTCATCTGCCAGATACCCCACGGGAGGCGTGATCTCTTTGACAAAATACTCCCCAAGATACAGGTTTTCTACAGACGCTTCCCCGTTCTCGTCCGTGGTCAGCGTCGCCACCCGTTCGCCGGCTTTGTAGATCACCCCGGTTGCCCCATCCGGGTGTACAATATCTTTACGGGCATACAGGCCATACACTGCATTTTCCAGTGTGGCATCCCCTTGTGGAACTGCCTGGTTCGTCTCTGCGTCTTTTTTCTGCAGCTTGATTGTGGCATTCACACGTTCATTGGTAAACGTATGACGAAAGGTTACCTTTGCTTCGCTGTCATTGGTGTAAGAAAAGGTAAAGGAATATACCTCCTCCTGATTTCTCACATACCCCTCCGGGGCCTGGATCTCTTTCACATCATAAGAAAATCCAATGGGCAAATCTGCCGTAAAGACAACTTTTCCGTCGTCTCCTGTCACCGCTTTCCCGATCAGCGTTCCCTTCGATACCACAACGCTTCCGTCCGCATTTTTAATATCGCTTCCCGCATACAATCCAAACACGCCGCCATCCAGAGGATTTAAGGTGTCCTTGTCCTTTTTTAATACAGAAACTTCCGCTTTCTGCCTGTCATTATGGAAGGTACTCTCGCTGAATACAGTTTCCACGTTCTGTCCGGCATAAGACAGTGTTACCGTCTTTTCCTCCCCGGCATTATAGAAATTCTCCGGGGCCTGCACTTCTTTAATGACATAGGTTCCAAGATGGAGGTTTTTCAGCACTGCGGCTCCGTCGGAATCTGTAGTCAGGTTCGCTTTTACCAGATCCCCTTTACTGTAGACTTTCGCTCCATAGGCTGTTACAATATCTGCTCCCGCATAGACGTTATACACAGCGCCCTTCTGCCTGCGGCTTTCATAACGGAAGGTTACACCATCATCTGTTATATCCGCTCCGGCCAGCACTTCCCCTTCTTTATAGATGGTCAGTTCCCCAAGCTGCTCCTGATCTGGAACTGTAACAGAAGTCGTCTGGTTTGCCACCAGGTTCACGTTATAAGAAGAAGTATTCAGGCGGTATCCGGTTGGAGCCGTGATCTCTTTTAAGTACACAGTATTCTGCGTCTTAATGATTTCTGCTACAGAAGAACCGTTTTTATCAGTTGCCGGCATCTGCGTGATCAGCTTTGTACAGTCTTTATCGCTGTAAATGCCAAACACAGCTCCAGCCAGCTTTGCGTCCGAGTGCTTAGAATCTACCTTAATCACTTCCACCTTTGCCAGCTCAATCCACTTCACCGAAAGGCTCACATACTTCTCATCTTCTACGCCTTCTCCAAATACCAGTGCAAGATCCTGTGTATCACTTCCTGTCGTAATCTTATAGGCAGAATAGTCTTTGGTGATACTTCCCTGCATCTTTGCTGACCAGGAACCGGATACATCTTGCGTCTGTGTCAGCGGGGCTGTCAGGTAAAACCGTGTGCCGCCGGAGATGGTTACGTTTGCTCCCGCAGCACTGACCTTTCCGGTACTGACGTTATGGAGTTTTACCCCATCCGGCAGATCCAGAGTAATCGTCTGCTGGCTGGATGCCTTGAACGTAATTTCTTCTGTCCTCTGCTGTTCGCCGTCCACATAGGCACTTACATTAGCATTGGAAAAGGACATCTCCACATCCGGAATATCCGGCTGGCTCACAGCATAGTTATAAAGTTCCTTTGCCAGCGCCTCCCCAGTGCTGTTGGTTCCGTAAAAAGCATCTTCACTCCCATTAGCGTAGGATGCCGCAAGGTGTGTCACGATAAACCGTTTCCCGGCAGAAAAATCCGTGTGGTGATTTGCAAAAAAATAAGCTGATCCAGATGCCTCTGTTCCGTAATAACACACCTTTGCCAGTTCCCGATTCCCCTCCAGTTTGGTAATCTGATAAGTACCGCTTCCCGGCCCCGGTTTTGACGGCTGGATACAGTAAGCTGTCGCCGTCACGTTCCCAAAAGACACGGTAAAGGGTGCCGTCACATAGGAGCCAAGCCCATAGTCTGCATAGTAATAATAGCTTCCCTGGGTAATGGTGACAGACTGTGACGCCCTGGCTGCCCGTGCCGCAGGAGCCTGCGCTATAAAACTGACGCTCTCTCCGTTTTCAAGTCCCTGGATATCAATGCCCTGATCCTCTGCCTGCAGAAGCACTTCCCCAAGCGTCAGGCCACTTTCCTCATCGACTGTCTTTTGTTCCTCCGTTTCCTCTAACGCCGCATCCAGATCCTCTTCCGACAACATTTCTGCCTCCTCCGGCAGTTCTGTCACTGTCTCTGTTTCTGTCTGCGGCTGTAGTTCTGAATCTTCGTCCTCACTTTCCGATTCTGTACTCTCCTCACTGGTTCCTATTCCGTCAGAGTGGCTCTCCGACTGTTTCTCTGCCACCGGCTCTTTCACGATAATATTCCTGCAGATATGATAAGGCGGATGGCCACTTAACGGCTCCACAAAATAGACTGCCCGATAGGTGTCCGCATGGTTCCCGTCATAGTCCTGCCCGGTTTCATTTTTTGCTTCATGGAATGTCACCCGGACTTTTTCATCATGTATTTCCAAGCCGGAAAAATCCGATTCCACATCAAAACTGCTTCCTGTTTCCACTTCATAATCTTCCGCTGTTACCACTTCTTCTGCATCCAGATACTCCCGCACCGTCTCCAGTGCCGGATACTGTGCTTCATATCCTGCCGGCTCCGGCTCTGCGGCATAAGTAACCACCGGCTGTACCACGGAAGTCAGGATCGTCAAAAGCGAAAGCAGACCGGAAAGTATCCTTTTTCCTTTCCCTTTCATCAACTAAACCTCTCTTTCTTTGTTCCTTGACAATATCACTGTGTCCAAAAAGTTCTCCTTACTTTTATCTGTCCATGGCTCCTGCCCTCCTTTCCCGGAATTGCGCTGATAACAGCACATGAATACGGAGAAGCCAATCAAAGGCTTCCCCGCATGGTATCTGCTGTTATCCAGCCTGCACCTGGCAGGCTGAAAACTTATTTCTGAGCGTTGCGCCTGTTCTCATTCCAGACCCGTTCCTGCTCCGGTTCACTTTCCGCAGCGTTTTCTCCTGCAGGGTACGCAAAAAGGCATACTCAACTGCCAGGTATCCGTCTGGACAGGCAATGAAGTTTTCAAGGTTCAGCGAAAGGGAAAATATAAGAATGTGTCTTAGAACTTCACCCTCTCACCAATAGGAGGTTTCAGAGGGGAAAATATAGGGTGATAAAAAAATATTTCGGAATTTTTTCAGAAATGGTATAATTCAGAATCATAGAAAAGATTTTTAATCAAGGGAGATGGCTCCATGGGAAGAAGCAATAAAGTCTGCCCCCGATGCGGCAGAAAAATGAAACAGCAGTTTATCGGCTTGCAGCACTGCAGATGCGGTATGAGCTGGAAAAAAGACCGGGGATTTTTTGAGCGCACCCCGGATATGGTATTCTGCCTTCAGCGGAAAGTAAGCAAAGAAAAAATCAAACAGCGCCCTGTGATACGTTTTCCGGAAGATCACTAAATCCTTTATCATGGCAACAGCCACTTTGCGACACCGTGTCGTAAAGTGGCTGTGCTGTATTCTGGCAGGAACCTTTTAGAAGTATCCTCCCATGATCCCCATCGCTTTCAGTTTTTCGTTCAATTCCTTTAAAATCCGCTTTCTCCGGTTGGCAATGGTTTTCCGGCTGCACCCGCAAAGCTGCGCCGCTTCTTTTACCGTCACTTCCTCAAAAAACAGGAGATACAGAAGGTAGGCGTCTGCCTCTGTCAGATCTTCTATCACAGAGCGCAGTTTTTCCACACAAAGCTCCCGGATCACCATCTCTTCCGGGCTGTCTGCCCTCCCATCTGGTAGAACTCCTTTCTCCGACAGGGCTTCCAGGCTAAATACGCCGTATTTCTGCTTTTTCTCATTCTGGTAGCGCTCCCGCCGCCGGGACTGATACCATTCCAGATAGACCTCCCTGGTGACTTCCACCACAGTCCCATCCCCGGCACGAAGAATATAACATTTCCGCTCCTTTGGGCGTTTCCCTCTCATACGGCGCACCTCCCGGAACGGACTTCTTTACCGGAAAAGATTTCTTCCTGCCCTTCCCGCATCCGCCGCAGCGCCGCCATAAGCGCCTGGGAAACCGCAGGCTGGGAAATTCCCAGTGACCTTGCAATCTCCCACTGGGTTTCCCCGTAGTAAAAATACAGGATCACAATATCCCTCTGCCGCTTTGTCAGAAGCCCCATCAGCTCCAAAATCTGCTCTTTTTCAATCAACTGCTCCAGAGGCGGCAATACCGGGGAAGACAGGAAAAACCATTCCTCGGAAACCGCATGGTAAGAAACGACCTTTCCTTTCCGGCTTGATTCCCGGTTTTTCATCAGACGATCCTCTCCCTCTAACATCAGGCGCACATACCACTCCCGTTCCTCAAAGAAAGCGGCATCCACAAAAATCTGCCGTCCGTGGCTCTCATAACAATAACTGCCGCAGCCATGTACGGAGAAAACTGTAGTATACTTCCCTACCCGGTAAAGCGCCCAGCCTTCCAAAAACACCAGAAGCTGCACATCCCCTCCATTTTCCATGCTTACCACCCGTTTCCCATGCTCCAGCAAATGCCGGGCCGTTGGAGCCTTTTCCTCTTTCTCCGGTTGTTTTACGATCCACTTTAAATCCTGTAATGTCACCATAACAGCCACCTTTCTGCCCGCAGGCTACGGGCGGCCAGATGGCAGCGCACAGGAATCCAGGTAAAAGGCAGCAAAAAAGGTTTCCGGCACACCCGTTTTTTTTAACGGGAGCCTGAAACTCCTTCTGCCGCCAGATTATCTCTGCGTCTATGTACTTACCGGTACTGCCGGATCGGATCTTTTTCTGGTTCCGTTCGGTTCCGCTTTTCTTCCAGATTTTTTACCCTGTCCTGGTTTTCTTCCATCAGGATCGAATAATCTCCCATAGCATCATAAGGACAGCTTCTCCGATAAATCAGGTTTTCTTCCCTGGTCAATGTTCCTTCCCTCCTTCCACAATTCCTGTGTCTGTGTTTCCAGTGTATCAGCCGTGCAGAAAAAATCCCTTAGCAGATATAGGGAAATTGCAGCCGGTTCTCCTCATATCTGTGGAACTTTCCATCCGTCCTTTCCCTCCATCCCATCCATTAGGGCTTTCATGGTCTGGATCACGATCTTCTGTTCTTTTGGTTTCAGCCGCCGGATACGGGCAGCCGTTGTTTCCACCGGATCATTCTCTTTTGCCTTTGCCCTTCTTCCAAGCAGTTCATCAGCGTCCGTGTCCAGGACTTCCACCAGCTTTGCGAAAATCTCTACGGACATCGCCGCCTGCCCTCCCTCGATCCGGCTCACTGTGTTGACACTGATACCGGCTTTCTCCGCAAAGGTTTCCTGGGATAAATGGCTGTCTTTCCTCTTCTGCCGGATACGTTCCCCCAACTGGATCAGCCTCTGCGATCCCGCACGGTTCCCCAACACAGTCCCTCCTTCCATGATGGATTTTTACTTTGCGACACAGTGTCGCAAAGTACTCCTGCCATAAAGACAAAAAAAAGCAGCCAGGTATATGGACTTAGCTGCTTTCGTAACTCTCTCATTCACTTGTTCTACTTCTGTAAAATTTCACACGGCTTTTGCCCTCATAAGCCTTGAGATCCCGGCGAAAACCATTTTCACCAGATAAAAGGCTGCCATCAAAAGACGCCAGGCCAGGACAAAACCGCCAATCACACCGCCGATCAGCAGATTGAATACAAACATCCCTACCGTACCGCCAATATCAAAACCTTTCGGGATAATCCACAGGAACATCGTATGTACGCCAAAGGGGATTCCCATAAATATCCACAATTTCAGGTAATCGCACTGCCCGTTTTCCACACAGAAAGGATAGAACAGCGCCGCCAGGATTGCCGCCGCCCCTACCGGAGCAATCACTTTTCTTACAAACTCATACATCTCAGCCACCTCCGTACAGATCATGGTTCACTTCCGCCTGGTAGTAATGATTCATCGTCATAGACGAATTATAAAGTGTCGTCAAAAGATACGCCCGGATATTCGCCACTTTGGACGTATTCCGATGCAGGCTGAACAGGACATACTCGATATGGGAATACGTCAGCTTTAAAAACCGGCTCTTAACCACGGATACCGGCTTGTCTGCCCCTCCGATACGCACCACAGTATCATCCGGCAGCATCAGGATTTCCACCATCAGCTCAATAAGCTCGCCCACGTCCTCTCCTTCGCCTTTCTCTACAAAGCCCTCATAATCCACATTTACCCGTAAGATTTCCCGGTAGTTTTCCATCCGCTCCATCATATCACTGTTAATAGGGCACACTTCACCTGCGGAGAGGGATAGATTAGATTGGATAGGATCAGTCTCACTAAAATCAGTCTTGTTAATATCAGTATTATTAGATTGTGATTTTGGAACTTCTTGAGTTGTGATTTTCACTATTCTTGAAGAATGATTTTCACCATTCTTGAATTGTGATTCTGGAAATTCTTGATTTGTGGTTTTCACAATTCCTGAATTGTGATTTTCACCATTCTTGAATTGTGATTCCGGAAATTCCTGATTTGTGGTTTTCACAATCCTTGAATTGTGATTTTCACTATTCTGCGTATTTTCAAGGCTTTTCGGTGCTTTTTCCTCCTGCTCAAAGGATTGTTTCTCTTTCAGCATAAAGTTTTTCACATAGATTACATTCGGTTTCCCCAGACCCAAACGTTTCTTTTCAATCAATCCTATCCCCTGGCTGCTGTCCAACTCTTTCATCAGCTTTACTGCTTTCTGTGTCCCACAACTCAGAAGCTCTGCTATTTCTTCCACGGTAAAAATGATATACACCCGATCTTCCTCGTCAAACCAGCGGTTCTTGATGCTAAGGCTCATACGGTCTAGCATCAGACCGTATAAAACCTTTGCTTCGCAGGAAAGGGATTTAAAACATTCTGCGGTAAACAGCACTTTTGGAACACGGTAAAAACTATACTGTTCCGCTTCCATCCCACGGAAATAATCAAACTGTATCTCCTGCATCTATTTCTTTCTCCTTTCCCTGTTTCCATTGTTCCAGAAGCGAATAGATCACTTCCTCAATCTGTGTTTTTGTATATGCCGCCGGGAAGTAACTCCGGATCTTCTTTGGCGAGATCGTCACGCTCTGTCTTTCGCCCTCTTTCTTTACCAAAAGCGCATAGATGCTTCCTTCTGCCAGTGTTCCTTCCTCATTCATAGCTTTGAGTTGTCCTGCCTGGGCCGGTGACGGATAAGCGCCAATATTCTCCGCTGCTTCCAGCACCATCTCCTGTTCTTCCGGCTTCAGAAAAGATAAGCGCTCCCCGGCTACCATCGCAATCCTGCCTGTATCCACCAGCTCCAGAAGCCCATCAATCAGGCTGGCAAGCCGGATATATCTCTGCACCGTCCGCCCGCTGTCCCCGGCTTTTTCACCTACAACATCTGCCGTATGCTTGTCCCCTTTGCTGCCCTGATGTTTCATCGCCTCATATTTCATCTTGTATGCCCTGGCTTTCTCACTAGGCAGAAGGTTCTCCCTCTGGATATTGGTATCCACCATCAGCACCGTAGCGGCGTCATCATCCAACTCACGGATAATCACCGGCATCTCTGGCTTTCCTGCCAGCTCGCAGGCCCGCCATCTTCGGTGTCCTGCCACCACCTCATATCCGTCTGCACAAGGGCGCACAATCCCTGGTTGGATCACGCCGTGCTGAATGACACTTTCCACTGTCTCCTGCATTTTTTCATCATCCAGTACCTTAAACGGATGGTTTTTAAAAGGTCGGAGCTGGCTCAATGGAACAGTGGTATAAGTTCCCTCCACGTTGTTATCTTCTGCTCCAAACAGTTCGTCATAGGAAGTCAGCCTGATCTTTTCCGCACTTTTACTTTTCATCTGCAAGCACCTCCCCGGTCAAGTGGCAGTATCCCTCTGCCACAATTCCTTTCGGATCGTGAAGATAGATACTCTTTCCCTCCGCTGTTGTCTCCGCCGCCCGTACAGACATCGGGATACAGTTCTCAAAGATATGGATGTTATTGCCGTATACCTCACGGATCTGTTCGGAAATATCCCGTGCGAAGTTTGTCCGGCGGTCAACCTTTGTCAGCAGAATCCCCAGAATGGACAGCCTGGGATTCAGCCGTCTATGTACCTTGCCGATAGTCTTGATAAGCTGCTGTAATCCCTTTACCGGAAGATAAGCCGCCTCCACCGGGATCAGAACGCTGTCCGCCGCTACCAGGGCATTGATGGTGATCATCCCCAAAGAGGGCATACAGTCGATCAGGATATAATCGTAATCTCCTTTTACCCCATCCAGATACAGGCGAAGCACCTGTTCCCGGCTCATGACGTTTACAAGGGAAGTCTCCAGTCCGGCAAGCTCAATATTGGCGGGGATAAAGTCAATCCCTTCCTCATGGTGGATAATGCCTTCTCCCGGCTCTACGTCTTCGTCATTAATAACCTTTTCCATGATATTGACTAAAGTTACATCCAGCTCATCCGGCTCCTGGATGCCCAAACTCACTGCCATACTGCCCTGGGCGTCTGCTTCCACCAGAAGCACCTTTTTGCCGGCTCTTGCCAGACCGATACCTAAATTTACACACGTCGTTGTTTTTCCGACACCGCCCTTTTGGTTTGCGATTGCGATAATTCTGCACATATATCTTACCTACCTTTCTTCCTCTTTCTTTTCTGTCTTTTCCACTTCCGCATAGGAGCGGAAATATCGGTTTGTCCCCTTATTAGAAAATATCTCCGATACTGAGAGAACCCGTATCTCCGAGTGGTTCTTCAGCAGACGTTTAAACCAGCGAATATCCTCCACGGTTCCTTGCAGCCTAATCTTCAGCATAAAACATCTCCTCCCAATCCACATAGAAGCAGTAATCCGGATAGCGGATTTTGATCGCTTCCCAAAAATATTTAGCGTCCCCTGTGCAGAATATATCGCTGACGGAATAAAGCTGTGTCTCTGTGATCTGCTCCTCTGTATCGTCATATTCATCCGTTGTCGGCGTCCCATCTGTATAGAGATTAAATGCCAAACGGACAATCTTCTCGCTTCCGCTGGTCTGCCAGCCTTCCTGCAGACACTCCGGCTTTATAAATCCTGTTTTAAAATCATAGATCCTGTTTACATTTTGTCTGGTATCTTCTGACAGTCCCAAACAATAGACAAGTGTTTTATGGTAAGTATCCTGAGACGGGCATTTTGGAAGATAGGTGTTGTAAAATTTCTCATGTTCTTTGTTCTTAAAAATAATTTTTCTTTCCTGTTTTGCACCTTTCGCTGTGTTCTTTGTCATCTGATTTTCCTCCACTATTAATTTTTGCTAATTTAACTCGTCACTCATCATTTTCAGATATAATCCGTCCAGAAACTCTCGCTTAATATCTAGTGTTTGTTTCTGCCATATATCGTTTTCGGCATGAGTACCATTCCATAAATCTTCTGCCACATTTCTCCGCAGATGCCAATATAACTTACATCTTCGGTCAATCTTTTGTTTCTCTTTATCCGCCACAGAATTATCGGCTCTGAAAAACTTATATACAGATATTCTTAAGGCGAGCGCCATCTGACACAGAGCATATATTGGAATTTTATTCATGCGCCGACATTCAGCATTAGTAAGCCATGTATATACCGTTCCTTCTGGTGAACCTGTCACCTTACATATCCACTGAACTTTTTCCTTCCTATGAATCCCCGCATTTTTCAACACATAATTAACACTCTGAATCAAATTCCTTTTATCTGTGTTCTGGTGAAGTTCTGTCAATTTGATAATTTCTTTTTCCAATTTCATTTTCCCTTGCTCCTAACGCTGTACTTTTTAACTTTTGTTCTTCCTCCAACTTATAATTTTTTGACCATAACAAAAAGGACACCCTTCTAAAATTTCTTTTAGAAAAGTGTCCTCATAATACGAATTATTGATTTGGATTAAAACGAACTCTTTAAAATCATTTATTATGGCTCGTTAAGAAAGTTTACTTTGTCGTACTCTTGTCGTACTGTACCACCAAAAGCCTACTTTTTGAAATCTTTCGCAAAGATTTAATACAGTTTCGCACCTGCCGGAATCCTGTCGTCTACCATCAGAAGATTTAAGCCTTCTCTTCCATCTTCTTCATGGACTGCTGAGATCAGCATACCTTCGGAATCAATGCCCATCATCTTTCTGGGCGGCAGATTTACGATTGCGATACAGGTCTTTCCAACCAGCTCTTCCGGCTCATAATACTCATGAATACCGCTTAAAATGGTGCGTTTCCGGTCTGTTCCGTCGTTCAGCGTAAACTTCAGAAGCTTCTTAGACTTGGGAACTGCTTCGCACGCCTCGATCTTCACGGCACGGAAATCTGACTTGCTGAAAGTGTCGAAGTCAACCATTTCCTCAAAAACTTTTCTACAGTTGCAGCAGTCTTTTCAGCCTGTGCCTCGTTGTTTGCAGCGTTCTTTGCCGCTCCCTGTGACTTCATCGTCGGGAACAGCAATACGTCGCGGATGGCTGCGCTGTCTGTGAGCAGCATGCACATTCTGTCGATACCGAATCCGATACCGCCTGTAGGAGGCATACCGATCTCCAGTGCGTGAAGGAAGTCTTCATCTGTATGTTCTGCTTCCTCATCTCCGGCTGCCGCATTGGCATCCTGCTGAGCGAAACGTTCTCTCTGATCAATAGGATCGTTCAGCTCAGAGTAGGCATTTGCCATCTCCCAGCCGTTCATGAAGAATTCAAAACGCTCTACATAGTCGGGATTGTCCGGTTTTTTCTTTGTAAGAGGAGAAATCTCGATAGGATGATCCATAACAAAAGTAGGCTGGATCAGATGCTCCTCTACATATTCCTCGAAGAACAGGTTGAGGATATCCCCTTTTCTATGTCTGTCTTCGAATTCGATCTTGTGTTCTTTTGCAAGTGCTCTGGCCTGCTGAAGTGTTTCCACTTCATTCCAGTCAATTCCTGTATATTTTTTCACTGCATCTACCATGGTGATCCGCTCAAAAGGCTTGCCCAGATCCATCTCCACGCCGTTGTAAACAATCTTTGTAGTTCCCAGAACCTCCTGGGCCACATGACGGTACAGATTCTCTGTAAGGTCCATCATGCCGTGGTAGTCTGTATATGCCTGATACAACTCCATAAGAGTAAACTCCGGATTATGTCTGGTATCCAGACCTTCGTTACGGAATACTCTTCCGATCTCGTAAACTCTTTCCAGACCGCCTACGATCAGTCTCTTTAAGTACAGCTCCAGGGAGATCCTCAGCTTGAAGTCCTCGTCAAGAGCATTAAAGTGAGTCTCGAAAGGACGGGCTGCAGCGCCTCCTGCATTGGCAACCAGCATAGGAGTCTCCACTTCCATAAATCCCTGTCCGTTTAAGTAATTGCGGATACTTGCCAGGATCTTGGAACGTTTAATAAAGGTATCCTTTACATCTTCGTTCATAATCAGGTCCACATATCTCTGACGGTAACGGAGGTCTGTATTGGTAAGACCGTGGAACTTCTCCGGCAGAGGATTCAGGCTCTTGGAGAGCAGAGTTACCTCAGTGGCGTGAATAGAAATCTCTCCGGTCTTGGTCTTAAACACTTCGCCTTTAATACCGATAATATCGCCGATATCCAGTTTTTTGAAATCTTTATAAGATTCTTCACCCAGATTGTCTCTGGCTACATAGGCCTGGATAGATCCCTGCAGGTCCTGGATACTGCAGAAAGAGGCTTTTCCCATAACACGTTTGGACATCATACGTCCTGCCAGGGAAACCTCTTTGCCTTCGAACTCGTCAAAAGCATTTTTGATTTCCATACTGTGATTTGTTACATCATATTTAGTAATCTGGAAAGGATTCTTTCCATTTGCCTGCAAATCGGCTAATTTTTCACGGCGGACCTGTAATAAATGGTTTAAGTCCTGCTCCTGGCCTTTCTTCTGTTCTGCCACTTCGTACACTCTCCTTCTATATATGATTAAACGTTTCTTTCAATTTCCAGAATTTTGTATTCCATAACTCCTGAAGGCATCTCAACGGAAACGGTATCCCCCTTCTTCGCTCCGATCAGTGCCTTTCCAACTGGAGATTCATTGGAGATCTTGCCTTCCAGGCTGTTGGCCTCTGTGGAACCTACCAGTCTGAATTCCATCTCCTCGTCAAACTCTACGTCGTATACTTTTACTTTACATCCAACGCTGACCTTATCCAGATCAACCTCGTCTTCTACAACGACTTCTGCGTTTTTCAGGATTTTTTCAATCTCTTCGATCCTGGCTTCTATATCTCTCTGCTCATCCTTTGCGGCATCATATTCCGCATTTTCAGATAAGTCTCCCTGCTCTCTGGCCTCTTTGATCTTATCTGCCACTTCTTTTCTCTTATTTACCTTCAGATCATGAAGTTCATCTTCCAGCTTTGTAAGACCGGCATAGGTAAGCAGTGTTTTCTTTTCTTCCATTTTTTTGTACACCCTTTCTTATATTCTGATATATGGGCTTTTGCCCTTATAAACGCTTCTTAACAGTCATAATATTATAAATAATACCCTTATAGATGTCAAGTGGAATGTTTGATTTTCAAAGCATTCGGCTTCCCTAAAGTCCCCTTATCAATTCTTCCAGCTCCTCCCAGGTCTCCACCTCATTGACCTTTCTCCGCACTGCCGCAGAGTGAGGCATTCCTGAAGTATACCAGGCAATATGTTTCCGCATCTCCCGGATCCCTGTATAGGCCCCTTTGTACTTTAACTGAAGTCTTCCATGGCGGAGCATCATGTTCTTGATCTCTTCCTTATCCGGCGGGGGAAGAAGTTCCCCTGTTTCCTGGTAATGGAGAATCCTGGAAAACAGCCAGGGATTTCCCTGAACGCCCCGGCCGATCATAATGCCGTCGCAGCCTGTCTCCCGGGCCATGGCCTCTGCCTTCTGGGGAGAATCCACATCCCCGTTTCCTATGACCGGAATGGAGACGGCTTCCTTAACCTGCCGTATAATATCCCAGTCTGCCTGTCCGGAATAATACTGTTCTCTGGTCCTTCCATGGATAGCGATAGCTGCGGCTCCAGCATCTTGAGCGATCTTGGCGATCTCCACTGCATTTACGCTGTCTCCCGTAAATCCTTTCCGGATCTTTACAGTCAGGGGTTTTTTAATGGCTCTTGACACCTTATAGATAATCTCATGGACCAGTCCCGGATTTTTCATCAGAGCAGAACCTTCGCCGTTATTTACCACTTTGGGAACCGGACATCCCATATTTATATCCAGAATATCAAAATTTCTTTCTTCAATCTGCCTGGCAATCTCTGCCATCAGATCCGGCTCTGAGCCAAAAAGCTGAAGAGACACCGGCCTCTCTCTCTCGTCAATGGCCATAAGGCTTTCTGTATTTTTATTTTTATAATAAATGGCTTTGGCGCTTACCATTTCCGTGCAGATCAGTCCTGCTCCCTGCTCTTTGCACAACAGCCGGAAAGGAAGGTCTGTCACCCCGGCCATAGGAGCCAGGACCAGATTGTTCTCCAGAATTACATTTCCGATCTTAAGCTTCATTTCTGCCCTCTGCTTCTTTGTTCTTTTCATAAATGATCCGCAGGCCTTCCAGTGTCAGCCGTTGGTCATAGATGTCTATAGATTCTGTCTCCCGGGCCAGCACCTTTCCAAGGCCTCCGGTAGCCACTACCTTCAAATCCTCCAGTCCCGATTCTTCCTTAACCTTTTTCACAATGTACTCCACCTGGCCGATATACCCGTAGACAAGCCCGGCCTGCATACTGGTAATGGTGTCCTTTGCCAGTATGGATTCCGGTTTTTCTATGGCAAATTTCGGGAGTTTCGCCGCCTGCTGCCAGAGTGCCCTGGCGCTGATCTCCAGTCCCGGAGAAGTAATCTCCGCTATAAACTCTCCTTTTTCATTTACCAGGTCATAGGTGGTCGCCGTACCAAAATCAGCGATCAGCACCGGACCGCCGTAGAGCTCATAGGCTGCGGCGGCGTCTACGATCCGGTCTGCCCCCAGCGACCTGGGATTTGCCGTCTTCACCGTGATCCCTGTAAAGCTGTCCCACCTTACAAGGTAAGGCGTTATATGGAAATATTTTATGATACCGCTGGTGAGAGAATGCATAAGATCCGGCACAACAGAACTGATAATGGCAGCATCCACCAGATTTTTATTAATCCCCCGGTATTCCAGCATATTGCAGATAAAAATCCCATACTCATCAGAGGTACGGCTGTATCCCGTAGTCATGCGGAAAGTTCCCTTTAATTCTTTATCTTCAAAAACACCCAGGGTAATGTGGGTATTTCCTACATCAATAACCAGCAGCATGACCTATTCCTCCATGCCTTCCCCCAGGAAGAACACCCGGTAGTATAATTCCAGGGACTCCAAAAGCTCTTTCTTCGTCTTCCGAAGTTCCTTGATTCTCAGAACGCTGCCGATATCATCAAACATTGCGTCTGCCTCCAGTGCCTCTACCTGGAACTGAAGATTCCCTTCTTCGTCAAATTCCAGGGTAAGGATCCCCCCGATCTCCTCGGTATACATAACACACATAATCTGGAGCTCATCCTTGATCTGCTGAGGCAGAGCGGAAAAATCCTGGTTAAAATAATATTTCTGCTCATAGGCGCTGGCGCCGCATAAAACTACTTTATCTTTATACATTTTCATTTTCCTTTATATTCAAAGATTTCAGGGCCTGACAGGCTCTTCATGATTTACCGTCCATATCTCGTCCGGCTTCTCTCATACATAAGTATACAGTCCCCTGACAGAGACTTCTCCCGACATAATTTCACGCAAATATCCCCGGCTGTCTTCTACAAGAAGCTCTCCCCGGTCATTAATCCCTCTGGCGGTTCCCTGCCACTGGCCTGTTTTTTCTATGATCCGTACCTGCCGGTCTTTATTTAGCAGCAAACTCTCATATTCTTCCTTCATCAGAGACAGATCTTCTGTCCTGAGAAACTTTCTGTAATTTTTTTCAAAGCATTCCATGACCCTGGCGATACCAGCAATCCTGTCTGCCTTTTTTCCGGTTTCCAGGAAAACAGAGGTAGCCTTGTCCTGAAGCTCCGTAGAAAACTCTGTCTGATTCACATTGATTCCCACACCGACCACAATATGTTCCGGCTCTCCCTTCTGTATCTTCATCTCAGTAAGGATACCGCAGATCTTCTTCCCGGAATATACCACATCATTCGGCCACTTAATACCGGCCTTTCTCCCTGTAAGCATCTCTATTCCCCGGGCCACAGACAGTCCCATGACCAAGGTAAGCCGGGAGGCCGATACTGTTTTTATCTCTGGTTTCCACAACAGAAGGCTCATATAAATATTTTCTCCCGGGGGAGATGTCCATATCCGTCCCTGGCGTCCTTTTCCGACCGTCTGTTTTTCTGCCACAAAAAGGGTGCCGTCAGGATCGGTTCCTTTGTCCATCCAGCAGCGGCTCCCTGCATATTCTCTGGCCCAATTATTTGTAGAATCTATTTCTTCTTTCCACAGAACCTGCCGGGCAATCCTTTCAGTCCTGAGACATTCCTGGAACTGCCCGGCAGGGAAATACTCCTCGTCTTTTTCTTTGCTCATGAAAATTCTGCTCCCAAAGTAGCAGCCATTACTGCTTTGATAGTGTGCATCCGGTTTTCAGCCTCATCAAATACCACAGACTGAGGAGACTCAAAGACCTCATCTGTAACTTCCATCTCTGTAATGCCGTACTTTTCTCCCATTGTCTTTCCGATCTCCGTATCCAGATCATGGAAAGACGGCAGGCAGTGAAGGAAGATAGCCTGGCTTCCTGCATTCTCCATAACTTCTTTTGTAACCTTGTAAGGAGACAGCTCACGGATTCTTTCCTCCCACACTTCATCAGGTTCGCCCATGGATACCCATACGTCTGTGCAGATCACATCAGCGCCCTTGGTTCCTTCTTTTACATCTTCCGTAAGAGTAATGGTCGCTCCGGATTCCTTAGCATAGCCTTGGCACTGCTCCACCAGTTCCTGATCCGGGAAATATTTTTTCGGCGCACAGGCCACAAAGTGCATTCCCATCTTCGCACAGAGGATCATCAGGGAATTTCCCATATTATATCTGGCGTCTCCCAGATATACCAGCTTCAATCCTTCCACCTTTCCCAAATGTTCTTTAATGGTAAGAAGGTCTGCCAGCATCTGTGTTGGGTGATACTCATTTGTAAGACCGTTCCATACAGGAACTCCCGCATACCGTGCCAGCTCCTCCACGATATCCTGTCCAAAACCTCTGTACTCAATGCCGTCATAAATTCTTCCCAGGACTCTGGCGGTGTCTTTAATACTTTCTTTCTTACCGATCTGGGAGCTCTTCGGATCCAGGAACGTACTCCCCATTCCCAGGTCGCTGGCTGCTACTTCAAAGGAACACCTGGTCCTTGTACTGTTTTTTTCAAAGATCAGGGCAATATTTTTCCCTCTGAGGACATCTACCGCTTCTCCTTTTTTCTTCTTTTCCTTCAGCATTGCTGACAGATCGATCAGATACTCGATTTCTTCTTTTGTAAAATCTTTCAGTGTAAGAAAATTCCGTCCTTTTAAATCCATCTCTCTCTTCCTCCTGATTTATTACTATATCATTTAAATAAAATCCGTGACATCAAGGGTTTCAAAAATTTTTCACTAATTTCTCTCCATAATAACACGCTTTTCCTTTCCAGGGCAATAGCCCGGCTCTCTTTTTGTGATAAAATTAATAACTATTCAGCCATAAGCGAATCTAAGCTGTATAGCTGAATAATTAAGCTTAACTCCGCATACAAGGCAGAAGGGGACCCTGCATCTAAGCAGCGGCCCCCTTGCCTTCTTTTTCTCTTTATGAAAAACCTGACGGTCTCATATTATTTTTTATCCTCTGTGATGACTTCCTTCAAAGAGGAAGCCAGTCCGGCGATTCCCTGGATCTCCGAAGGGATAATGATCTTGGTTGACTTTCCGTCTGCAGCCTTCTGGAATGCTTCCAAACTCTTCAATGTCAGCACCGCCTGATCGGCTCCTGCCTCTTTTATAAAGCGGATACCATCTGCGTTAGCCTGCTGTACTTTCAGGATTGCTTCCGCTTTACCTTCTGCTTCCCGGATCATCCTTTCCTTCTCTGCTTCTGCACGAAGTATGGTTGCCTGTTTCTCTGCCTCTGCATCCAGGATCTCAGATTCTTTCTTACCTTCTGCCACAAGGATAGTAGACTTCTTCTCACCTTCTGCCCGGAGAATGGCCTCACGGCGTTCACGCTCTGCCTTCATCTGTTTCTCCATGGCTTCCTGTATAGCCGCAGGCGGAATGATGTTTTTCAGTTCCACACGGTTTACTTTAATTCCCCAGGGATCTGTAGCCACATCCAAAGAGGCTCTCATCTTGGTATTAATGATCTCCCTTGAAGTAAGAGTGGCATCCAGTTCCATATCGCCAATAATATTACGAAGAGTAGTGGCTGTCAGATTTTCGATAGCCATGATCGGATTCTCTACGCCATAAGTAAACAGCCTTGGATCTGTGATCTGGAAGAATACTACCGTGTCGATTCGCATAGTAACGTTATCCTTTGTGATCACCGGCTGAGGAGCAAAATCCACAACCTGTTCTTTTAAGTTTACTTTCCGTGCAACCCGGTCTATAAATGGAATTTTAATATGAAGTCCTGTTCCCCAGGTTGCCAGATACATTCCCAGTCTCTCAATGATCAGTGCATGTGCCTGAGGCACGATCTTGATACAGGAAGCTGCCAGGATCAATACCAAAACTATTAACACAATTGCTACTATTAAACCAGTCATACTACTTTTCCACCTCCACGATAAGTTTGACGCCTTCCACCGCCAGCACTTTTACTACTTTTCCTTCTTCGATTGTATCTCCATTTTGGGAACGGGCCGTCCAGACCGTCCCATCAACCATCACCTGGCCCTCTGCTTTCAGATTATCAATAGTCTCTGTTACCACTCCTGTCTTTCCCGGTATACTGTCCACATTGGTCTTCTGCTGGTTTTTATTCATATACCTTACTGCCAGGGGTCTGGTAAATATCAGCAGTATCACTGAAACCCCGATAAACAGCAGGATCTGAAGCCATATAGGACCGCCAAGAAGGGAAACTACAAGAGCTGCCAGAGCTCCTCCCGCAAACCAAATGGTGGTAAGTCCCAGTGTAATGATCTCAATCACCACAAGAACAGCCAGGATCACAAGCCAGATAATAGGAATCATTCCCGCTGTTACTGCCATTTTTCCACCTTCTCCTTATTTTATTCCCCAAAGCAGTTTCCTTATAAATATACAAAAGGAGCTCTCTGTTACCAAACAGAGTGCAGGCTTTGATAGGTGTTTTTATTATATCTTAATTTTCTGAAATCAACAAGTTTTTCTTGAATTATTTAACAAATCTGGCACATGTTTTACAAATTTGAAATATATAAAAACTGAAGACCGAAAACATTTCTGTTCACGGTCTTCTATAAGTTTCTAATACGTTTTATGTTTTCTATAAAGCTGTATTAAAATGGTACCATTTATCAGGTTTAAATTTTGTCTCTTCCGTACCTGCCTTCCGGAATCGAATCATAGGCGTTTTCAAATATTTCATATACTTTTTTCTTATCTACATGAGCTGCAAAATATTCCGCACATACATTCCCATTTTCTCCTTGACTATCACTGAATTATTCCACATAATTAATGTATTCTTTCACATAGTATTGATTTATAACGCAAAGATAATATTACCTTACGATATTCTATACGGTTATCTTCTGATTGAAAATGGAAAAATAGTCGGAATAGAATCTGGCTGCCCAGACGAGCAATTGGCGGCATACCCGTCATAATTGAGGATGGTGTGGCAAAACTTACAGACAGAAGCGGTTTTGGCGGAAGTATTGCAACAGATGATCGTCTGGTTCGTACCATATATCACCTGCGGAAAAGACGCCGATCTGGTCATATTTGATGAGGATATTTCTATTAAACAAGTCTTAATAAATGGTAAAACTACCTATTATGATAATTCAAGTCAAGGAGGAAATTATGGAAATTCGTATTATGCAAAATGCTCACGAAGCTGGGCAGTTGGCCGGTAAAAAAGCCGCCGAATTATTAAACCAGGCCGTTGCTCTCAATGGAGAAGCCCGATTTATGGCTGCAACCGGACAATCTCAGCTACCCTTTTATGAAGGATTGCTCTCTCAACATGTCTCATGGGATAAAATTGAAATTTTCCATTTAGATGAATATTGCGGGCTTCCTGATACCCACCCGGCCAGCTTTAAGAAATATATAAAAGAACGCTTTGTTGCTCATATAACACCCAAGGCAGTCTATTACATTGACGGAACAAGCAATATTGAAACCCAGCTTCGTTTTTTAAATGACAAGGCCGTTGAAAAACCTATTGATGTCGGTATGATCGGTTTTGGAGAAAATGCTCATATTGCCTTCAATGATCCACCTGCGGATTTTCATACGTCAACAGCCTATCACATTGTGAATCTGGATTCAAAATGCAAGCAACAGCAGGTAGGTGAAGGCTGGTTCTCCCACATTGACGAGGTGCCCAAACAGGCTGTCAGTGCTTCTGTACCTTTTATTCAGTCTTTTAGAAACATTGTAAGTCTGATACCCTACAATGTAAAAGCCCCTGCAGTAAAATCTGTTCTGGAAGCCCCATCCGCCATTTCGGAAATTCCGGGAACCGCTCTGCTTGAACATCCCTCTTGGTTCATTTATCTGGATCACGAGTCTTCTTCGCTGCTAACCTTGTCAAAGATAAAAAACTGGTAGATTTTGCACAAACTCTACGTACGCTAAAAGAAGCCTGAGAGAAGTTCTGTTCTCCTCCCAGGCTTCTTTTTAATAAAATGTCTGATTCGCAATGGTCAGTCCGCTTCCCCCTCCTGCATGGAAGAAGAGGCAGTCTCCTACTGTATTTGCTCCCGCAAATACATCTCTTGCCGCATCATAGCAGTCCTGTCTGGCGCCCCTGCTCAGCACGGAAGCAAGCTTTCCGCTGGCTACCGGCGAAAACTGGCCGCTCTGGTAAATAACCTCGGAAATAGTATTTGGAAACTGAGAACTTCTCACCCGGTTCATTACCACGGCTCCCACGCCGATCTTTCCTTCGTAAGGCTCTCCCCCGGCCTCACACTCGATAATGGCTGCCATCAGATCCAGATCTCCCTGTGATACAGAAGCTGCCGTCTGAGCGGCTGCCTGGGCTTCCGCCTGGGCCTGTGCCGCCGCCTGGGCTTCTGCCGCTGCCAGTGCAGCTTCATCTACAGCCTCAGCGCCCACGATATCGGCACCTTCTCCATAAGAAGCTTCAAAAAGCTGCCGGGCTGCGTCTCCGGTAACCAGAAGGTCTCCCCTGATATATCCTTCTACCTCTCCGGATACTACCTGTAACCAGCCGTTCTCTTCTCCTACTACAGTTACCACAGCTCCTGCAGAAAGCTTGCCTACCCGATCTGTGCCGATATCAGAACCCTGGCGGATATTGGCATATGTATTCACATTTGCCGCCGCCTTATCTGACCAGTCAAAGGACTCTTCCTGTACTGCTTCCTGGACTTCTGCTGTATCTATATTCTCATTCTCCCCTGTTGTGTCCGCCATAGCCGGAACCGCCATTGTGACAGTCATCACTCCAACTGTTCCCACACAAGCAAATAGTTTTTTCATTCTCTCTTTCATAAAATATAACCTCCTGATAAGTCTGTAACATTTTCTTTTCATTTGTTACAAATTTATTAAGTTTTGTTACGGACATATTCTATCAGGGTTACATTTCATTGTCAAGCGGGTAATTTTTGTCATATTTTACAGAATTTAGAGGAAAGAATTACTAAAAAGAGTAATTTTGTAAAATTTTTCTACTGTTTTAACATTTTGAACAGCTTTTCTAATCTGTTTTTCTCTTACCCTCAGTGTACAAGGGGCAAAGACATTTAAAGATTTCTTCTCTGACGGTAAGCCTCATACATTAAGATTCCCGAGGCCATTGCTGCATTGAGAGACTCTACCTGTCCTTCCATAGGAATCCGGATCCATATATCTGCATTTTCAGAAAGTTCCCGGCTCAGCCCATTTCCCTCATTTCCGATAAAAAAAGCCGTATCTCTTGTATAATCCTCCCGGTCATAGCTGTTCTTTCCCTCCAGATGGGCCGCATACCCGGTAATCTTCTTCTTTCTCAGCCAGGGAAGGATTTCTTCCCGGATAGAAGATGTATAGCAGAAAGGCACACGGTAAACCGATCCCATGGTAGAACGGATCACCTTGGGGTTATAGATGTCTACAGAATTTTTGGACAGGATTACCCCTGTTACCCCTGCCCCTTCTCCGGTTCTGAGAATTGTTCCCAGATTCCCAGGATCCTGAAGATCTTCCAGGATCATAAGAAGCGCCGGCCTGTCTTTAGGAATCATCTCCTTCAGAGAGCTTTCTTTTATCCTTATCAGGCACAGAACTCCCTGAGGAGTAACTGTATCTGAAAGACTCTTAAACACCTTGTCTTCCACGATCTCTACCAGGCTTTCTTTTTTCCCTTCCAGCCCTTTTTCCCGGAGTATATCTCTCCAGATTTCTTTCTCCGCAAAAGAAGATCCCAGATATATCTTTTCAATCCTGTCTGGGGGAGCTTCCCGGAACATCTTGATCCCTTCCGCAGCAAAAAGTCCCTCTTCTCTTCTTGTCCTGGACTTTTTCAACAGTTGCTGTATCTTCTTTATCTGTCCGTTAGATGTACTTGTGATCATAAGCCTGATTCCTCCTCAATGTTTCGGTAATTGCCGGACGTATCGCTGCCAGCTCACGGCAAAGCCGTTCGCTGTCCGTTGCCTTGCAAATGCCTGCTCGTGCAAGCACGGCAGTCGCTTGCCAGGCGTATCGCACAAAAAAAGGTGTACTGCATTGGTTTGCCGCACACCTTTTTCTCTTCTGATAATATCTTTATGCCTGATTTTTTGTATAATTGTGAGACAGTGAATAGCTGACCTCGAACTGATAATCGGAAATACTTTTTTTCATAGCCAGGGCTTCGTTGATATCCATATCCACATACTCGCCGTTTCTATAGCAGATGACTCTCTTGGTCTTGCCTTCCAGAAGCACATCTACTGCCTTGGCACCCATGATAGAAGCGTATACACGGTCTTTACAGGTAGGTGTTCCCCCCCTCTGCATATGGCCCAGGATAGTGGCTCTGGTCTCGATTCCTGTAGCAGCCTCGATACGTTTTGCCATAGCTTCAGAATGACCGATGCCTTCTGCATTGATAATGATATGGTGCTTCTTTCCTTTCTTACGATTGTCGATGATATTATTGATGATACGCTGTTCATCATAATCATATTTTTCAGGAAGGAGAATATCTTCTGCGCCGTTTGCGATACCGCACCACAGAGCGATATATCCTGCATTTCTTCCCATAACTTCGATGATACTTACACGTTCATGAGAAGTAGAAGTATCACGAACTTTATCAATAGCTTCCATAGCCGTATTTACAGCAGTGTCGAAACCGATGGTATACTCAGTGCATGCAATGTCCAGGTCGATAGTACCCGGCACACCTACAGTGTTTACCCCCAGATTCGCCAGTTTCTGCGCACCGGCAAAAGAACCGTCACCGCCGATTACCACAAGGCCGTCGATACCATGTTTTTTACAGATTTCAGCAGCTCTTCTCTGTCCTTCCTCTGTACGCATCTCTGCGCAGCGAGCAGTATACAGAATAGTTCCGCCCTTCTGGATAGTATCTGAAACATCTACAGCTGTCATCTCTATAATCTCTTCATTCAGAAGACCTGAATATCCCTTTAAAATTCCCTTCATTTTGATTCCGCGGCTTAAGCCTCTTCTTACAACCGCACGGATCGCCGCATTCATTCCCGGAGCATCTCCACCACTTGTTAAAACGCCAATTGTTTTTATTTCTTTATTCGCAGTCATCTTTCTCCTCCATATTCTCGCAGCCCTTTGTTTTTATATTTATACATTGAATCGTTCTTATTTTATAGCATTTTTCGAATATTTTCAATACTCTTTTCTACAACTTTTACGTTGTCATAGCCGTACTTTTCGTACAGATTGTTAAGAAGTTTCTCATCGATCTTTACATTCTTCGACGGTCCCAGCCTCTTCACCGCTTTCGGGGAACGGATATAGATTACCACAGTATCTTTTCCATCGGAATCTTTAATATCTTCATAGAGTTCCTTTTCTCTTTCCAAAAATGTCTCTTTCGTCTCAAACTGAAGCCACAGTTCCCGTGGAACCATATCAAAAGGATAAATATTCTCGCAGATCAGTTTGCTGGCCTTATCGTCCTCTGCAGAAACCCGTCCCTGGATAAAGACTTTTGCGTCCACTTCCATAAAACGGACATTCTTTTCATAGTCTCTTGGGAACACAACAATCTCCACAGTTCCCACCAGATCTTCCAGGGTAAGGAAAGCCATGATCTTGTTCGTCTTGGTATATTTAATAGTCTTAGCAGTAATCATACCGCCAACCACAGCCCTGGCGCCGTCTCTTACTTTTGGCATGCCGGTCTCTTCATCAGGCTGGAAATCGGCAGTCACAGCGGTGATATTTTTCTTCCATCTTTCTGTATATTCTTCCAGAGGATGGCCGCTTATATACACGCCCAGGACTTCTTTTTCAAAAGCCAGCTTGGCCTCTTTGGGATATTCCTCCACATCCGGCATACGGATCTCAAAGGCTTCCTTTTCTTCATCAGAAACCAGATCAAAAAGGCTCATCTGACCTGCCATAACATTCTTTTTCTCCTGATTTACAGAGTCCAGTATCTGGGCATAGATCATCATTTTCTGTCTCCGGTTTCCGGGAAGACTGTCAAAAGCTCCAGCTTTGATAAAGTTTTCAATGGCCTTTTTATTCACTTCCTTTCCCGACATACGTTCTATAAAGTCCTGAAGATTTTTAAATGTTCCTCTCTCCTGACGTTCCTCTACAATAGATTTTATCACAGGCCTCCCGATGCTTTTAATAGCGGAAAGACCGTAGCGGATAGCCCCGTTGTCCACAGAAAACTGGCTCTCTCCTTTATTGATATCCGGTGGAAGAATGGAAATCCCCATCTTCCTGCTGGAAAGGATATATTCTGACACCTTAGAAGGGTTATCAATCACAGATGTCATAAGTGCAGCCATAAATTCTACAGGGTAATAATACTTCAGATAGGCAGTCTGATAGGAGACTACTGCATAGGCCGCTGCATGGGATTTGTTAAAGGCATATTTTGCAAAATCGATCATCTCATCATAGATCTTATTGGCGACTTCTTCTGAAATCCCCCGGTTGATACAGCCTGGAACTCCTTCTTCTTCATTGCCGTAAACGAAATTCTGCCGCTCTTTCTCCATAACTGCAGCCTTTTTCTTACTCATGGCACGGCGGACCAGATCGCTTCTTCCCAGTGTATAGCCTCCCAAGGACCTTACGATCTGCATAACTTGCTCCTGATATACGATACAGCCATAAGTAGGCTTTAAGATAGGCTCCAGTTCCGGACAATCGTAATGGATACTCCCCGCATTATTTTTTCCTTTGATATACTGGGGGATAAAGTCCATAGGGCCGGGACGGTACAGAGAAATCCCTGCAATGACATCTTCCAGATTCTGAGGTTTCAGTTCTTTCATGAAGCTGGTCATCCCGGCGCTCTCCAACTGGAAGACCCCGTCGGTCTTTCCGGCTCCCAGCATCTCATATACATTCTTGTCATCATAATCAATGTGGTCAATATCCAGAGTGATCCCCTTGTCTCTCTGGGCCAGTTTCACTGCATTCTGGATCACGGTCAGAGTCCGAAGCCCCAGGAAATCCATCTTCAGAAGCCCCAGTTCTTCCAGGGTAGTCATGGTAAACTGGGTAACAATAGAGCCGTCGGAAGCTCTGGAAAGAGGCACATACTCGTCCACTGCTTTCTGGCTGATCACTACTCCCGCCGCATGCATGGAAGTATGTCTGGGAAGACCTTCCAGTCTCTTGCTCATATCGATCAGAGTCTTTACCGTCTCATCAGACTCATAGAGATTCCGCAGCTCCGGATTCATGGTCAGCGCCTTATCTATGGTGATATTCAGCTCATTGGGGATCATCTTTGCAATCGTATCGCACTGAGCGTAGGGCAGATCCATTACCCTTCCCACATCCCGGATAACGCCTCTGGCCGCCATGGTACCAAATGTAACGATCTGCACTACACGGTCCTTTCCATATTTTTTCACCACATAGTCAATAACTTCCTGACGGCGTTCAAAGCAGAAATCCACATCAATATCCGGCATGGATACACGCTCCGGATTGAGGAAACGCTCAAAAAGGAGATCATATTTAATAGGGTCCAGTTTGGTAATTCCAAGAGTGTAGGACACCAGACTTCCTGCGGCAGAACCTCTTCCCGGTCCCACCATAATATCGTGGTCCCTGGCGTATTTGATAAAGTCCCACACAATGAGAAAATAGTCCACATATCCCATTTTCTTGATAACGCCCAGCTCATATCCCAGCCGTTCCTTAAGCTGATCCAGATTGTCTGTATACCGCTCTTCCAGCCCATCATAACACAGCTTATTCAGGTATTCCCAGGAAGTGTAGGGGGCCGGCACGTCAAATTTCGGCAGTTTGGTCACGCCGAACTCAATCTCCACGTTGCAGCGGTCCGCAATCTTCTGGGTATTGGAAAGAGCTTCCAGAGCATAGGGGAACAATTCTTCCATTTCCCGGGGGGATTTTACATAGTACTGGCCCCCTTCATACCGCATCCTGTCCTCATCCTGAAGACGTTTTCCTGTCTGGACGCACAGAAGGATATCATGGGCCTGAGCATCCTCTGCATAGGTATAATGGATATCATTGGTAGCCACCAGTTCGATCCCTGTCTCCTGGCTCATCCGGAGAAGCTGCTGATTCACCAGCTTCTGCTGTGGCAGTCCGTGATCCTGAAGCTCCAGGAAGAAATTCCCTTTTCCAAAAATCTCCTGATAACGAAAGGCGGCGCTTTTTGCTTCCTCATACATACTTCTTGCAAGATTTCTCGCAACTTCTCCCGCAAGACAGGCGCTTAATGCAATAATTCCTTCATGATATTCCTGCAAAAGTTCCATATCCACCCTTGGCTTATAGTAAAAGCCGTCAATAAATCCCTTGGACACGATCTTCATCAGATTCTGGTACCCCTGATTATTCTCTGCCAGAAGAACCAAATGATAATACCGGTCGTCAGAATGTCCCGTCTCTTTGTCGAAACGAGAGCCGGGAGCAACGTACACCTCACAGCCCATGATGGGTTTGATCCCTGCTGCTTTTGCCGCCTTATAAAAATCAATGCAGCCAAACATGACTCCATGGTCTGTTATGGCTGCACTGTTCATTCCCAGCTCCTTTACTCTGGCTACATATTCATTTATTTTGTTGGAACCGTCCAGCAGACTGTATTCCGTATGTACATGTAAATGAGCAAAATCCACTGTCTTTCTCTCCTTATATTTCGCAGCTATTCTATTCTTCTCTCCGCTTTCTCAGCAGAACATTAAACCATTTATTATTTCTGTCTTCCCTTACGTCACTGGTCTTCCATATATCAAGAACCTGGATTTCAGGAAAAGAATCCAATAGATCATTCAGTGATTCCCTGTTATAATCGTAAAAATACCTGCCATTGTATCTGCCCTTGCGGTCTCCTTTTCTAACAGAAAAATAAAGGATACCATCTTCTTTCAAAGCTGCCAGGATCCGTTCCATCACATCATGGATCTTCTCCGGCGGGAAATGTCCCAGAACAGCACAAGCCCATATTCCATGAAAAACATTCTGAAACTCCATCTCTTCTATCCGGAGATGAAGAACCTCTTTTCCAGTGTGGATACTGGCCAGATTGCACATTTTCTCAGACCCGTCCATAGGGGTCACCACACATCCCTCGTCTTCCAAAAACACGGTGTCTCTTCCTGAACCGCATCCTACGTCCAGAACGTCTGCGCTTTCCGGCAGAAGTTCTACAAAACGTCCCAGCTGATCTTCCATACTTAAATCTACAGTCTCTTCATAATATGGCACAGCATATCGGTCATAATAATCAATCGAGTCCACTGATTTTCCTCCTTTTGGACAT
The DNA here is from genome assembly GCA_949291945.1 of uncultured Bacillota bacterium. GTDB lineage: Bacteria > Bacillota > Clostridia > Lachnospirales > Lachnospiraceae > Blautia. The sequence continues at coordinate 28,724 of CASEXH010000033.1, read as the reverse complement.
AAACACATAAGCTATCATGATTATAACATAATCTTATTTTTGGGAAAAGCATTACTTTATACAGATTTTTCCCTCTTTTAGTTCAATTTTTTTCTCTTTCAGAAGATGACCTACCGCTCTCTTAAAAGCATTTTTGCTAAGTCCGAATTCTCTCTGAATCAGTTCCGGCGCCGCCTTGTCATCAAAGGGCAGAACCCCGTCAAATTCCCGGATAGTTTCCAGAACATTCTCTGCGTCTTCATATATCTGAAGATATGCTTTCTTCTTTGGGCTTAAAGTCAGCTTTCCATCTTCCCTCACGGCGCTTACTCGACAGGTAACTTCTTCTCCTACTTTATAGCATCCCTGCGCCTCCTGCCTAGGTATCATTGCAGAATATTTATAATCCACAGCCACAAAAACACCAAAATTATTGCTGATCTCATATACAACGCCTGTAACCGTATCTTCCTTTTCATAAGGGGCTTCTGTGGAAAGATAATGATATACTTTCATAGTCCCGCACAGCCTGCTGCTTTTATCAATATAGACTGCCGCCAGGATTTCCTCTCCTTCATGAAGCTTCTTTGTCTGCTCTTTATAAGGAAGAAACAGATCTTTTTCCAGTCCCCAGTCCAGAAATGCTCCGATCCTGGATACCTGAGCCACTTTCATCACCGCCAGTTCTCCCACAGCTGCCTTTGGCCGGTCTGTAGTAGCGATAAGACGGTCAGAAGAATCTTTGTATATAAACACCTGGAACCTGTCCCCTTCTTTTGTTCCGGCCGGTACTTTTTTTTTCGGAAGGAGTACCCGCTCCTCCTGTCCGGCATCCATCTTTTCTCCCAGATAAACGCCGAAATCTACCTTCTTAACTACTGTTAACTCCTGTACTTTTCCTAATTCGATCATTTTTTCTCCTTTACCTGCGCAGTTCCACTGCTGCATAGACTTCCTTTTCGGGATTTTCCAGCACTACTGTATAAATATCTCTCTCTTCTTTTACCTTTGGCAGAATCATATCATTCAGCACTGCCTGCTTCTTATATTCTGCCTGCATCTGTCCCACTTTAAAGCCCTTTGGAAGGTATTCCTGGGCCATAAGCACATACTGTCCGTTATTTACATGATGATTAGTATCCAGATGATGAGGCCTTACCTGAAAGGAAGGATACTCCTTCATATCTTCAGGTACAGCAATTTTTCTGGAAGAGTAATCCATATCCAGCTTTTCCCCCAGTTCATAGGCCTGTATCTGCTTCTCATCCACATTTATTGGCCTTCCGGAAGCAATATCCAAAAATGTCCAGAGACTGTTGGCATAAGCGATCAGTTCTCCATTTTCATCTTCCATAGTAAAGTTTCTGTTTCCGAGAAATCTCTTAAAAGCATAAGGCCAGGTGGAAATCCGGATTTTCTCAAACAAAACCGGATATCTTTTTACTATGATCTGCCAGGAAGAAAGCACCCAGACCTGACCTTTTTTCTCCAGATATTCCATTCCCACTCCTGCACTTTCCGAGTGAAAGGTACAACAGTCCTGAAAATAATTCAATATTCCGTTTAATGTCAGCTTTCTATCCTCTCCAGTCTCACTGTACCGTACTCTGCTGTCAAAAGAAAATCCCATAACTCACCCTTCCTTCGATTCTTTATATACGAAAATATCCCAGACGTTTGTCTGGGATATTCGTAGCTGGGCTACAAGGATTCGAACCTTGAAATGACGGAGTCAGAGTCCGTTGCCTTACCATTTGGCGATAGCCCAATATTTTCAATGTTGTCTTGCAACAATGGATATTATATAGCATCTCTTTTCAAAATGCAAGCACTTTTTTCAATTTTTTTATTTTTTTTGTTCGGGTAAATTTTTCCTTCCTATTATCTTTATCTTTTTTGTAAAATACATATTTTACTTGTTTCTTGGTCTATGCTATACTGAACACGCTACCACCCCTAGACAGGTAGAGGAAGGGGGTGTGCGCCAATGAGCGAATTTCTGTCATTTTTAATCTCCGTTTCGGCAAGTGTTGTTGCCTAGTTCATTTGCAAATGGCTGGACGGAGATAAATAGCAGGTAGCCAGCCTAGGGTATAAGCCACCCTCTCCAAAAGGAATAGAAACTCCCCGAAGTTGCCGCTTCGGGGAGTTTCGTACGCTCAATGAGCATTTCTGTCATTTTTGCCTATGAGCATTATATCATATGTACATTTTTTTACAATATACCTTTTTTAGAATTGCTCTTTCTAATCTGGCTCCATAGTTATTTTTCTCCTCTCATCTGCATAAAATATATCCCGTAAAATTGTTTCTATATTATTTTCGGCAAAGGCGGTGTATTATGTCCTATTATCCTGTTCTTGTAAATAAAACTCATCTCCTTCCTCCTGACTACATACCCGATGATCTGGAAGAAGCAGGAATCCCATTCTGCGCTCCTCCCGGTTCTGAAAAACGGCTTCTCAGACGAAAAGCCTCAAAAGCAGCCGGCCGGCTCTTTACTCAGGCAGCCCTGGATAAAATGGGGATCATAGGGATATCCGGCTACCGCTCCTATAAACGGCAGGAAGAACTGTATCTGAACGCTCTGCGGCGAAAAAGTTCTGCCGTAGCTCCTCCCGGAGCCAGCGAACATCAGACCGGTTTTGCCCTGGATCTTTCCTGCCCGGAGGTGAATCTGGAACTGGAAGAATCTTTCGCAGAAACACCCGAAGGCAGGTGGCTGGAAAAGCATGCTCCTCTCTATGGTTTTGTGATCCGCTATCCCAAAACCAAAGAAAACATCACCGGATTCCCCTGGGAACCCTGGCACATCCGCTATGTAGGGGAACCCCTTGCCCTATATCTCACTATGACAGGACTGACTTTGGAAGAATATCACAATTTATAGAAGAAAACTTTCTTTTTTTGAGTGAAAGTGCTATAATGGCAGAAAATACCCGGGGCAAAGCCCTTGAATCATAAAGGAGGGCTACCTATGAGAGCCTTAAATTTAACCTTATTAACAGATTTATATGAACTGACCATGATGCAGGGATACTTCAAAAATCCCACCGATCAGATCGTGGTCTTCGACGCCTTTTACAGAAAAAATCCCTGTGACGGAGGATATGCCATTGCAGCCGGCCTGGATCAGATCATTGAATATGTCCGGGATCTGCACTTTTCTCCTGATGATATCGACTACCTTCGTTCCCTGAATATTTTTGACAATGATTTTCTGGAGTATTTAAGAGGATTTCATTTTACAGGTGATATTTACGCCATTCCGGAAGGGACTGTTGTATTTCCAAGAGAACCTCTGATGAAGGTCATAGCCCCTGTAATGGAGGCCCAGCTTGTGGAGACGGCTATTCTCAATATGCTGAATCATCAGAGTCTGATCGCTACCAAGGCCTCCCGTGTGGTATATGCAGCAAAGGGAGACGGCGTTATGGAATTCGGCCTTCGCCGGGCCCAGGGCCCGGATGCCGGTATCTACGGAGCCAGAGCTGCCATGATCGGCGGCTGTATCGGAACCTCCAATGTTCTCACCGGCCAGATGTTTGATGTTCCGGTGAAAGGTACCCATGCCCACAGCTGGATCATGAGTTTTCCTGATGAATATACAGCCTTTAAGACCTATTCCCAGCTTTATCCGGATTCCTGTATTCTTCTGGTAGACACTTATGATGTTTTGAATTCCGGAGTACCAAATGCCATAAGGGTTTTCAAGGAAATGCAGGAAGAAGGAATTCTTCACAAAGGCTATGGAATCCGTATTGACAGCGGCGACCTTGCCTATCTGTCCAAAAAAGCTTACAAAATGCTGGCAGCCGCCGGATTTGAAGATGCAGTGATCTCTGCTTCCAGTGATCTGGATGAATATCTGATCGACAGTCTGAAAACCCAGGGAGCCAAGATCAATTCCTGGGGAGTGGGAACCAACCTGATCACTTCCAATGGAAATCCTGCTTTTGGCGGCGTTTACAAGCTTGCTGCTATTAAAAATAAAAACGACAAGGAATTTACTCCTAAGATCAAACTCTCAGAAAACATCGAAAAAGTAACTAATCCGGGAAACAAGACCATCCAGCGTATCTATGACAAAACCACCGGAAAAATCCGGGCGGATCTGATCTGTCTGGAGGACGAGACCTTTGATCCAAGTCAGGATATGATCATCTTCGATCCTATGGCAACCTGGAAGAAAACAAAGATCTACGGCGGCACCTATACTTTAAGAGAACTTCTTGTTCCGGTCTTTCAAAAAGGCAGATGTGTATACACTTCTCCTTCTGTCATGGAAATCCGGGACATCTGCCAGAAAGAAATGAACACCCTCTGGGATGAGACAAGACGTCTGGTAAATCCTCAGGAAGTTTATGTAGATCTTTCCGATAAGCTCTACAGAATCAAGACAGATCTTCTGGAGCAGATGGGACAGGCTTCCATCCAGTAGCTTCATTTTTCAGGTCCTTTAAGACTGACTCTTCAAGAATTTCAAAAGACCGCCAAACAGAAACTTCAGATTTCTTATCCTGATCTTCTGTTTGGCGGTCTCTTTTTTCATTCTTAACCGTACTTCCGGATCTGCTCCTACGGTTACATTTCCTATTTCTCCTATTTTAACCGTATTCTTGACTGGACATGTGACCGGATTTTTTTAATTTCCCCTGCCGGTAGGAACTGTTTTTACTGCTCCATCTGTCTTCCCAGAAACCCGGCGGCAACCTGAGCCAGCTTTTCTTCTGTCTCCGAAAATTTCCGTTCTCCCGGTTTGTCCAGGATCACTACTGCTCCTACGGTGTCTCCTGCACAGGTAATGGTGTAGATTACCTGAGATCCGTATTCGCCCTTATCATTCTCTAAAATCCGCAGATAATTACCCTCTGTGATACGCATGTTTTTCCGATCAGAAATTATATCCTCCAGATCTCTATTGATCCTCTTATCCATATATTCCCTGGAACCGCTTCCTGCCGCTCCGATAACCTGATCTCTGTCCGTAATGCAGACCAGGCACCCGGCGGCCTGGGCCAGCGCCTCGGCATATTCCCTGGAGAAGGTTCCCAGTTCTCCGATAGGGGAATACTTTTTCAGAATAATCTCTCCTTCTCTGTCTGTAAAAATCTCTAATGGATCGCTTTCTCTTATCCTCAGTGTTCTTCTGATCTCTTTGGGTATTACCACCCTTCCAAGATCGTCGATTCTTCGTACAATTCCCGTAGCCTTCATAAAAAATTCCTCCATTTTACATTCTGACATTTATCCGTCTTATTTTCGCTAAATGTATTATCTGTAAAACAAGGAAAATTATACTTTCTAAGATAACTGCCTTCATCCTGACACATTTTTCTATCTCAAACCGTATCTATATCTCCGTCATCTTAGAGAAATCTCCGTCATTTTCACTTCAAATGACGGAGATTTCTGAATTACTTATTCTTGTAACAGCCACTCTGGGATATCATGAATTTCAATACCTTCATAGCTGTACTTTGGATGTCTGGTTCGTGCTATAATCATTTTCGGATACGCCCCTCGCCAGGAAGTGCGTCCCCATATTTAGCTCATGCAAACTCGTAAGCCAATAAGTAAGTCGGCCGGAACGCCGACAGTTCCTCTCTCTTATTTTGTCTCTATATGCAGATTCTCCTGGAAGTCCCTGATTCTTTCTTCCTGATAGGTTCCCGCATATTCTTCTTTTATAAAATGATCCAGAGCTTCTGAGAAGTTCTCCCAGCTCTCTCTTTCCTGGTAGGCCAGAATGGGATAAAAAAGAACCCCTGCTGCCTGAGCCGCCGCCAGATCTGCCGGTGCGTCTCCGACCATCAGAACATGATCTTTCTCATAGCCTTCTTCCAGGAGTCTTTTCAGACACTCCTCTTTCCGGCCGCTTTCCTGGGACATAAGAAGATCTGTATACTGGGCAAGCTCGAAGACCTCCCATTCCTTATTGATCTCCTGCCGGTTCGCTGCAGTAAGAATCACGATATCTGCCTGCTCCCTGGCCAGTCTCAGAGCATCCTCAGTTCCCTCAAACGGCGGTTTCTTGGTATCGGATACCATGGCCATAGACTGATTTACCAGTCTTGACCAGTCCAGAGCCTTCTTCATACAAATATTCTCTGTTTTTTCAAAAGCCTCTTCCAGACTTTTGTCCGACAGCTCCTGAGCCGATTCCGCCCAGCGCAGATAACCCTCCAGACCTTCTACCTCCGTATAATTTTCATGGATATTTTTCAGTACCTGGGCCAGGCCCTGGAAACGATTCACCCCTCTGGAAACACTTAAAAGATTTACCTTTCTCCAGAGACGGATGATCTCCTCTCTGTACTCTCCCAGATCCCACTCATAAACCAGGCAAGGGCCAAAACACCGCATATGCTTCACGTCCATGGTGTTCATAACACAGCCGTCAGAATCAATACAGATCAAAAAATTTCTTGTTTTCCTGAATTCTTTAATATCCTCTTTCACTTTATGATCCCCCTGTTGCATCCTTTAAATTATACTTTTTATTATAATCTTACATTCTTGTAACTTCAACAGAGAATCCTTACATTTTTTCGTAGATTTATGAGATACCAGGGCTCCAACGTCATCATAAAAAACTGTCAGTTCTGCTGCCTCCTGTAGTAGATCACAGAAACCACCGTCCCGATAAAAGCTGCCGAAGCCAGAAAGTCATATCCGGTCCCGATATTAAAATTTTCTGTCAAAACGCCTACCGCCCATGGGAAAAAGGCCATGCCCACTGCATAGACTGCCTGAAAAAATCCCATGGCTGTAGAACTCTTCTCTCTGGGGATCTCATTCATAGACTCGGAAGTAAGATAGGAGAGAAGGATTCCCGTAGACATACCCGGAAAAGCCTGAAGGATAAAGATCGCATAAATATTTCCCACCGCAGGTACCAGGATGCAATAGACCGCTGTGAGGAAAAATACAAGAGGAACGTAAAATCTGGCTCCTTTTTTCTCACAGAGATCTGTGGAGGCAAACTGAGCGGAAACCACCGCTGCGATCATATAAAAGATAGAGGCACAGCCGATAAAGAATGCCGAAGCTCCCATATCCTCCAGGATCTGAGTGGTAAAGGACATGGCCGTTGCCATCTGAATTCCCTGCTGGATCAAAGCCAGAAGAGCAAAAAGGATCAGACGCTTATTCCCGCATACAGAAAGATAAGTTCCAATGCCGGGCCGCTTCTCTCCCTTTCCTTTTATTGGTATCAGATCCTCTTTTACAAAAATGCCTCCAATAACGCCGGCAATTCCTGCGATCACCCCTGCGCCGCATAGAAAAGCCATCCCCATTTTCTCATAAAAGCAGGAACTGAATACAAAAGCCAGGCACATACCCAGATTACAGGCCATGATCACCTTGCTTGTGGCTTTCTGCTGTTCCTTCTTTGAAAAATAATTAGAATAAAGGACCATATAAGCGATCCACATAGAGGCAGCACAGCCGGAGATCAGATTCGCCGCCAGAAATCCGGGGCCGGTAGGAACCAGTATCCGCACCAGGCAGGCAAGGCCTGCCAGTCCGGCACCTAGTATAACAAAAATCTTATGCTTACCTGCATAATCCGCCAGGACTCCCAGAGGAAGCCTGAATACCAGCTGAGTGATCCCATAGGCTCCCACAATAGTTCCTGTAAATCCTGCCGCCACTCCTGCTGCAGTAAGGAAGGGTGTCTGGTATGGTATATGAAGATATAATGCGAACCAGAAAAGCACTACAACTACCAGGAGCAGTCCTTCTCCGGAAATCCTTTTTTTCTTTTGTCCGCTCATAATTTACTCACACTCAACCAGATGAATCTGTACTGCCTCATAATCATCACTGACTACAGGCAGGAGATAACCTCCGTTCATCAAAGCTGCTCCTGTTAGATTTAATTCTGTTCCTTCTACATGATAGAGAGATTCCGCCTTGAGTCCTCTTAAGTAAACGAACTGGAAAGGCGGATTTGCCTTTGTGCGGAGAACTACTACATTGACCAGAGACTCTTTCTGATCTTCGGAAACAAACTGCCATGCCACATAGTTGGACTTTGTGCCGTCGTCAGACAGTCTGTAGTAATCTCCCTGCTGGATCAGATCATAATATTTCTTAAATTCCTCGACCTGTTCTCTCACCACATTCTTGTCTTCTTCAGACATCTTTGTAATATCCAGCTCATAGCCGAAAGTACCGGACATGGCAACCACACCTCTGGTCTTCATGGAAACGCTTCTTCCAGTCTGATGATTTGGACAAACGGAAACATGAGATCCTACAGTAGAAACCGGATAAGCAAAAGAAGTTCCGTACTGGATCCGCAGACGTTCTATGGCGTCAGTGTCATCGCTGCACCAGATCTGCGGATGATAGTACATCATTCCGGCATCGAATCTTCCGCCGCCGCCGCTGCAGCCCTCAAAGAGCACATCCGGGAATTTCTGTGTGATCTTCTCCAGGAAATCATACAATCCCAGGATATACCGGTGGAATACCTCTCCCTGACGCTCTGCCGGCAGCATTGCAGACCATACGTCTGTCATATGGCGGTTGGCGTCCCATTTTACATATTCAATATTGGCGCTTTCCAGGATCTCGCTCATCTTATCAAAAATGTACTGCCGCACATCTTCTCTGGAGAAATCCAGTACCAGCTGGTTCCTTCCTCTTGTGAGAGAATGTCCCGGAACTTTCAGAGCCCAGTCCGGATGTTCCCTGTAAAGATCACTATCCTCAGATACCATTTCCGGCTCAAACCAGATACCGAATTTCAGTCCGATCTCGTTCACCCCGTCTACCAGCCGTTTCAACCCTCCTGGTAGTTTCTTTTCATTGACTACCCAGTCGCCAAGACCGCTGTTGTCATCATCTCTCTTTCCAAACCAGCCGTCATCCATGACCAGCATTTCAATGCCTACATTTTTGGCTTCCCTGGCGATTTCCAGCAGCTTATCGGTGTCAAATCCAAAATAGGTTGCTTCCCAGTTATTGATCAGAATCGGTCTTCTGGCGTTTTTGAATTTGCCCCGGCAGATATTGCGGCGGATAGCCTTATGATAGTTTCTGGACAGTTTTCCCATACCTTCTGATGAGAAAGACAGCATAACTTCCGGAGCAGTAAAAGATTCTCCCGGCTCTAAAAGGAAATCAAACTGGGTGTCATGGATTCCCATGGTCAGACGGGTATTGTTCGCCTGGGAAACTTCTGCCTCTGCCTGGAAATTTCCGCTGTATACAAAACAGGATCCCCAGCACCAGCCGCTGTCTTCTGTAGTATCATGTTTTGCCAGCATTACAAAGGGATTATACTGATGGCTGGAATAGCCTCTTCTGCTTCCTACTCCCTGTATTCCATGGTGAAGAGGACTTCTCTCCATCACACGTTCCATGGCATGGCGTCCGTAAAACTGGATAAAATCCATATCTTTCTGGTGGAAATCCAGACACATAGAATATGCTCTTCTCAGATGTACACTCTCTTCTCCCTGGTTGATCACCTTACATGCCCTTGTAATAATATCCAGATTTTCGAACACACCGTAATAAAGAAGTACCTCCACATGTCTGTGGATATCCCGCAGAGTGATCTTCAGCGTCTCTGCTTTCTCATCCCCCTGATACATGGCCGGAAGCCCTTCCAGAGCATATTTTCCCTCCAGGATCTCATGGTCCACATACTTCAGATTGGTCACCTGGCTGCCGTCGGGATAAACCACACGCAGACAGTAGTCCCTGTAATCCCCGGTTCCGTATCCCGGATATTCCAGAAGCTGGGTATCCAGAGAAAACCCTCTGTCATCAATTCCTTCCGGGTTTCCGGAAAATCCTCTGTCAATGGTCCTCCATAAATAAGACATATCTGTATCCCCTACATTGGGACCGTAATAAGTGTGGAATAAAAATCCCCGATCCTCTTTCATCTGATAAACAGAATTTTTTGTTTTCAATGTAATCACATTATCTTTACAAATAATTGCCATTTTTCTTTTTTCCTCCTACTGTTTTCCGCTATCTGATCAGCCCGAAATGTTCCATGGCTGCATAGATGCCGTCTTCTTCAATATCTTTCGTTACATAAGAGCAGCAGGCCTTTATAGCCTCTTCTCCGTTCCCCATAGCAATGCTGTTTGGCACTGCTTCCAGCATGGAGCGGTCGTTTTCACTGTCTCCGAACACATAGCAGTCTTCGACACTTTTTCCCAGATACTTGCACAGAAAGAAAATTCCCGTGGCCTTGGAATATTCTTTCTGGATCACTTCATACATATCATGGCCTCTGTCTATACATAGAAAATACCTGGAAAGATATTCCTTCAGTTCCAGGTTTTCCTTTGTAGGCTTCAGTATGGTCAGGAGCTTGTCATAAACCTTTTCTCCTCCCTCTATCACTTCCTGGATATCTCTTCCCTGAAGTTCAAATATTTTCTGGGCTCTTCCCACCCATCCGTCTTCATCAGGTATTTCATAGTCAAAATAAATGGCGTCCGAGGCCTCATAAAATACAGGAACCTTGTATCTTCGCACCGTCTTTGCCACTTCGGTGCAAAGTTCATTGCTCAGCTTAGCCGAAAGCAGCTCCTGATCACCAAAAAAAATATTGGTGCCGCAGCCGCATACATAGCCGTCAAAGTTCAGACTGGTAATCTTTTCCGGAAGACTGGTCCTTGTCCTGCCTGTATTGACAAAAAGCAGATGGCCCTCTTCCTTAGCCATTTTTATGGCTTTTTTGGTACTCTCCGGTATCTTTCCTGTGCCCTCTGTGATCAGCGTGCCATCTATATCAAAAAACAACAGCTTCTGTTCCATTGTCTTATCTCCTTTGCTCTCCGGTTTTTTGGTTCATTGCTGTCCGTCGTTTTTTATTATATAATCTAATCAACACAGAATCTATCTTTTTTTACATAATTTATTGTTAAATTGTTGCATTTTTGAATCAACACCCAGATTTTCCCAAAAGGAGTTTTTATATGGAAAAAAAATCTGCCTCTGAACAATCTTTCCTCACCGTTTATTTCTGCGGAAAAGAAGAGTGTCAGCCGGGACATTATTTCGGACCTGCCGTCCGGCCCCATTATCTTATTCATGTAATTTTACAGGGAAAAGGAATTTTTCAGAGAAATGGCGTAACCTACACCCTGAAAAGAGGAGATGCCTTTCTCATCCCCCCCATGGAATCCACCTACTATCAGGCAGATCAGGAAGATCCCTGGAGCTACGCCTGGGTGGGCTTTGACGGAAAAGCCTGTCCCGAGATATTCGCTCAGACTGTTTTTTCAGATTCCTTTATCTACCAGAATCCCGGCAGCAATGTTTCTGCTCTCCTGGGCTGTATGGAACGTCTTCTGGCTTCCTTTACCCATTCTCACGGCCGGCAGCTGGAGCCGATTGGCAACCTGCTCCTTCTCCTGTCTTTTATGCAGAATACTTCCCTGGAAAAAAGCCGGGACTACTCTGACGACTATTTCAGATCCGCCAAAGAATATATTGAGCACAACTTCAGCTATGATATCCGGATCTCCGATGTAGCCAGACATGTGGGAATCGACCGGACCTATCTGTATAAAATATTTATGGAACATGAAAATACCTCTCCCAAACAATATCTTCTCTGGCATCGCCTGAGAATGGCTGTCCAGATGCTCTGTTCCACAGATTACACTATCACAGAAGTTGCCCTGTCCTGCGGCTTTAAAGACGCCCCTTCTTTCTGCAATTATTTTAAAAAGCATATCGGATCTACTCCCAGAGTTTTCCGTAAAGAATTTAAAGATCAGGGAAAAACACTGTAAGACTCCCGGGAATACCAAAAGCCCCATTCAGAATCCACACTTTTTTCTGAATGAGGCTTTCTTATCCACATTTTAATACAGTTATTCACATACCCACCGGCATAACAAAGAAATACATCACGATAAAGTGACAGATACTTCCTCCCATAACAAAGAGATGAAAGATCTCATGGGAACCGAAATTCTTATGTCTGGAATTAAAGATCGGAAGCTTCAGCGCATAGATCACGCCGCCAATGGTATAGATCAGTCCGCCTGCCAGAAGCCAGCCGAATCCTGCCGGCGAAAAAGCTTTTACAATAGGCACAAAGGCGAACACACACAGCCATCCCATGCCGATATAGATCACCGAAGAAAACCATTTCGGACAAGTGATCCAGCAGGCCTTCACGATAATGCCGACAATCGCCACCGCCCATACTGCAGCACAGAGGATATATCCCGTCCGTCCTTCCAGAGTGATCATACAAACCGGAGTATAACTTCCTGCAATCAATATAAAGATCATCATATGATCCATTTTTCTCAGACGCCGGTTTACCTTTTCCGTAGAATCCACCGTATGGTAAATGGTACTTGCCGCATAGAGCAGGATCATGCTCAGGATAAACACGCTCATTGCGATCATATAGATACTTCCCGGTTCCCTGGCAGCCTTAATAAGCAGAGGCGCCGCTGCGATAATGGCCATAACACAGCCGATAAAATGGGTAATAGCACTGCCCGGATCTTTAATCTTGAATTTCATACTCACCACTCCTGTTCTTATTTTTGCCTATACAGTATATTTCATTTTGTTAATTGGTATTCATAATTTTATTATGTAGTTTCAAAAACTATGTTTCGATATTTATTATACTACAACAGTCTTCTATAAAAAGCAAGAGCAAGTTTTTTTGGTTTTTCTCCTTTTTTCTAAAAATGGTTCAAAACAAATGGAAAAGCAGGAAAGACTGTCTGGATACCCTTTCAGTCTTTCCTGCTTTTTATATTTTCTTCTTCCCCTTATCCTTTTTCTTTTTATACCAGCCACAAATATTCGTAGGGACCCAGGACGATATTTTCCCATAGTCTTACGGTTTTGCCCTGGATCAGATCATGAAGTTCCCCGGGCAGCCCGAACCAGTTGACTGTATTGCAGTCCACCACCTGCTCCCGTTCGCTGAAGTTTGCCAGCACCAGCATCCGATTTTCCTTATGGAAGCCAAACACCGCTTTATTCTGGGTATCCACAGGTATAGAATGAAGTTTTGAGGAAAATACATCATGGCTCTTTCTGACCTCGATCATTTCCTTGATCCTGCTGAAAAGAATTCCTTCTACCGTGCTCTGGTCATGGCGGTTAGCCGCTTTTTCCCAGTCCATAGGCGGGCGGTGGAGCCACCGGGAATCATGGGCGATCTTTGAATCCTTCTTGTAATCCCACCAGTTCAGCTGTCCAAGCTCATCTCCGCTGTAAAGAAGAGGGATCCCTGTGTAGGAAATGATAATGCTGTTCAGCAGAAGGATCCGCTTCACAGAAAGCTCCAGTTTATACCGGTCTTTTTCCACTATAGCCTCTTCCAGTCCGCACATAGAGGCCATAGTTCCGCTGTTTCTCGCATCCAGAGTCTGAGGATTAAACTCATACAGTTCTCCTCTGGAGAAGCTTCCCGGAAATTTTCCTTCCATAAACTGGATAATGAACTGTTTGTGAGCCTCCGGATCCATTCCCAGCTCCCGGATAATATTCGTCTCAAATCCCCATCCGATGTCGTCATGACATCTGGCGTAATTGATCCACACTCCGTCCTCCGGCGTTCCATAGTCAATGGCAAGGGATTTTTCCATCAGTCTTACATCTCTGGTAGCCAGGGAATTCCACAGAAGGACCATAAGAGACGCATTATACATAATATGGCACTCTTTCTCCTGCGGCGTACCAAAATATTTCACGATCTCATGAGGTTCTACAATAGCTTCCCCAAGGAAGATCACTGACGGGCACACTTCCTCCACGATCATTTCATACATCTTCAGGAGCGTATGGACCTGGGGAAGATTCATACAATTTGTTCCCAGTTCCTTCCACATATAAGGAATCGCATCCAGACGGAAAATATCGATCCCTTTATTGGCCAGAGTAAGGAGCACCTCTGCGATCTTATTGAATACGTTGGGATTTTTATAGTTCAGATCCCACTGAAATTCATAAAATCTGGTCATAACAAACTTCTGGATATCTTCATAATAAGTAAAATTTTTCGGTGCTACAGAAGGGAAAATCTCGGTCATTGTTTTTTCGTACTCTGAAGGGATCCCATAGTTGTCGAACATATAGTACATATCTTCATAGCCGGGTTCGTTTTTCTTGGATCTCTGGGCCCATTCATGTTCTTTAGCCGTGTGGTTCAGCACGAAATCGATACAGGTACGGATCCCTTTTCTTTTTAATTTTCCCACAACTCTTTCCAGCTGATCCATGGTTCCCAGTCTTTTATCCACATTAAGATAATCCGCCACCGCATATCCTCCGTCGTTTTGGCCTTCTCTCGGCTGGAGCAGCGGCATAAAATGCACATAGGTAACTCCCAGATCGCTTAAATATTCAATTTTTGACTCGAATTTCTTTAAGTCCTCGCTGAATTTGTCCACATACAGCATCACGCCTACCATCTTTTCCGACAGATACCAGGAATTTCCTTTCTTATCCTGGCGCTTTAACTGCGGACTTCTGTTGGCTTTGGCTGTCTCCATGATCCCTACCAGCTGATCATAGAAAAAATTGGTAATTCCGTTTTCTCCATAGAGTCCGTAATAAAGACTCTTCAGCCTGTCCATTGACATTTCTTTTTCCCCTTTCTACCGGTTTATTCTATATACAATAGTTTCCTTTGTTCTGTGTCCTGCTTTTATGGAAACCTTTCCACAATTTAACTATAAGGACTCCTATCTGCTTTGTCAATCCCCGTCTTTCCTTTTCAGCAGGTTTCTCCCTGCCGCCACAAAATTTCCGTTATCTTATCCTCTATAATCTCTTCTCCCCGGATCCGTCTTGTCAAAATATCTGTAAGATTCCCGGAAATTTTGTCAATCTGCTGTACTATGGCGCTGATCCTGGGAGAGATACTCCCGGTCATTTCCGTTCCGTCATAACTTATGATCTTCAGATCCCGGGGAACTTTCCTTCCTCTTCTCTCACTCTCCCACAAAAAAGCCTCTGCCAGAGGGTCTGAAGCAAAGACGCCGTCAATATCCCGATATTTTTCCAGACACTCCCCTGCCTTTTCAGAATAATAAGTCATAGTGAATCTGTCCTGACTGGTATACTCCTCCGCCACCTCTATCCCGGAAGCTTTCAGACAGGCGCTTAACTCCCTGTGGGCGATCCCTACCAGGATATGCCCCTCTTTTGCATCTTCTCCATAAATATTCAGCACCTTCCTGCAGCCCTGCCGGATAAAACGCTCTGCTGCCATCCTACCTGCTCCTTCATGGTCGGATCTTACCATAGGGATACGCCCCTGGAAATCTCTGTCAAAGGATACGATCACCCGGTTGCTTTTCAGATACGCCTCGTCATTAAAAGAATGGGTGGCTGTAATGATCCCGTCTACCATATTATTTTCCAGCATATCCAGATAGTCCTGTTCCCCATGCTCTCCGCTTACCGTACAACACAGCATCGTCTTATATCCTTTTTTATACAGATCTGATTCCAGTTCCTGGACAAGTCTGGAAAAAAAACAGTGATCCAGAGCCGGAACCAGTATACCTATGATCCCGGATCGGTTCTTCAGCAGATTCTGCGCAAGGACATTCGGCGTATAGGACAGCCTTCTGGCCGCCTCTTCAATCTTCTTTTTTGTCTCAGGGGCTACATACCCGTTTCCTGACAGTGCTCTGGAAGCGGTTCCCAGACCTACTCCAGCCAGATTCGCCACATCTTTAATACTTGCCATATCCCCGGCCTCCCAAGATTTTATAGTATCTTCTCTTTTCTTCACCAATGCGAAATTGTATAATAGGAATATAAAATTGCATCTTTCTCCTTACGAATGACTAAAGAATACGGTTTCTTTAGAAATTTGTCAAGGGGAGCAAAAAAGAAGGAGTGTTGTATTTTTATGATTTACAGAGTTGACATCAAAACCGTAACCTTGACTGACCGGATCCTCCATAATATGACCTGTCCTGTCTGCCATATTTCCACAGATTTTCCTCTTCTGAAATCCCGGCAGACTGCCCGCATTTTCTGGATCCCTTTTATGCGCTATACCAGTTCTTACCGTACCCAATGTCCCCATTGCGGCAATACCTTTATGCTGACTTCCAGGCAGTACAAGGATCTATGTAAAGCCTCCCCGGATCAGCTCCCGCAGCTTTTTGACACTTCCACCGGACAATATGTTTTCCAAAAAAAGCAGACGTTGTCCAAGTATACTTTACGGTCTTCCAAAAGCCTTCCTGCCGCCGGTCTTCTTGCTCTCTTTTTTGGTCTGTTTGGTGTACAGAACTTTTATCTTGGTCATATAAGACGGGCTCTTATTTCCATATTGATAGATTTGGCCGCCATTCTCTTCTTTACAATTTCCATTGCCGGAGCCTCTGCGGGTATGGATATTCCTGCTCTTGCCGTTATTGCTTCTATTCTATTTAGCGTTAATATTTATTGGGGGATCGTTGACTTTTTCCGTATCCTTACAGGACATGCAAAAGACGGGGAAGGACTGTTTGTTATGACAAAAAAGCAGTATGAAAGACGTCTGTCAAGTTTCAGGCAGCTGCAGCCATAAAAAATAGCAAAAGATACTTGACTGTTTTAATCTAATATGTTATCTTAGTATCAGTAACAATTACTATTATTAATCGTCAGAGATATTCCGGCGATAGAAAGGAGAGGATCCCCATGGCTACATTGAAATACAGCAGGCAAAGAGAATCTATCCGGGACTTTGTCCGGAACTGTCACGAACATCCTACTGCGGATAATGTATACGCAGGGATCAAAGAAGAATTCCCCAACATCAGCCTGGGAACTGTATACAGGAATCTGTCTCTCCTGGTGGAGTTGGGGGAAATTGCCAAGATTTCCACAGGGAACGGCCCTGACCGGTTTGACTGCAACACCAAACCCCACAGTCATTTTATCTGTACCCACTGCCACTGCATCAAGGATATTGAAATGGCAGATATGGACTACATTACCCGGAAAGCCTCTGAAAATTTTGACGGGAAGATCCTTGCTCACACTACAACTTTCTACGGTATCTGTAAAAATTGCCTGGAGAAAAAAAATTTACAGAAAAGTAGTTGACAGTTTTTCTCTAGTATGTTAGATTTGACATAGAGAAAAAAATAGTAATCATTACTATTATTAAATTTCTGTAAAAACCTGGCAAAGCCAGATTTAATAAAATTCAATAAGAAAAGGAGAACAAGATTATGAAGAAATTTGTATGTAATGTATGTGGTTATGTTTATGAAGGCGATGCAGCTCCTGAAAAATGTCCAGTATGCGGAGCACCTGCTGATAAGTTCACAGAACAGTCTGGAGAAATGAGCTGGGCTGCAGAACATGTAGTAGGAGTTGCTCAGGGCGCAAGCGAAGACATTATGGAAGACTTAAGAGCAAACTATGAAGGCGAGTGCAAAGAAGTTGGTATGTACCTGGCTATGGCAAGAGTTGCTCACAGAGAAGGATATCCTGAAATCGGTTTATACTGGGAAAAAGCAGCTTACGAAGAAGCTGAACATGCTGCAAAATTTGCAGAGCTGTTAGGTGAAGTTGTTACAGACAGCACAAAGAAAAACCTGGAAATGCGTGTAGAAGCTGAAAATGGTGCTACAGCTGGTAAATTTGATCTGGCAAAACGTGCAAAAGCCGCTAACCTGGACGCTATCCATGATACAGTTCATGAAATGGCAAGAGACGAGGCACGTCATGGAAAAGCTTTCGCAGGCCTTCTGAAGAGATACTTCGGCTAATTTCCAATTTTCAAAACTGTAAAACTGAAACTGTAAAACCGGCCCATAAATCAATAGAATCCTTCATTCCTGCAGGCACTGACCGAAGTGGAACGTAGGCCTGCCGCAAGGGTCAAAGACCCCGATGCAAGCATACGGGGTCTTTGAGTTATGGGCCGATTCTTCATTTTTAGAATCTATTTTAAATTTTTCGCAAAACTATGTAATATATAAATACATATTAAGGAGGTTTTTACTATGAGCAAATACGCAGGAACCAAGACAGAACAGAACTTACTGGAAGCATTCGCAGGGGAATCCCAGGCAAGAAATAAATATACCTACTACGCCTCCGCAGCAAAGAAAGCCGGCTATGAACAGTTAGCCGCTCTCTATCTGGAAACCGCAGACCAAGAAAAGGAACATGCCAAGATGTGGTTTAAAGAAATCCACGGCATCCATGATGTAGCAACCAACTTGGAGGACGCCGCTGCAGGAGAAAACTATGAGTGGACAGATATGTATGCCCGGATGGCAAGAGAAGCCAGAGAAGAAGGCTTCCCGGAGCTGGCCGCTAAATTTGAAGGGGTTGCAAAAGTAGAAGCAGCTCATGAAAAGCGCTACCTGAAGCTGCTGGAAAGCTACAAAGCTGACAAAACCTTTAAGGGGGATGCACCTTTAGGCTGGAAGTGCAGAAACTGCGGATATGTACATATGGCAGAGGAAGCTCCTGAAATTTGCCCGGTTTGCGCTCATCCAAAGGCTTACTTTGAACGAAAAGTAGAAAACTATTAATTTTCCAAATAGCTGCCGCATTAGTCATATATAAGAAATTTTTATACATTGCACGCAGGAATAAAATGTATAAATATTTTCGATTTTGATTGATGCGGCAGCTGTTTTTTGTTCTGAAAAAGAAAAAATTTTCTTTACAGGTAATCCATTGAATTTGCCTGCCAGGGATTTTATAATGGTGTTCAGATAGAAAGTATACAGAATGTAAAGGAGATTTAGTATGATTATTAAAAACGGATTGGTATTCCAGGAAGACGGCACCTTTGTGCCAAAAGACATCTATATTCATAAAGGAAAGATTGTCTCCTCAGAATCCGAGACAGAAGACAAAAGCGTCTATGACGCTCAGGGTATGAAAGTCCTTCCGGGACTGGTAGACATCCACAGCCACGGAGCCTTTGGTCATGATTTCTGCGATGCAGATTCTGAAGGGCTGAAGACAATTCTCCAGTATGAGAAATCCCATGGCATCACCTCCTACTGTCCCACATCCATGACCCTGGCAAAAGAAAGACTTCTGGAAATCTTCTCTTCTGTAAAGGATATGGAAACTTCCTCTGACATGGCCAGGATCGCAGGGATCAATATGGAAGGTCCTTTTGTAGACATAAAGAAAAAAGGTGCCCAGGCGGCGGAACATATCTGCCCTCCGGATCCGGAATTTTTCCGTCTCTGCAACGAACGCTGCGGAAATATTATAAAGCTGGTAACCCTCTCACCAAAGGAAGAACGTGCTCTTGACTTTGTTCGAGAGCTGAAAGATGAGGTCATGATCTCCATCGGTCATACCACCGCTGATTATGACTGCGCCAAGGCAGCCATGGAGGCCGGTGCCGCCCATGTGACCCATCTCTTCAACGCCATGCCCCCCTTTGCTCACAGAGATCCGGGAGTCATAGGGGCCGCTCTTGATACAATGAACTGCATGGTCGAGCTGATATGCGACGGTTATCACATTCATCCTTCCATGATCCGGGCTGCCTTTAAAATGTTCGGGGAAGAGCGCATCTGTCTGATCAGCGATTCCATGATGGCCACAGGAATGCCTGACGGAGAATACGAACTGGGCGGACAGGCTGTCTATATGAAAGACCGGTTTGCCGCCCTTTCTGACGGGACTATCGCCGGCTCTGCCACCAACCTTTTTGACTGTATGAAAAAGGCCATAGAATTCGGCATTCCCGAATCCACATCCATCTTCGCTGCCACCAGAAATCCGGCGAAAAGTATTGGAATCTACGATAAAGTGGGATCCATCACTCCCGGCAAATACAGCGATCTGCTGATCGTGGACAGCCAGTATGATCTCATAAAGGTTTTTTAATATTTTCCGGCCGACGGGCTTTCCGTCGGCTTACTTTATCTGTTCCTGCTGCTTCTGCATTATCTGACCGATGCTCTATCAGCAGGATTTTTCTTTTTCTTGTCATATGTTTAATTTCCCATTCCCGTCTCATGGCCTCTTCCTTTGTCTGAAAAGCTTCATAATAGGCCAGTTCCACCGGCCGGCGGGTCCTGGTATATTTAGCGCCTTTTCCCTCATTATGACAGGCCAGCCGCCTTTCCAGATTGTTTGTCCACCCAGTATAGAGGCTTCCATCCCGACACCGGAGTATATAGGTATAATTCATTCTTCTGCTCCTGATCTATGTAATGGACGTCTCATCTGCATACAGAGCAAGACATGACGCCCTATATATTAAGCTGCCGATAAAATAGTACTTTACCTGTAGAACGGATCCATCTGCCGCAAAAGCAGGAACCGTCAAAAAAGACTGTAAGAGTATGATCGGCTGCGGATTTTTCTCCGCATACTTTATTATACTCTTACAGCCTGAATTTGTGAATCACTTCCGTTTTTATGGAAGATACTGAAGGGGATCCAACGGAGTCCCATCTTTCTGAAGAGCAAAATAGAGATTTGCCCCTTCTTTTGTGTAATATTTAGTAGGCTCATTAATATATCCCAAAACTGCTCCTGCAGAAACATATTCTTCTGCCTGGAAAGGAACATCCTTTAATTGTCCGTAAATAGCCTGATATCCGTTCCCCATATCTACAGTCACTGTAGTTCCTGTCTCTTCATTTTCCGTAATAGACAGAATCTGTCCGTTGGCCACTGCCATAACCGGCGCTCCTACTTCTGCGGATATTGCAATAGCAGGGCTTGTCTTATAAACATTCAATGTAGGAAAATACACTGTATTATCCATATTGAAATCAATAACTACCTGTCCGCTTACCGGCCACTCCATAAGAGAACTTTCCGTAAAATTCAAATCCGGTGCCATGGCTGTTTCCACCTGCTCGGTTATCTGAGCAGAAGCCGTCTCAGAATCCTGTGCCGTCTCTTCCTGGTTTTCATCTGTCTCTTCGGTTCCTGTATCCTGAGTACTTGTTCCCTGATCCTGTGTATCCTCTGTCTGGTCCGTTCCATCGGTTTCTGACTCCGCCTGGTCTTCCACATCTCTTGTTCCTTCTACGTTAGATGTATTGGCATCTTCCGTTTCCTCCTCCGAGTCCTCTCTGTCCTCAGTCTTTATTGCCTGGTCAACAGAATCCTCTTCGTTCTCCATAACAAGTTCTTTCTCATTTGGTGTGCTCTTACTCCCAGACTGATATACAACACCGCATGTAGCCACCAGCGCCAAAGTCAGAATACCGCCCAGCAGTAAACGAATTTTTCTCTTTTTATTCATAATTTTCACCTCTGCCTATCCTGGAGCAATCCGCCCCTTTTTCTTTTCAAATATAGGATTGCCAGAAACTGAAAACTTATACACAATCTATTTCTCTTTTCCCCCCTAATATGATAAAATGATGATATCAGGGTCAAAAGGTCATGTATTTTCGTGCTTGCATGAAAATACTGAGGCTCGCAAAACACTTCAGGCGGAGGATTTTCAATGGTTAAAACTTATAAGGGCTGTTTCGCAGCCGTATTTATCTTCATAGATTTCCTGATACTGCTGCTGTGCTACCGCATCACACAGGCGCCGGTTCTGTATTACATATTGTCTGCAGTTATACTCCTATCCAGTATATTTTACATTGTTTATAAACTTTTGCCTGATCTGCGGGATTTTCTGGATGATCATGTGGATATTCCTTTTCTTTATGCCCTTGTGGTACTCCTGTGCAGCATTGTTTTTCTTCGTACAGGGGCCATGGATCTATTCTCACTGAGAAATCCTTCCCGGGCTGTGCTGAGTAACACAAAATTTACCATGAACCGGCATATTCTGAATTTGAATACCTACAAACTCTCCGGTACCAGCGAAGAAGAAGAGACTCTTACTCTTAATATCAATAAAGATCTGTATAATTCCTTTTCTTACGCAGTTCCTTCTGATGAGCTGGATAATAATTCCAAGGTCCAGTCCTATACATATTCAGAGAATGCCCTTTTTGATGTAACCTATCTTCCCGGTTCTAAAAGGGTATTAACCATAACTGCTCAGGATCTTCCTGCAGAAGATTCTGATGATACACAAATATCTGATCTGATACCGGATAGCAGCAATCTGGAAAGTCTCCAGGCTGAGATTACTTCTATTACTGACTCCACTACCATGGAGGCAAAAGTCACCAATCTGAAAGATTATTCCGGAAATGATATTAAAAATGGAAGCAATATTACCATACACGGTTCCATGACCCTCCTCTATCCCTTTAATGTCCAGGGATTTTATGAAATCAAAGAAGGAGATCAGGTAGAATTTTTTATTTCCGATGTCTCTACAGAAGACGGGATCACAGTGGAAACTTCCTATCTGAATCTGGTCACAGCACCTTAGTATACTGTATCACTCACATTTCGCATAATGACTTGCCTGAACTTTTCATTATGCTGAAAGTGAATGATACAGTACACTAAGGTCAGCCATTTCAATTTAAAGACTCTATACTCAATTCAGGGAAAAAGTACGAAAGAATTTCTTCGTACTTTTTCCCTTCTAAAGACATCTGCTGGACCGTATACTGGCTGATTCCCATCCCATGGCCCTGGCCCCTGCACAAAAAACGTATTTCCCCCTCCGGCTTCTGAACAGTAAAGCAGGAAGAAGAAAGATTCAATATCTCTTTTATCTCTTCTCCCTGAAATTCCTGATTTCCTATTTGAATTTCCAGTACATATCCGGCCGAATCCGAAATTTTCACTTCTACAGTCCCCGCCTCATCAAAAGAAAATCCAGAATACTTCTTCTTAATCTTATTTTCAAGCTCATCTTCTGAAAAATAACAGCCTTTCATATAATCCGGACTATCTATATCCTTTGATGTATCTGCCGAGGAAAGATAGCCATATGCTTCTCCCAGGATTTCTGTTCCATCTCTTGTCATTCCTCCGCTTACGGCATGATAGGGGATCTCCCTTACTTCTCCTTTTTCTTTCAGCACCTGCCCCCTGGTTTCTCTGGCAGCCTCCAGAAAAACCTGATATTTTTCCATCATGAGGCTGTTCATATCCTGTTTTCTTATATATCTCACAGCCTCCTGTATAAGCGGATTTTCCGCTGCTTTATCCTGTTGGACATACAGATTGCTTCTGGCCGCCACTGTCTGTACCTTAATCGCTTCTTTGCTGTAATCCCAAGAAATCTGGGAAGCTGTCACAGCCGGTACATATTCTTCCAGAGAAATTTCTCTGCTTAGGGGACAGGCCTTTCGTCCCAGAATAAGGACTGTCATCAGATAGGGAAGAAGTATAAAAAATAAAAGAAGAAACACAACCGAATCTTTTTCTTTATACATAAAAACAGGGACCTGTGTTCTGACTTATCTTTATTATATGTCAGAAAACGCAAGTCCCATACTTTCTTTACTTCTTTACAACAAATACCGGCAAAGGCGGATCTTTTTTTCTGTTATAGAAGCTGCTTAAAATAACCAGGTATCTTTTTTCATCCAAAGATTTCAGATACTCCAGAATCTTCTCTTTCTCCTCGTATCCCGTATCTCCTCCGCTATAAATACACAGAGCCATAACGCCGCCCTTTTTCAAAAGCTTCAGTCCTATTTCAATGGCTTCCACACTGGTATCCGGCCGAGTGGCAAGAGCATGATCCCCTCCCGGCAGATAGCCGAAATTGAAAAAGATCCCGTCTGCCGACTCTTCCTGTGCATATCTATCCATGTGAACATGGCTTTCCAGATACAGGGTGGCCCGGTCTCTCATCTGATGTTCTCTGAGAAGCCGGTCTGTGGCTGTCAAAGCCTGTTCCTGAATGTCAAAGGCCAGAACCTTTCCTTTTTCTTTGGCCATGTGACAGAGAAACAAAGTGTCATGTCCGTTTCCCATAGTAGCGTCTATATAAAGTCCTTCTTCCGGAACCTGAAGCCGGAATAATGCCTGGCTCCAGGAAGTGATCTGATATAAATTCATAATCCCGGTTTCCCCAGATCTTACTTTTCACTGGCGGCAAGAGCCTGTTCCAAATCCCCAATGATATCGTCTATATGCTCGATTCCAACAGAGAGACGGATCATTCCCGGAGAAACACCTGCTGCCACCAGCTGCTCATCATTGAGCTGTCTGTGGGTATGGCTGGCAGGATGAAGAACACTTGTCTTTGCATCTGCCACATGCGTTACAATAGAAGCCAGTTTCAGGCTGTCCATAAATTTCACTGCAGCCTCTCTTCCTGCTTTTAATTCAAAGGAAATAACTCCGCAGGTTCCCTTTGGCATATACTTCTGGGCCAGGTCATAGTATTTATCTCCAGGCAGTCCCGGATAATTTACCTTGCCTACAAGGGGATGGGCTTCCAGATATTCTGCTACTTTCTGGGCATTATAGCAGTGTCTCTCAACTCTCAGCACCAGAGATTCCAGCCCCAGATTCAGGATAAAGCTATTCATAGGAGAAGGTATAGAACCTAAGTCTCTCATAAGCTGAGCGTTGATTTTGGTAATATAAGCAGCTTTTCCAAACTGTTTTGTATAGATAACTCCATGATAAGACTCATCCGGTTTTGTCAAGCCCGGAAATTTCTCTGCATGTGCTTCCCAGTCGAAGTTTCCGCTGTCCACAATGGCGCCTCCCACCTGGGCTGCATGTCCATCCATATATTTTGTAGTAGAGTGGGTAACAATATCTGCTCCCCATTTGAACGGCTGGCAGTTTACCGGTGTAGCAAAAGTATTATCCACGATCAGAGGAACCCCATGGCTGTGGGCCAGATCTGCCATCTTCTCAATATCCAGAACTACCAGGGCCGGATTTGCAATGGTCTCGGCAATCACTGCCTTTGTATTCGGACGGAAAGCCTTATCCAGCTCTTCCTTAGGAGCATCTACATCAATAAAGGTACAGTCGATTCCCATCTTCTTTGCAGTAACGCCTAATACATTCAAAGTTCCACCGTAAATAGCAGAAGCACAGATCACATGGTCTCCTGCCTCACAGATATTAAACACTGCATAGAAATTGGCAGCCTGTCCGGAAGAAGTAAGAACCGCTGCAACGCCTCCTTCCAGATCTGCAATCTTAGCCGCAACCATATCATTGGTAGGATTCTGACATCTTGTATAAAAATATCCATTGTCCTTCAGATCAAAAAGACGTCCCATTTCTTCTGTAGTGTCGTATTTGAATGTTGTGCTCTGAATGATAGGCATCATTCTGGGTTCGCCTTTTTTAGGCTTCCAGCCAGACTGGATACATTTTGTTTCAATATGATATTCCTTGCTCATTTCGTTCCTCTCCATTCTGTATATATTCTGAAAACCATTTTACCACTTTTTCCTCTCCAGGGATACCTGAAAATCATCTTCAACCGGAAATTCTTTTTCCACATCTATAAAAATTTTTTCTGAGGTTTTCCACATTTTTCGTAACTACTTCTCTTTTCTTCTTTTCTTATTTGTGTTACTCTTAAAAAAACGAGAATCGAGGAACTTGCTATGAAAGAAAAAATATACACAATTCCTTTAATGGATGCTTTTAAAGCAGAAGATGAATGCCCTTTCTGCTTTATCGAACGAAATCTAGAACAACACGCCATAGACTTCGTACTGGGTTCCGGGGCCTCCTATATGGAAGACGACGTCCGGGCAGAAACTGATAAAATGGGCTTTTGCCGGCAACATTATAAAAAAATGTTCGACTATGGAAACCGCCTGGGCTGCGGTCTGATCCTGACTACTCATTTCAAAAAGAAAAACGAAGAACTGAAGCAGCAGTTGAAAATGTTTTCGCCGGGAAAGGCTTCCATGCTGGGACATTTTAAAAAAGCAAAGATTGATACAGACAATCCTAAGACTTCTATCGGAAGCTGGGTAAAAGAACAGGAAGATTCCTGTTATATCTGTGACTATTACAGAAATACTTACAACCGCTACCTGGATACCTTCTTCGAGTTATACAGAAAAAATCCGGAATTTAAGGACCTCTTCAAAAACAGCAAGGGATTCTGTCTCCCCCATTTCGCCGATCTGGTAGAAACAGCAGAAGTCCTTCTTTCCGATAAAGAAAAGAAAGAATTCTATGATACTCTATTTCCTCTGATGACAGAAAACCTTCAGAGAGTCACGGATGACTTGGAATGGTTCTGCGACAAATTCGACTATAAAAATAAAGATGCAGACTGGAAAAACTCCAGAGATGCGATCCAGCGAGGCATGCAGAAAGCTGCGGGAAGTTATCCTGCAGATCCTCCATACAAAGCAGAAAAATAAGAAATTAAAAAGGAAAACTTAAAAAAATATAAATCAAAAAAATCCTTTTTTATTTTTCTTTTAGCTTTTTGTCACAAATTATCCTTATTTACGCTGTATATTAATACTTGTAAAAGCCAATAAGACTTTTTCAAAATCTTTTTCTTTTCATATACTGACATAGGAAATGTCAGTTACTCCTTCTTTTTTATGATTATAAGACAAGAGCAGGAATCAGCCCCCTCAGATTCCTGCTCTTGTTGCGTTATCAGATTTTCTTCTGGTCTAATACATTTTCGGTCAATAATTTGTGATTTTTAGCAATTTCACATTTCTTTTATTTTTTCATCACAGAATCATCACATTTTCCCGCTATATTATTACTTGTAAAAGCCGATAAGACTTTTTCAAAAATCTTTTTCTTTTTCATATGCCGGTATTAATTTTAACCGGCTCTCCTTCTTTTTAATATTTTACAATATTAAAAAAAGAGAAACCAGAATCAACCTTCCCCCCTCATTGATTCTGGTTTCTTTTTTGTAAAAATTGAAGCTGCTGCTTTTAATTCAGGTTAGCCTCAGTGTATAAGTGGCCAAAGGGTCAGAGCGGTTAAATTTACAGTTCTGCTGCGTTACTTTCAATCGGCATACGTCCAGCCTGTCATAATCGTCATATTTTGTCTCCGCCAGATATTTTTCTATAAACCCTGTCTCTTTTTCAGTACGGTCATTTTTTCCATTATATACACGGATGTCCTTATAAGGATAAGAATGGTTTAAACAAATACGACTAATATCCACATATCCATTTGATTTCATGAAACGATATCCACAAATAATATGTTTCATGTCTATAATTCCTTCTCTTCTCCCGATATTATAGAGCAGTCCCATTACATTTTATTATTTTCTTCTTTTAAATCAAATAACTGATTTTCACATTCCTTCAGCTCATTTGCAAATTTTAAAAATACTTTCCTTGATCTTTCTATATCTACATTAGGAGATTTATAAATAATTCTGTGCTCCATACTGGCCCAGAGATCCATCGTTAACGAACGTATCTGCACTTCCACCGGATAATATTCTTTGCTGTCCGTATGATAGACAGGCACCCCTAAAATAATATGATAGCTCTTGTATCCATTTGGCTTGGGATTTGCAATATAGTCGCTTTCCCTCATGCAAATCATATCTGTATATTTCTTGATCTGTTCCGCAACGTGATATACGTCTGCTTCAAAGTAGCATATAATTCTTATTCCTGCAATATCTGTAAGATGATTCTTTGCTGTTTCTAAATTCTCTTTAAGATTCTTCCTCTTTAATTTTCCCAGAATACTCTCTTTGGATTTTATCCTAGATTGTATATTATGAATGGGATAATCTCTATATTTTTCTCTGTAGTCTTCATCCAGCACATTAATCTGGACCATAAGAAAGTCCATAGCTTCCTGATAAGGCTTTACAAATTGAAAATAATCTTCTGATCCAATAAAAAAATCCATACTTTTTACCTCCCATTTTATCCTAGCAAAAAAGTTTGTCTATTCCATGGAATATTTCTAAAGAAAGCCAAAAGAAAAATGGCTTAAATCCTTATCATATAAAGATTTAAGCCATTTTATCCAATGAAGCATCGGGGATTCGAACCCCGGACAACTTGATTAAAAGTCAAGTGCTCTACCGACTGAGCTAATGCTCCATAAAAAATGCCCAGAGCCGGAATCGAACCAGCGACACGAGGATTTTCAGTCCTCTGCTCTACCAACTGAGCTATCTGGGCATTAAGTAGCGGGGGCAGGATTTGAACCTGCGACCTTCGGGTTATGAGCCCGACGAGCTTCCAGACTGCTCCACCCCGCGTTAATATCTAAGCCGATGATCGGACTCGAACCGATAACCTGCTGATTACAAATCAGCTGCTCTGCCAATTGAGCCACATCGGCATGATGTGGTATTCAGTTTTAAATGGGCGATGGTGGATTCGAACCACCGAAGGCTTTGCCAGCAGATTTACAGTCTGTCCCCTTTGGCCACTCGGGAAATCGCCCTTATTGTAAAATGGGACCTATAGGGCTCGAACCTATGACCCTCTGCTTGTAAGGCAGATGCTCTCCCAGCTGAGCTAAGATCCCATTATAGAAATATGTTTCTTTTCAGAAACAAACGACCCAGAAGAGACTCGAACTCTCGACCTCCGCCGTGACAGGGCGGCGCTCTAACCAACTGAGCCACTGGGCCGTATTAGAAGGTCTGTACCTTCAAAACCACACATGTAAAACTGTTTATCCAACTTTTGCCGCTTGGTGAGGTCCTTTGGCTGCGTTCGCTCGTCAGCGGTCACTCATAGACCTGCGGTCTATTTCGTGTCCTTTGCTCCGCAAATGCCATCCGGTCCTCTTTCCCATCCGGAAATGTAAACATTTCCGTCTGCCAAAGATTCCCGTCTGCCGCTTCCCTCACTCTTGGTCAAGCCCTCGACCGATTAGTAGCAGTCAGCTCCATACATTGCTGCACTTCCACCTCTGCCCTATCTACCTCGTCGTCTTCAAGGGGTCTTACTCCT
>CASEXH010000032.1 GCA_949291945.1 uncultured Bacillota bacterium | reverse complement strand
TTTTCTGAGATTCAAAAACCAAGTCCTTTGTTTTCAGGGGATACTTTGGGCTCTTACAGGTTTTCAATAAAATTTGATTGAATTAGCACAACAGGTTAAGTTAAAATCAAATTCTTGTTTCAGTTACAGGGTATCCTAAGGGAAAATCGTTGTCAATACCATCCATAAATGATATTATTTTGGAAACAAATCTGAAACAGAAAGAGGGGGTAACATGAAAGCAATCAAGACTTCCGGGCTGACAAAATTTTACGGAAAAAATCCGGGAATACAGGACCTGAACCTGGAAGTGGAAGAAGGAGAATTCTATGGATTTATCGGCCCTAACGGAGCAGGAAAAAGCACCACCATCCGCACCCTCCTGGGACTTATCCGCAAAAGCAGGGGAACAGCTTCTATCCTGGGAATGGACATTGTAAAGGATCAAAAAGAAATCCTCTCCCAGATCGGTTATCTGCCTGCTGAGGCAGTCTTCTATTCAGGAATGCGGGTAAAGGAACTTCTCCGTCTATCTGCAGACCTTCATAAAAAAGACTGCCGGCAGGCCGGAAGGCTTTTATGCGAAAGACTTCAGTTAGATACTTCCAGAAAAATAGAGGAACTTTCCTTTGGGAACCGTAAAAAAGCAGCTATTGTCTGTGCCCTTCAGCATGAGCCCCGGCTGTGTATCCTGGATGAACCCACCAGCGGCCTGGATCCGCTCATGCAGCGTGAATTTTTCTCTATTCTCCGGGAGAAAAACCAGAAGGGCATGACCGTATTTCTTTCCTCACATATCCTGTCCGAGATCCAGCGCTACTGCAGCCGGGCTGCCATTATCCGAAAGGGACAGATCATAGCTTCAGGCAGCGTAGAAGAACTGTCCCGGACCAGTGCAAAACGGGTAACGGTTCATGGAAAATTTACTCCGGAAGGCCTTGACGGTATCCGGGACCTGCAAAGTACAGAGGAGGAAAGCAGCTTTCTTTACAGCGGTGATATCAATCTGCTGCTCCAGGTTCTTTCTTCCCAGCCCATAAAGGATCTGAATATCTCTGAACCAGATTTAGAAGAGATCTTTCTTCATTACTATACGGAAGGAGGCAATATTCAATGACAATCCTGAAACACGAAATGCGTCAGAGCAGAAATACCTTGCTCATCTGGACGGCAGCTATTGGATTTCTCCTGGCAGTTTGTATCTTTCTTTTTCCTGAAATGGAAAGTGAGATGGAGGAAGTCAGTGATGCCTTTTCCTCAATGGGAAGCTTCAGCCAGGCTTTCGGCATGGATCAGGTCAGTTTTGGCACCCTTCTGGGCTTTTATTCCATAGAATGCGGGAATATCCTTGGACTGGGAGGAGCTCTGTTTGCAGCTCTTTGTGCTGTTTCCATGCTTTCCAAAGAGGAAAAAGACCATACCGGCGAATTTCTTCTTACTCACCCGGTAACCCGCCGCCGCATTGTTACAGAGAAACTGCTGGCTATAGTTTTTCAGCTCTTCCTGTTGAACATAATTGTCTTATTTCTATCCCTGGCTTCTGTTGTCTGGATCGGGGAAGAGATTCCATGGAAAGAGCTGCTGCTTTTCCATCTGGCCTATTTTCTCCTTCAGCTTGAGATTGGCGGCATCTGCTTTGGCATCTCTGCTTTTCTGCGCAGGGGAAGCCTTGGAATCGGACTGGGCATTGCAGTTATCCTGTATTTTTTTAATATCATTGCCAATATCTCCGAGGCCGCCGGATTTTTAAAATATATCACTCCCTTTGGATATGCGGAAGGGACAGATATTATCACCAATGTAAGTCTGGATATACATCTGGTTATTCTGGGTATGATTTATGGGATCATCGGAATACTTTTTGCTTATTGGAAATATAGTCGAAAAGATATTTTGTAGGAAGTAAATAGCTAGTTGCAGGACAATTGGTGATGTATGTCAATGATGAACGCTTTAAGCACAACATTGACAAGGCAGGCGGCAAGGGTACAGCTGAATTTGTAAAGCAGGCTATTGCGATTTACTGTTCCAAGGAGTAAATACAATAGATACAACAGAAAGCGGATATATCGCATCTCACGATATATCCGCTTTCTGTTATTACAGCCAATTATCAGCCGTTGAACAATTTCCTTATCCCTCTTTATTTTATTTAAAATCCTCTGCTATTTCTGCTGGCTGTTAATGTAGTTTACTAATCCTTCAGCCTTAATGATCTTCTGCATAAATTCCGGGAAAGCCTGGCCCTTAAAGGTTGTTCCCTTGGTCTTATTTGTGATGACGCCGGTATCGAAATCTACCTCTACTTCATCTCCTGCCTCGATGCCTTTAGAGGCTTCCGGGCACTCAATAATGGGGAGACCGATGTTAATAGCGTTTCTGTAAAAGATACGGGCAAAGGTCTCTGCGATCACACAGCTTACTCCTGCGGCTTTGATCGCCAGGGGCGCATGTTCTCTGGAAGAACCGCAGCCGAAGTTTTTCTCCGCTACGATAATGTCCCCTTTCTTCACCGTTTTCACAAACTCCTTATCAATATCTTCCATACAGTGGGTTGCCAGTTCCTTCGGATCTGAAGAGTTCAGGTATCTTGCAGGAATGATAACATCTGTATCTACGTTGTCTCCATATTTAAAAACTGTTCCGCTTGCTTTCATCCTTCATTTCCTCCTATAATCCCAGTTCTTCCGGCACAGAAATCTTTCCGGTCACTGCGCTGGCTGCTGCCACCGCAGGGCTTGCCAGATATACCTCAGAATCCACATGGCCCATACGTCCTACAAAGTTTCGGTTGGTGGTGGAGATACATCTCTCTCCTGCTGCCAGAATGCCCATGTAACCGCCCAGACATGGACCGCAAGTCGGCGTGCTTACCACTGCTCCTGCCTCAATAAAGATCTTCAGAAGGCCTTCTTCCATAGCCTGAAGATAGATCTGCTGAGTGGCAGGGATCACAATACATCTGACGCCTTTTTTCACCTTTCTGCCTTCCAGGATCTTAGCGGCACATCTTAAGTCATCGATCCTTCCGTTAGTACAGGAGCCGATCACAGCCTGGTCGATGACCACATCTTCTGTGATCTGATCCATAGTCCTGGTATTGGAAGGAAGATGTGGGAAGGAAATGGTAGATTTCAGAGTGCTGAGGTCAATAGTATATTCCTCATCATAAACCGCATCCTCATCTGCCTCATAGACCTTGTATGGACGGCTGGAGTGTTCCTTCATATAAGCTTCTGTCAGCTCATCTACAGGGAAGATTCCGTTCTTTGCGCCGGCCTCGATAGCCATATTTGCAATGGTGAAACGGTCATCCATAGAAAGGTTTTTAATACCTTCCCCCACGAATTCCAGAGATTTATACAATGCTCCATCTACGCCGATCATCCCGATCAGATGAAGGATCACATCTTTTCCGCTGACCCACTTGGAAGGTTTTCCAACAATGTTGATCTTAATAGCGGAAGGCACTTTAAACCAGGCTTTTCCTGTAGCCATTCCCGCTGCCATATCTGTACTTCCCACTCCTGTTGAGAAAGCCCCTAAAGCTCCGTAAGTACAGGTATGTGAGTCCGCTCCGATAATCGCATCCCCTGCCACTGTCAGTCCTTTTTCCGGAAGAAGGGCATGCTCAATCCCCATTTCTCCTACGTCAAAGTAATTGGTAATATCATGGCGGCAGGCAAACTCCCGCACACATTTACAGTGTTCTGCGGATTTAATGTCTTTGTTTGGAATAAAATGGTCCATAACAAGGGCTACTTTATCTTTATCAAAAACTGTATCTACCGTCATTTTGTCCATTTCGTGGATGGCCACCGGAGAGGTAATGTCATTTCCCAGTACCAGATCAAGATCTGCCTCGATCAGCTGTCCGGCTTCTACTTTATCCAATCCTGCATGAGCCGCCAGGATTTTCTGTGTCATTGTCATTCCCATAGCTTTCGCCTCCTGTTTTTCTGTTCTGCTATTGCCATTCTAACATATGTTTTGCTATAATAGAAATACATATTAAACATGACAGGCATAACTTAAATTCATAAATATTGCAGTTTGGCCTGTCAGCGAAAGGAGCGCCTATGGACCAAAACTTATCCCTATATAAAGTTTTTTATACAGTGGCAAATACAGGAAATATCTCAAAAGCAGCCGCAGAGCTTTTTATCAGTCAGCCTGCCATCAGCAAATCTATCCGAAAGCTGGAGCAGAGTCTTGATGTTACTTTATTTTCCAGAAATTCCCGGGGTGTACAGCTTACGGAAGAAGGGGAAGTCCTTTACGATTATGTACAGAGAGCTTTCTATGCCCTTCAGACCGGCGAGGCCCAGTTAAAGAAGATCAATGATCTGGGGATCGGCCATCTTCATATCGGCGTCTCCACTACCCTGTGCAAATATATGCTCCTTCCTTATCTGAAGGAATTTATTGCCCAGCATCCCCATATCCGGATCACTATTGAATGTCAGTCCACCTATCATACTCTCCAGCTTCTCCGTGAAAATAAAATCGATCTGGGGCTGATCGGAAAACCTGAGCGGTATCATCACATTCATTTTGATTCTCTGGGTGAAATTGAAGATATTTTTGTAGCAACACAGTCCTATCTGGATAATCTCTCCCTGCGCACCAACAACCGGGAAGACATCCTGAAGTCCGCCACGCTGATGCTTCTGGACAAAGAAAATATTACCCGTCAGTATATTGACGATTATCTGTCTCTCTTCCATATTGAAAACAACAACCTCCTGGAGGTTTCCACGATGGATCTTCTGATCGAATTCGCCAAGATCGGCCTTGGCGTAGCCTGTGTAATCCGCCAGTTTGTGGAAAAAGAACTGGAAGAAGGAACACTTGTAGAAATCCCTCTGGATTCTCCTATCCGGAAAAGAGAGATCGGCTTTGCCTATCTGGAGAATATCCAGCAGACCACTGCGGTTCAGGAATTTATTAATTTCTACCGGCAAAAGGCATAAATTCCCATATTGTAAGAAAAAGGGATACCGCATCAGATATTCTCAATTTCCGTTTGATGCGGTATCCCTGTTATGTTTCGATTGAATCTCTATTTTTATTTCTTTAAATTCCCATACGCTTCTGCCATACGTCTATAGGCTTCCTCCAGAAGTTTCCTGGGAGAGGCAATATTCAGACGGATAAAACCTCTGCCCTCCTCCTGGAAAACCGTTCCCATATAAACGCTCACTCTGGCTTCCTCTATAAACCATTTGTCCAACTCTTCCTCCGTACATCCTAAAGCCCTGTAATCTATCCAAAGAAGATAAGTTCCTTCTCTGGGATAAATACGGAATTCAGGCATATTTTCAGAAAAGAAGCTCCGGGTGTATTTCTCGTTTTCATCAATATAGACCAGCACCGCCTCATACCAGTCATCGCACTGGGTATAGGCAGCTTCAGTGGCCGCCATGGAAAATATGGTGGGGTTGTGCATCCCGATTCTATCTATACTCCGGGCCACCTTTTCCCGAATCTCCTCATTTGGGATTACCAGATATGATAAGATCACACCAGGAATATTAAAGGTCTTAGTGAGAGAAGTAGCCACCACCAGACGCTTTCTCACCTTCTTGGAAAGGGATAGGGAGGAAATAAAATCCACGCCTTGGGCTGTAATATCTCCGTGAATCTCGTCCACAAAGAGAATCAGGTCATGCTTCACGCAAAATTCTCCCACCTTCTCCAGCTCCTCCCGGCTCCACACTCGGCCCACCGGATTATGCGGGCTGCACAAAATAAACATTTTTGTATCCGGCGATACCTGCTCCTCCAATTTCTGGAAATCAATAACATATTTCTCTCTATCAAGACTCAAGGGATTATTTACCGCTTTCCTATTGTTCTTCACAATGGACTGATACAGGGGACCGTATGCAGGGGTCTGTATAATCACCTCGTCCCCCTCTCGGGTAAGGGTCTCCACACAGAGACTGGAGGATATATTAATCCGGGGACAAAATACAATCTCCTCCCTCTTTACATATGCAGAGTGTCTTCTCTCCATCCAGGAGATAAATCCCTCATAAAAACTGTCGCTTAAATCCGTATAACCGAAAATTCCATGCTCCAGACATTGCCGGAAACTGTCAATAATGGGCTGGGGGGAGCGGAAATCCATATCCGCCACCCCAAGGTGGATTAAATCTTTTGTTTTATATTTTTCATCCATGGTATCCCACTTACCGCAATGGGTCCCCCGGCGATCAATAACCTCATCAAAGTTAAACACCTGACGGGACATATCATTTTCCTCCTTCCAAGGCTTCCACATCAATACCCTCTTCTTTGTTCAATGCAACATATTCATCCCAGTTCTCGCTGCCTTTTTTTATCTTCATAATACCAATGCCTGTGGCAGCCCAAATCAGGGCAAAAATCATTCCCGTATAGTTGAGGATTGCCCAGGGCACATACTGCAGAGTGGGCACTCCCAGAGTAGTTGCCATATATACTCCTGCCGCTGTCCAGGGAACCAAGGTTTCTGTGACAGTCGCAGAGTCTTCTAAGGTACGAGAAAGGTTTCTGGGCTCTAATCCCCTCTTCACATAGGTTTTATGGAACATCTCGCCCGGAATTAAAATAGAAAGCTGCCCATTACATGTCACACATACTGCAGTAAGGCAGGACACAATGGTGGAAAACACTAGGCCAAAAGTACTCTTTACAGATTTCATAATTCTATCCAGTACAATGTCCAGGGATCCTGTAACTGCCAATGTTCCTGCAAATCCATAAGCACAGAATGCAATAAGTACTGTATTCAGCATGGAAAGCATTCCGCCCCTCTCTAAAAGCGTAGGGATGTCTGAAATTAAATTCGTCGTATCAAATCCTTCAATATGAATCATATCCAGGCTGAATCCATTGATGGCTGCACTGAAACAGTCAGCAGCTGCAAATCCCTGAAATACAATACCGTTAAAAATGGCTACAGCACTGGAAATAAGCATAACAGGAATAGTAGGCTTCTTAGTAAGGGATCCCCATAAGACAATGATTACTGGAAGAATAATCAAGGGATTAAAGGAAAAAACCTGCTCCAGAGTATTTAATATTATTGTCACCTTCTCCGGAGTGTCTCCTGTGGAAAGTCCCATATTCATACCCACAACGGTATACACAATGCAACAAATAATAAATCCCGGTCCTGTAGTCCAAAGCATATGAGAAATATGATCATACAATTTAGACCCTGCAGCGATAGGAGCCAGGTTTGTTGTATCAGAGAGTGGAGACATTTTATCCCCGAAATACGCACCGGAAACCACTGCTCCTGCCACAATAGGAAGGGGGGCTCCTAAGCCTGAAGCTATACCCATAAGGGCAACACCGATAGTTCCTGCGGAACCCCAGGAGGTCCCCGTACATATGGAAACAATAGCCGTCACCAGAAATGCCGTCACCACTAAAAAAGAGGGATTAATAATTTTAAGTCCATAATATACCATCATTGGAATGGTTCCCCCGATCATCCACGTACCGATAAGGAATCCAACGATAATCAGAATGAAAATTGCCGGCATTGTCTTTGACAGTTTTCCTACAATAGAATCCATAATATCATCCCAGGTGTATCCCAGATACACAGCAATCACCGCCGCCACCGCTGCTGAAACCAACATCAGTACCTCGGCGCTTAGCCCCAAAACAGCATAGCCGATCCCCAGAAGAAGGATCATTGCAAGAATGGGGAGTACCGCAAGGAAAAAGGTGGGCTGCTTTTTTTCTCGTACTTTTTTACTCATTATCTTTCCTCCTACTTACAACGTCATTGCTGAAATTTTTATTCCTTTACCACTGCAATGACTTCCACTTCACACAATACATTTTTTGGCAAAGTTTTTACTGCTACACAGGACCTGGCCGGTTTATTCACAAAATATTTGCTGTAAACCTCATTAAAAATATTAAAGTCCTCCATGTCAGCGAGAAAACAGGTAGTCTTTACCACGTTCTCAAAATTTGCGCCTGCTTCCTTCAAAACAAATGAAATATTTTTCATTACTTGTTCTGCCTGACTTCGTATATCCTCCCCTGCAATCTCTCCTGAAGCGGCGTCAATGGGAATTTGCCCCGATGAATATAGGATTCCCCCCTGAACAATAGCTTGGGAATAGGGACCGATAGCCGCCGGAGCCTTAGAAGTTTCGATGATTTTTAGCATGTTGTTTCTCCTTTCAATGTATTTTTTTTCAGTTGCTATATTTTAATAATATCACTAAAATATTTTTTAGTAAATAAATTTTTGTTCTCTATATTTACTAAAATACTAAAAAAAATCTTATTCAACTTGCACAAAAGGGGTTTGGGGAATATAATGTTTTCATAACATAGTATACTCGGGAAAGGATTGGATAGAAATATGACAAATGAAAATTCAAAAAATGATAATACATATTTAACACTCACTGACACGGACAGAAAGATTTTAGCATCCTATAAAGCTATGCTTCCAAATCTCGGGGAATATCTGGGAGAGGGCTATGAAATTATTCTCCACAGCCTGGAAAATCTTCAGCATTCTGTCATTGAAAATGTAAACGGTCATTATTCCGGACGTGGAAATGGCTCTCCTATCACAGATTATGCTCTCTCTATGCTCGCCAGACTGGAGCATGACAAAAACCATTCTAGCTTCTGCTATATGAACCGTTCTAAAACCGGAATACCCCTGCGTTCTTCCACCATTCCTATTTTAGGAGAAAAAAATAGGATTATCGGGCTCATCTGTATAAATTTTTACACAAACATATCTCTGTCCCAGCTTATAGCTAAATTTCTTCCAGACACGTCGCCTCTTAAGCCAGAAATCATGGAGGTCCATGAAAATTTTGCAGAGAATGCAGATGAACTCATCGAAAATGTCTTAAATGAAACCAAGCAGCGGATTCTTAATGATGCCTCGATCTCTTCTCAGAACAAAAACAAAAAAATCGTAGAAGAACTATATGCCAGAGGAATCTTTAAGATTAAAGATTCTGTTATAAAAGTGGCCGGGCATTTAGGGATCTCCAAAAATACTGTATATATGCATATACGAAATGCAAATTCTGAAAAACGTTCTTAAAAACCTGCCTTCCTATTATCCAAAAAAGAACCGCTGACAGAAACCAGAAAATCTTCCAGCTTCTGCAAGCGGTTCTTTATCTTTTCATGAGTTTTTATTAGTTATCAATCAGTTTTTCTTTGCCGTTCCAGCTATACAGCTTACGCAGCTCTTCTCCTACTTCTTCTAACTGATGAGAAGCTTCTCTCTTTCTCATAGCGCCGAAGTGCATGCAACCGGACTGGTTCTCCAGGATCCAGTCTTTCGCAAATGTACCATCCTGAATGTCTGACAGGATCTGTTTCATAGCTTTCTTTGTCTCGTCTGTAACGATCTTTGGTCCTGTGATGTAATCGCCGTACTCTGCAGTATTAGAGATAGAATATCTCATTCCCTTGAATCCGCTTTCATAGATCAGGTCCACGATCAGTTTCATCTCATGAATACATTCAAAGTAAGCATTTTCAGGAGCATATCCTGCTTCTACCAAAGTCTCGAATCCGGCTTTCATTAAGGCAGTAACACCGCCGCAAAGTACAGCCTGCTCTCCGAAAAGGTCTGTCTCTGTCTCTACTTTGAAAGTAGTTTCCAGAACACCTGCTCTTGCTCCGCCTAAAGCTGCGGCATAAGCCAGAGCCATATCTTTTGCTTTTCCTGTGTAGTCCTGCTCAACAGCTACCAGACATGGAGTTCCTCTTCCGATCTGGTACTCGCTTCTTACAGTATGGCCTGGTGCCTTAGGAGCGATCATGGTAACATCTACGTTTGCAGGTGGTTTGATCTGTCCGAAATGGATAGCGAAACCATGAGCAAACATCAGCATGTTGCCTTCTTCCAGATTCGGCTCAATGGATTCTTTGTATAACTTGGCCTGTTTCTCATCATTGATCAGGATCATGATGATGTCGGCTTTCTTAGCTGCTTCAGCTGCTGTATAAACCTGGAAGCCCTGTTTCTCAGCCTTTGCCCAGGATCTGGAGCCTTCATAAAGACCAACGATAACATTACATCCGGATTCCTTTAAGTTTAAAGCATGCGCATGTCCCTGGCTGCCGTAGCCGATAATGGCGATGGTCTTGCCCTCTAACAATGCCATGTTGCAATCTTCCTGATAATAAATTTTTACTGCCATTTTTTCTTCCTCCTAGATAATTATTTTGCCGCTTGAAGCAGCAGATGATGTCAAAGTCAAAAAACTCTGTCTCAGACATCTTGTATGTTAGGGATAAAATCTCTAATAACCTTATTCATCCTCTTCCGGAACCGGATAGAAAATCCCGTCCGATCCTCTGGAAAGACCGGTAATGCCGGTTCTGGCGGTCTCCAGTATATCATATCCGTCCAGCAGATCCAGAAAAGCTTCCAGCTTGGATTTATCTCCTGTGACTTCAATGATCATGGAATCTTTGCTCACATCTATGATGTTGCCTCTGAAAATATCTACGATAGTAGTCACCCCGGGTCTCTGTTCCGGCAGAACCTTTACCTTCACCAGCATCAGCTCACGCCTTACACTCTGTCCGTCTTCCAGAATCTTTACAGAAAGAACATCTTCCAGTTTTTCCACCTGTCTGGTAAT
Organism: uncultured Bacillota bacterium; assembly: GCA_949291945.1. Classification (GTDB taxonomy): domain Bacteria; phylum Bacillota; class Clostridia; order Lachnospirales; family Lachnospiraceae; genus Blautia. The sequence continues at coordinate 35,463 of CASEXH010000032.1, read as the reverse complement.
CTGTTCTAAAATAAGGGCGTCCCCGTTGCAGACCACTGTCATCCGGGTATAATTAGGATTCTTAGTAACTCCGGCGGATATACTGTCAATACTATATCCCCGGCGGCTGAACAATCCGGACACTCGGCTGAGTACACCAGCTGTATTCTCTACCAGAATAGATAATACCTGTTTATTCATACAGCACCTTCTCTCACGCCCAGAAATCCAACAGCGGATTTCTTCGGCTAACTTTTGTTGACATTCTACCAACTATCCGTCCCTTTGTCAATGAAATCCCAGCGTTATAACTAATTAGTATGCAATCCATAATCAGAAGTAATATCTTTTTCATCCCAGGTTATCCCGCCTTTTTCCGCCTCCAGAAATCCAGAGTCAGCACATCTGAAGAGAAAAAGGCTGCTGCCCGAAAAGAAGCGCCCCAGGAACTTTTTCTGTCTGTTCACAGAACCGCTGTTTCGGTCAATCAGCCTTTCTTTTATCCTTTTCTTTTTCTGCTGCTGCAGAACTTCATTCTGTCTTTTCCGGTCTTATCAGATTCCCCGGTCTCTGGTAGCTTTCATACGGGCCATAGCTCTTGAAAGAGCCTGCTTGGAAATATAATATTCCTGCTGGCTCTGCTTCTGGCGGAGCTGCTCCTGGGCTCTTTCCATAGCTTCCTGGGCACGCTTTACGTCAATGTCTTCCGGACGTTCCAGAGTATCCACCAGAACAGTCACACGGTTATTGATCACCTGAGCGAAACCGCCTCCACAGACAGCCACCATTTTCTCCCCCTCTGGGGTTTCGATCCGTATCTCGCCGGGTACAATGGCAACCATCATATCTGCATGGTGAGCCAGAATAGTAATCCCTCCGTCTTTGGCCGGAAGGGTAATGCTGACTCCTTTGCCCTGATAAAAAGTCTTATCACTGGCAACCACATTCATACTAAATGTATTCATATTCCATGCACTCCTTACATTGATTCCTGTTTTGCTTTCTCGATTACCTCATCAATAGTTCCTACATTAAAGAAAGCATTTTCCGGATACTCATCCATTTCACCGTCAAGGATCATCTTAAATCCTCTGATGGTTTCTTTCAGGGGAACATATTTTCCGGGAATACCGGTAAATACCTCAGCCACATGGAAAGGCTGAGACAAAAATCTCTGGATCTTTCTGGCTCTTGCCACTACCATACGGTCATCCTCAGAAAGCTCTTCCATACCCAGGATAGCAATGATATCCTGAAGTTCACTGTATTTCTGAAGATACTCCTGTACCTTTCTGGCAACCTCATAGTGTTCTTCTCCCACTACGTCTGCTTCCAGGATACGGGAAGTAGATTCCAGAGGATCCACGGCAGGATAAATACCCTGTTCCACAATCTTTCTGGAAAGAACCGTTGTTGCATCCAGATGAGCAAAAGTTGTTGCCGGAGCCGGGTCAGTAAGGTCATCGGCAGGCACATAAACCGCCTGTACGGAAGTTACAGAACCGTTCTTTGTAGAAGCGATACGCTCCTGAAGCTCACCCATTTCCGTAGCCAGCGTAGGCTGATAACCAACTGCAGAAGGCATACGTCCCAGAAGAGCGGATACCTCAGATCCCGCCTGGGTAAAACGGAAGATATTATCAATAAACAAAAGCACGTTCTGGTGCTCCTCATCACGGAAGTACTCAGCCATAGTAAGTCCCGTCTCCGCTACACGCATACGGGCACCGGGGGGCTCGTTCATCTGTCCGAATACCAGGGCAGTTTTTTCCAAAACTCCGGATTCTTTCATCTCTGTCCACAGGTCGTTACCCTCACGGGAGCGCTCTCCAACACCGGTAAAAATGGAATATCCCCCGTGCTCTGTGGCAATATTGCTGATCAGCTCCTGGATCAATACCGTCTTTCCTACGCCGGCACCGCCGAACAGACCAATCTTACCTCCCTTTGCATAGGGAGCCAGCAAGTCTATAACCTTGATCCCTGTCTCCAGGATCTCTACAACCGGGCTCTGCTCTTCAAATGAAGGGGGATCTCTGTGGATAACCCAGTGCTTGCTGTCATTCAGCTGCTCTCCCCCATCAATGGTCTGTCCCAGAACGTTGAAAAGACGTCCCAGAGTCTCTTTCCCTACCGGAACAGAAATACCTGCGCCGGTAGCCGTCACTTCCATGTCTTTGCAAAGGCCATCACTGGAAGCCAGCATAATACAGCGCACCGTGTTGTTACCGATATGCTGCGCCACCTCCATGACCAGCTTTTTGCCGTTCAGTTCTACGGTGAGTGCATCCTTGATGTAGGGAAGGTCCTGGTTTTCAAATTCTACGTCTACTACAGGTCCCATGACCTGTACGATTTTACCTTTATTCATTATAAAAGGAAACCTCCTTCCTTTCTTCTGTTATTTCTTTTTCTGCGCCTTGGCGCCGCCAATGATCTCGGTGATCTCCTGTGTAATGGCAGCCTGACGCACACGATTCAGTTTGATGGAAAGATCCTTCAGCATTTCCCTGGCACTGGTAGTGGCTGAGTCCATAGCCATCATACGGGAATTATGCTCGCTGGCATAAGACTCTACCAGACATCCGTAGAGTATACCCTTCAGATAATTCGGCACAATACTGCTCAGCACCTCATGGGCAGAAGGAACCATTTCGATCTCCTCCTGATGTACATCTGCCATAAGCTGGATCTGAGTACTAAAGGTCGCCTTCTTCAGAGGAAGAAGCTGCTTGGATTCTGCTACCATCGTCGCCGCATTTACCATACGGGTATAAATGATATGAACCTCGTCCAGGTCCCCATCCAGATACAGAGCGATCATTTTTTCTGCAATGACCCTTGCCCGGTGTCTGGTTGGTTTCTGTACCGTATAGCGGAAAGTGGTATCCACATCCATATGCTTCTGGGCAAAATATCTTCTTCCCACTTCTCCCAGCACAAAAAGCTGTGTATGAGGATTTTTTGCAATCTGCTCCTCAGCCAGCTTGAAAATATTGTGGTTATAAGCTCCGGCCAGACCTTTATCTGCGGATACTACAATATAGCCGATCTTTCTTTCCTCCGGCTTTATCTCAGGCCGCTCATTGAAATATTTATGCTCGATATCCGGCACATGACGGAGGACACGGCTGATGGCAGACTGAAGGGCATAGAAATAAGGCTCAGTATCTGCCAGTATCTGCTTTGCCTTCTTCATTTTAGAAGAAGAAATCATATACATGGCATTGGTGATCTTCATCGTATCCTGAATACTTTTAATACGGCTTTGAATTTCTTTTGCGCTTGCCATCTCATCACCTATTCTTGTTCTTAAATTCCTCTGCTATGTTGAGGATCTGGTCTCCCAGTTCATCAGAAAGAACCTTTTTCTCCTCAATTTCCTGGCAAATTTCAGGATGTTCTTTTTCAAAATATGCCAGCATATCCATCTGGAAAGCTTTGATCTCTTTTACAGGAATTCCTGTCATAACCTTATGAGTGGCAGTCCAAAGAGTGATCACCTGCTCAGAGGAAGACAGGGGCCTGCCCAAAGGCTGCTTCAAAAGTTCCATAATAGATTTTCCATAGTCCAGCTGAGCCTTTGTGGCTTCATCCAGGTCGGAAGAAAACTGGGTGAAGACTTCCATCTCACGGTACTGAGCCAGGTCGATACGCATGCTTCCTGAAGCCTTCTTCATGGCTTTTGTCTGGGCAGCACCGCCTACACGGGATACAGAAAGACCTACGTTTACAGCCGGGCGGACACCGGACATAAACAAATCTGTCTCCAGGAAAATCTGTCCGTCTGTAATAGAAATAACATTGGTAGGAATATATGCGGATACATCTCCTGCCTGAGTCTCAATAATAGGCAGGGCTGTAATGGAACCGCCTCCCGCCTCATCGCTCAAACGGCTGGAACGCTCCAGCAGTCTGGAATGAAGATAAAATACATCGCCTGGATATGCCTCACGTCCGGGAGAACGTTCCAAAAGCAATGACAGAGCACGGTAAGCCACCGCATGTTTGGACAGATCATCATATACGATGAGCACATCTTTTCCCTGATACATAAAGTACTCTGCAAGAGCAGTACCTGCATAGGGGGCAATGTACTGAAGAGGCGCACAGTCACTGGCTGTAGCGGAAAATACCGTAGTATATTCCATAGCGCCGTGTTTTTCCAAAGTTCCAACCAGTTTTGCAACTGTGGAAGACTTCTGTCCGATAGCTACATAAATACAGATCACACCTTTGCCCTTCTGATTCAGAATAGCATCTGTAGCAATGGAAGTCTTTCCTGTCTGACGGTCCCCGATGATCAGCTCACGCTGTCCCCTTCCGATAGGAAACATGGAGTCAATAGCCAGAATACCTGTTTCCAGTGGTACGGATACAGACTTACGGTCGATGATGCCTGGTGCTTCATTTTCCACAGGGCGGTAATCCTCTGCCTTGATCTCCCCTTTTCCGTCAATGGGGGCTCCCAGGGCATCTACAACCCTTCCGATAAATCCTTCGCCTACGGGAATACCGGCTCTCTTTTCTGTACGGGCAACCTTTGTACCCTCACGGATACCGGTATCCTTGCCGAAAATAATAACACCGATCTCATTTTTCTTGATATCCTGGACCATACCTTTGACGCCGTTTTCAAAAGTTACGATCTCGCCGTACATGGCATGGTCAATCCCGTAAACAGTTGCGATTCCGTCACCAACCCAGATTACGTTTCCGACTTCCCGGACTCCTGCCATCATGTCGAAATTTTCTATTTCTTCTTTCAGAATGGAAATGATCTCTTCTGAATTGATTGAACTCAAACCGTTCACCTCCAGATCAATTTTTGTTGTAATGCATTGATACGGCCTTTTAAGCTGTAATCAAGTTCCTGGTCACGGGTCCGGATCAGAAATCCCCCTACCAGGCTTTCATCCTTTATGATTCGGATCTTTGTATCCTGCGTCTGAAATCTCTTCAAAAGAAATTTCCTGATCCCCTCCAGTTGTTTCTGGGAAGGAGGAACAACACAGTACAGATCCGCTGTTAATATCTTATGCTGTTCGTTATAGTAATCCTGATATGCCTGAAAAATCTCAGGCAGAAGAGCGGCGTGAGCATATTTGCAGACCACGCAGAGAAAGTTCTTCATTTCTTCTGGAAAGATCCTGCTAATGACCTTCTCTTTTTCTTCAAAAGGCACTACCGGACTCTCCAGGACTTTGGACAGTTCCTTTACTTCTTCCAGGATCCTGCGGGAAACCTCCACAGCCTCCCCCGGAACGGAAAGCTCATAGAGAACGATCCCGTAATTAATGGATGTCTGTGTCATTTCCATCACCTGCTTTAGCTAAAAACTCATCATAGAGCATGCTGTTGCCTTTCTCTGTACTTCCCTCGGAAAGAAGCTTTCTGGCCGCTTCCACAGCCAGACCTGCAATCTCCGATTTTGCTCCAAGAAGGGCATTTTTTCTTTCCTGTTCTGCGGTAGCCTTTGCAGTCTCAATAATCTTTGCAGCTTCCGCATTGGCCTCTTTCACCATCCGCTCGCTCTCGTTTTTGGCGTCTGCCTTGGCAGCTTCAATGATCTGAGCAGACTCTTCTTTTGCTCCTGCCAGTGCGCCTTCATAATGTCCCTTTAATTCTTCTGCTTTTGCCTGCGCTGTTTTCGCATTTTCCAGTTCCTGGTCAATGAGGTTTTTTCTCTTTTCCATGATCCCCAGAATAGGTCCTACGAGAAAACGCTTCATCAGAAGATAAAAAATGATCAGGTTTACAATCGTCCAGACAAGGCTCCAACCAAGATTTAACATCTTTTATTTAACCTGCCTTTCTTTGTGAATACTTTTGTGATTATAAGAATAAGATCAACAGAGCGATAACGAAACCGTAAATAGCGGTTGCCTCTGCAAGAGCACATCCTAACAGAAGAGATGTACTGATCTTGCTTGCTGCTTCAGGCTGTCTTGCTACAGCTTCCACTGCTTTGGAAGTTGCAAGACCGATACCAAAACCTGCTCCAATACCTGTTAATACTGCAATAGCTGCTCCAATTGCTGCTGACATAATTCATTTCTCCTTTTCTTCTCAAATAATAAATTTAAAGTACAAATTTTTAGTCTTTATTCCATCTGTTCTTTCATGAACAATGATGTCAGAAAGACAAAAACGTAGGTCTGGATCAGACCATCAAAAACATCAAAATACAAACTGAATGGCACAGGCAAGACCGCCGGCATCAGCATCTTCAGCAATTCCATGATTACAAATGCACCGATCACGTTTCCGAAAAGCCGCATGCACAGGGAAACGGGACGGATCGCAATCTCCATAATATTAATGGGCGCGATAATGGGCATAGGCTCTGCAAATCCCAGCAGGAATTTCTTTGGGCCTTTTTTTCGTAATCCGGAATAGTAGATGAGCACAAGGCTCATGAGCGCCAAGGCTGCCGTTACATTCAAGTCCTTCGTAGGCGGTTTAAATCCAAAAAGTCCGATCAGGTTTGCAGCGCCTATATAGAGGGCCACAGAAATCAGATACGGGATATAGGGCTTGCCGTCTTTTCCGATGGTATCCAGAAAGAAATCATTTAAAAACCCGATAAAAGACTCCAGCGCAAGCTGTATCTTACCGGGTTTCTCAACTTTGAGATTTCTTACAAGGATTACCGACAGAATTGTCAGTACAGCCATAATAATCCACGTAACTACTACAGATTCATTAACCGGAATGCCGCCTAAAATGGGAATTGTGAATACGGTTTCGCAGTTCAGCTCTTCCGTAATCCTCTCAGCAATGCTGTTCGTAAGACATCCTCCCTTTCTGTATCAGTGGATTTCTGACTTTCTCCTTTCCTAAGATTCTTTCTCTATATTTATTTTTCATAATTAAAGAAAGAAGATGTAAATAAATAAGAATATCTTCTTTCTTTAATTATTAGTTACATTACTGCTAAAAATAAAATTTGTCAATCATTCCTTTTTTTATCTGCAAATTTTTTTTCGGGCAAAATTTTTGTAAAAAACTCTTGTACTTTTTCCATCTTTTTAAAAGTTTTTGTCAGAAATTCTATGGTTTTTTCTATACCGTTCGGTATATACTGGTTCTACCACATGCACTTTTTATTCTTTTGTACTTTTTTCTCTTAAATTTTCATGCATTTTCGCTATATAGTCTTCTATCAAAAAAAGAAAAGGTGTTTTTATTGTATAATCCAAAACACCTTTTCCCTCTGATTTCTAGTACATCATTCACGAATCAACTGCACCAATCGCACAGGATGTTTTTTCCAGTGTGCAGGCCAAAAACTATCAGAATCCTAACTTCGGAAGCACATTTTTCGGTTCATCAATGATCACCAGATCTGCCTTTTCATCCATAAAATGTTCTTCATTATGTATGATCACCAGTTTCTTTCCTTCAAAATACCGGACATATTTTGAGAAAACTTCTGATTCCATACTGGTTCCCATAAGCATGAGCACTTCCGCCTGTTCCACTTGTCTGGTAGCCTCTGACATGATGGAGCTGTCCAGCATTTCCCCGTAAAGGGATACCCCCGGCCGGATCACCCTTCCGCAGCTCTCGCATCTGGGGATCTTCACAGAATCCCGAATATACTCCATAGAATATTCTCTTCCGCAGTGGGGGCACTGATTGTGATAAATAGAGCCATGAAGAGAAATCACATTTTTGCAGCCGCCTCTCTGGGGCAGCTCATAAATATTGCTTTCAATGATGCACTGAAGCTTTCCTGCTGCTTCCATACGGGCTGCCACGTAAGCAGATTCTGTGACCTGGGGGATATTTCCCAGTATCTCTGTCCGGTAAAAATCAAAGAACTGTTCTGTCCGGTTATTATAAAATACCGTAGTAAAAATATCTTCCGGAGACAGACCGTATTTCTTCTCTGTTTCGTAAGCCTGTTCCGGAGATTTCAACCCCTGATAACCGCCTTCTTTCATCATACCGGAGCCGCCCAGCATCACTGTATATCTGCTGTCATTTAAGATGTTCTTTAACAATTCTATCTTTTTTTCCAGTATATCCATAGAAGCACCCCTTCCACTCTTTTCTTGAACCTATTCTATCATTTTTTCATAGAATTATAAAGAGTTTTCACCTATTTCTCTCCCTTCCTTCCGGTACAGACCGATATGTTTTTTTCTGAAATTATGTTAAAATATTATTCACAAAACAGATACAGGAGGTTTCAAAGCCTATGGAAACAGAAAAGCTGATCATTGCAGGAGCCGGCCCCGCCGGCGTATCCGCAGCCCTCTACGCCGTCCGGTCAGGGATCACGCCTCTGGTCCTGCACAAGGGCGGAGGCGCCCTGGAAAAAGCCGTAAAAATCGAAAATTACTACGGTCTTTCCAAACCGGTTAGCGGGGCAGAATTATACCAAATCGGACTCAAGCAGTTGGAATCTTTCCAGGTTCCTGTCGTAGAAGAAGAACTTCTGGCCGTAGAATATGACGGTGATTATACTATCCAGACAGCAGACCATACTTACCACAGCAAAGCCCTGATCCTGGCCACCGGGGCCAAGCGGAACACTCTCGCACTGAAAGAGTTAAAAAAATATGAAGGCAGCGGCATCAGCTACTGCGCTGTCTGCGACGGCTTTTTCTACCGGGGAAAAGACGTAGCTGTCCTGGGAAACGGCGCCTATGCCCTTCATGAAGCCAAGGTCCTGGAGCCATTGGCAGCTAAAGTCACCATACTTACCAATGGAAAGGAAGAAACTTTCTCAAAAGAAGAGCTGGGCACCATACAGGTGGAGACCAAAAAGCTTATATCCGCCGGTGGAGACACTTCCCTGTCTTATGTGGAGCTGGAAGACCATTCCAGACTTTCCCTGTCCGGTCTTTTTGTTGCTCTGGGCACAGCGGACAGCACCGACATTGCCAGAAAGCTGGGGCTGGTCATTGAAAACAACCATATCCTCATTGAATCAGATACCAGCACCCCGCTCCCCGGACTTTATGCTGCAGGAGACTGCACCGGAGGCATGCTCCAGATCGCAAAAGCCGTATATGAAGGAGCCCTGGCCGGGACCAGGGCAGTAAACTATCTGAAGACCCTGTGATCAGCAGGGGATTACCAATGGCAGCGCTGTAAATCTGCAGAAATGTAATTTAGTCACAGACATTTCTCAGAAAATGTATTATACTAAGTCTAAAAATAAAGGAGAGAATCAATATGGCAATGGAAATTACAATGGACAATTTTGAACAGGAAGTGCTCAACTCTGATATACCGGTAATGATCGATTTCTGGGCAACCTGGTGTATGCCCTGCAAAATGCTGGCTCCGGTGATCGAAGAACTGGCAGAGGAAGCTCATGGAGCTTATAAGGTGGGAAAAATCGATGTAGACAAATCCCCCAGTCTTGCCGCTCAGTTCGGCGTTATGAACATTCCTACCGTCATGGTGTTTAAAAAGGGCAAAGCTGTTGACAAATCGGTAGGCGTCGTGCCCAAAAGCCAGCTGGAAGCCATGCTGAAATAATTTCGGGCTTTCAGTATTTACATTTCTATTTATTACATTAATACAAAACAGAGGAGCTCCATAAAGAAAGGACGATTATAAATAATTCCGTCTTTCCTTCATGGAGCTCCTTTTCTTTTACAGAAGTCTATACAGCTCCTCCTTATTTTCAATCTTTACCTCTCCCCTGGAAAGGGTAACATAGCCTTTCTTTACCATCTGTTTTAAAATACGGCTCACCGCCTCCCTGGCGCTGCCGATCTGCTTTGCCAGATCTTCCTGGGTCATGGCGATCACCGAAGAATGGGTTTTCGCAGACTCGTCTAAAAGAAAAGCGGCAATTCTCTGGATCAGACTGAGGAACATCATCTGCTGCAGTGCTTCCACCACATCCGAAAACCGTTTTGCAGCCTCTTTGTAAACGTAATTTTCCACATAGATATTCTCTTTTATCAGACTGATCAGCACTCTTGCAGGGATCAGCACTGCATCTACCTCTGTCTGGGCTTCAATCTCTACGTCAAAGGTAATGGCCGGCAGTACACAGGAAGCCGAAAGAATACAGGTATCTCCCTGGCGAAGGCGGAACATGGTAACCTCCTTGCCTTCATCTGATAGAAGATAGGTTCTGAATATCCCGTTTAAAATATAGATCGCTCCCAGACATTCTCCTGCTCCGGAATAGACACCGGCGCCTGCAGGATAATGGACCTCTCTGGAAGCCTCTTTCAGCATTCTCTTTTCTTCTTCCTTCAGGTGCTTCCAGAAAGGAAGACCTTCCAGTAAATTTTTGATTTCTTCTGACATTTTTCTCTCCTGCCTTGTAATTCCCAAAAATCTCTTTTAAAATGTTCTTAATATTAAATATCAAAATATTCTAAATATACTCAAAGGAAGTGGATATATGAAACTGAAAACAAAACTGGCATTTCTCTTCTCTGCGCTGATCCTCTGTGCTCTGACGGCTTTCCTTGGTCTTCGCTGTCAGCGCCGCCAGGTGACCCGGATCGCCTGTGTAGGCGACAGTATTACCTATGGTGCAGGGATTTCCCATATTGCAAAAAACTCTTATCCAGCCAGACTCCAAAGCCTCCTGGGAAAACACTACCAGGTCAAAAACTACGGCGCCAGCGGCTATACCATGCAGAAAGCGGCCGACTATCCTTACTGGGAACATACGAACTTCCAAAAAAGTATGGATTTCCAGCCGGATATCGTCCTGCTCATGCTGGGGACCAACGATGGCAAGACCCACAACTGGGTAAGTGCAGAAACTTTTATTTCTGATTACAAAGATATGATTCTTCGTTATCAGGCCCTGGACAGTAATCCGAAAATCTATCTCATGACGCCGGCCACTGTATTTCCCCAGAATACAGATCCTGAACTTCCCGACAACCAATATAACATTTCTTCAGACAATGTAGAGGAGATTTCCCAGCTGATCCGGAATCTTGCTTCTGAACTGGATCTGCCTCTTATTGACATACACGAGGCCACCAAAGATCATCCGGAATTTTTCCCGGCAGACGGCGTCCATCCAAATGCTCAGGGCGCTGCCTTTATCGCCCGGCAGGTTTATGAAGCCCTCAAGGACTGAGACATTTTGTTTTTAGATCCTTCCCTCTCTCTTCAGATATTCCAGGAAGGCCTGGCAGCCTTCCTGAATATCATCATAAGTCACATCAAAATTTCCCGTATACCAAGGGTCTGCTATAGCTCTTGGATTTTTGGAAAAATCCAGAAGCATATGGATCTTATGCTCCGGATCTTTCTTCACGATCCGGTTCATATTCCGGATATTCCACTCATCCATCCCCAGAAGAAAATCATATTTCTCATAGTCTGATTTTTTCATCTGGACCGCCTTGTGAGGCAGCACCGGTATCCCCACCTCCCTCATCTTCCCCACAGTTCCGTAATGAGGGGGATTGCCAATCTCCTCCGTGCTGGTGGCGGCAGAGTCAATATAAAACAAGTCGGACAAGCCGGCCTTATGAATCATATCCTGAAAAACAAATTGAGCCATGGTGCTGCGGCAGATGTTGCCGTGGCACACGAATAGTATTTTTATCATATTTTCATTTCTCCTTATTTTATATGTGAAACAGGTATCCCCACAAACAAAGAATAGGCAGTATAGTGCAAGTTTGCATTATTACTCTTTGCCATAGTAATTATTTTATCATATACTTAGTCCCTCTTCCCCTGCCTTCAATTTTTACAATACCTTTTTTACTCATTTCTTTCAGCAACTGTGTTGTCTTTGATTTACCAAACGGGATGTACGGATTAATTTCGCTAATTGATTTCAACATTTTCTTGCTTAAAATCTTGTATATTTTTCTTTCGTCTTCCGTTAAATTCAGGTTTTTCTCAAAAACCGGAAGTACAATCTTAATTGTATTTTCCGACACTTCAAAATCCGGTTGTTTTAATCCTTCTTCATAGAGTTGCTTTATTCGTGTAATTCCCGTGCCAAATATTTCCGCAAACCCCAGCCTGTAAAATACATTTGCAAGATTTCTGTTTCTTAGAACTGAAAGTTTTCCCGATAAGTACTCATCTTCTGTTATTCCAGATGGCTGTCCTCCCGGAGAAATAATTTCTATTCTGTCATCAAACATCGAAACTTTTATTTGTGACTCCACATCCCATACTCTATTAATCAATGCATTTGCAATCGCTTCTCTGAATGCAGCCTCCGGTATTTTTTCTACCTTTTTCCTATCGGCGCCTTGTATTTCTTCGTATTGATAATAATCTTTGAATACTTCCAATGTTTTTTCATACACTGTCAAAATGGATATATTATCAAATGTTGCTCTTTTATGAATTACACTGATATTTTCACCGAACTTCACTATATCAATTCCCGGAAAATGATTTTTATCTGCTAAAATACCAGCCGCATTATTGTATCCAATAGTGTTATTATATAAATTCAGCGTTTTCAAGGTATCCTGATTAAAAGTTTCAATCTGAATGCATTCTTTTAATTTTGGACATAAAGTATTAAACGTCAGTTCTTGATCTTCACACGGCAATTCTTCAAATTTAATATTTTTGCCTTCTAAAATCAGTCTTGATAACTCCTGTGTGTCAACTTCTATGGTTGCAATATCGTTTCGTTTGTATGCTTTTGAATTATATAAATATGGCTTTTGAAGCCCGCTTTTTACAGTCAGTTTTATCGTTCTGTCATTATTCTGCAATTCCAGTGTATAATCAGGCTGCGGAATAATGCTGTCATTAATTTTGTTTTCAATATCCAGACAGGCTTGTTTTACATCCGACAGTCCTTTGATATTACCATTGTCATCAACGCCAAAAAATATTTCTCCACCATCGTAATTTGAAAAGGCACTTACTGTTTTTAAAAATGTATTTGTAATCTTTTCTTTGAACTCTTTTGTTCTCGTTTCACGCATACACCGTGCTTCCTTTCCAATTTCACTGCTTATATTATACGCAGAAACAGCCAGGAAATCAATCGTATTTTTTTGCGATTGATTTCCTGACTGTTTCTGGCCGTTAAATCTTAAAATCTTCTAAGACGCAGAATAGCTTTTCATTTCGTCTAATTCCATCACAATAGCTGTTGCATTTTGACCTGATGTGTTTTGAGAGGATGCATTAGACCTCCCTGTACGAAGTCAAGCAACACGGCAAAAGCCAGACGCCTCTTCAAAGTGAATGCGGATCGAGGATATAATGAAAGTCCGTCGTCCGGCCAAAGACATTTTCATGCTTCTGATTCAAAAATTGATTACTGTACACATAACGAAATCCTCCTTAAAAAAGTTTTACCATTTATAGCCCACATTGCTGAAGGCCAGCACGATACTGTCTACGCCGAGCAGGATCAGATAGGCGCCGATGATAAGGGACATAGACACAACGGCGAGAACCGGCTGGAACAACATCAGAGTTCATGAGGAAGATGACAGTTTCTTGACCATGGGAGATCGGCTGAACTTCAGTTTTGTCTGTAAGGACAAGTTCGTACAACTTGGCGGACAGAATTTCATGTGACATAATCTGCACCTTCTTTCTTTGGATGCTATTATTTCAGTGCAGATATGAGGGCAAAACAATAAGGTCATGCTCCACATAGGGACGAATATCCTTCACCGTCAGTTTTTTTTCATTAAAAGCTGCCCTGAAATTCAGGACAGCTCTCTTTCAGCAACTCTATTCCTTTTTGTTTCCGAAAGTACGCAGATGGGACATGGAACCATACAGTTTCTGAATCCTCTGGTATTCCTCCTGATCGTAGAACCCGCAGGTACCTTTGGTATATTCTTTTGCCACTTCCAGAACAAATCTTCCCGCTTCATCAATGGACATAAGATTAGTGGCTCCTGTAGCACAGCCCGGCACAGTTGTCTCCGTGGTAATGGCTACTCCTACCACTGGAACATCTGTGGCTGTAGACGGCTGTAGGATACTGTTCAGGTGATACAGATCATTGCCGTATGGAGTGATATCCTGCATGCTCAGGGCAAAAACTTTTGGAGCCTGCCCTGTAGTAATTTCCATAATACCAAGGAGATCTTCACTTACCTTCAGAATGTATCCGTCTTTTACAGTGGGGGAAATAGAAAAACCTTTATGGTTCATAATGCGGTTTCCTTTTGTAGTATCTACTGACAGGATAGCATCCACCGATCCGTCAACTTCACTCTGGTTCATCTGCTGCATGCTTACCGGAGAATTCATAAAAGATACCGGCTTATGTGGAAGTGTAGGCGCATCCGGGCACACATGAGTGGATACCAGTACATCCCCTTCCAGCAAATCTCCTTCCCTCTGCATCTTCAAAAGTTTTGCAGCAGCTGCAAGAACAGTAAGAGCACCGTCCCCGTCAGAAACGAACCCGATCCGTTCCGGTCTGGCTCCCAAACCTCCAAGCCTTCCCAGAAGACCAATGGTGGGAGCACTGCCTCCCTTTGATTTTCCGTTGCTTCCCGGGATCATCACCTTGATCACATCTGTGCTTTTTCCGCCTTTTCCCTCCAGTTTACTGACAGAAATCTCACAGTTTCCGCCGATACTTCTTAAATAATCTGCGACTTTTTCTCCGTTGACATATGCGGAATCCAGTATTTCATATATATCCAGAATTTCTTTTACTATCATAGCATCTCCTCTATTTAATTCCCATCAGATCACAAAGGGAAAGAATGTATATCTGTCCTGCATTTTTCACATCTTCAATATCTACGGTCTCATTGTAGGAATGAATGCCCACTGTATTGGACGGTCCGTACTGGATTGTGGAAATCCCCATTTCCCTGTACTCTCTGGCATCACTTGACGCCCACTGATAAGCAGGAAGGACCTCTGTTTTCCACAAGGCTTCCGCATGTTTTTTCACTGCATCCACAATCGGGGCATCGATTTCTGTGTAATTACCCATTCCCTGGAATTCCAGTTCATATTCTATCCCCTGCACTCCGCTCTCCTCTATGATTTTTTCTACACAGCTACGGATTTCTTCTTTATCCACTCCGATGGGAAGACGGATGTCCAGTACAGCTTCACAGGAATCCGGCACCATATTGGGGCGCACCCCTCCCCGGATCATTCCCACATTGACAGCTACATGATCGATCACATCTCCCGTGCCAGCGCCGTTTTTCTCTGCAGCAATCTTCTTCGAATTCTCCAGTGCCTTTTTCTGATTTGTCCCGTAATGTCCTTCTATCTTTTTGAGTTCCTCCAGATTTTCCAGCACACGGGTCAGTTTCAGAATCGCATTTTCCCCTTTGTATCCCGCAAGACTTCCGTGAGCTGATACTCCATGGGCTCTCAAAATAAGTTCTGCCTTTCCTTTCTGTCCGATTTCGATGGTATTATGGGATGTGGGTTCTCCCACCAGGCAGGCATCTGCATGGTCTGCATAACCATTTTTACAGAGCCAGCTTGTGCCGAATTCTCCCCCGCTTTCCTCATCAGAAACAATATGCAGACGGATGCTTCCCTTTAACTGCGCTTTTGACTCTGCCAGAATTTTCATGGCAAATAAAAATCCTGCAACACCAGCTTTCATATCGGAAGTTCCTCTTCCCAGAATTTCCTTATCTGTAATCTCACCGGAAAAAGGATCAAAATTCCACTGATTTCTGTCCCCTGCCGGAACTACATCCACATGTCCGTTTAGGATCACACTGAACCCTTCTTCCTTTCCCATTTTTGCCACTACACAGGGAAACTGGGGATTGCATCCCACTTCCTGGCAGGCAATTCCTGCCTGACTCAGATAATTTTTCACATAATCAATGACTTCCCTCTGCGTTCCTGTAGGATTCTCGCTTGGTATCTTGATCAGATCAGAAACCAGCCTGATCAATTCATCTATTTTGTCCTGTGCCAGATTCATGATCTGTTCTCTTGTTGTCTCACTCATGCACTTTCCTCTCTTCTGTACTTATTTACTTTCATATAAAAAGCAGGCAACCTGATGTCCGTCTCCCCTGTCACAAAGCCCCGGCATTTCATTTCTACATCTTTCTTTGCAGAAGCTGCACCTTCCTGCCAGGGGACATCCTTTCTGTTCCCCTATGGGGCTTGGAATCTCTCCCTTCAGGACGATCCTTTCCCTCTTTTCAAAAGGCGACTCCGGAGGAATCGCAGATAACAGCGCTTTTGTATACGGATGCAGGGGATTCTCATATAATTCCTGTGCCCTGCAGATTTCCACAATTCTTCCCAGATACATAATGGCGATCCTGTCACTGATATGTTTAATCACGCTCAAATCATGGGAAATAAACACATAGGTCAGTCCGTATTCTCTCTGCAGCTGGTTGAACAGATTCAGCACCTGGGCCTGAATGGATACGTCGAGGGCTGATACCGGCTCATCGCATACGATCAGCTTGGGATTCAGCGCCAGCGCCCTTGCAATATTAATCCTCTGTCTCTGTCCTCCTGAAAATTCATGAGGATAACGGTGCACATGCTGAATATCAAGCCCTACGGTCCGAAGAAGCTGCAGTGCCTTTTTGCTCCTGCTCTTCCTATCCTTCTCGGTTTTATGGGCAATCATAGGTTCTTCCACCAGTTTTCCCGCAGTCATTCGGGGATCCAGAGAAGAGAAAGGATCCTGGAATACCATCTGAATCTCTTTTTTGATGTTTTTCATCTGCCCTTTTTTCAGTTCCAGGATGTTCTCACCCTGATATTCTACACTTCCTCTGGTTGGCTTATGCAGCTGTACCAGACATTTCCCAAAGGTTGATTTTCCGCATCCTGATTCCCCGATAATTCCCAGTGTCTCTCCCTGGTATACATCAAGAGATACATCAGTAAGGGCATGAAGGATCTGAGGTCTTTCTCCCAGCTTATGGCTTTTGATCTTAAATTCTTTTGTCAAATTTCTGACTTTTAAGATTACTTTTTTCTCATCCATTTTTCTTCACCTCTCCCCTTGCCAGTTTTTCTGTTTTATTTTGTCTGTGACAGGCAATAAAATGACCTTTTTCGATTTCGACCAGCGGAGGAACCTCTGTGCTGCATTTTTCTTCCGCATAAGGGCAGCGGTTGCAGAAGTTGCAGCCTGTACCGGTAAGCCTTAAGTCCGGCGGCGTTCCCGGAATTGTCTTTAATTCCTCTTTCACTTTATCGCTTAGTTTTGGCATGGAATCCAACAGTCCCCAGGTATAAGGATGCATAGGGTTCCGGTACAAGGTTTCCGCTGTAGCATATTCTACAGTTTTTCCCGCATACATTACCATGACTGTATCGCACATCTTCCAAACAACACCCAGATTATGGGTGATCAGAAGAATAGATGTGTTCATCTCTTTCTGCAGCTCCTGAAGAAGCTCCAGCACCTGCGCCTGCACCGTAACATCCAGGGCTGTGGTAGGTTCATCGGCAATGATCATTTTGGGCTTGCAGCAGACTGCCATGGCAATGATAACTCTCTGGCACATTCCTCCTGATAGTTCATAGGGATAGGAGTCCATCCGTTTTTCCGCCTGGGGGATTCCTACTTTTTTCAGTGCCTCCACAGCCATCGCCCTAGCTTCTTTTTTTGAAATATCCTGATGTGCACAGATCATCTCCACCATCTGGTTGCCGATCTTAAACACCGGATCCAGAGAGGTCATAGGGTCCTGAAAGATTACTGCAATATCTTTCCCCCTGAAATTCAGCAGTTCTTTTTTTCCAAGTTTTAAAATATCTTTTCCCTCAAATTCTATTTTTCCGTCAACGATCTTTCCGATTTTGGGGAGTAGGCGGATAATAGAAGAGGCACTTACACTTTTTCCGGAGCCGGATTCTCCCACGATTCCCATGGTCTGCCCCTTTTCCAAAGTAAAGCTTACCCCGTCCACAGCCTTTGAAACACCGCTTGCGGTAAAGAAATAGGTTTTTAAATTTTCTACTGTAAGTAATTCTTTACTCATTTTCCGTCTCTCTTCCTTTATCTTTTCATTTTCGGATCTAATACATCTCTCACGCCGTCTCCCAAAAGGTTAAAGCCCAGCACTGTGACCAGGATGAATATTCCGGATATGGTAGCAATATGGGGAGCCGTATTTAAACAGTCCCTTCCTGCTCTCAGGATATTCCCCCAGGATGCCGTCGGCTGTGAAATACCCAGTCCCAGGAAACTCAGTGTAGCTTCTGAAATAATGGCGCCTGCCACATTCAGAGTGGCATAGACAATAATAGGTGAAATCGTATTGGGAAGGATATGACACAACAGCATCCGCAGATTGGAAATACCGATGACTCTTCCTGCATTACAGTATTCCTCATTCTTCACAATATGTACCTGTCCCCGGACAACTCTGGCAAACGTAGGCACATTTCCGATTCCGATCGCAAGGATCACGTTCTGCAGCCCTGATCCCAGAATTGTCATAAGGATAATGGCCAGAAGGACAAACGGAAATGCCAGCATACCGTCCATAAGTCTCATGATCACCGCATCTGTAACTCCTCCCGCATATCCTGCGATCAGTCCCAGAAGAATGCCCAGAATTCCTCCTACAACAGTGCCTCCTATGGCGGCAATAAGGGAGATCCGTGCTCCATATACGACTCTTGAAAATAAATCTCTCCCAAATTCATCTGTCCCGAATATATGCCCCTTCTCACCAATTCCCAGATAGGTCTCTGACGGTTTGATGGCATTGGGATCATGTGTAGCGATCAAAGGGGCAAAAACAGCGATCAGTATCATAAAGACAACGATGACTAACCCGATCATGGCTGTCTTATTTCTCCTCAGCTTATTCCATACATTATTTGCACGTCTTTCTCTTTTCACAAGCTGGGAATGAGCGTCCGCACCCATAATTCCTTTGTTCGGCATCTTGTTCTGTTTTGCCATTTATCTTCCTCCATTCCCGCTTTCATAATTTACTTTTGGGTTGATAATGGTATACACCACATCCACGATCAGATTGATCACCACGAATACAATGGCTGTAAAAAGGACCACCCCCTGTATCAGCGCATAGTCCCGGTTATCTATGGCGCTGACGATCATAGTACCCATGCCCGGCCAGGAAAAGATACTTTCTGTCAGAATTGCGCCTGTAAAGGCAGTTGCAAGCTGGAGTCCCAGCACCGTGACAATAGGCGGAAGGGCATTTTTCAGAGCATGTTTCCAGATTACCACACCTTCTTTTAAACCTCTTGCCCGGAGCGCCTTTACCGAATCACTGTTTACCACTTCCAGCATACTGGACCGAGTGATACGGGCAAAAGTCGCCATAGGGATGGTTGCAAGACAGAAGCATGGCAGGATCATGTGGCTGATCACATCCCACATACCGTTGGCTGGATCCCCCATTCCCATAGCAGGAAGCCATCCCAGGTTTACACTGAACAAAAGAACCAGCATAAGCCCCATCCAGAAGATGGGCATAGAAACGCCGATCAGTGCCAGGACCATGAAAATATAATCCAGTATGGAGTACTGGCGCACCGCAGAAACAATCCCCACGATCATACCCAGGATTAAAGCAATAAAAAGGCTCGTCAGGGTTATGACAAGTGTATTGGGAACTCTTTCCATGATCAGTTCCACCACAGACTGGTTATAAGAATAAGACCGTCCGAAATCTCCTGAAAGAATCTGTTTCAGATACATGATATACTGTTCTCCCTTACTCTTATCCAGTCCCAACTCTTGCTCGAGCTGTTCCACAGATTCCTTTGGTGCCTGGGGACCGAGCATAGTAAGCGCCGGATTGCCCGGTATCATCCGCGTCAGTACAAACGTAATAGTAATAACAATAAACAGCGTGGGAATACTCTGCAGTATTCGCTTTAAAATTGTTTTTAGCATTGATGTCCTCCTTCTCCGCTTCTATAAAACAATGGCTGCCTGTTTTTGCAGGCAGCCCTCTCTTTTACTGAACGACCCATACGTTCTCTTCTGTTGTAAAGAGTTTGATGGTACCGTCGGCTCTCTGGTGGAAATCCTGTACTTTCGGATTGATGCCTAGGCATTCAGACGGGTTTCCGTAGAAGATACCAGGATCATCATTTGTAATCAGCTTCAGGGCTTCGTGGTAGATTTCTGCCCTCTTCTCCTGATCCGTCTCAATCAGGGCGTCTGCCAGAAGCTGATCAACTTCCTCATTGCTGTATCCCTGTCCGTTTCCAAGAGTTCCGATGGAAGAAGTGGCAAACATCTTATCCAGGAAAAAGTAGGGATCCGGATACCAGGACCATCCCATAGCAAATACGTCTGCTTTTCCTGATGCTCCTGTCTCACTGAAGGTTCCCCATTCCACCGTGTTGATCTCCAAATCCACACCGATCATCTTCCAGTAGGACTGCAGGATAGTAGCTGCCTTCTGGCGGAAATTTTCATTAGTAACGTACATATTCAGAGTAAATCCGTCTCCGTAACCTGCCTCTTCCAGCAGTTTCTTTGCACCTTCCGGATCGTAAGATGGAACGTCCGCTTCCACAGACTCATCATATCCCCAGGACGCTTTTGGAAGCGGGAGACATGCTGCCTCTCCTTCTCCGTACTGGAACACTCCTGCTGCCAGTTCTTCATAGTTTACAGCCATAATCAGCGCCTCCCTTACTTTTGGATCCGCTGTAGGTCCGTTCACCATATTAAAATACGCATAACTGATCTGCATTCCAGGAATTTTCAGCAGATTCACACTGTCGTCTTCCGCTACCAGCTTCACAGATTCTCCGGAAAGCTGTGTGGCAATATCAATCTCTCCTGTCCTTAAAGCATTGACCTCCTGATTCTGGTCTGTGATAACTTTAAAGACTACCTTGTCAAGATTCGGCTCCCCAAGGAAATAATTCTCATTTTTTACCAGGACTGCCTGCTGGTCAAGACTGAATTCTTCCAGGGCATAGGGGCCTGTTCCCACCAGATGGTTTCCGAATTCATCGCCCCATCCTTCCACTTCTTCTTTGGGAACCACCACGTTTCCTGAATTTGTCAGAGCGGTAAGGAATACTGCGCTGGGAGCTTTCAGAGTAGCCTGCACATGTGTTTCATCCAGTGCTTCCGCATGATCCAGCATATCCAGCCGGTTCAGCGCAGATTCCTGAGCCGAACGGTTCAGACTGTATGCAACATCCTCCGCAGTCATCTTTCTTCCATCCTGATACTCTCCCGGCTGAAAATAAACATCATCCCGGATTGTAAAGGTGTATACCATACCATCATCACTGATGGTCCATTCTGTCGCAAGAGAAGGGAGAATCTCTTTCATTTCCATATCATAAGCTACAATCGTATCACATACCTGATAAATAATCTGTGACTCATAGGTTCCTGTATACTTTACAGGATCCAGATTTTTCGGCGAAGATACAAGCGCAATATTCAGTTCCCCGCCCTTTGTCACTTCGTCTGGAACATCAATCACTGCCTCTACGTTCTCCACAGTTTCCTTGTCAGATTCCTTCTCTGTCTGGGTATCTGTTTCCTCGGAATTGCTGCTTCCGCATCCACTCATTGCCATGGAAAATACCATTGCGCCGGCAAGAACAAATGTCAGTAGTTTCTTTTTCATCCCGTTTCCTCCTTTGTTTCTTTTCTGCATAGCTGTTCACATATTGGAAAAAAAGCTGCATACCAAAATAAGTATCCTTATTTATCCTGCAGCTCCATTGCCAATTATGTAATTTTCATTTAAAAAGATACCATACCCTTTTCCCCTAAAACAATATTCGCAGTGCACAATTTTAAATCGCTAAATTGTGCGCTGCGAACAACTGTTTTTTTCACAAAGACATTATAAATTCATATAAGTATAGATTTTAACTGCTATCTGCACCTGGAACAAAGTTTGCGGATCATTTAAGTTATATCCTGTTAATTGTTCAATTTGCCTAATACGGTAGGAAAGAGTATTCCGGTGGAGATACAAAGCTTCCGCCGTCTCTTTCCTTGCCCCCAGATTTTCTGTGAGCACACGAAGAGTTTCCATATAACAAGTTCCGTGTTTTTTATCATGTTCTTCCAAAATCCCCAGGGTATTTCCCGCCAGATTTCTGAACGTTTCCATTTTAGACATTTCAAAAAATCCTTCTTCCATACGAAGATCTTCGATAAAACAAATTTTCTCTGTTTCTTTTTTCTTTCCTATCGTAATGGCGGTTCTGGCCTCTTCATAAGCTTTAGAAAACCCACAGTAGCTTTCCATTTTTGTAGAGATTCCCACAGTAATGGAAACCCCGAAGTTTCTTTTTACTTGTTCCTGGATTTCCTCCATACAGCGTGTAATTTCTTCTTTGTCTGCCTGTTTTGTAAACAGACAGTGAAAACTGTCACTTTTATTTCCCACAAAAAAGCAATGCCTTTTCCGGTTCACCACATCTTTATGGATCTGAATGATATCATCCTTAATCGTCTGTATCTCCTCTTCTTCCTTACCCCGTATCACTTTTTCGAATCCATTGATATCCGCTACTGCAAGACAATAAGGAAAAGGGGGCCAGCGCAGACCTCTTGCCCTGCGCAGAGCATCTTCCTCAGACTGTATATTGTCACT
Organism: uncultured Bacillota bacterium; assembly: GCA_949291945.1. Taxonomy (GTDB): domain Bacteria; phylum Bacillota; class Clostridia; order Lachnospirales; family Lachnospiraceae; genus Blautia. The sequence goes on along the minus strand of CASEXH010000032.1, from coordinate 13,003 downwards.
AATCAGATCCAGGAAAAAATTGTTGTCCTGATAATATTCTTTCTGTTCCATAAGACCTTTTTTGGAAAATTCCAGCGCCAGATACACTGCCGCTTGCCGTAGCGCAATAGCGCCTAATTCATTAAACCTTTCCTGTTCTCCTACCGCATATAAAAATCCTTTGCACCGGTTTTTTACATAAATAGCAAGACTGCATATGGTATCTTCTCCTTCAGCCCTGTAACAGATATCATCTGATCCCTGTTTCTGACAGTTTTTCAATTTTTCACAAATAATTTTTTCTCCGAATTCTCCTGTGGTAACCCAGCCCTGTTCCTCTGCCTGTTCTTCGGGAAAGCAGCAGAGCATATTCTGCTTGCTGTCTGCTACCAGAACCCTGCACTGAAGCAACTCGCCCAGGATTTCCCCTATCTCCCGGAAGCTCCCCCCTTCAATCTGCACGGCAAGAAATTTTTCATTCATAGCTTTATTAAATTTTAATTTCTGGTTTTGCTCATCCACAATTTTTTTCATTAAAGGATTGGCCAGATCAATAAAGGGCATATCCTTGGGCACTTCTATCACTGGTATTTTCAGTGCATCCGCCTCATCTTTAATCTTCTCGGTGATCTCGCCAAAAAATTTTGTTTTCAGCGCTATCCCGGCAGACTGCGCCTGTGCCATTGCACGGAGTATATCTAAAAGCACATCCTCACTGCTGTTCATGGCATAACCAGTTGTTATGAGAAGTTCATTTTTTTTCAGCCATGGAGTGATATCCGGCACCTCCATAGAATCAATATATAAAACTTCCCTGTCCGTTCCCTGTTCTCCTGCCACCAATCTACAGTCTTTCCATTCTTTCATTTTTAATACTTCTTTTACTGTAATAGACATCTGATATATCTCCTTAGCTGCCCTGGAATTTCTTATTATTGTAGCAAGCAAACAAAAAAAGTCAATTCTTATTCTGAAACAGAATTATCCCTGAACTTCTGTCACCAGCAATGCTCCTTTTTTCTCCTCAAAAACAGAAAGCGGACCCCGAAGAGCCCGTAATCCATGGTACAATTAATTATGTCCAGTAATTCAAAATACCATAAAAAATATACCGAATTCGATGATCCTTATCAACTGATTTTGCCATTAAATTTAGAAGTTCTGGTTCCTGATGATGATTCTGTCCGACTGCTAAGCTGAGAGCTGGAGGAGTTGGATTACAGTTTACTATATCAGGCTTACTCTGCCAAAGGCAGAAATCCGGCAGTGGATCCCAAAACCATGTTCGAGATCCTAACCTATGCATATTCTCAAAACATTTATTCATCCAGAGAGATTGAAACCGCTTTTAAAATGGTAAAACGGTTGGAAAAGGCTGGGGAGAATTATCAAAAGAGACTATAGATTGCCGTGGACAGCGAATATGTCGTAGCGACAGGTATTTTTCAGGATCAGAAAAACGTAACAAAGATCAATGTGCTTTTCATTTATCTCTTTAATCTTATCAATCAAGGCGTATGAATATCTATTGGACATCTCTCCGTGTCTCTAAATACTTCTTCCCATAGAGAGCTTACTTTCTCTCGTATATTAGGCTTTTCAGCTTCATCATGTGTGATCAATCCCAGTTTTTCGCTTGCTTGTATAACATGTGTGTCCGGTGCAACCGTAATAAACTGCCTGTCTTCCAACTTTGCATCTGTATATTGGATCATCACATATAGCCAATAATTCAAAATCTTAGTACCAGATAAATATGGGAATCCCTTTTTGTTTTTTATAATATACTCTTTGATCTTTTTTACGGAATTATCATTATCCCAAAACAGCTTTCTGATGTCACCCTGAAATTTATCCATGAATGTGTTACACAACCGTCCCCTTATCTCTATATGTTTATTAGGTTGAAGCGCTACCTTAACAGTTTAGTGCGCAGCTCCTCTTGTTTCATTTATACAACATATTCTGGTGAAAATATATCTCGGGTTTCAGCGTCAAGATATGCCACTTTTGCCGCTTCTCACAGCTTATACGAATTTCTTTGGTAATTTAATGCCATTGGTAAAGTAAAATATAGATAGTTTTCCTTCGTACCTTTCCCTAACCCTGGGTTTGCATCCTCTGGCATAATTTCTCCGCCAAGGCTCCCGTCATGATAAAGTTGCAAGAGATCTTCTACGTTTTTCAGAATGTTTTTTTCTTTTCGAGACTCAGTGTTATTTCTTCCATTTTTTAGTATTCCTTTTTTAATATCGCAGTTATAATACTCAAGTCATCAATCGACTTATTAGCTTTTACCTCACGCCATCATTTATCTGGAAGATTGCCCCCATGTCCGTTTCCCTGCTGCTTCACTGTAGAGATTTTGACCGTCCTGCCTGTAAACTTCTTATAATAATAGGTTGAATTTCTCCTATTCTTGGATATAATAAAAGTAAAGACAGCAAAAAGGAGGTTCCGTTATGAATATCAACACTAAAAACCTGGTTTCTATCACCGAGGCCAATCAAAACTTCTCTAAGGTAGCACGCCTCGTAGATGAGAACGGTTCTGTCATCATATTGAAGAACAATGTTCCCCGATATCTGGTCATGGAATTCAGCGCTGCTGAACAAGAAGAATTTGCTGATGATGAAGATATCATGGCTATTTCCAAACGTCTCATCGAAAAGAACCGACAGGCTTACGAGGTACTTGCCAAATGATCCGATTATCCAAGCCGCAGATACTTCTGCTGCACGAACAACTCATTGCAGAGACCGGAGGTTCATCCGCCCTGCGTGATGAAGGGATGCTGGACTCTGCGCTGAATGCTCCTTTCCAGACCTTTGGCGGGGAAGATGTCTATCCATCTCTCCTGCAGAAGACAGCCCATCTTTGCTTTGGTCTGGTCAAAAACCACCCTTTTGTAGATGGGAACAAACGTACCGGCGCACACGTCATGCTGGTGTTTCTTGCTTTAAATGGGATTGAATTGCAGCATACACAAACAGAATTGTCCGATGTTATCCTGCAATTAGCGGCAGGCACCATTCAGTCTTCTGATTTACTGAACTGGATACTCGCACATCAGATATAAAAAGCCCTTCTCCTGGGGATGGCTTTTTCCATGCCACCGGCCACCACGTTTTGCATGAATTCTGACATGACATTCTCTGCACAGAGAAATCAGAAAAGGCATATGAAAAAGAGCTCTCGCAGGATTACTCCCACAAAGGCTGCATATTCTTTATTACAGCAGACCAGTTCCCATTTGCCAATGAAACTAAAAAATCCGAGAACCTGTTTTCTTAATCGCTTACCAAATCCCGTACAAAGATACATAAGCATTTCACCTCGCCACTACTAAAATCTGATCCGCATGTTCAATCGTTGCCAGACGATGAGCGGTGACGATCACTGTTTTCCCAATAGGCAGCTCACTGATAGCTTACTGTATCAGATACTCATTTTCAGGGGCAATTCTTTCTGCTGCCTCGTCGAGACTCAAAGCATCGCTGTAACGATCCCCACTGCAAGGCAGGCAGGTATTCCCAATAACATGCCAATGATCTGCCATATCAGATAGGAATCTCTAAACCCTCTCTGAAATGTATGATCACCATTAAAAAATTTCAGAACAAAAGCAAATATGAACACAAAAATGATCATAGCTGCCGCTTTCCGTATAATATCCCCTCTGGTAAACCGCTGTTTTCTTTTTTCAATCAAACCTAATTCCATACACCTGTCCCGGATAGCAGGGGGATAATCTCCCACCGAGGTCAGTGGATCTTTCAGCGTAAGGGCCACTATTATAATAGTAAACAGGATTATCCCTATCAGGCTTTCAATGAAAATGACCATCTTTTTTCTCCCCAATATCTTTTATATTGCTTCTCCCATCAAATATAGCAAAATATAAATGGATATTTCTATAATTTCATTATAGTTAGTTTTAACTAATGTATCAATAAATCCCTTTTACCTAATCTCTTTTAAAGTGCACTGTTACACAAGATTATCTTCCCTGATTTTTCACTTTCTCCAAAATGTCACCAAAAATCGAACAACTTTATTGATAAATTCGTTCAATTTAAGTATAATAATATTGAAACTATACATCTTACAAACATAGGAGGTGCGATCCATGTCAATTACTGCAACAGAATTAAAGTTAAATCTCGGCAAGTATTTAAAACTGGCAGAACATGAAGATATTTTCATTACACGAAACGGTAAGGTTGTGGCAAAACTTTCTAACCCCAATGCTGACCGCACGGAAATGGCAAAATCACTCCTTGGTGTCATTCCTTCCGATATTACTGTAGAAGAAGCACGGAAAGAAAGGATCTCCAATATATGAAAGTCTTAATCGATACCTGTGTCATAGTAGATGTCCTCCAAAAACGAGACCCTTTCTATCAGGCAGCCATGGAAATCCTGCTTGCTATATCCAATCGGAAATGCACTGGTGTTCTGACGGCAAAATCCATCACCGACATTTATTACATCCTGCGGCGAGGTATCCATAATGAGGGAGAGGTACGTAGACTGGTCCGTATTCTCTTTACACTTTTTGAAGTAGAAGATACCTTTTCTACGGATTGTGAAGTTGCTTTGGACTCTCTCATAAAGGATTACGAAGACGCCATCATGGTACAGACTGCTTCCCGTATCGGTGCAGACTGCATTGTGACCAGAAATTTAAAGGATTACAAGTTGTCATCCCTTCCAGTCTTTTCCCCGGAGCAGTTTCTCACGAAACTTGCAGAAGAGGAAAATATAGAAGAATAGAAATATTTAAGAAGCCCAGGCTCAAAAAAATGCGGAACCTGGGCTTAAAATTTATCAAAATCCTTCTACGCCTCTGCCTCCGTCTAAACACCCCACCTCAGACTTTCCTGCTGGATATGATACAATCTCTGGTACAGGCCCTTCTTTTTCATCAGCTCTTTATGGGTTCCTCTTTCCACCAATTTCCCCTCCTCCAATACAAAGATCTGATCAGCGTCCGCCACTGTGCGCAGCCGGTGTGCGATCATAATCACCGTTTTCCCTTCAACCAGCTTTGCAATCGCTTTCTGAACGAGAACTTCATTTTCCGGATCCAGGGAGGCTGTGGCCTCATCAAGGAGAATGACAGGTGCGTTCTTTAGTAGTGCCCTTGCAATGGAAATGCGCTGGCGCTCTCCCCCGGATAAGGTGCTTCCGTTTTCACCAAGAACAGTCTGGTAGCCATCGGGCATTTCACGGATAAATTCATCACAATAAGCAGCCTTTGCCGCAGCGATCACCTGTTCATCTGAAGCATTTGGATTTCCAATCCGGATATTGTTTATAACTGTATCGTTAAACAGCGAAACATCCTGGAAAACGAAAGACATATAAGACATTAAGCTTTCAGGCTCTATTGTTTTGATATCTTTCCCTCCTACTGTAATCTTTCCTTTTTGGACATCCCAAAAACGGGCAATCAGCTTCATTACAGTGCTTTTTCCGCTGCCGGAAGGACCAACGAATGCGAAAATGCTGCCCTGGGGTATTTTGCAGGAGACATCCTTGAGCACATCCTCCTGATTGTAGGCAAAGGTAACATGGGAGAGTTCAATATCACAATTTTCCACGGTCTTTTCCTCTCCTGCCATAGCCGGAGTTGTCAGAAGGGTACGCATACGGTTTGTAACAACATTCAGATTCAGCAAAGAAGACAGATTTGCAAGGATAGAAAGAATGGGACCGTAAATGCGGGTTACCATCAACAAAAACATCAGCAATGGAATCAATTCAATCTGATCTCTTGTAAGCAAAATTGCGCCCACGAAAATTGTAATTCCAATGCCCGCCTGCAATACCATGCTTGCACCGGACATAAAGATGCCAACAGCCATTTCCATTTTTACCGCTATTTTTTTCATAGCAAGAAGTGCATGATCCAAGGTCTTGAAGCGAGAGCCCCTTAAGCCACAGGATTTGATGATTTTCATACCTTCCAGATATTCCTGGACCTGATCAGAAGCCTTTAACTTTGCATCAACTTGTTTTTCAAATAACCGTATCTGGCGTTTACGGCTTAACCAGATGATCAAAAATGCAATGGGTACAGTACAGAATACACACAGAGCTAATCTCCAGTCGAAGAACGCAAGAAGAATACAGGTAATCGTCACCGTAATTCCATTTGCAATCAATGGGGGGATCGTACTGCTGAGCAAGGATTCCATACTGCTGCAGTCGGCCATCATGCTTGTGGTAAGTTCCGATAAATCCTTTGTGTTAAAAAAACTCATAGGGAGCTTTCGCAAATGATCAGCGATACGAAGCCTTGTGGCGTTGGACTCCTGATAAGAAGCGATATAGGTCTTCCGGTAATCATTTTTGGCCGCCAGAAATACCAGTATTGCAGAAAGGATCCCTGCTCCCCATAACAGCCAGATATGATTCCACTGTACAGACCCTCCATTTGCTACAGGAGTTAATATTTCGCTAAAAATCATTACAGTAGCACAAAAAGGAAGAAGCATAGCCAGATTCGTCAAAGTGCAGGCGAAAACGGCCTTTTTTAAATCCTTATATCCTTTCTCTGATAAAAAGAGGACCTTCTGTAATTTTCTCATTTATCACACCGCCTTTCCGCTGATCTTCCAATTGAAGGCTTCTGTATAATGCCTCCACATCCGGGCATAACAGCCGCCTGCTGCAACCAGCTCCTCATGTTTTCCCGTCTCTGCCAAATGCCCCTTTTCCATAACAAGGATCTTATCTGCATTGCGGATTGTAGAAAGTCTGTGTGCAATGATAATGACCGTCTTTCTCTCCATGAGTTTTTCAAAAGCCTTCTGTATCAGATACTCATTTTCCGGGTCGCTGAATGCAGTTGCCTCGTCCAGGATAATAATGGGAGAATCTTTGATAATGGCCCTGGCAATAGCAATCCTCTGGCGCTCGCCGCCAGACAGATGTACGCCTTTCGTTCCCACAACTGTATGATAGCCCTCTGGCATTTTTGAGATAAAATCATGGCACTGGGCTGCCTTAGCCGCTGCGATCACCTGCTCTTTTGTAGCATTTTCATTTCCCATGCGGATATTGTCCAAAATACTCTGCTTAAACAGAAAGACATCCTGAAACACAAAGCTGACCTGATGCATAAGTTCCTCCTGGGCCATATTTCGTATATCCACACCTCCAATGGTAATCTTCCCCTCCGATACATCCCAGAACCGGGAGATCAGATTGGCGATGGTGCTTTTTCCCCCTCCGGAGGGCCCCACGATCCCGGTAATCTGCCCTTGCTTTGCGGTAAAAGTTACATCTTCCAGGGCTTTTTCTTCGCTGTTCCCTGTATAAGTAAAACTTACATGATTAAAAGCCACATCCTCTCCCTTTGGTTTTTGTGGATGTGAAGTTTCCGGCATTTCCGGAATATTCAGGATTTCATCCATGCGGGCCACATTCCCATCAATCTGCATAAAGGACTCTGAGATATACATGATTTTATTCAGGACCCCGGCAATGGCCGGAACAAACAGCAGGTAGAAAATAAATTTCATGGCAAATTCTGTGAAATCGGAAGTATTGGAGCCCATGAGAATACCTACAGGCACAAGGAGCAAATAGATATTGTTGATAATAGTTGTGAATGCAGGCATACAATTCTGCCATCCAAGAGAAAATTTTAATACCCATTCTGTATAGCCGCTGATGGCCTCCTGCAGCTTTTTAAAGGAGGAAGCCGTCTGATTAAACACCTTTACAACAGACATTCCTCTCACATATTCAACCGAAGCATTATTCATTTCCTCAGAAGCCTTTTGATATTTGGCCATATTCTCTTTCATAGCTCCGCTGCCAAACCCTATAAATTCAACAGCAAAGGCCAGAAGGATTCCCACAAGTGAAGCCAAACCAAAACGCCAGTCTACGGCCAAAAGCAGGATCACCATAACAATCGGGGCAGTTACAGAGGCAACAAAATCAGGAAACTGGTGGGCGATAAATCCTTCCACGCTTTCTATGTTTTCATCCATGATCTTACGCAGACGCCCGCTGCCGATGGTGAGATGATAACCTAAAGGAATTTTTGTGATATGATCGACAAATAAGACTTTCAGATCATAAAGAGTGCCAAAGGCTGCCATATGGGAGCTGAAAATAGCCAGAAAATAAAGCAGGATATTTGCAAGAATTCCAGCAAGGGCCATCCACCCATAGCTCATAACCCTTCCCATATCCAGTCGTCCTAAATCCGGGAATACCCCGATAATGGAACGGATCATAAAATAAACCCCAATGTACGGGATAAATGAAGCTATAGCTGCAAGAGAAGAAAGTACAGCCGCCAGGATGATCACTCCTTTCCGGTCCGAAGTCAGCTCCATGCAGCGGGCCAGACCCGTCTTGGGCTTTGCCCCTTTTGAATTTTTCTTTGACATAACACGAAACCTCCTAACTAAAATAATGGCGTAGTTAGCATTTTCTAACCACGCCATTATTTTACTGTTTCCAGTCAGTTCCTTCTACTCTGTTCCTTTATTTACAGGCTAAAAATAGCCCATTTTTTCTATTTTTTCTTCCGATAATCCTTTGGGAGAACCCCATAGACCGATTGAAACGCTTTTGCAAATTTGCTGGCGTTACTGTATCCCAATTCCAGAGCAATATCTCCGATCTTTTTATTCTCATTCAAAAGGATATCCGCCGCAAGGTTCATTTTATATTTTTTCAGATAAGCATAAGGCGTATCACCATAAATATGAGAAAAAACCTTATGAAATACTGTAAGGCTCAGATGTGCTTCTTTCGCCAGATGTTCCAATGAAATTTTCTCATCCAAATGCTGTACCAGGTAATCCCGTATTGCTTTTGCAGCCTGTATCTGCCCCTTATCAAAATATTGGAAATCACAGCCATTCACCTGGGTGAGCTGATCCATATGATAAAGGAGCTCAATAGCTTTGATCCTGAAATATCCCACATGCTCACGGCCCTTCGCCTCATATATTTCAGAAAACAGATGTTGAAGTTTCTTCGGGGTTTGTCCGGTATACCACTTCTTTTCAATCCCCAGTGTTTCTCCGATCTTATCAAGATCAATAGGAATTTCCCCCATCATTTTCCTGGTAGACATAGACAGGGTCTGCTTATCGATCACCAGGCTTACGGCAAAACACTTTTTTAACGGAAAGGAAAAAGACACTGGCAGGTATTGTGTGCCTGCAACGCCAAAATATCCCTCCGGTAAATAGGAGACTGTATGATTGGCAAACTCACATTCATATCGTCCTTTCTGGCAATGGGTGATCTGGATAATATCCGGATTGAATTTCTGTGAGGGCATAGTCTCGGCTGTATCGAAATCCAAAAAACAAAGCTGTATTCCGTCAAAGAGAAAATAATTTGTAATGATCCCACGGCCCTGACAGCCGTAGTCCACCACAATGTAATCTTCTCTTTGTTCCATGATCTTTGCTTGTGTGCCATACCATTCCTGTTTGAAATGAGGACTCATTTTTCTCTTCCTTTATGAGTTAGTTTAAGCTTACAATGATACTATAGCATATTGTCATAAGATAAAACAGCCCGATATTTTCATTTAATCTGTAATACTTTGTTGATATTCTATTCTTTATCGCACCATGATCTAATATTTTTGATATTTCCTTTTTCCTAAAAGAAAAAGCAAAATAATAGCAATGAAATATATCAAGGGAGCAATCTCAAAATTTGTAAAAACTTTCCTGCAACGGATACCAGTCTGTCTTTCCACAATTCCCATTTTATCAGTAACATTGTATTTTTCTCTTTTTATTAGTTTGGCTAACCTCTTATTTTGACGCTTATAGGGATGCGATAGCAAAAGGATTGACAAAATACGGGATACTATAAAAATTTTTTAAAGGCTTTTTTCATTTTGATCATAACATCAATCAGCCAGTCAAATTGTGCACTCCACTGATTCTTATCGCTGAAGGCTACATTCTTTTCAATAATGATTCGGCTTGCCTTGCGCTCTGGCAGTTCCCTCCAGTCAAAAGTTAGCCCTGCCTCGGATTCAATTTTCTCTTTATTCTGGAATAAATGACAGAATAAATCTTTATCTTGGCTGATATACAATTCCACATCCAATTCATTACGCTTTTGGATCTGCGACACAGTAATATAGCAGGCGGAAGAACCTACACTGAAATTCATCCAGTGATCCATAGATGGCTTCCTGCGCTTGAAATTCTTTACAAACTCCGCATTCCGAAATGCATAGTCTTGAAATGCCACCCAATAGTCATACCTCTGCTGCTGAATTTCATTGGGGGCTTCGCTCTTCTTTACTTCCTTCGTCCAGTCATTAGGTTTCTCAATAACCTCAAATTTCACTGCCGGTTCAGAAGTTCCTATGCGGTAAAGTTTAATCTCGCAGAGGAAAAAGCCAATATTTTCATCGGTATGATTATTTAGCCATTCAATAGCGGCTTTATGTTCCTCACGAGCATGTTTCACAACCCAGATAATCACATCAGCTGACTTTCCTGACGCATAAGTTATCAATTTGCCAAGATGATCATGGTTTGTTTCTTCTAACTGATTTTCTATGATAATTTTCCGGTCTGTTCCTGTCTCTGATGCAAAAATATCCACGTTAAAGTTCCCTACTGCGGACTCCGTCTCATCAACTGTAATGTCAAGTCCTACTGCTTCGGCAAGGATCCCAATATTATCATCTTGCGAGAGCCAGGGAGTAAAATCCATAGCTTCGTGTGGCCATACTGTCCTCAAATCTTTAATTTCTTCAAGTCTGCTCAAATTTACCATGATTCCAATCCTCTTTCCACTTTACATAATCCGACCCAATTTTGTTTACAATTTTCCATTTGTATTCTACATTCCTATTTCACCGAATCTATCCATTTTTCAATTGCTTCCGCCAAAACAAACTGCTGCCTTAAAACAGCCATGCCGGTTGCCGGAATTTCCGGTAGATTTTCCTTTTCCCGTATATTCTGTTCCAGATAACTTTTCAGCTCTTTTACATTCTCTTCTATACTATCTATACACTGCTTTCGCTTTTCTGATGAAAGACTGTCCAGATTGACAATAACTGCATTAAAGTCCAGGAAAATATGGATAGGCTTAGCAGAGATCTCCATCATCAGCTTTTCAAATTCTTTCTTTCCTGTATCTGTCAGCGAATAAATTACCTTTTCCGGCATTTTTCCTTCTTTGACAGTGGTTCCTTTAATTAAGCCTTTTTTCTCTAACTGTATTGTTTTTTTATAAATGGAAGGTGTACTGATTTTTACCCATTTCGATATGTTCCGATATTCCACCAGTTTTTGAATATCATAAGCACTCATGGATTCTTTTTTCAGCATACCCAGCACTATCAGATCGATCGTTGCCATTACTCCTCACCTCTCTGTTTTCTTAGTAACTCTAAGCACTATAATTTATAGTATTTTATTTTCTATTGCCTGTCAAGGAACATTTCTTTACTTCATCTTGACATCCACTATAAATTATAGTATTATTTCTAGCGCAAATTACTATATTTTATAGTATTATATTTTACATTATTGAAAGGAGTAATGAATTACAATGAACGAACAAAACGCCAAATTAAAACTTCTTAGAAGTGCTCCTATACCCAAAGCACTTGTTTCTCTCGGCATACCGATCATGATAGGTATGTTGATCAACGCACTATATAATCTGGCAGACGCATATTTCGTCGGCGGTTTAGGAGAAAGTCCCATGGGTGCCATTTCTATTGTATTCCCTCTGGGACAGGTAGTAGTTGGGCTGGGATTGATGTTTGGAAATGGAGCTGCCTCCTATCTTTCACGATTGCTAGGATCTGGAGATAAAAATACTGCCGACACCGTAGCCAGTACGGCTCTTTACAGCAGTATCCTGGTGGGAGCAATTTTAATTATTTTTACGGCTGTTTTTCTCAGACCGATCTTAATACTCCTTGGCGCCACAGAAACGATCATGCCCTATGCATTGATCTATGGCCGGATCTATATCCTTTCCTGTATTTTCAATGTGTTCAATGTAACAATGAACAACATTGTGGCAAGTGAAGGGGCAGCGAAAATAACTATGTGTGCGTTACTATCAGGTGCCATTATCAATATAGGCCTTGACCCTCTTTTCATCTATACATTTCATATGGGGGTTGCCGGAGCGGCAATTGCTACTGCAATTTCACAATTTATTTCTACTCTTGTTTACTTATCCTATGTTCTGAAGAAAAAAAGTGCTTTCACATTCAGCATAAAAGCTTTCGCTCCCACAAAAGAGATATTTACGGAAATTTTGAAAATAGGGATTCCCACTTTAACTTTTCAATTGCTTACCAGTCTCTCTATCGCATTGATCAATCGTGCCTCAAATGGATATGGCGACGCTGTGATAGCCGGAATGGGGGCCGTTACAAGAATAACCTCAATGGGAACATTAGTGGTTTTTGGCTTTTTGAAAGGTTTTCAGCCTATTGCCGGTTTCAGCTACGGGGCCAAAAATTTCAAAAGATTACGCCAATCTATTAAGATTTCCATTCTGTGGTCCACTGTTTTTTGCATATTCGCAGGGCTGTTGATGATCATATTCTCTGCACAGATTATCTCCCAATTCGCAAATGGAAATAAAGAAATGCTTTTTATCGGGCAGAAATCCCTTAGGGCCAATGGTTTTTCATTTTTTCTCTTTGGCTTCTATACGGTCTATTCCTCTTTATTTCTGGCTCTGGGAAAAGGAACAGCAGGCTTTATTCTCGGGGCCTGCCGGCAGGGGATCTGTTTTATCCCGGTTATCCTGCTCCTTCCCAAGATCTTAGGAATAAATGGAATCCTGTATGCTCAGCCTGTTGCGGATGTCCTTTCCGTTATTGTAACTGTGTTTATGGCGCTGGATCTCCATAAGAAATTATCCAAAGAAGAAAGTTCTCTTAATTTAACCTGTTGTGCTAGATAAAAAATAAAGAAACTTCAACAAAATGTGCTATCCTATTTGTAGGGAATACAATTATGAAAGGAGGCATCATTAT
>CASEXH010000031.1:47873-61818 GCA_949291945.1 uncultured Bacillota bacterium | reverse complement strand
AGCAAAGTCAGCAAATCTTATTTTACTCTGAGGTATCTTTTTTTCTCAACCACCTTTCGTGGAATTCCCTATATTTGTATTATACAGGAAGCTCCTGTACAGTTTCTGTCTGTACGGCTTCCGTCTGTTCTGTCCCGCTCTCCAGAACTCCTGCCTGAAGTATTCCCTGGCTGCTGCAGCCGGAGAGAAAGATTCCTCCCGTCAGAAGCAGGCTCAGGATAAAGGCCGGCAGTTTTTTACTCTGTGGCTGCCATCTGGTTCCAGACTTCCACATCTTTGTCCACAACATATCCGCTTCCACCTCTGCCTTTCACATCTTCTACCATATTCAGCATCAATACTGTGTCCTCGTCGGAAGCCCCTGTATTATAGACTGCAAACCATCCCAGCTCTGTACCTTCTGTATCCTCCTGAGATTCCTTGATCTCTGCTGTGCCTGTCTTTCCGGCAAGGGTCGCTCCGGATACAGAAGATGCCCCATAGCCTGTTCCACCCGGATCACTGACAACCTCCTGAAGATCCTCATAGATCGTCTGTGCCGCCTCAGATGTAAAAGCTCCTTCTATCCAATAGGAAGCCGTCTTTCCTTCTTCGTATTCCAGACAAGGAGCGATCATATTTCCTTCATTGAAAAAGGCAGAATAAATACATGCCAGATGAAGAGGATTTATCAAAATCTGCCCCTGCCCGTAACCGGAATCCGCCAGCTGGATTTCCGTATCGATTCCTTCTGTATTGGAATACTGGGAAGAGGTCATAGAAATCTCAAATGGAATCTCCTGGTTAAAGCCCAGCTTGTCTAACTGCCCGGTCAGAGTATCTGCCCCTATCTGGAGAGCTGCCTTGGCAAAATAAATATTGTCCGAATACACCAGGGCATTTCTCAGATTGGCTGCTCCGCTGTATTCATGAAGAGTAGTTACATAGTAATCTCCCCAGCTGCTGTCCTTCTGCCAGGACAGTCCGCTGGCTCCCAGATCTTCATCTGCTGTGAGAGTTCCTGTACTCAGTCCGATAGCCCCGATCACAGGTTTAAAGGAAGAGCCGGGCACCCAAGTCTGCCGGAACCTGTTATAGAGAGGCTGGGCCGCATCATTGTTCAGAGAATCCCACTGTTCCTGTGACATTCCCAGGACAAAATCCATGCTATTATAGGAAGGAGTGGACACAAGGGCTAAAACCTCCCCTGTCTTGGGGTTCATGACTACGGAACAGCTTTCATCTTCCTGATATGCTTCATATACTTTTGTCTGCCAGTTTATATCAATGGTCAGCGTAATATCCTCCCCGTCCTGGGCAGGCTCCATGGCCAGGGCTTCCTTTTCATTTCCTTCAGAGTCTACAATAGCGATCTTATATCCGTCTCTGGCCCTGAGTCTCTCCTCGTAGAGGCTTTCCAGCCCGCTCTTACCGATAATGCTCTGGTCATTATAGCCCTGGTCTGCCATCTCTTCCAGCTCCTCCGCATTGATCTGCTGCACATAGCCCAGCAAATGAGCAGTGCTTTCTCCATAGGGGTATACCCTGCTTTCTGTTTCAGAGATCATGACTCCTCCATAAGACAGCAGAGCTTCCTGAACCGTTTGTCCTGTCTCATTACCCTCTGAGTCCGTATAAGGCTGATCAAGCTGCTCCTGGGTCATTTCCTTTAATGGGACAAAACTGTCGTCCTGGACCCAGGAAGCCTCCAGACTGGAGTTAATATCATCTTCTGTAATTCCCAGTATCTGAGCTATGGCCCGGATCTCCTCCTGAGGCTGCACATCCATTTTTCCCGGCACCAGACCTACAGACTGTACCGTGCCCTGGCCTGCCAGCAGATTTTGGTTCCGATCATAGATACTCCCTCTTTTGGCTTCCAGAGTAGTCACACTTACCCTATCTGTTTCTCCAAGAGAAGGGAAGATCATGGAATCTGTCCATACGATCTTCCAGTCTCCGTCCTCCCGCTCAAAGGCTGTGCTGTTATCATAAGAAATCTCACCTGCTATGGTATTCATAGTCACGCTGTAAGACAAGGGCTGGCCCCTGTCCTGCTCTTTTGGGATATCCAGCTGGATATCGGAAACTTCGATCCCTTCATAAATGTTCTGGTTTCTGGTAACAAAATCCTCCTGAGAAACCAGCTCCTGGGAGCTGCTGTCCAGATATGTATACAGCTTTTCATAATCCCCCTTTTCTATGCAGGCCATATACTCCTCCAGCACATCCTCCCTGGATCCTGCAAACACATTCTGATACAGCAGAAATCCTGTCACAGCTCCCGCTGCCAGCACCACCGCACCGATAATTATTCCTACGAGGATCCTTTTATTTTTTTTCCTGCTCTTTCCTTTTTTCTTAACTGCCATTCTATTCACCCCTTATAACTTTTTATGGCATTCTCTTAATATCCCTGCTTTTGTTTCTTCCTGCTGCTTACTCTGCTTCCGTCTGGGTATCCTCTGCAGTTTCTGTGATTGTGGCAGTGGACATAATTGCATCGCAAGCCACATTCCACAGCACATTTCTCTTCAGCACATTCTGGTCGGAATAATTACTTTCCAGTTCTTCTGCATCAGAGAATCCGCTTAAAGCAGCAAATTCTTCCAATGCATTCTGATACTCCTCCTCGGTAAGCGCAATCTCCTCAGCATCCAGGATTGCCTGGGTCAGCAAATATTGAGACATATAGCTTCTCGCCGTTTCATCATAACTTTGTTCTGCCTCTTCCTGGGAGATTCCCTGAGTTTCCAGAGCTTCGTCCAGGCTCATTCCATAATAGGAAAGATACATCTGCTCCATCTGGTCTTGAATATCTGCTTTCAGTTCATTCAGTTCTTCTTCTGGATAGTCTTTGATTTCCGAATTTTCCATAACTATTTGAAACAGATCAGACTTCACCTGGCTTTCATATTCATTGTCTGCTTCCCTGACAAGCTGTTCCTCCTGGGCGCTGTGGAATTCCTCCACACTCTTATAATCTGTATTGGCAGCCACCCACTCGTCAGTCAGAGTCGCCGGTTCTGAAATAGAATTGATCGTTACTTCAAAGACAACCGCCTGCCCTGCAAGATCCGGATTCCGGCTGTAATCCTCCGGGAAAGTCAGATTCAGAGTCACTGTCTCGCCTTTCTTATGTCCGATCAGTCCATCCTCGAATCCCTCAATAAAACCGCCGGAACCAATAAGCAGATCCTGGTCCTGGGCCGTCCCTCCGTCAAAAGCTTCTCCATTCAGATACCCGGCATAATCAATATTTACCGTATCATTTTCCTGTACTGCCCGATCCTCTGTTACTTCCACCGGAGCATAATTATTAATTAACTGCCTCTCTATATAAGCGTCTACATCTTCATCCGTCACCTCTGTCTTAGGCGCTTCTTCTACGGTCAGATTCTGATATTCTCCCAGAGTCACATAGTCTTCCAGATTATCCACATCTACAGCCACCACCAGTCCGTCTGCATTTGTAACAGACGTCTCTTCTGAAGCTGTATTATCCGTATTCTGATTTTCTTCCTCATCTGAACAGCCGACAGCCAGTCCAATCATGCCAAGAGTCAGAAGTAATGCTGCAATTTTTTTCTTCATATATTCATTCCTCTCGTCTAAAATTAGTCTTATACCTGGTGTTATACCACAGATAGGCCCAAAATGAAAGTCTTTCTCTCCATTTTTAGTTGCCTTTTCCAGGAAAGAATGCTAGAATAATTTAAGTATGACATAGAGATTCTAGGAGGTTTTATACAAATGAATGGCTGGATAGTATTTTTTATAATCATGGCTATTTTGATCATCGGCCTTGTTGTCCTCTACTTCTTTGGAAAAAAGGCCCAGAAAAAAAGAGATGAGCAGCAGGAGCAGATGGAGGCAGCCAAACAAACCATCACCATGCTGGTAATTGATAAGAAACGGCTCCCTATCAAGCAGTCGGGGCTTCCTCAGATGGTCATCGACCAGACACCGAAGCTTATGCGCCGTTCCAAACTGCCTATTGTAAAGGCAAAGATCGGACCCAGGATTATGTCCCTGGTCGCAGATGAGTCTGTATATGACCTGATCCCTGTTAAAAAAGAGATCAAGGCAGAAGTAAGCGGTATCTATATCATGAGCGTAAGAGGACTTAGAGGCTCCCTTACACCGCCGGCAAAAAAACCTGGCTTTTTCCAGCGGCTTAAAGCCAAGGCCACAAGTATGGCAGATAAAAAATAATTTAAGAATCTAATCCTGAAGAAGGGGGACTTCCGGTTGATCGGGAGTCCCCCTTGGTTTTCTCTGTGGCCGATCCTGTCTCTCCGCTTCCTGTCATATATGTTCCATGGCATAGAACCCCATCATCAGATAAAGTCTGGTATTATATTCATCCAGGTTCAGATTCGTCAGCCTGATAATATGGTTCAGACGGTAAGGAAGGGTACTTCTGTGGATTTTCAGTATCTGGGCAGTCAGGGTGCTGTTCCTCTCAGATTCCAGATATACCTTCAGAGTCTCCAAAAGTCTGGCATTATTTTTCTTATCATAATTTTTCAGAATTTCCAGCTCCGGAGGCATCACCGCCTTTTTGTTCAATCCCCCGACCCCCTCTGACAGCCAATATTCCAGAGCATAGGTTTTAAATTCACTGTACCAGATGGTAGAAGCCTTCTGTTCGCTGTATTGTAGGGTCACCGCCGCCTGTTTCATATAGACAGGAAAACTGTAAAAATCCTGGAACACATTGGAAACCCCCATATGCATCAGTCCGTCACGGATCAGATAAGCCATCTGCATCCGCAGATCATCTGCAGACAGTCCGCTTCTGGTAAGATTTATGATGATATAGATATAGCCTTTATAGTAACAAGTATAACTTCCGGATATCCTTTCCTCCAGATCTGCACAGATACTGTAAATAGACAATCTGAACAGATCGCTTCCGATCAGGGACAACACGCCGAAAATATAGGTATCCTCCGGTTTCCAGTTCATGGCATACAGCTCGGATTTAACTGCCATTTCCTCCGGTTGAATCCCGCTGATCGCCTCCCGGATCAACTTTTCTAATCCACTTGGGTCCTCAGAGGGAATACTCTCTTCCATTTTAACAAGAATCCCTACTGCATCTGCAAAATATCCGATCTCATATATCTCTCCTCTGGTATGAGTCCCGGCGGTTTCTGTAAGGATCAGCCTCCCCTTATATCTTCCATCTACCCATACATTGGCATAAACTGCCCGGCTGTCGTCATAATCGCTCTCCCACAGGTCCCCTCCCTTTGTGTGCATAGTTGCCCGGTAGGAATCACTTGTCCGGAATTGATTGATCACCACTGCGTCCTGGACATAATTGCCTTTTCTCTCATCATATTGAATATCCGGAAGTTTTTTCAGAGAATCTTCATCTGCATAGATCTGGTAATATTCGTCATGATAAAACACCAGACTTCCGAAATGCTCCCTGGCTGCCGCCACAATGTCCCGGATATTCCCCCCGCAGCACAGGACGGAAGCCACCCGCCGCTCCAGATCCAGATAGTATTGGAAAATCTGCTGTATCTTGTCCATCAGTTCCCAAAAACTTGTTTTTTCCGGAACCAGGATCCCGGAACACCCAGAGGGAAGGCGTTCCTCCCCCAAAGTATCCGGAAGTATAAAAGCACCTTCCGCATTTTTAGGAATGAGAAACGCCTTGTCTAATACCAGATATACAAATTCTCTTTTGGTAGCCTGCCCCTGTTCATAAATCCGAACGCCTTTCAGGCACAGGCTGTCATCCTGCAGATACAGCCGATTATCTATACCTCTTTTCTTCATATCCTCATGAAGGATCTGCATATTTAAAAGAAAACCTGTCAACTTTTTTAATCCTCCTGTTTCAGCCGGTACCCCAATGCCAGCAGCAGTGCTCCTGCCAGGATAACGATTGCCGGAAGTACCATGAATCCCATGCTGATGCCTCGCTCCAGCGCCGGAGTAGCTGCCGACGGATCAATATCCGCATTGAAGTTTGCCAGTGCAAGACATGCAGAAATTAATATTCCTCTCATAATAATACCAACTTTTACAGGAACTGCCAAGAGGCCCATAACCGTGCCGGTCACATCATATCCCAGCTTTTTCCCACTGTAGGCTGCACAGTTAGCATAGAGTTCCGGGTCACAGGCATTAGTCAGGTTCATAGCAAACATCAGAATACACATAAGAACGATGACTGCCATAGTCTGGTCATACATCAAAAATCCCAGAAATCCTGCCACGGCCATGATCAGATAAAACACAACTTCCGTTCTTTTTGCATTGATCTTGGCAACAATAAATTTCGCACAGTAAGAAGCTACGATACTTAAAATATTTGCCGCAAACAGGAAGCCGGTAAGAAGATCCGGGTTTTTGGAAACATAGGTAAAGTAATAGATAGCCAGACCATTTACCATAAACAGCACAATATATTTGGAAATATTGGACAGAAACAGGAAAATCAGATGCGGATTGCACTTTACAGCGCCAAAGGTACTGATCTTCTGTCCTTTTCCTTTTTGGTTCTTTGCAGCGGCTTCTTTTGCCAGCCGTTCCATTTCTTCTGCTCCCGTTTCCTCATATCCCTTTGTCATACGGAAATGAGCGTAGTAACCTGCCGCCATCAGTGCAGAAAATACAAAGGCTGTAGCCGCATAGGCATTGGTCTCACCCAGGATCCCTGCAAAAACAGCCACTGCAGCCGGTCCCACATAGGAATAGATGACCGTTCCGAAGGATGTCCACACCATTCTGCTTGAGGAAAGCTGCATACGTTCTTCCTGGGTCTTTCCTGCAATATTGATCATGGAAACATTAGCTATGTAAGGAATGTTCCAAGCAATCCTGCTGGTGATCATGGCAAGAGTGATAAATATAGCGCCGGCCAGCCCGTTTGTGATCTTTACAAACTGCATGGCGTATAAAAAAGGTACCAGCCATGGAGTAAGGATCAGCCAGGAACGATAGCGTCCCCATTTTTTAGGCTTGATCTTATTAAGAAAAGCCCCATAAAAGCAGGACAATATGGCGTCTATTACTGCTGAAATCGTTGTCATCACCGTTATGGCTCCCAGGGAAAATCTGGCAATATTGGTAAAAAAATAACTGGCATAAAAGGTGTCAATATTGGACATAAGGGTAAAGCCGCAGTCACCTACGCCAAAAAAATATTTCAGAGACTTGCTGAGTCCCTTAGGCTTCGTATTATTATCTGACAATCCTGCTCACTCCTTTGCTCTTTTGTAAAAACCCCTGCTGTTTACTTGAAGATTCTGTCGCTGACTTTAGCGATCTCTTCGGAAATGGCCTCATATACTCCCGGATAAATAGATTCCGGGCCGCCCATGGTATTACATGGAATGTAATATTTGGTCCCGTTTGCCTGGCATGCTTCTTCTACCACCTTTGCGATGTTTTCTCTTGTCCAATCCGGTTTGTCCACCTTTCCGCTGTCAATACCTCCCATAAAGGTGATCTGGCCGCCGTATTCCTTGATCAGTTCCGGAATGTTATTGGTACTCATAACTCCCTGCCAGATATCGATTCCCATCTCGATCATGGAAGGAACCAGGTTTGCCGCATAGGAATCTGAGTGATGGACGATCAGCTGTACGCCATGGTCTTTATAGTAGCCGTATACTTTCTTATATGCATCAAGATAGTATTCCCGGAACATATCCACAGACAGGAAAGAGCTCTGCTGCGATCCCCAGTCATCATGATGGAAGATAGCATCCGGTTTCAGATATTTACAGATCTCAGCCGCATAGGCAAGCTCCCAGTCTGTAATATAGTCTACCAATTCATGCATAGCTTCCGGCTCTTCATAGAAATCCATCATACAGTTCTGGATTTCCAGAAGATAATGGCACTGTTCAAAGATACCCGGTGCGATGAAAGGCGCTACAAAATATTCATTCCGGTCGATCTTCTCTGCTTCTTTTACAAAAGGCTCCCATTCTTCAGGAGTAAAAATTACGTTTGGCGCTTTTACATAATCTCTCCAGTGAGCCACATCCTTGCAGACAATATGCTCCTCATCATGTACAGGGAACGGTCCCGGCATTCCTTCCGGGAAAGAAATAGTCACGCCCCAGGCATTCTTTACAGCCGGTCCGCCCATGGCAGGCATCGGATTTCCGGCTGAATATGGGGTTCCGTATACCATAGCGATGGCCTCATACTGATTCACATACCTGTCCGGATGTCCTCCCCGGATAGTCTCCAGTAAATTCTGTTTCTTTGTCAGCATACACAATACCTCCGTTTCTCATTTTTGTTCATTTTTAACATATTTTTATTATAAAACAGTAATTAATTATTCACAATTCACTGATTAGTAGAAATATTACCGTATTATCCGACAAAGTGTAGACTAACTCCAGTGGAAATAGATAATCGGATAGAGAAGAATCCTTCCCTATCCGCTGCGATACTGCGGGCAGCTCCAGGCAAAGCCTGTCGCTGTCCCTTGCCCGGCAAATGCCTGCTCGTGCAAGCACGGCAGTCGCTTGCCGGGCGTATCGCACAAAAAAAGAACTTTACGGAAGAATATTTTTACTTCCGAAAAGTTCTCTTCACTTTCTGTCATCCTGTTATATCCAGTGAAAGATTTCCTGGCGCTTTAGGTTTCACATTGATCTGTATCTGGCAATCCGCCGCATGTTCTGCGTTGATCTCCAGGGCATAATCAATAGCCAGGTCCAGGCCTTTCTCCTCTTCTTTTAATGCAATCTTTGTAGCTGAGATCCCCATCTGGAGATTTCCAAAAGGTGTGGCGTAATATGTAAGGTTTTTCTTATTTTCTTCAAAGATCATCTGAACATTGGTCACGCCCTTTTTCTTTACCTCTACACTTTTATCTGTAATCTTAATAGTATTCTTGGTAGGCTGATGAAATCCCTCTGTCATTTCTTCAAAAAAGATGTAGTGATGGCCGTTCCTGTAATAGTAATCCCCTTTTGCCACCAGCTCTACTTCTTCCGGGTTTTCTATGTCCTCCAGGGTCTGAAGCCCTTTGATCGTAACTAATACGTCTTTCTCCATCTCTTAATACTCCTCTATCTGTATCTGTTTGGTGCTCTTTACATCATAGGGCAGGATAGAATTGGCAAATTTCTGAAAATACTCTTCTTCGTCGCTGACAAAAAAACGGTAGGGAAATTCTTCTTCTTTTTTGCCTTCTCTTAAAAGTCCCTGTTCCTCCAACATCCTTTTCAGTTCCAGAGCCGTCTCGTAGGCAGGGTTGACCAGCGTGACCTGATCTCCCACCAGTTCTTTCAAAAGGGATCTGAGAAGAGGATAATGAGTGCAGCCCAGGATCAGAGTATCGATCTCCTGCTGCAGAAGAGGTTCCAGATACCGTCTGGCTACAGCCACTGTGATCTCATCTTTCAGCCAGCCTTCTTCCACCAGAGGCACAAACAGGGGACAGGGCTGCCCGATCACCTGGATTTCCGGATCTGATTTCTGGATCACTTTCTGATACAGGCCGGACTTTACTGTAGCCCTGGTTCCGATCAGACCGATCTTTTTATTTCTGGTGGTTTCTACTGCCACCTTTGCTCCCGGTTCTACCACGCCGATCATTGGCAGGTTCGTCTCGGCGGAGATCGTCTCAAGGGCCAGGGCACTGGCCGTATTGCAGGCCACCACAATGGCCTTCACATTCTGAGTCTTCAGAAATCTGACGATCTGTCTGGAATAACGGATAATGGTTTCTTTGGATTTGCTTCCATAGGGAACTCTGGCCGTGTCGCCGAAATATACGATTTTTTCCTGGGGAAGATTTCTCATAATCTCTCTGGCTACGGTCAGGCCTCCCACCCCTGAGTCAAACACTCCGATAGGGGCGTCCTTTAACTGCTTCATACAACAACCTCTTTATCTGTTAATATCACTGTGTCTCATTGTACCCTTAACAGATGAAGATTTCAAGCCTAAAACCATTTAAATCCGATCCTTACCTTTTTCTTTTCCTCCGGATCCCCCAGGATCTTCTGAAATTCTTCTTTCGTAAGGACTTCTCTCAGTTCTTCCTTTTTCTCTTCTGTAACGATCCCCCAGGTGTCATCTATAAAGCAGAGGCTGGGGTAAAGGACACACCACCAGTTTTTCCCTTCTCCCCGGCCGATCCGCACATTCAGCGCTTCATATTCACCTGCCGGAAAAGTACAGTCTCCATAAGTTTTATCCGGAAAGTAAGTATTCTCCACACTGGCGGACACCGGATAAGTTTCTCCCATGTCCTCCACTGTTTTTGCTGCCATCTCTTCTATTTCCGAAAGATTTTCCAAAACCCAGCTTCTGGTTTCCTCAAGATCTGTCTCCTGGCCCAGATTTTTTTCCAGATATTCCACAACTGTTTTTTTCACTGCCATCTTCAGCTCCTGATCCTCTTTGCTGTCACTGTTTGCAATGACATGGAGACGGAAGATCTCCCCGGCGATCCCTTCCTGGATCTCCCGGTCCAGACGTTTCTGAAGTTCTTCCTTCTCTTTTCCCAGAACAGTATTCTGCCAGGAAGTAGCCAAAAGGGCTCCGGCCAGTCCTATAAGTAAAGACCATGTCAGAATCTTTTTGCTCCCTTTTCTTTCCTTTTCTGCTTTCAGTCCTCTCATCTGTCCGTCACCTCCCAATCTTTCTGTCTGTGATCCTTCTATTCGGAGTGTTGACGGATACTGGGCTTCTTATTCACAATAGTTACCTCCGGGAGCTTTGGAAATTCCTCCTCTCTGTGCCATGCTCCATACAGATCCTGAAGGATCACCGCCTTTTTCTCATTTTTATCCATGGTGTTTTCCAGGATTCCTGTGAGATAGTCTCCAACAGAATCTACGCCCTGTCCGTCCAGGCTCATCAGTTCTTCCATATCTTCCGTGACAAACACATAGATATTTCCCGCTACCGCAGGATTGTCTTCCAGAAATCCCAGGATTCCCACCAGAGCATCCCTGTTTTCCATAATATGTTCTCCCAGGATGATGGCTTTCATATGCCCCATATCCAGATAATTTTCCTGATTTTCATTGAAACGCTCCAGGGCATCCTGGGGCGTCAGCCCTTCATAGACCAGAGCCTGTTCCTCCCCGGACTGGGTCTCTTCTTTATCCTGTCCCGTGACCTTGGACAGCTGAGGGATCCCATAAACGATCCGGTAGTGTCCGTTTTCATAATCCACTCCCATAGACATAGGAAACACCCGGTTCTCTAAAGAGACTCCGCAGCCGGACATCCCCAGCAGTACCAGGGCCAAAAGGCCCGTCTTTATGCTCTTTCCCTTTTTTCCTGAAAGCCCCGCCAGAAGCAGAAGCAAAAACAGCAGGGGACCGTAAAGCTTCATGGTTATCCGAATAAAGAATTCCGGGGCGATCCCGGCTTTTTCGCAGGCCAGTGCCCCCAGTACCACAGCTCCTCCTACCGCAAGAGCTGTTTTCTCCAGATGGATTCTTGTAAGTAATTCATGGCTGTAAAAAAATACACTGCCAAGGCCAAAAAGGATCCCGAATACCAGAGCGGCCACCCAGAAAAGATCCACTCTTTCCAGAAAATCTCCCGGCAGGCGTATGCCGCTCATAAGCCGGATGGCAGGATATTCCTCGTGTTCATACCCTCCCAGGCCAAAGCTTCCCTGGAGAAGGATAAGGGTCAGGATCAGAAGCCCGGTGATCACTGCCAGAGCAGACCACATAGCTTTGCCAGTCTCCGCCGGCCTCTTTACATTTCTCAGAGTCACAGGCAGAAAAACAAATGGTAGAAACACACACAGCACCTGCCAGCTACCCCTGGCCCAACCTGAAAAAGACAGTTCTCCCATTTCTTCCAGATACTCCGGCCGTACCTGAATGGCGGCTAAAAAGAGCATTCCGGCCAGTATCAGAAGCAGTATGGGAAAAGAGACTTCTGCCATCCTCCCCCGTCTCTCCAGCCCCTGATGACTGCCAAGATAGGCGGCAAAGGAAGCCAGGAGGATCACTGCCCAGGATGGGCTTCCTTCTATAAGATATTTTCCTGTGATCCTGGCGGTTATGAGCAGAAGGCAAACCCCCATAAGCCACAGCCAGGAAGCATAAAGGAGAATAAAAGCCTTTCCCCATATTCTTCCCATGTAGCGCTCCGGGTTCTGGAAGAAATACCGGATCCGGATAAAATAAATACATAAAAATCCATAGACTGCCCCTCCGGTAAGAAGGCAGAGGACCCCCTGACGTCCCGTCATATCCGGTAGCACAGGAACCACCAGAAAATAAATTGCCAGAAGCCCTGTGAGGATCTGCCTGAAAAGCTGTCGATGAGAAATCCTGGCATTATCGGTATACATGGCCCTCCTCCTTTCCAGTCTTTTGATCCCGGAGTTTTATCTGCTCTTCTTTTCTGGCATATATGGGCCGCTTGTTAAGAAAGGGCAGAGGAAAACGGATAAAACTGTCTTTTTCTCCCACATACCCCTCCCTGTTCTGGCCTGCAAATGGGGAGAGGTAAGGAATCCCGAAGCTTTTCAGCCCTGCCAGATGGCTAAGCACCAGGTACAATCCCAGAAGCATGCCAAAGACCCCCATAGTTCCTCCAAGTATAATGAACCCGAATTTCAAAAGACGGAAAGGAGCGGAAAACTCATCTGTAGGAATGGCCAGAGAGCTGAGGGCCGACACAGCCACTACTACTACCACAATAGGACTTACCAGATTGGCCGTTACTGCAGCCTGTCCGATGATCAGACCTCCCACAATCCCAATGGTTCCTCCCAAAGGTCCGGGCATCCGCACCCCAGCCTCCCGGATCATTTCAAAGGCCAGTTCCATAAGAAGAATCTCCAGTATCCCCGGGAAGGGAACTCCCTGGCGGGCTTCTGAAAAGGAAAGGATCAGATTAGTGGGAAGCACCTGGGTATGAAAATTCGTCACTGCCAGATAAGTACCGGAAAACAGCATGGTCATAAGCACTGCTCCATAACGGAGGAGACGCTGGAGAGACACAATGGCGAAGCGGTTATAATAATCTTCGCTCACCTGAAGAAAATCATTAAATACTGCCGGCAGCAGAAGTCCCACCGGGGAATGATCCGTCAGGACCAGGATCCTGCCGTTTAAAATCTCTGCAGCACATTTGTCCGGCCGCTCTGTAGTCTGAAACTGGGGAAAAGGCGACATCCAGCTGCTCTCCGTCATCTGCTCCAGAACGCCGGAATCCAGGACTCCGTCTATCACAAAGGAGTCCAGCCGTTTCTCGATCTCCTCCACCAGCCCCGGCCGGACCAGATCTTCCATATAGAGGATCTGCACTACGGTCTGGCTCCTTTCTCCAATGGTTTTCTGCTTAACCTTCAGCCGGGTATCCCGGATCCTTTTTCTGACCAGAGCCGAGTTTGTCTTCACTGCATCGGTAAATCCCTCTTTAGATCCACGAAGGACTTTCTCCCTGGTGGATTCAGACACGCTCAAGTTTGGATAACCTTTACTTGACACTTTAATGGCTTTGGTGTAGCCATCCAGGAAAAACACGGCGTTTCCCGCCAGCATGGAGGTAAAAACCTCCTCCATTGTATCCAGAGGCTGGACATCGGAAATCCCCATGCCATTGTCTTTTACAAATTCCAAGATCTTATCAGAAGGCATCTCCCACATATGATTAACCAACTTGCCGATGACAGAATCTTCCAGTATCATATTGCTAACTGCCACCTCAATATAGACCACCAGGCACCTGATCTTTTTCTCTTCTCCCAGAAGCATAGGACGGATAATAAAATCATCGCAGTTCTCCAGCCGTTTCCTTACGTAGGCTTCATTTTCTTCTATTTTGCAGGAAATTTTCTGTTCCATTTATCTTCTCCTTACCAGACTTATCCAATCGTTTCGGCTCCGCCTTTACGATTGCTGCGATATCCGCACAGCTCGCTGCTTCGCTGCTCGCTGTCCGTTGCCCGGCAAATATCCGCTCGTGCAAGCACGGCGGCTGCTTGCCGGGC
>CASEXH010000031.1:0-47858 GCA_949291945.1 uncultured Bacillota bacterium | reverse complement strand
TGCTGCGATATCCGCACAGCTCGCTGCTTCGCTGCTCGCTGTCCGTTGCCCGGCAAATATCCGCTCGTGCAAGCACGGCGGCTGCTTGCCGGGCTTATCGCACAAAAAGAGCGCTGCCGGTATTGGTGCGCTCTTTTAGTATGTGGCTTTTCTGTTTTTTTATTCGTTGTCCTGGTTCAGGCCCCGGATGATGGCTTTTTGCTGGTTATCGATATGGACCCGTATATAATCCAGCGCCTTTGTCTCGTCTCCTGCCCGGAGGGCCTCGCAGATGGAACGGTGTTCGTCTGCCAGGGTCCGGCGGACTGCAATGTCTTTCAGATACTCTACCCGGTAGCGGTACATCTGCTCCCGGAGATTGTTCAAAAGCTGTACCAGCCTCTGATTGTTTGTGGCCTTATAGATGGTCTCATGAAATTCCACATCCAGTTCTGCCAGTTCTGTCAGATTTCCTGCCTCGATCTGGCCCTGAAACTTTCCTTCTATCTCGTCCAGCTTATCCAGTTCTTCCTTGGTGATCCGCTGGCAGGCCAGGGAAACCGCCAGTACTTCCATGCCCTTTCGCACTTCAAGCACATCATTCAGGTCTCTCTCTGTGATAGAGGCCACCTTGGCTCCTTTTCTGGGAGCCATGACCACCAGACCTTCCAGCTCCAGCTTTCGGATTGCCTCTCTGATAGGAGTCCTGCTTACTCCCAGCTTGTCTGCCAGGGCAATTTCCATCAGCCGCTCTCCCGGTTTCAGTTCCCCTTTTAAAATCGCCGCCCTAAGGGTGTTGAACACCACATCCCTTAAGGGCAGATATTCATCCATATGCATTTCCAGCTCCATGTTTATTTCCTCCTTCCTCCGTTGTTAAAAACTGTAGTCAAGAAAACCGTCTTTGCCAGATGGCTGGCACGAAGGGCCTCACAGGCCTGCTGGGCCGTATGCTTATCATCAAAAAGCCCGAATACCGTAGGACCGCTGCCGCTCATAAGGGCGTTCAAAGCTCCGTGGTCTTTCATATGGTCTTTGATCTCCTGAATCACCGGATATTTTGGAATGGTCACTGTCTCCAGCACATTTCCCATCAGATCAGCAATCTTATACAGGTTATGCCACTGAATGGCCTCCAGTATGCCGTCAATATTAGGGTGCTCTTCCAGCTCATCCGCATGAAGATTTTCATAGACAAATTTTGTGGAAACGCTGATCCCCGGCTTGCCGATCAGCACATAACAGCCGGGACATGCGGGAAGAGAACGGAGTTTATCGCCAATTCCTTCAGCAAGAGCAGTTCCCCGCAGGAGGCAGTAGGGAACATCCGCTCCCACCTTTACTCCTCTTTCCATCAGTTCCTTTACAGAAAGACCCAGGTCAAAAAGACGATTAACTCCGATCATTGTGGCAGCCGCATCAGAACTTCCCCCTGCCATGCCAGCAGCAACTGGAATAAATTTCTGCAGCTCCACGGTGATTCCCTGGGAAATCTGGAATTCATCCATCAGAAGCTTTGCAGCTTTATATACCAGGTTATTTTCATTTGTTGGAATAAAAGGAAGATTGGTTGAAATATGGATTCCCGGGTCCTGGCAGATTTCTATTTCCAGCTGGTCATACATATTAATGGTCTGCATGATCATCCGCAGCTCATGATATCCGTCTTCTCTCTTTCCCAAAACATCCAATCCCAGATTAATCTTGGCCAGCGCTCTTAATCTCATGATAGTTCCTCCCTCTTATCTCCTGTATATTGTATCCTTTCTAATACATTCCATTCTAGCGGAAATAAAGGCATTTTTCAACAGGGAATCTTACACCTAAAAGTCAAATACCCAGATGGGACCAAACGGGGCATCAAACTTGCTGCGATTAAAGCATGTCCGCTTGGCTCGCTGATCGCAGGAATAAAGGCAGCAAAAAAGAGAGTATCCTGGGAAATCCGGGGTTTTCCTCCCGGCTTCTCACAGAATACTCTCCTTATGTTCTTCTTATCTGTGTGTTTCAGCTTTTTTAGTCAACCTTCCACCTTTTTCATAAGAATCAGTGTATCATAGGGTCTGATTTCCCGGTCCTCCAGATGGTTCAGCTGAACAATGGTCTCTATGGTGGTATAAAACTTCTTTGCAATATCCCAGAGTGTATCTCCCGGCTGTACCTGGTAGCCTACGATCCCCGGCATACTGCTTAATTTTTCCCGGTCCAGCTCCTTCTCCTCAATCCCCCGTATAATCCCTATTTTCGTGCCTTTCAGTACCAGGGCATTGAGATTAATGATGATCTTCACCTCGATCTCATCACTGTCTATCATTGTGGTAGAAAGCTGTTCCAGGTCTGTGCGCAGATGGTAGGTACAGTCCTGGAATATGCCCGGGGCCTCAATAAGATGGGAGAAGGGAATCATGGTTTCCATAGAATAGAAGGGCATCTCATCATCACTGATAATATACAGGATCCGTACCTGGACAATTCCCTCTACCAGTATTCCCCTGTCCGTAATGCTGGTTTCATCAATCTTTACATTCCCATCGCTGTGGCATATCTGAAGGATCTTTCCCTGGCTGTTCTCTGTCTTTACCCGGTCGCTGACCTTGCACTTAGAAAAATTTTTCACCAGCAGACTTTCCAGTCTTTTTTCCTCCCGAAGTGCCTGACAGTCTCTGGCAGGAGTATAGACGTCCAGAAGAAGGGAAATTTCTTCTTCCTCATAGATGTTCATTTCCAACTCCAGGACTACATCTACTCCGATCATTCGCTCTTCCCCGTCTTCGTCCTGCTTTACCTTCAGATCATTTTGGGCCATAGAAACTTCCACATTTGGGATCATATCTGTGCTGCATCCGGGGCATTCCAGTTCCTGGTAGAAAGGCAGAGAATGCTCCAGCCACTGAAGGGAATTATTATCGTCATTTCCCCGGTACAGGATAAAGACAAAAAGTTCTCCCTTTACCGCTACCTTATCCTGTTCCGTTCGGATATCCAGTCCCCGGATCTCCACAGTATTCCACAGAAGCTGATAAATATCCGGTTTATTAGAGGCCAGACTGATATCCTCCTTTACCCGCATAGTATCTTTTTTATGTATGGCTGTTCCCATGACAGAAAGCTCTTCTTTTTTCTGTGAAATATCCGGGTCTTCCACTCCGATGGGCAGTTCCGTTTCTTTTACCTCTTCTGCGTAGGCGGTAAAAGTCACCAGGGCTTTAATATTCAGTTTTCTGGAATTAATAAAATGTACCGTAAGGTCCTCGATCTCCCACTTTAACTGAACCTTATCCCCATTTTCCAGCCCTTCCAGATTGAGATTTTCCCCCAGGGGAAGATTTCCCATCAGGCTTTCAATATTCCTCTCTTCGCAGTCACTGACGTAGAGAAGAAATACCTGTAAAGCTCCTGTAATATACGCCTTTCCCTCTGTAATCTGAATATCTTCGATCTGGATATTTCCTTTTTTCTGGATCATCCGTCCCATATCCGGCTTTATATCCGGTACATTCATATCCTCATCAAAAGTAATCTGGCTCACTGCCTGACATTTTCTCTCCAGCATATGCATTTTTTTCGTTATCAGTTCCACACAATTACCCCTTTTCTATTCAAAAATCACCGGCTCTTCCCGATACTTCATCTTTACCACCAGACAGGGGTAGGAAGGCTCGTCTGTCAGTTCTTCCTGGTTCTCAGGTCCCATCAGTACGGTCTTGAGATGAATGGCATTTTCCCACAAAGACAGATCTTCAATCTGAATACTGTAGCCGCCGGTTTCCTGTTTTCCGTATCCCTTCAGCAGATAAAGATATCCCTGGTCCTGATACGTCATCTGAAACTCCTCTTCCCTGTTTTCACTGATCAGTTCTTTTACCTTTTCCGGATAGTCTTCCTCCTTCATCACTGTGTACTCCGGTTTTACTCCGTCCCCTGCCCGGACCTTCTCGATACTGCAGCCTCCCAGGAGGCAGCAAAGGACCAAAAAAAGCAGAATTCCTGCACCATATCTCTTCAATTTTCCTGCCGCCCTCATTTCGTCAACCTTATCCCTAATTTATGCGGGGTTCACGAAAAATATACCTATTTTTCCTTGCGGATTTTACACAGACTTATTATAATAGAGGAATATCAGGCTTCTATACCATTTGGTATAGAAAATATATTTTGCGAAGGACTGAATATTATGATTCGATTTATCATTATCTGTATTATTGTGGTGGGGTATTTGATCTTGTCAATTCCCATACTCTTTGGCGAGTGGATCCTGGGAAAATTTAACCAGAAGAAGAAGGATATCAGTTCTCTCAGGATCATCCAGGCTGTGTTCCGGCTGATCCTGAAAGTTACCGGAGCAGATATCACCATCCTGGGTCATGAAAAGGTTCCAACAGACCAGGCGGTTTTATATATTGGAAACCACCGAAGTTATTTTGACATTCTCCTCACCTATGTCCTCTGTCCGGGTACCACAGGTTATATTGCCAAAAAAGAAATGGAGCCCATTCCTCTTCTTTCTAACTGGATGCGGTATCTTCACTGCCTCTTTCTGAACCGGAAGGACATCAAAGAAGGTCTGAAAACCATATTAACCGCCATAGAGGAGGTCAAAAACGGCATATCCATCTGTATCTTTCCGGAAGGCACCAGAAACAAAGGAGACAATGAACTGGAACTCCTCCCCTTCCATGAAGGAAGCTTTAAGATTTCCACCAAAACCGGATGTCCTGTTATTCCCATAGCGATCCATAATTCGGCGGAGATCTTTGAAGCCCACCTTCCTAAGATCCGTCCCTGCAAGGTAGTGGTAGAATACGGAGATCCGATCTATCCTGATCAGCTCTCAAAAGAAGACAAAAAGCATTTAGGACAGTATACCCAAAAAGTGATCCTGAAAATGCTGGAAAAACATCAGACAGCAGCATAAGAAAAAAGAAGAAGCTGTCGCATGAAACATATGTCAGTAGTCAAAGACCCTCGCAGCAGTCGCCAAATGGACATGCCAGCATGTCCGCTTGGCTCGTTGCTTGCGGGAATAAAATGTATAAATATTCTCGGCTTTGATTAATTTGACGGCTTCTTCTTTTTATATTCTTCCAAAGGATATTTGTTTTCTATGTCTCTTTCTTTTCAGATCTCTGTTCTCCATGCAGGAAACAAATTCCACATGCCGGTCCATCCAGTCTCCGATCCACCCGATAACTTTTCCCATGGTAAAAGCAGCAAGAACGGTTCCGATCCCCAGCCCCTTTACATGGCCCAGGAAGGTCCAGGTCATAAAGACGGTCAGGGCCAGACAAGACACATCAAAGCAGATTTTTACTCTGGAATAGGTAAATCCTGTAATCTGAGAAAATTCCCGTGGAAAAAGATCCGTAGGTACAATGGGCATCTTACACCGGTTTGCCAGGGCAATGCCAAAGCAGATCAGCAGGTAGCTGATACAGAAGTATAAAATCTGGAAGGAAATCCCCTTTGGCAGCAGTCCGATCCACGCTCCATGGAGATCCACGGCTATTCCGAAGAAAAAGCCTACCACAAAGCTGAGCAGATATGGCAGATGTATCCTCCCCCGGAGAATAAACAGAGCCCCGACTAAAAGTGCCTGGAATATATAGGTCCAGGTTCCCAGGGAAACCTGGGGAAGCACCTGGTTAAAGGCATAGGGCACACTGGATATGGCGGAAATCCCCGATCCGGAATACAACATCAGCACTACCGCAAAGCTGTTTACAAAGATTAAGGGGATCAGTGCCAGTTCCCCTCTGACCTGTACTTTTCTCTTTTCCATAAAGCATAATTTCCTTTCTTTTCAGCAGATCTTTCTGATCTCTTTCTTCAGATATCATAGATTTCTTTTTCCTTAAAATCAAATGAATAATTTAAATCAAACAATAGATTTTATCTATAATTTGTAGTAGGATAAAGAAAAAGGAGGTAGCCCTATGAATCTTTTTCATCTCCGGTATTTTGTAGAACTGGCACACACCAGGCATTATACCAAAGCCGCAGAACAGCTCTGCATTGCCCAGCCCAGTCTCAGCCACGCCATCAGTCAGCTGGAGGCGGAACTGGGCGTTCCACTTTTTGAAAAATCCGGCAGGAATACCACCCTTACCTGTTTTGGGGAGCAGTTTCTGGATTATGCGGAAAATGCCTTAAAGACTCTGGATTCCGGAGTAGAAATGCTCCGGCAAGGAGCCCAGGGAGCCGGAACCATACGGCTGGGCTTTCTCCGGGTACTGGGAATAAGCTGGCTGCCGGCTCTGGCAGAAAAATTTCTGAAAGGCCACAGGGATGTGCCTGTCCGCTTTACTTTCCATACAGGAGTTACCTGTGAACTTCTGGAAGGGCTGAAATCCCGGCATTTTGATCTGGTCTTTTCCTCTTATCCTGCAAAGGATAAAGGCCTTAGCTGTGTTCCTGTAGCCGGCCAGCAGCTAGTGCTCATTGTTCCCAAAGACCATCCCCTGGCCCGGTATGAGGAAGCTGATCTGGAACAGACCCTTCCCTATCCCTATATTTATTTTTCCCAGGGTTCCGGGGTACGCTATGACATAGACCGGCTCTTTAAAAAAATCGGGAAATCCCCACAGATCGCCTACGAAACAGAGGAAGACCAGGTCATTGCCGGCCTGACAGCAAAAAATTTCGGAATTTCCATTGTACCGGAAATGGATCTGCTGGATCATCTGGATATCAAAAAAATCCGAATAAAAAATTCCACTGCCCAGAGGAATATCTATATGGTCAGCAACGACCAGGTCTATATTCCTCCGGCAGTGGAAAACTTCCGAAAATTTATTATTGAAGAGCTTCCAGGATTTTTCCAAACTCCATAAAGTGGGAAGCCTTCACTAAAACATTGTCCCCCTGTTCCAGGATACGGGGAAGTTCATCCAGCAGTTCCTCCTTAGAAGTAAAATGCCGGATCTCCTTTGCAGGGGCTGTAAGCTGGGCGGCCTCTGCCATATAGGCAGATAACCCTCCCACACAGAGGAGCACATCAATATTTCTGGAAGCGGCGTACACTCCCACTTCCCGGTGCATATCCACCTGATCCTCTCCCAATTCTCCCATGTCTCCCAGGATAGCTACCTTCCGGCCAAGGGCGTCGGAAAGGACGTCCAGAGAAGCTTTCATGGAAACCGGATTTGCATTGTAACAGTCATCAATAATAGTATACCTATCTGTATGGATAATGTGGAATCTGCCGCTTACCGGCTGGAGACTCTGGATTCCTTCTTTGATCTCCTCTTTTGAAAGGCCGTAGATCTGTCCCACAGCTGCTGCTGCCAGGGCATTATATACCATATGCCGTCCCGGCACGGGGATCAGAACCTGGAAGGAATCTTCTCCCATATGGATCCGGCAGGAAATTCCCCGAAGACCTTCCGGCTGTACCTGGTCTGCCCAGATTCCCTGATGGTTCTCCAGTCCGAAAAATACAGGACGGATCCCCTTTACTTCTTTTACTGTCACCAGCTTATCGTCATCACCGTTTAAAACAATATGTCCATCCTCTCTGAGGAAGTCGAAAATCTCAGTCTTAGCTTTTAAAATTCCGTCTCTGGACTTTAGGAATTCCAAATGGCACAAGCCGATGTTTGTGATCACACAGGTATCCGGTCTTGCGATCTTGGCCAGCCGGTGCATTTCTCCGAAATCACTGATCCCCATTTCCAGCACTGCCATCTCATGTTCTTCCCTAAGATTGAACACGGTAAGGGGCAGTCCCAGTTCATTATTAAAGTTTCCCTGGGTCTTCAGCACCTTATATTTCTGAGAAAGTACTGAGGCAATCATTTCCTTGGTACTTGTCTTTCCCACACTTCCGGTAATTCCCACCACCGGGATTTTCAGCTGCTTCAGATAATACTCTGCCATATCCTTTACTGCCTGGAGAGAAGATTCCACCTGAATATAGGGATAAGGCTTTTCTCCCAGATCCTTCTCGGAAAGAGTGGCCAGAGCGCCCTTTTCCATAACGCCTTCTATAAAATCATGACCGTCTGCCCTTGCCCCTTTGATAGGCACGAAAAGACTTCCTTCCCGGATCTTCCTGCTGTCTGTGAAAATTCCGGTAACCTCTCTGGTCTTATCTGCCTCAGAACCTTTATAAATCCCTTTGCATGCTTCGGCAATATGCTCCAACGTCAGATTCTTCATTGCCTGTTTCCCCCTAACGATACTTATTTAATGAGACCTCTATAAGTTTTTCACAAAGCCGGGGATAGCTGATCCCGATAACCTTTGCTTCCTGAGGGATCAGACTGGTAGGCGTCATTCCCGGCAGGGTGTTTGCCTCAAGACAGTACATATTTCCCTCTTCGTCCATAATAAAGTCCAGTCTGGCATATGCCTGAAGATGAAGGGCCTTGTAGCCCAGTTCCGCATAGTTCTGCATTTCCTTGGTGAGCATTACAGAAATATCTGCAGGGCAGGTCTCCACACAGGAGCCTTCCTGGTATTTATTTTTATAGTCATAGAACCCTTCTAAAGGGGCGATCTCGATGACAGGATAGGCCTTTCCGTCTACCACTGCCACGGAAAATTCCCGGCCCTGGATAAACTGTTCTACCACAACTTCATTTTCATAAGAAAAAGCCTCTGCCAGAGCCATTTCATACTCTTTCTGGTCCTTGGCAATACACACTCCCACGCTGGAGCCTCCGCAGCAGGGCTTTACAATCACCGGAAAATCCATACCGTAGTCTGCCAGTCTGGAAGTACAGGTTTTCTTTTCCAGAGTAACTCCCTTTGGTGTAGGAACCCCTGCAGCCTCAAAGATCACCTTGGTAATCCCTTTGTCCATAGCCATAGCGCTGCTTAAAGGATCCGAACCGGTATAAGGGATTCCCATAAGATCCAGTACGGACTGGACCTTTCCGTCCTCTCCGTTGGCTCCGTGAAGAGCCAGAAATACAATGTCCGCCTTTGTACAGATATCCAGCACATAAGGACCGAAGAACTCTTTCCGCTCTTTCATGGTTTCTTCCAGTTCCCGGCTTTTTCCCTCCATCCATGCAGCTTCTTTTTCCACATCATATTCTGCGGGGAAGAGATCTTCCTCCAGTTTTTCCCGGCCGAAATAAGCGTCTATGAGGATTGCTCTGTGATTTCTCTCCCGAAGAGCTGTGCAGACTCCTTTTCCGGAAACAATGGAAACCGCTCTCTCTGTACTGTTTCCTCCTGCTAAAACTACTATATTCATATCCTAACTCCTTTTGCCCCTGGTATCTTTAATATACTACTACAGGAACTCCCTTCTCGATATTATTGTAAATTGTTGCGGCATTCTCCGTAGGCGTATTCACACAGCCATGAGAACCATTGTTTAAGTAAATGGAACCTCCGAAGCTGGATCTCCAGCTTGCGTCATGGATTCCTACATTTGCATAGAAAGGCATCCAGTAGGACACTGCGGAATTGTATCCCTCTCCTACTAATGTGGCGTCACGCTCCTTATACATGATCGCATAAACGCCGGTTTTGGTATCCCAGCCTTTATTGTGGCAGCCGGTAACCACATCTGTCTCCACGATCAGCTGTCCGTCTTTATAGAACCACATATGCTGCTGATCCAGGCTGATCTCCACATAAGTATTTCCGATATCATTGGTGTCCCGGCAGTATCCGGTATAGGTGTATTCCGGTTCAATGGTCTGGGACTGTCCGCTCTTGATGGTATCTATGATTTTGGTAGTGGTATCATTCGGTGCGATCAGCCAGCCGTAATCTCCTCCGCTGACTGTGATGGTCTGGCCGGAAGAGGTGGTAAACTCTCTGGAACTGCCAAAGGTATCATACTCATACTGAAGCTGCTGCACATACTCCCTCACCTTGGTCCGGTCCAGATCTACAGCGCCTTCCTCATTGGTAGTCAGCCAGTCCTTCATCACATCAGCATCAATAACCTCCTGCCTGTCCGAAAAATCAATCGTCACGGTCACGGTAAGAAGTTTGTTTCCCTCGTCCCTCTGTTTTGCCAGATTCTCGTCTGTACTGAGAACCGATGGCTCTATGTAGCAGCCGGCCTGATCTAGGTCCAGAAGGCTCTCGCCGCTGTCGATGGCGTTTTTCACCGCCTCTTTTACCTTATCGCTGTCAAGAGCTGTTCCCTGAGTTTCCTCCACGATCACATACTGGCCGTCCTGTACTTCCAGATGAGCGTCTACTGGCTGGACAACATTTTCTTCCTTAAAGCAGTCCAGAGCATCCACCGCTGCGTTCAATGCAGTTTCATCATAGGAAGTGGTAGCAGACAAAGTATAATCCTGCTGTCTTGCAAAGGCTAAGAACCAGGCAAACGGATTCTGCTGTTCTTTTAATTCCTGTATTTTTCCGTCGCTTATGTATTCCATACTGATCTGGGAAGCACTGATAGTTTCGCTTTTATCCCCTCGTTCCTTTAAAACCAATTGATAAGAAGCAATCTGGCTTTCCATGTTGTTTTCCACTTCTTCTACAGTTTTTCCTGAACAATCCATACCGTTGATCTCTGTGCCTGACAAAAAGCGGCTGGAATAATAAAACACTCCGATGCCGTAGGCAATGACTAAAATAGCCACATATCCGATAAGAACACCCAGTATGATCTTCTTTGCTTTTTTGTATTTTCCTTTCTTAGCTTTCTTTTTTGCCATATTTCTTACCCCTTTTCAACTCTCGCTGTTTCGTTTCAGTATAGCACAAATTTTCTTTCATACCAACCCCGTATCCGGGAGAAATCTCATGTTTCTTTCAGAATACAAAAGGGGCGCCGTGAGTCTTCACAGCGCCTTAAAATTCCTGACGGAGCGGCAACCCCGTTTACTTTTCCTCCAGTATTTTATCAATACTTACCAGCTTCACACTGAGAACAAAAATTTCTGTTGCCAGCTGCAGCTCTTCCAGTGACGGAAAGCTTGGAGCAATACGGATATTGCTGTCTTGGGGATCAATCCCATATGGATAGGTAGCGCCGGCTTCTGTCATTTTCAGTCCGGCTTCTGCTGCCTTTGCTACGATTTTCTTCGCACAGCCTTCCAGTGCGTCAAAAGAAATAAAGTAGCCTCCCATTGGTTTGGTCCAGGTACCGATCTGGGCTCCCCCCAGTTCCTGCTCCAGTGTATTTTCCACTGCCTCGAATTTCGGGCGGAGGATTTCTGCGTGTTTCTTCATATGCTTATGCATACCCACAATGCCGCCGAAGAAGCGTACATGGCGAAGCTGGTTGATTTTATCATGGCCAATGGTCTGCACAGTCATATGTTCTTTAATATCCGCCAGATTCCTGGGTGAAGCTGCAACTGCGGCAATTCCGGAGCCCGGGAAAGTAACTTTTGAAGTAGAAACAAATTTATAAACCATATCCGGATTTCCTGCTTTCTCACATTCATCCAGAATCTCCACCAGAAAGTCCTGATGTTCGTCATAGAGATGATGGATGCAGTAAGCATTATCCCAGAAAATACGGAAGTCTTCTGCTGCTGGTTTCAGTCTGGCAAATCTCTTTACTGTCTCTGCAGAATAAGTAATTCCCTGAGGGTTGGAATACTTGGGCACACACCAGATACCTTTGATGGCAGGGTCAGAACTTACCAGTTCCTCTACCATATCCATATCCGGGCCGGTAGGAGTCATTGGCACATTGATCATCTCAATGCCGAAATACTCTGTAATCCGGAAATGACGGTCATATCCGGGAACGGGACATAAAAATTTTACTTTATCCAGCCTGCACCATGGAGTGCTGCCGCAGACACCGTGGGTCATGGAACGGGAAACTGTATCAAACATCACATTCAGGCTGGAATTTCCGAAGATGATGATATGTTCCGGAGCAACCTCTGTCATTTCTCCCAGAAGTCTTCTGGCCTCGGGAATACCTTCCAGAAGCCCGTAGTTACGGCAGTCAATGCCGGTTTCGCATTTCAGCTTATCAGTACTCTTTAACTCTTCCAGCATCCCCATAGACAGATTTAACTGCTCTTTGCAAGGTTTTCCTCTGGACATATCAAGGTTTAATCCCTTGGCTTTCACTTCTTCAAACTGTTTTTCTAAATCGCCTTTCATGGCCTGTAACTGTTCTTTGCTAAGTTCTCTGTACGGTGTCATGGCTTTCCTCCTGGTCTTTTATGATTTCACTGGTTCCTATTGTATCCGGCATATGATATGGTGTCAAGTCTTTCTTGCATTTTTGTGGGTTTCCACTGTAAAAACAGTGGTTTTTTCTTTTTTATATGCAACTTCACGTCCTTCATCCTGCAAAATTACTGATTTTTATGAAGGCCCAGCAGTTTTCCCGGGAGAAGGAGCAGTTCATGAAACACCAAAGGCAGGACGGAGATTCCCAAAAGAAGCTGCCATTCTCCCAAAGATAACTGCTTGGTACCGAAAGCTACCACCAGCCAGGGAACCTCTGTGACCAGCACCTGTAAGAATATCCCCAGGAAAAAGGCCAGGATCATAAATGGATTTTCCAGATGGTGCATCCGGAATATAGACCGCTCCCGATCCCGCATCCCCCAGGCATGGAAAAGCTGGGAAATCCCCAAGACCGTAAAAGCATAGGTCTGGCCTCCCAGATGGAAGGCGTAAAGGGTAATGCTTCCTATTAGTATTCCGTAAAAAACTGTAAAAAGCCAGCCTCCGTGAGCAAAGATCCCTTCTTGGGGATCTCTGGGTTTCTTTCGCATCAGGGCTTTTGCGTCATTCTTATCCACTCCCAGTGCCAGAGCCGGAAGAGAATCGGTGATCAGGTTCACCCATAGGATATGGCTTGCCTTTAGCGGTGCCGGCAATCCCAGAAGAACTGCCCCGAACATGGTCAGGATCTCCCCGAAATTAGAAGAAAGCAGAAAAAGAATGGCCTTCTTAATGTTTACATAAATGCTTCTTCCTTCTTCCATAGCTTTTTCAATAGTAGCGAAATTGTCATCTGTCAGGATCATATCTGCCGCATTTTTGGCTACATCGGTACCGTTCTTTCCCATAGCAATGCCAATATCCGCAGCCCGGAGAGATGGGGCGTCATTCACTCCATCTCCGGTCATAGCCACGATCTGCCCTGCTTCCTGGAAGCCTTTGACGATCTTCACTTTATGAGCTGGAGTGACCCTTGCAAAAACCCGGATATGGGGGATCTTCCGGCGAAAGGCCTCAGAACTCAGGCTGTCTATTTCACTGCCTGTCATACACTGTTCCACAGAGTCCGCAATGCCGATCTTTTTAGCGATGGCAAAAGCTGTTTCCTTATAGTCCCCTGTGATCATAGCTACTTTAACCCCTGCTTTTTTCAATATTTTTACAGAAGAAACCGCTTCTTTTCTTGGAGGATCGATCATTCCCGCCATTCCCGCAAAAACCAGTCCCCGCATAAGGCCGGCCTCCGTTTTTTCCTCTGCTCTTTCCCGATAGGCCAAAGCCAGGATCCGCAGCCCTTCTTTTGCCATCTGCTCCATGGCAAGACGGATCTTCATCTTTCTGGCCTGAGTCATAGGTTCCTGCCGATCCGAAATCTGTACGTAGTCACATTTTTCCAGCAGATAATCACAGGCCCCTTTTACATAGACAGTTTCATGACCGCTGTCTTTATGTACACTGATCATGTATTTTTTTTCTGAATCAAAGGGGATCTCAAAAGTCCGGGGATACTGTTCCAGCAATCTCTCCCGGTCATACCCCATATCCTTTCCCATATGAAGCAGAGCCAGTTCCGTAGCATCTCCGATTTCCTGCTTTCCCAGTATGCTGTTATTACAAAGGAGAAAGCCTTCTGTCAGCCGTGGAAATTCCCGTTTTCTCACTTTAGAAACCGGCAGGATCATATCGTTGGCATAAATCTGGGTTACCCGCATGTGATTTTCCGTAAGGGTGCCTGTTTTGTCTGAACAGACCACCCCCACGGATCCCAGAGTTTCCACTGCAGGCAGTTTCCGGATAATGGTATTCACCTTCACCATCCGCCCCACTCCCAGGGCAAGGACTATGGTCACTACTGCCGGCAGGCCCTCAGGTATAGCCGCTACAGCCAGAGATATAGCCAGAAGGAGCATCTGCAGCATATCCCTGTGCTGGAAAAGCCCCAGCAAAAACAAAGCCAGGCAGAACCCCACTGCAGTAATGCTCAGGATCTTCCCCAGGTCTCCCAGTCGCTTCTGCAGAGGGGTATGCTCCCCGGTAACCTGGTTGATCATGTGAGCGATTTTTCCCAGTTCTGTATCCATCCCTGTGGCAATAACCAGGCCTTCTCCGCTGCCTTTCATGATCTGGGAAGACATAAAAAGCATATTTCGTCTCTCCGCTGCAGGCAGCCCTGGTTCCAGCGGCAGACAGGTCTTCTGCACAGGAAGAGATTCTCCTGTAAGAGCAGACTCATCTGCAGACAAGCCTCTTACTCTTAAAAGCCGGATATCCGCCGGCACCTGCGCTCCCGCCTCCACCTTCACCAGATCTCCCTTTACCAGATGGGCAGCCGGTATCTTCCGGTATTCTCCGCCTCTTTTTACAAGAGCCTCGGGAGCAGTGATCTTTTTTAGGGCCTCCATAGCTTTCACGGCTTTTCCTTCCTGAAATACGCCGATAGCAGTATTTAGAAAGATCACCGCCAGAATGATCCCTGTATCGCTGAATTCCCGCAGGAGCATAGAGATTGCAGCCGCAACAAAAAGGATAAAGATCATAGGGTCATTGATCTGCTCCTGTATCATATCCCAGATGGTTTTTTCTTTGCCCTTTTTCAAAACGTTTTCTCCCTGGCTCTTTAGGCGCCGGTCCGCCTCCTCCTGTGTCAGCCCCTTCCGGGGATCCGTATCCAGGATCCGGCAAAGTTCTTTCTCTTTTAAAGTCTCATACATGGCACACCTCCTAAACCAATAGGATCTGTCGCATTAATCAAAAGATTGTCTGCTAACTCAATGTATGCATAAAGAAGAAAGAAAAGACTTCTGCAAGCAAGCTTACGTCAGTTTTCTTCTGTCCGGCCTCATAGTTGAATGACTGCATAAATTCCTCTGCCGGGTTGCCTGTATTTTTTCCTTCTGTTATACTATCCATGTCAGAAAATGATATCATGAGGTTAGGATATCTTTTGACCCTGACCTTAAAAAGAAAGAAAAAGAAAGGATTCTATATGTGGATCGCAGATAAATGGAAAGACTATGAAGTAATCGATACTTCCGGCGGTGAAAAGCTGGAAAGATGGGGAAAATACCTTTTAGTTCGTCCGGATCCCCAGGTCATCTGGAACACCCCCAGGGCCAATACAGGATGGAAACACCCTAACGGACATTATCACAGAAGCAAAAAGGGCGGCGGAGAATGGGAATTTTTTGATCTTCCTGAACAGTGGAAGATCCACTACAAAGACCTTACCTTTAATCTGAAGCCTTTCAGTTTCAAACATACCGGTCTCTTCCCGGAACAAGCCGTAAACTGGGACTGGTTCTCGGAAAAGATCCGAAACGCCGGCCGGCCGGTAAAGGTGCTGAACCTCTTTGCCTATACCGGAGGAGCTACTTTAGCAGCAGCTGCCGCAGGGGCCAGCGTCACCCATGTGGATGCCTCCAAGGGCATGGTCACCTGGGCCAGGGAAAATGCTGTTTCCTCAGGGCTGAAAGACGCCCCCATCCGCTGGCTGGTAGACGACTGTGTAAAATTTGTAGAGCGGGAAATCCGACGGGGAAATACTTATGACGGGATCATCATGGATCCTCCCTCCTACGGAAGAGGTCCCAAAGGAGAAATCTGGAAAATCGAGGATAACATCCATCATCTGATACAGCTGTGCGTCCAGATCCTCTCAGAGAAGCCCCTGTTCTTCCTGCTGAATTCCTACACCACCGGGCTGGCTCCGGCTGTACTTACCTACATGCTCTCCGTGGAGCTGAAAAAATTCCACGGCAAAGTGGAATCCCAGGAGATCGGTCTTCCTGTAACACAGACAGGATTGGCCCTTCCCTGCGGCGCCTCCGGACGCTGGGAAGGGGAATGACCTTAAAATATCAAATCAAAAAATCAGAGGCATATCATGAAGAAAAAACTATTGATCATCACCACCGGAGGAACCCTGGCGTGTATCCAGGATGAAAAAGGACTTGTACCTGGTCTGTCCGGTCAGGATATCCTGACCTATATATCCGACA
Source organism: uncultured Bacillota bacterium (assembly GCA_949291945.1). Classification (GTDB taxonomy): domain Bacteria; phylum Bacillota; class Clostridia; order Lachnospirales; family Lachnospiraceae; genus Blautia. The sequence goes on along the minus strand of CASEXH010000031.1, from coordinate 31,764 downwards.
TCATTGACTTGTACCAGGTAGACTTTCTGGAACTGTTCCAGCTGGACAGCGCCAATATCCAGCCGGAAAACTGGCAGACCCTGGCAGAAACCATCTACGAAAAGCATCGGGTTTATGACGGTATCGTCATCTTTCACGGCACAGATACCATGGCCTACACCTCTTCTGTGCTGTCCTTTATGCTGCCCAATATCCCCATACCGGTGGTGCTTACCGGAAGCCAGCTCTCTATCCTGAATCCTCTGGCCGACGCAGTGGAAAACTGCCGCTGCGCCATCCATATGGCAGCCAGTTCCATCCCCGGGATTTTTCTGGCTTTTAACCGGAAAGTAATCCTGGGCACCAGGGCTTCAAAAGTCCGCACCACCAGCTTTCACGCCTTTGAAAGCATCAATTATCCCTATATCGGAGAGATCAACTCCCGGGGGCTGGATCTTCAGGCATCTTATGTTCCCAGACTCACAGGGCCCTGCAGGCTGAAAGAGGGATTAGAGAAAAAAGTGTTCCTCATTAAGCTGGTCCCTGGCTTTGACGGAAGGATCTTCCAGCTTCTTTTCGCTCAGGGCTACCGGGGACTGGTCATCGAAGCCTTTGGCCTGGGAGGCATCCCTTCTCTTTCTTCCCAAGTCATGGAAGATCTGGAAAAGGTGATCCGCCAGGGTATGGTGGTGGTCGTGAAAAGCCAATGTCCCTATGAGGGCAGTGATCTGTCTGTCTATGAAACCGGTCACGCTGCCTTAAAGGCAGGAGTATTTCAGGCCTACGATATGAGCACAGAGGCAGTGGTGACCAAGATCATGTGGCTTCTGGGAAATTTCCGGAAACGGGATGAAATTGAAAAATACTTTTATAAAAATCTGGCAGGAGAGCTCCGGATCCCTGAGACTATCCTGTTATGACCCAGAACACAAAGGAGGAGCTGTTTTGATCTCATTAAACAACCTTTTTATGTATCTTACATTTATAAATATTCTGGCTTTTGTCTGTTTCGGCATTGATAAAAGAAAGGCAAAAAACCACCAGTGGCGTATCTCAGAGAAAACCCTTCTTGGCATTGCCATCTGTGGCGGCTCAGTAGGGGCCATTCTGGGCATGCGTTTCTTTCACCATAAGACCCAGCATGCCAAATTTGCCCTGGGACTTCCGGCAATCCTGATCCTGCAGGGTATTGCTGCGATCCTGATATACAGTTTCGTTTAAAAGGAGGGAAAATCATGAACGGATCTACATTCGGCAACATTTTCAAAATCACTACCTGGGGGGAATCCCACGGAAAAGCTATCGGCGTAGTCATAGACGGCTGTCCTGCAGGTTTGCCTCTTGAAGAAGAAGATATCCAGAAATTTCTCAATCGGAGAAAACCCGGTCAGTCCCGCTTCACCACCAAACGCCAGGAGGCTGACCAGGTGCAGATCCTCTCCGGAGTGTTTGAAGGAAAAACCACTGGTACTCCCATTTCTCTTATGGTACCCAATACAGACCAGCGCTCCAGGGACTACAGCGATATTGCCAATTATTACCGTCCCGGGCATGCGGATCTGAACTATGACCGGAAATATGGTTTCCGGGATTACCGGGGAGGGGGGCGTTCCTCCGGAAGAGAGACCATTGGAAGAGTAGCTGCAGGGGCTGTGGCCTCCAAGATTTTAGAAGAACTGGAGATTTCCCTCTGCGCCTACACCTGTTCCATCGGCCCTGTAACCATTGACCATGCACGTTTCGACAAGGAAGAGATTTTCAGGAATCCTTTGTATATGCCTGATGCCCAGGCAGCCCGGAAGGCTCAGGAATGTCTGGAACAGGCCATGAAAGAGACCAATTCCCTGGGAGGCATGGTAGAATGTGTCATCACAGGTGTACCTGTCGGTCTTGGAGAACCGGCTTTTGATAAGCTGGACGCTGCTCTGGCAAAAGCAATCCTTTCCATCGGAGCAGTAAAGGGCTTTGAGATCGGCTCCGGCATGGCTGCCGCCAGATCAAATGGTCTGGAAAATAACGACGCCTACGGAGTAGACGAACAGGGAAATCTCATAAAGAAGACCAATCATTCCGGCGGCATCACCGGGGGGATCAGCGATGGAGCTCCCATTGTCTTTCGTGCAGCCTTTAAGCCAACTCCTTCCATAGCCGCTCTTCAGGAAACCGTAAACCGTCAGGGTGAACCTATAGAAATCCGGATCAAAGGCCGTCACGACCCTATCATTGTTCCCCGGGCCGTGGTAGTGGTAGAATCTATGGCCGCCCTTGTGATCCTGGACGCCCTTCTGGCCTCTATGACCACAAGAATGGACCGGATTAAAAACTTTTTTCAGGATAAGTGACCGGAAACAATACTGTGAAAGTTTTTATTCATAATTATTAAGAAAATCTTTCGTTTTTACACACGTCACTTTTTAATATTGTAATTTATATTTACATCATAAAACAGTAGGAGAAAACATCATGGAAATGAATCACATTTTAATCGTGGAGGATGACAAAGATATCAGAGAAGGAGTGGGTATCTACCTGAAAAGCCAGGGATACCAGGTTTTCATGGCTGCTGACGGCATGGAAGGCCTGGAAGTCCTGGACCGGGAAGAGATCCATCTGGCCATCGTAGACATTATGATGCCCCGTATGGACGGTATCACCATGACTATGAAGCTGAGAGAAAAGCACGACTTCCCCGTGATCATGCTTTCTGCCAAGTCCGAGGAAGTGGATAAGGTCATGGGCCTGAACATCGGTGCAGACGACTATGTGACAAAACCATTCACTCCCATGGAGCTGATGGCAAGAGTCAATTCCCAGATGCGCCGTTATCGCAGATTCATGGAAAAACTTCAGGAAAAAGAATTCCAGAATTCTGACACGATTTATACCATAGGCGGACTGGAGGTCAACGAAAGCACCTTTGAAGTCCGGGTAGACGGCACTCCCGTTAAAATGACTCCCATGGAATTCAAGATCCTTCTGTTGCTGATCAAAAATCCTGGAAGGGTTTTCTCGGCAGACGAAATTTATGAGCGGGTATGGAACGAACGTGCAGTAAACACAGAGACGGTCATGGTCCATGTCCGGAACATCCGTGAAAAAATCGAGATCAACCCTAAGGAACCAAAATATTTAAAGGTGGTGTGGGGAGTTGGATATAAAATTGAAAAACAGTCATAAACTGACAGCCGTCATCATTGCCCTGGTGATCCTCCTGCCTTCCCTGGCAATGATGTTCATCAGGCCGCATTATATCAGCCGTCAGAAAGAGGAGGGGCATATCTCCTACTCAGACACAGATTTACTGGACCAGCTTGTAAAAGATAGTTATGTCCTCTACGCAGAAGAATATCAGAGAGAGCATGGAAGTGATGTAACTCCCTTTGAGATCTTTTTCCAGAGAGATACCTCTGTAGAAAAAAGCGCCTCTGATGAAGGAGACTCCGGGGACCCCGCTTCTGACGACTCCGCTTCCGACGGCGCTTCTCCTGAGAACAGTGAGACTCAGGGGCCCTCTTCTTCTGAAGATGCCGAAAATGAAGCCTCGGCTGAGCCTGTCTCTTCCGAAGACACCTCTGAAGAGACTTATGAAGATGACATCAGCGGTGTTGCCTATGCTTTCCAGGACAGTATGTACAGTGAATGGAGTGAGGCTTTCTCTGACATCCGCTCTTATATTGAATATGAGGTGCTGGATGGAAACGGAACCACCCTGGACACCAACCAGTCTTTATCAGACTCCCAGGAATCCCTCTATGATTCTCTGGACAATATTCAGGCCAATTCCGTATTGAACGCAGACAGCGGTTACGCCTTTGTGGCCGTGATCAAATATGGGGAAAAGGGAAATATTGAATCCACCAGTTTTCTCACCCATGAAAGGGATAACGCCTCCCAGGCTTTAAACGAGCTGGCCAGGTCAGACCCCGGAGAATACCTCCGCGACTACTATGATTATTCCGGCACCTTCCAGCCGCCTCAGGACAGGATCTACTGTTTCGCCATGACCCAGACAGCCCTGGAATCTTATTCTTCCGACTATGATCCTTCCATTTTATACTCCAGTAGCGGTTATGGCACAGGGGCTGACCTGGTGGTGCTTTTTATGACATTTGTGGGATTTGTATGTGCTGCTGCGCTTCTCCTTCCTTTCATAAAAGTATTGGAGACCGGAAACGAAAAAATTTTTTCCTATCCCTTTGAGCCGGTATGCCTGGTCGCTCTTTGCGTAGTCAGTGTTGCGGCCGGCGTAACGGCTAATCCCGGGGCTCTGGACCATCAGTCTATCCGAAGCGTGCTGATAAGCATAGGCCTCTATGAGAAGGCGGCTACTATGATCCAATACCTGTGGGGGCTTCTGGGCTGGGTGCTGATCTTTGCCGTATGCTACTGGGCGGCAGCCTGCTTCCGGCATATTTTCACCATGGGTCCAAGGGAATATTTCCATAAACGGGTTCTGATCTACCGGTTCTGGCCCTGGATCACCAAATGGTGCCGTCGGATCTATCAGGGGCTCCTCCATGTAGACCTCCGGGACAACGCCTCCCGGGTACTTTTAAAGCTTGTCCTGATTAATTTCATCATACTGGGATTTATCAGCCTCCTGTGGTACTGGGGACTGGCCGCTCTGATCGTTTATTCTGTGATCCTGTTCCTGCTTCTGCGGAAATATGTGCGGAAGATCCAGGATCAGTATCAGCTTCTCCTTCAGGCCACCAATGAACTGGCACAGGGAAATCTGAACGGCACCATCCCGGAAGACCTGGGGGTTTTCGAGCCTTTCCGGGAAGAGATCGACAAAATCCGCACCGGCTTTAGCAAGGCGGTAGACGAAGAAGTAAAAAGTACCAGGATGAAGACAGACCTGATCACTAACGTGTCTCATGACCTGAAGACCCCGCTCACTGCCATCATAACCTATGTAGACCTGTTAAAGAATCCGGATCTGCCTGAAGAAGACCAGAAGAAATATATCCAGATCCTGGATCAGAAGGCCAACCGGCTGAAACTCCTCATTGAAGATTTATTCGAGATCAGCAAGGCCACAAGCAAGACTGTCCAGCTTAATATTGCAGATGTGGACATTGTCAGTCTGCTGCGCCAGGTATCGCTGGAACTTCAGGATAAAATCGACGCTACAGACTTGATCTTCCGCTGGCAGCTCCCGGAGGAGAAGGTGATCCTTCCTCTGGATCCGCAAAGAACCTATCGGATCTTTGAAAATCTGCTGGTAAATATCACCAAGTACGCTATGCCTCATACCAGAGTCTACATCACCATGGAAGATACGGAAAATCATGTAAAAATCTCCATGAAAAATATTTCCGCCACAGAGCTGGACTTTAATCCCAATGAGATCACCGAGCGGTTTGTAAGAGGCGACGCCTCCAGAAATACCGAAGGAAGCGGCCTGGGCCTGGCCATTGCCAAAAGCTTTACCGAGCTTCAGGGAGGACGGCTGGAAGTTTTCACAGACGCTGACCTATTTACAGTAGAGATCACATTTCTAAAATCCTGATAAATAGAAAAAGCTGCTGTATTCTTCAAAATCGAGAATATTTATACATTTTATTGCTCAGTCTGCAACCCTTTGAGCCTATAGTCTCAAAGCTATGCTCAACAAATTCGCATAAAATGTATAAATATTCCTGAAGTATGAAGAATGCAGCAGCTTCTTATTGGTCTTTTCTTGTATGTTTTATAAAACTTCTATCTGGCATGCTTTCATAGCTTCCAGTGCATTTCTATGGCTTTCAGGAGTTACTCCTGCACAGCAGCCAGGGTCCACCCGCACCACCGCCTCGGGCAGGGCAGCCTTCAGGATCATGGCGTTGGAAATCACGCAGATATCTGTACACAGTCCGATCAGTTCTATCTCCTCGTAGCTTCCGTCTTTGACCAGAGCTGCAAGCTTCAGACTGCCAAAAGAAGGCTTTTCCAGGATCCTGCAGTCCTTGGCCAGATCCCTAAGTCCGGCGTCCAGTTCCCAGCCCGCTGTACCTTTCACACAGTGGGGTACCGGAAGCTTTCGTCCCTCCTGGGTCATCAGGTAATCCTTGTAATGGGTGTCCTTTGTAAAGACAATATCTGTTCCCTGTTCTTTGGCTTGCCGTATTTTCACGGCCACCGGCTCTACGATCTTCATCGCCTCTTCCGTCCCCAGAGCACCATCAATAAAGTCTTTCTGCATATCCACTACTATTAATAATTTCTTCATACAATTTTTCCTCCCTGTCTTAATAACTCCTCAGCACATGATCCTCTGCCGGATCATAGAACAGCTCGCTGATCTTCTCAGAGACAAACAATTCAAGATTACGTTCAAAATCACTGGCAAGAGGATACTCGTCCAGTTTGTCAAGAGGCGCCCAGAATACCTCTCCTTCTCTGGAGGAACGGAGGGTTCCGGAATAGTCTCCGGTTCTGTAGAAGAAAACCATCGCTCTGGTGCCATCCTCTTCAAACCATTCCTTCACTCCGCAAAGTTTTACATTCTTTATATCCAGTCCCGTCTCCTCCTTGATCTCCCGAATCACAGACAAGACCAGAGATTCCCCGGGCTCCACATGGCCGCCAGGAAAGGTAACGCCCGGCCAGACTTTTTTTCTCCTGTTCTGCATCAAAACATTTCCCTGATCATCATAGATCATACAGATATTCATTAATTCAGTTCGTTCATTTTTTGCCATGTTCCGTCTTCTCCTGTTACCTTTGCGTTTGGATAAAGCTTTTCCAGTCTTTCATCATCAAAATGTTCATCCAGAAATGCTTCAAGGGCATTATCCGGTTTGGGATCTGTCAGTCTGTCTGTGTACCGGTAAAGAGCCAGGCCCGACATCACCATATCCACAAGAAGAAAGATCAATACCAACCAGGTTATGATCTTTCCCGGCTTCATAGGGATTTTCTCAATCCATGCAGAAAATCTGGGGTATAAGATCTTTATCCAGACCACAGCCGCAATTCCCCAGAAAAAGCAGTAGAGAAGATTGATCCTTCCTCCCAGATTAAAGGGAATCTTGCTGTAATCCCAGAATACCGTTCCAAAGACTCTCTCTGAGATCACACTGCAGGCATACTCATAAAATCCTCCAAGCACAGTTCCATAAATAAAAATGTACCGGTCCGTTCTGTCTCTGTAACGGTAAAGAAGGGCGGTGAGGAAACTACAGCCGAATCCCCAGACAATACTGAAAGGCCCCCAGACAAAACTGCTCCTGCTCATCCATTCTCCCATGGAAAACCGGCAGAAGACAGTCTCTATGGCAACTCCTACAACTGCGCCGATGACAAACATCCACACCAGCTTGTAAAAACTACAGCCCTGAGCAAAAACTGTAGCTTTCTCCTTTGGTTTCAGGGCTTCAAGGATCTTTCCCAGCTGAATGTTGGGATACGCCTTGGTCATTCGTCTCTGCACCCTTCTGGTAAGTGCATTTCCAAAATCATCGGTAAAATTCTGGACATAATCAAAAAATACAGCCTGAACCGCTGAGCGGTGCATCTGAGTAACTGTTGCAACACAGAATGCCACATCCGTCAGGACCAGAACTCCCAGACAGATTTCCAGGACTATCTCCACCTTATCCGGTAGCATGTGGACAGCGTCCAGCAGCAAAGGGTTGGCAAAACGGATACATACTACAGCTGCAACACCGAAGAACAACAGGTGAACAAAATTCAGATAGCCCTGAAACTGAAATCTTGCCTGGCTGTAGTCCCACCACTTCCGGTTAAATACTTTTTCCAGTATGACTCCAGTAATCACAATTATCAGAAAAGCTACCACTGCGCCGCCTAAGAACAGAAAGAATATCTCATTTTCCAGTTCCTGCAGAAAAATGCAGTAGGCCATGCCGATCACGCCATACACCGGACAGATAGGCAGGTTCAGAAATCCAGTGTTGATAAATCTTTTTCTTCTCATGGCATTGGCAATCACTCCTGCGCACCAGCCCACAAAAGAATAGGCAATAAAAATCCAAAACAAATCAATTCTCGTATACTCCACAATGTCTCTCCTGATCTATTTTTTCTCGTATTTTTTATCATAACAGAGAAATAAGGCAAAAGGAACCCTTTTCTACATAATTTTACATATTCATTTTTGTCTTGACCAAGAAGATAAATCCAAGTAAAATTATCTTCTATAAGCTAGTACATCGTCTTGAAAAACATCCTGCGTTATTGGTCCAGTTATTTATCGGACGATATACTAGAATATCTAAAAAATTTTTAAATTTTTTCTGATATGTGTCATAAATGGTCTGTTTTCCTCGTATATTAATCAGTAATATAATTTTCTATCACCAGTTTAATATGGATTTACAGCTGTATTAGCTATATAATAAATCCAGAACAATTTAACGGGAGAACATTTATGAAGAAAAAATTAAGTACTTTTGAAAGACAATTAATGCTGGACGAAATTTTATTCTACAGTATCTGCAGTGATGAGGACAGGCAAAAGATCCTGGATCAGCAGCCCATGACTTTCCAGGATTTCCGCAGGCTTTCTCTGCTGACAGATTACCTGGAACTGGAATATCTCCACAGATTTATCTGGGATCTTCATGGATACAAATTTATGGATGAGATGGACCAGCTGTACAGTCAATGTCAAGAAGGGAATGAAGATCTGCCGGAAATGCTTATGGAAACAGGCCACTGGCTGGACGATTTCTGGAAACAGGCTCCTAATATTACCGTTTCCTTCCTGCTTCGCCAGATCTTTTCAGACGGTCTGAAAAGCCGCCGGAAGAATAATATCACCCTCTATCCCGGCCCAGACAGAAACAAAGGAAAATCTTCCTCCTGATCCGGTATACCCAAAATAGCTTAACAGAAAGGAAATTACATATGAATACACACCTTCCTCAGGCATTTCTTGAAAGAATGGAGGAAATGTTGAAAGAGGAGTTTCCGGCTTTTTTGGAAAGTTATCAGGCGCCCCGTCAGTTCGGGCTCCGAATAAACACCAAAAAGATAAGCACCGAAAAGTTTCTGGAAATCTCTCCCTTTCACCTTACTCCTATCCCATGGGTGGAAAACGGTTTTTTCTATGGAAGTGAGGACAGACCTTCCCGGCATCCCTATTATCAGGCAGGGCTTTATTATCTCCAGGAGCCCAGCGCTATGACTCCTGCCAGCCGCCTCCCGGTTTCACCGGGAGATATTGTTCTGGATCTGTGCGCTGCCCCCGGCGGAAAAGCCACCGAGCTTGGCAGCCGCCTGAAAGGCCGGGGACTGCTGGTAGCCAACGACATCAGTAATTCCAGGGCAAAAGCCCTTATGCGGAATCTGGAGCTGTGGGGAATTGAAAACTCTCTTGTAACCACAGAGACTCCCCGGCACCTGTCTCAGGTTTTTCCTGAATATTTCCACAAGATCCTTATTGACGCTCCCTGTTCAGGGGAAGGAATGTTCCGCAAAGATGCAGACGTAGCCAAAACCTGGGATCCCTCCCGTCCTGACTATTTCAGCAGCCAGCAAAAAGAAATCGTCACCAGAGGCATTTCCATGCTCCGTCCGGGAGGAATGCTGCTCTACTCCACCTGTACCTTCTCTCCCCTGGAAAACGAAGGGGTGATCTCTTTCATCCTGGAAAACTTTCCTCAGATGGAGCTTCTGGATATTCCCGGATACCAGGGATTTTCCAAAGGCTGTCCCCAGTGGGGGAACGGAGATCCCCGTCTGGAAAAATGTGTCCGGATCTTTCCTCACCATATGGCCGGAGAAGGACACTTTCTGGCTCTTCTTGCAAAAAAGGAAGAAGGTAGCGGCATTTCTTTTACACGGAAAATTCCGGCTGTCTCTCCATCTTCTGCCCGGAGCCGGTCCAGGAAAGAAAAAAACAGCCAGCAAAAATCTTCGGAGCTGGATAAGTCTTCCAGACTTTTGCTGGAAGATTTCTTTCGTGAGGTATCCCTGCCCCTGGATCTTTCCAGGATGGAAGTACGGAATGCTCATGTATATGCCCTTCCCCAAGCAGGCCCGGAATCTGTAAATGGCCTGAGATTTCTCCGCTGGGGCCTGTATCTGGGAGAGTTAAAGAAAAACCGTTTTGAGCCCAGCCAGCCTCTGGCTATGACTCTGTCTGCCGGAGATTATCCCCGGGTTCTGAACCTGTCTTGTTCTGACCAGCGGATAGAACGGTATCTGGGGGGCGAAACCCTTCTCCTTGACCAGGCAGAAGCATCCAGCGGTCCCGGCTGGTATCTGGTCTGCGCAGAGGGCTATTCTCTTGGCTGGGGAAAAGTGTCCGGAAATCTTCTGAAAAACAAATATCCCGCCGGATGGCGGCATTAATGAACATACAAGCATGCCTGCTTAGCTCGTTGCCTGCAGGAATAAAAAGACTGCCTTATCCGTGGCCTGTCAAAGGGTTTCCGGATAAGACAGTCTTCTTTCTTTTTCATACGCCTATTCAGCAGATTCCTCCAAAGGTTCCTCTGCCAGTACCTGCTCGTATTTTTCCAGAATAATATTCTGTATCCTCTCACGGGTTGCAGAATTGATGGGATGGGCAATATCTCTGTATTCCCCGTCCGTGGCCTTACGGCTGGGCATTGCGATAAATAATCCCTTTTCGCCCTCAATGACCTTAATGTCATGAACTACGAACTCTTCGTCAATGGTAATGGAAACCACTGCTTTCATTTTGCCTTCTTTAGCCACTCTTCTTACTCTTACATCTGTGATGTTCATACAACCTTCCCCTTTCATCGCCGCCTTGTTCAGTCGTGCTTTCTGTCTTTTTTGGAATTTTTATATTCCGGCAGGTTTTCCCGCCTACAAAACGGTTTTACCGCTCTGTTCCTTAGTAGATTTATGAAAGCCTGGGACTGCCCGGCATTCCCGCAGCTAGTCCGTCTTTCCTTTAAGACCGGCTTTCACCCTAAACTTTACAGAACGTACCTCTCGTTCTTTTCAATTACCACCTTAATGCTGTCTTCACCGCAATAATAAGAATTTGCCCGGATGGTATCCCGGCTCTCCACAATACAGTTCTCAATATGGGTATTGTCCCCTAAATATACATCATTCAGGATAATCGAATTTTTGATCACACAATTATTGCCCACAAAAACTTTCTTAAACAGAATAGAATTTTCTACCTGTCCATTAATGATACATCCGCTGGAGATCAGACTGTTTTTCACATCTGAACCGGGATTATATTTGGCCGGGGGCAGGTCATCGATCTTGGACTGGATACTCGGATACTGCCGGAAGAAATAATCTCTGATTTCCGGTTTCAGGAAGTCCATATTTGTCTTATAATAAGACTCAACTGTGGAGATATTGCTCCAGTAAGTATCGATCTTATATCCATAAATCCGTTTCAGGTTCTTATAGCGGATAAGAATATCCTTTACAAAATCATGCCGGTCTTCCTGTCCGCATTTTTCTATAAGCTCTATGAGCTGTCTCCTTCTGATCACGTAGATGCCAGTGGAAATCGTAGTAGACTGAGTTACCATAGGTTTCTCATCAAACTCCACAATCCTGCAGTCTTCATTCATCTTAATACATCCGAATCTGGTAGCATCTTCTCCGCTGACATCTGTACACACAACTGTAATATCCGCCCGCTTTGCAATATGGTATTCCAGCACCTTATTGTAATCCAGTTTATATACACAGTCTCCTGAAGCAATGACCACATAGGGTTCATGACTGTTTTTCAGGAAATTCAGATTCTGGTAAATAGCATCTGCCGTTCCCTGGTACCAGAAACTGTTATCCGGAGTAATGGTTGGTGTAAATGTATATAGTCCTCCCTGCTTTCTTCCAAAATCCCACCATTTAGAGGAACTTAAGTGTTCATTCAAAGATCTGGCATTGTACTGGGTCAGCACAGCTACCTTTTGAATATGGGAGTTGGACATATTGCTGAGAGCAAAATCTATGCTGCGGTAGCTGCCTGCAATGGGCATTGCCGCAATGGCTCTCTTCTGGGATAATTCTCTCATTCTGTGATTGTTGCCGCCGGCAAGAATAATACCTATTGCTCTCATTCTGTCTCACCTTCCTTATTCAATGTTTCGCCACTTTCCAATACGCCTCCCGGATAATCTTCGGGTGTGGTTTCTCCTACAATAGCCGTATTTTTTCCAATCTTTACATCGGAAGGGATCACCGTATTCTCTCCTACTGTTACCAGTCCGAAGGAATATACATTGGGTTTCAGCTTGTTTGGCACTTCTTCTCCAATACCCATGACTACATTATCGCCTACGGTAACATTCTCTGCGATGATGGCTTTGTCGATCACATCATTTTCTCCAATCACAGACTGTTTCATGATAATAGAATCACGGATCACAGCCCCTTTCTTAATGATGACTCCAGCGCCGATTACAGAATTATGTACCTCTCCGTACACTTCTGTCCCTTCACTGATGATGCTTCTGTCTACCACTGCATCTGCGGCAATATACTGGGGAGGAATAATGTCTCCCTTGGTATAGATCTTCCAGAATTCTTCATACAGATTAAATTCAGGAATAATGTCTATCAGCTCCATATTGGCTTCCCAATAGGATCCCAGGGTTCCTACGTCCTTCCAATATCCGTTATATTCATAGGCAAAAAGCCTCTGACCTTTCTCTCTGCAGTAAGGCAGGATATGTTTTCCGAAATCACATCCTGACTGATCTTTCAAAGCGATCAGGGCTTCCTTCAGCACGGGCCAGCTAAAGATATAAATACCCATAGAAGCCAGATTACTCTTGGGCTTCTCCGGTTTTTCCTCGAAATCTGTGATTCTTCCTGTCTCGTCGGTAATGGCAAGTCCAAAACGAGAGGCTTCTTCCCATGGAACAGGCATGCATGCCAGAGTGACGTCTGCTTTATTGGCTTTATGGAAGTCCAGCATAACCTCGTAGTCCATTTTGTAGATATGGTCTCCGCCTAAAATCAGCACATAATCCGGATTGAAATTTTCCATATATGCCAGATTCTGGTAAATAGCATTGGCTGTACCGGTATACCATTCCGTATTGGTTTTCTTTTCATAAGGAGGAAGGATCGAAACGCCTCCTACATTACGGTCCAGATCCCAAGGGATACCGATACCAATGTGAGTATTTAAACGCAGAGGCTGATACTGTGTCAGCACTCCTACAGTGTCCACTCCTGAATTTATACAGTTACTGAGCGGAAAGTCTATAATTCTGTATTTTCCGCCGAATGTCACTGCCGGCTTTGCCACTTTTGCAGTCAGAACGCCCAATCTGCTGCCTTGTCCTCCGGCGAGCAACATTGCAATCATCTCTTTCTTAATCATGCAATCACCTCTTGTAATTCTATGGTTTTTTCATTATAACACATTGCTCTGAAAAAGTGAATATTTTTAACAATTTTTTTTCGACATATTCATTTTTTTTGTGACATTTTACCTGTTTTTAACCCTTGTCCAAAGAAAGGGGGTTCCATTTTTTTCAAATTTAGGTATAATCAATCATGAAAAGGAGCTTTCGCATGAATCAAAATCGAGAATATTTATATATTTACTACTCAGTCTGCGCTGCTTTTGGCCTATGGTTTCAAAGCCACACTCGACAAATTTCCATAAAATATATAAATATTCCTGATATATGTTTCACGCAGCAGCCCCCATAAAGACATTATAAAAAAGGAAGGGATTCTTTCATCATGTATCAGATTGATTTTCATAAACCCATGCACATTCATTTTATCGGGATCGGGGGGATCAGTATGAGCGGGCTGGCCGAGATCCTTCTGGAAGAGGATTTCACCATCTCCGGTTCTGACGCCAAAGCCTCCGACCTGACAAAACAGCTGGAAGCCAAAGGGGCCAGGGTCTATATCGGCCAGAGAGCTTCCAATATCACCGATGATATCCAGCTGGTGGTATACACCGCCGCCATTCATCCGGACAACCCAGAATTTAAACAGGCAAAAGAGATGGGACTGCCTATGCTTACCAGAGCAGAGCTTCTTGGACAGATTATGAAAAATTATGAGCTGCCCATCGCCGTATCCGGCACCCATGGCAAGACCACTACTACCTCTATGATCTCCCACATCCTTCTGGAGGGAAATGCAGATCCTACCATCTCCGTAGGCGGGATTCTGCCGGCTATCCACGGCAACATAAGAGTAGGCCAGTCTGAGACCTTTATCACTGAAGCCTGCGAGTATACCAACAGTTTTCTCAGTTTTTATCCGAAGATCAGCATTATTTTAAACATAGATGCCGATCATCTGGATTTTTTCAAGGATATTGAAGATATCCGCCATTCTTTCCGGCTCTTTGCCCAGAAGCTGCCCCAGGACGGCACTTTGATCATCAACGGAGAAATTCCTCATGTAGAAGAGATCACCCAGGGATTACCCTGCGAGATCATTACTTACGCTTTAGAGGGTAGTGCCCAGTACACAGCGCAAAATATTGTCTTTGACGAAACAGCCCATCCATCCTTTGACTGTATCTGTAAAGGTGAAAAGATCGGGCGCTTCTCTCTGTCCGTGCCTGGTATCCACAATGTGTCCAACGCCCTTTCGGCCATAGCCCTGGCCAGAAAGATCGGTCTTCCCACAGAAACCATACAGAAAGGACTTCTCCATTTCGGCGGCACTGACCGGAGATTTCAGTACAAAGGAAAAGTTGCAGGGGTAACTGTGATTGATGACTATGCCCATCATCCCACAGAGATCGCTGCTACATTAAAAACCGCCCAGAATTATCCCCATAACCGAATCTGGTGTGTTTTCCAGCCTCACACCTACACCAGGACTAAGGCCCTGATGCCGGAATTCGCCCAGGCCCTTTCTCTGGCGGACCATGTTGTCCTTGCAGAGATTTATCCGGCCAGGGAGACCGACAATCTGGGGATCTCTTCAAAAAATCTGGCGGATCTTATCGCTGAAAAAGGTACTGATGTCCACTATTATTCTACTTTTGATGAGATTGAAGAATTTTTATTAAAAAATTGTATCCACGGAGACGTGTTGATAACTATGGGGGCCGGAGACGTATATAAAATCGGGGAAAACCTCCTTGGCATGTAGAGTTATCCACATTATCCACCAAATCTTCCACATACTCTTTCCCCAGAGTATGTGGATTTTTTTGTGTATAAGTGAGTTGACATAATCGGACAGCATTTTCACCGAAAACATGCTAAAATACTGGTACTTTCGACATTCTCCTGGTTTCCGATAAAATTTATCCACCTTTTTATCCACATTATCCACATTTATCACGGGAATTTTTCTCACCCCGTTCATTTCCACCGTCGAAAAAAATCTCTGTTCTCTTTTTAAAAATTATATGCTATACTGAGGTTGATTCATTTAAGAAGATGTAAAATGTAGAGGATGTTGAGCATGGGACAGTTTGAAGTGTATAGCAGTTTTCCAGGAAACTTTACCTTGATTTCCAACCGCTTTCTGGAGGATTATATGCCGAAGGCCAACGGAGAATTTGTCAAGATCTATCTTTATCTCCTGGGCCGATGTCAGAGCGGAAAGGCAAAGATGGAGCTTTCCTCCATTGCAGATACTTTTAACTGCACGGAAACGGACATTTTAAGAGCGCTCCGCTACTGGAAGGAATCCGGGATCATGGATGTCTCCTTCGACCAGGCAGGGAATGTAACAAAAGTTCGTTTTGCTGTTCCTGAGTCGAAGCTGCCTGCGTATGAGACAAAGCCTTCCGCCCCTGCAGTCTCCCGGAACAAACTCCAGGATCTGAAGGGCAGGGAAGAGGTACGGCAGCTTCTTTTTATTGCAGAACAATATCTGGGACGGACCCTGACTCCCACAGATGTGGAGACTCTCCTCTATCTTTATGATGAAGTACATATATCCGCCGAGCTTCTGGAATATCTGATCGAATACTGTGTTTCCAAAGGCAGTCCTTCTATGGCTTATATCAGGAAGGTAGGG
This sequence comes from uncultured Bacillota bacterium, assembly GCA_949291945.1. Classification (GTDB taxonomy): domain Bacteria; phylum Bacillota; class Clostridia; order Lachnospirales; family Lachnospiraceae; genus Blautia. The sequence goes on along the minus strand of CASEXH010000031.1, from coordinate 15,870 downwards.
CTGTCCTGGGCTCAGCAGAAAATCACCACCGTAAGTCAGGCCAAGGAAGAGACTAATCTCTATAACAAAAATTATTTTACCATCCTGCGGGCATTCGGTATCAGCAACCGAAATCCTCTGGACAAAGAGATCCAGTATATGAATCTCTGGCTGAACCAGTATGGCTTTACTCTTGATATCATCACCGAAGCCTGCAGCCGCACGGTCCTGTCCACGGGAAAGGCCAGCTTCTCCTATGCAGACAGTATCCTGGAAAGCTGGTTTAAGAAAGGTGTCCGTCATCTTTCCGATATCGACTCCCTGGACATGAATTATCAGCAGAAAAAAGCAGAGAAAGCCAAAGCCAGGCCTAAAGCTCCTGCTGCCGGTTCTAAGAACAAGTTCAACAATTTTCATCAGAGAAACTACAACATGGCAGAGCTTGAAAAACAGCTTCTTGGAAAATAACAAAAAGGAGACGTACTGTGTCACTAAAAAATTTTCAATACGAAGCGATCATGCGTGACTACAACCAAAAACAATTCCTGCATAAGCATGAGCAGGACGAGCATATCCGTCTGGCGGAAGAAAAAGTTCCCCGTCTGGGACAGATCCGGCGGGAGATCGCCGCTCTGGGGCTTAAGAAGGCCCGTCTTGTCCTGGGTATCGGAGGTGGAGAGGATTTTGATCTGGAGTCCGCCATCAGCGCTCTGGCTAAAGAGCGGAAGACTCTTCTCCTGGAAAACGGATTTCCAGCCGATTATCTGGAACTTCACTATGACTGCCCGATCTGTAAAGATACCGGCTATATAAACGGGGAAAAATGCGCCTGTTTCCGAAAGGCCGCCGTTGATCTCCTCTATACCCAGTCTAATATCCGGGATATCCTGGAAGAGGAAAACTTCGAGAATTTTTCCTTTCAGTATTATTCTCCTGATTTTTCAGACCCGGCAAGCGGAATCACCGCCTCTGAAGCTGCTCACAGCGCTTATGACAAGGCCTGGGCTTTTATAGAGAGCTTTGCTGAAGAATTCAATAATCTTATGATTTATGGAGATACTGGTGTAGGAAAGACTTACCTCACCCACTGTATCGCAAAAGAACTTCTGGACCGCTCCTATTTTGTTTTGTATTTCAGCGCTTTCGATCTCTTCGACCTGCTGTCAAGAAATACTTTCCAAAAAGATGTCCAGTCTGCGGATATGGCTTCTTTTATCTATGACTGTGATCTGCTCATCATTGATGATCTGGGTACAGAGCTGACCAACAGCTTTGTATCCTCCCAGCTTTTCTGCTGCATCAATGAGCGTATCATGAATAAAAAGGCAACTATCATTTCCACTAACCTGACCATGGAAGATTTTCTGGATACTTATTCGGAGAGGACCTTCTCCCGGGTATCCAGCAATTACACCATGATCAAGCTCATTGGAAATGACATCAGAATCCAAAAAAGACTTTTAGGAGGAAAATGAACATGGCACCAAAAATCACAACACCTTTAGACTCGCTCCCCGTAGGCCGTCTGGGTATCATTCCACTGAAGAGCTGCGAAAAGCTGGGGTCCAAGGTCAACGACTACATTGTAAAGTGGCGTAAAGACCGGGATCACCAGGAGAAAAACAATCTCCAGTTCGAAGGCTATGAGCGTCCCTCTTACCTTATTGACGCCCAGACTCCCCGCTTCGGTTCCGGGGAAGCCAAAGGTATTCTGGGGGAATCCGTCCGTGGCGACGACCTCTATCTCATGGTGGATGTCTGCAACTATTCTCTGACCTACTCCCTGTGCGGTCATTTAAACCACATGTCTCCCGACGATCATTTTCAGGATCTGAAAAGGATCATCGCTGCTGTGGGAGGAAAGGCCAGAAGAGTCAATGTGCTCATGCCATTCCTGTATGAAAGCCGCCAGCACAAAAGAACACGGCGGGAATCCCTGGACTGTGCCCTGGCCCTCCAGGAGCTGATCCATATGGGCGTGGATAATATCATCACATTTGACGCTCATGATCCCCGGGTGCAGAATTCCATTCCTCTTCATGGATTTGAAACAGTCCAGCCTGCTTACCAGTTTATCAAAGGGCTTTTTAAGGCAGAACCTGATCTGAAAATCGACAGCGACAGTCTGATGATCATCAGCCCGGATGCAGGCGGTACCAGCCGTGCCATCTATCTGGCCAATGTGCTGGGGATCGATATGGGTATGTTCTATAAACGCCGGGACTACTCTACCATCATAGATGGCCGGAATCCCATTGTAGCCCATGAATTCCTGGGTTCTGACGTAGCAGGCAAAAATATGATCATCATCGATGATATGATCTCTTCCGGAGACAGTATGCTGGAAGTAGCACGGCTGCTGAAACAGCGGGGCGCTGCCAAGATTTTTATGTGCGCCACCTTCGGGCTTTTCACCAATGGCCTGGAACGTTTTGACACTGCATACAAAAACGGAGACTTTGACCGTCTCCTTACCACTAATCTGGTATATCAGCCGGATGAACTTCTCCAGAAGTCGTATTATGTAAACTGCGATATGAGCAAATACATTGCTCTGATCATTGATACTCTGAATCATGATGCATCCATCAGTAAACTGCTGAATCCTGTAGACCGGATCAACAAACTGGTGGCAAAACACAATAAAGAGTTGAAAGAAGGCAAGAAGAAAAACTAAATATTTATTATACCCTCTCTTAATTTTAAATCTTTTTCTCACAGAATGTTGTAATTTACAGACAATAGCAGTATAATATAAGAAACTAAAAGATTTTTTCTATATAAGGGAGGTGCCACTATTATGATGAATAAACTGATCCAGATCCTCAATGTCTGTATTGCCCTTTTTGTAATTCTTTATGCAGCACATATTTATGCGATCACCGCTGACATCAGTCTTGTTACTGTGGTGCTTCTGATCGCCGGTCTGGCTCCTGTACTGCATACTGCCTGGAATTATATCCGGATCAAGATTGAGGAGTACCGTGAAGAACATTCTCATCGTTATATGAAAGGCTGAATCTGAGGCCGGTTGTACGGTTGTATAAAAATCATCTTTTAAAAGCAGGGAGCGTCCCATGAATCAACGCCGAGGATATTCCTCGCCAATGATTCATAGGGCAGCTCTCTGTTTCACATCTTTATAAATTTACCTGATGCCAGGGAATTCCCATCTTTTCCAGTATCTGGGATTCCCTTCGGGTACAGGTAAACAGAATCGCCTGTCTTTTATTTTTATGAAGCCAGAAAAGGGCCTGGGCCAGTCTCCTGTCATCATACATGGCAAAAGTTTCGTCCAGGATCACAGGCAGTTCCTCCTCCTGGCACAGCAGTTCCGCTGCCGCCATACGCAGGGCAAAATAAACCTGTTCCACTGTGCCCTGGCTTACCTGGTAAAGCCCCACATACTGGTCACCGCTGTCCAGACGTATCTGAAAATTTTCATCCATAATACCCCTCTGATATTTTCCCTGAGTAAGTTCCCCCAGTATTTCCCAGGTCTTTTCTTTCAGAAAATTTCCTCTCCGGCTTTGAAGGCTTCCGGCCGCCTTAGTCAGCATTTTCTCTGCCAGGGCAATGCTTCCGGCTTCTTTTCGGGCATTCCGGATCTGCCCATTGTCGTTTTCCAGCTCTTCCAGTTCTTCCTGAAGGTTATAAAGAAGAGTCTCCTTGTCCCTAAGAAGCTCCTGCCAGGTACTTCTCTGACCGGCTCTCCGTTCTTTTTTCAGCGCCCGCTCCTGCCTGCGGCGGCTGCGGGCAGCCTCTTTTTTTCGCTCACGGAGATAGCTGCGGAAATTTTCTCCAGCAGCCAGAAGGACCAGCAGCGGAACACACCAGCGTATAAGCCATCCGTACCAGCCTCCCAGATCCAAAGACCACAGCAGAACTGTACCAGCCCCTACCAGCACCAGAAAGATAAGAATAGCCGCCAGTTTTTTCTGGCTCTTTCTTTCTTCTTCCCTGACAGTGTCCATGCCTTTTTCATCATCTGTATTTTCCATACTTTCCTCAGGCTTTTCCAGTCTTTTCTCCAGGTCCTCCATCTCTTTTCGGGTGTACCGGATCCTGTAGCGCAGGTTTTCCATCCTCTGCTCTTTTTCATTCAGGGCTTCTTTTTCCGCCTTTTCCCATTCTTTTCTCTGTTCTTTGAGGCGGCTGAGGGCTGCCTGGGGATCCAGAAGAAAATCTCCCTCTGTCTGGAAATTCGCCAGGTATTCCTCCAGCTCTTCCCGGAGTCCCTCCCGGGTCCTGCTTTTCAGTTGTCCTATGGCGGCAGTATTTTCATAAATCCTCTGGGTAGCTCCTCCCAGCAGGATCTCCAGATCTCCTTCTTCCACAGACATTTTTTCTCCATCTGTGACACAGTACAGTTCTGCCTCCCGGGAACGGCTGTCGAAATTTCTCTCCAGACGGAAGTCTTTCCCTCCCTCCTCAAAAAGCACGCTTCCTTCGTACCAGGAAGGATTTGACCAGGGAAGACATCTGGTATAGGTATCTGTTTTCGACGCTGTCCCCCTTTTTCTGGGAATCCCGAAAAAAACTCCCTGAAGAAAGGTGTAGAGGGTGGTTTTTCCGCTTTCATTTTCCCCATAAACAATGTTGATCCCCTGCTGGAAAGAAATCCTCTTTTTTTGAAATTTTCCGAAGTTTTTCATATATGCTTCTTTTATGATCATAGTATTTCCTCCCCGGTCTCCAGAAGAGCTCTGATCCCATAATCCAGAGCCTTTTTTTCTTCTTCACCCGGATCATCGCCGAAGCTTCGGATATATTCCTCCAGAAGGCTTCCCCGGTATTTTCTGCACAATTCCTCCAAAGACCAGGCCGGTCTGCTTTTGTCTTCCACCTCACGGATATTTCCCAGGGAATAAAGCTGGCTTAGCTGAAACTCTGTTTCCGGATCTCTTTCTCCCTGAAGGATCAGAGTATAGATATGTTCTTTTCCCTTTTCTTCTAACAGTCCGGAGATTCTCTGACGGAGGGTATATTGGGTGGTTTCCCGGGTCACAGAAATCTCCAGTTCTTTATATGCTCTTGCAGCCCAGGGTACAAAGGCGGTCCTGACTTTTCCATTCCGGATCTCTCCTTTTACAAAACCGTGAGCGCCTGTATCATTCTTTTCCGTAGGTTCCAGGGAGCCGGCATAGATCATCCGGTCTTTTTCCAGCACCTGTGGTTTATGGATATGTCCCAGGGCAATATAGTCAAAGCCGCTGGCAGCCAGCCGGTCCCTGGATATGGGGATGTGCTTTTCATCTCCTCCATGGGCCAGCAGGATCTCCACCGGCATCTCCCCTGATTTTTTCAGCCTGTCATAAAGGGGAGCGGTAATCTCCCTGCTTTTATAACTGCAGCCCGTGACCCGCACCCCCAGCTCCGGAAAGTCCGCATGGGTGATTTCCTGGCTCCACAGGCCGTAAACATTAGGCCCCCAGGGGAATCTCTGATAGAGAGAATCTTTTCTCAGATAGTCATGATTTCCGGCAATCAGAAGGATCCTGGTATCCGGAATGGTGGAAAACATGGCGTTTACTTCTTTTAGTTCTCTTGCCAGGGGCTGCCGGTGGAACAGATCTCCTGCAATAAGAAACAGGTCGGCTTGATCCCGGCCGGCCTGTTCAATAACTCTTCGGAAGCTGTCCCAGATTTCCCGGCTTCTGTCCTGGCTCCAGGGGAAGCCTTTATCCGGCTCCGCCCCCAGATGAACATCTGCGATATGGAAAAATCTCATAGTGCTCCTCTTATAATTCACAATTGTTTACTGTTCTTGGGAAGGGGATCACGTCCCTGATGTTCTGCATACCGGTAAGGTACATCACACATCTCTCAAATCCCAGTCCGAATCCGGAGTGACGGGTAGAACCGTACTTACGCAGATCCAGATAGAATCCATAGTCTTCCTCTTTCAGATTCAGTTCTGCCATCCGCTGTTTCAGTTTCTCATAGGAATCTTCTCTCTGGCTTCCACCGATGATCTCACCGATTCCCGGAACCAGACAGTCCATAGCCGCCACGGTTTTGCCGTCCTCATTCTGTTTCATGTAGAAAGCCTTGATCTCCTTCGGATAGTCTGTGACAAATACCGGGCGTTTAAAGATCTGTTCGGTAAGATATCTCTCATGTTCGGTCTGAAGGTCGCAGCCCCAGGATACCTTATAATCAAACTTATCATTTGCTTTTTCCAGAAGTTCTATGGCCTCTGTGTAGGTCACATGGGCGAACTCAGAGTTCAGCACATGATTCAGTCTGTCCAGAAGTCCTTTGTCAATAAAGGAGTTGAAAAAGTTCATCTCCTCCGGCGCATTCTCCAGCACATAGCGGATCACATATTTCAGCATAGCCTCGGCCATCTCCATATTGTCCTGAAGATCTGCAAAAGCCATCTCCGGCTCGATCATCCAGAATTCTGCCGCATGACGGGTAGTATTGGAATTTTCCGCCCGGAATGTAGGTCCGAAAGTATAGATATTCCGGAAAGCCTGGGCGAAAGTTTCACCGTTTAACTGACCGCTTACTGTCAGGTTTGTTGGTTTCTTAAAGAAGTCTTTAGAGAAATCCACTTCTCCGTCTTTGGTCTTTGGAATATTCTTCAGATCCATGGTGGTTACCTGGAACATTTCTCCTGCCCCTTCACAGTCGCTTCCTGTGATCAGAGGGGTATGCACATATACGAAACCTCTCTCCTGAAAGAACTGATGGATGGCAAAAGCGATCAGTGAGCGGACACGGAAGACTGCCTGGAAAGTATTGGTTCTGGGACGCAGATGAGAAATGGTCCGCAGATATTCCATACTGTGACGCTTTTTCTGAAGTGGGTAGTCTGCGGCAGAATCTCCCTCTACAGTCACTTCATCCGCCTGGATCTCAAAAGGCTGTTTTGCATTAGGTGTGGCAACCAGTTTTCCCTTTACGATGATAGCCGCACCTACGTTTAATTTGGAGATTTCCTGGAAATTCTCCATCTGATCATGATATACGATCTGAAGTGTATCAAAAAAGCTTCCATCATGGAGAACGATAAATCCGAAGGTCTTGGAATCTCTTACACTTCTCACCCATCCTCCTACGGTAATCTCTTTATCCAGATATTCTTCTCTGTTTCTGTAAATCTCTTTTACTGTTGTGAGCTGCATTCTTCTATCTCCTTCTCTTACAGGTATTTCATTAGTATAGCGCATTGTCCGGAACAGTTCAAGGCCAATCTCAGGCATTATCTTCCACATAGCAAAGGAACACATTTCCGTTTGCCTGGAAAGCATCAGTACTGTCCTGCATTCCGTAATACTCTGTCTGCTGGGTGTCAGGGTCATACAGGATAGTATTATAGGCATCAAAGCCTAAAATCACTTTAACCTCTCCATTTTCTCCCTGAGTGATCACCGGCCGCTGGGCCCCTACCTCATATAGGATCTGTTCCAGGGTACAGCCCGTCATGTCAATAACTGTTCCCTGACCCTTTAAGGCTTCATTTAAAGCTGTCAGATCAAGGGATGCCTGAGCGATAGCCTCTGGCAGATCCTGGGCGGAAATACTCGCCCGGTCAGGGGTGTTACTGCTTTCCCAGATATACCTCTGGGCGGTATCCAGAACAATTCCGTTCTCTTCCTGAGCCTGTGCCACCGCCGAAGTGGCATCTTCATAAATTCCGGCCAGAGCGCCCTGAGCATACACGTAGTATCTTGTCCCTTCTCCGGCGTCAAGTTCCATATTTAAAGTCCTGTCAGGATTCTCTATAATCTTAGTATCCACTACCAGAGGCGGCTGTCCCGAACTGTCTGCCGCAAACTGTATAGCCGTTACATTTCCCTGACGTACTGTGGTAGATGTAACTATGGAAAATATCTCATCCTGTTTGCTGCGAACATTGTTCATGATCTGATCCTGTGTGGTACCAGCAAAGCTGTCTCCTACCTTGGTGGCTCTGGAAAGTTCCAGCAGATTTTCCTGGATAGTCACATCCAGGATATAGTATCCGTCCTGGTGGTAGCTTTTCACCAGTTCTCCCTGAAAATTCTGGATCCGTATCTCCGTCATGGCAAAGTCCCTGCCTCCGGAAGCATTTGTCACAATATCACTTTCATTTGCCACACCGTAGATCAGGTCATTATTGATAAATCCGAAAAGCCGGATCCTGGTTCCCTGATCTGTCTGAATAGTAGTCTGCTCTCCCGTGTCAAAATCCATAAAAACAATAGACGTGGTATCATAGGGATCCATTCCCTCCATCCATGCAGCATAGCGTCCGCTTTCTGATACAAAAAAGCAGTCATCCTCTATCTGATCCTGTACAGTCTCATAGCTTTTCTCTTCCATCTGGAAGCTGTAGAGTGTGCCATCTAAAAGAAGGTACAGATTTCCATCTTCACCGGCATAAGCCAGCTTTTCCATGTCCTCCTTCAAGAAATCCCAGGATTTAAGACTCCGCAGGAAAAACTGTTCTTCTATGGCATTCTGCTCTGCGGAATAATGGTATACGGCAGTACCTATCTGGCCTTCATGCTGGCCCCGGTTCATATATCCGTAAAGGACAAAATCAATATCTCCGTTTTCATTTACTCTGACGATCCGGATGTCATGCTGGCTGATGTCGTTTCTCTCGTCATTGCTACCAGTATCCCGGAAACTGAAAACTCTGGTCATCTTATTAGTTTCTACATTATAGACCCACAGATCTCCCTGCTGCACAAAAGCCAGGATCGTTCCCGTGCTGTCTGACATATACTGGACATCTGTAGCAGTAATCCCAAGGTTCACCTTACCGCCGCTGACCAGATTCTGTTCCGTAGTCAGCACTTCTTTTACCTGGCGTCTGAAATCCAGGAGAACCACTCTGGTCTGGTTGTAGCTCATACGGTAAAACTCGTCTACCTGGTATTTTTCCACCTCTCCATCCTCGTTCTCAGCAGAAATATAATAAGTCAGAGAAATACTTCCGGAGTTTTCATTAATGTCCTCTATGGTAGGTATACCCGGTCTGCTGATCTGGGGTGCCAAATCCCCCCACAGGATCATACTCTCATCGGAGGTAATATCCAGGTTTCTGAAACTGTTATTGGTCACCGAAGGGTCATCCTCCAGGTAAGTAGTCAGATCTCCGGAGTCCTCCTGTGAAAAAGTTTTGGTATAAAAACTATTTACAAATTCAATATACTGATCTGTGCTGAGACCTGCTCTCTGAAGAAGCCTGGTATAATAATTCCAGCTTCCATCCTCTGTGTACAGGGTAAAACGCAGAGAATACTCCTGGTTCATCAGGATCGGCTGAGATAAGGTAAGCTGCACAGTAAGTCTGCCGTCTTCCTCCTCAGTAAAGTTCCGGATCTTATCATTCTCTATCACTGACTCCCCGTCCAGGGTCATTACCTCATAGACAAGGCTGTCAATCTCACGTCCGTTAGGCGTGATACTGACCTCCAGAGTCCTGTCTGTATCCAGAGGTGTAATGCTGTCTCTTACAAAGCTTACATCCATTTCATCAGCATAGGCATACATTCGGTTTACTTCTGTATCATTAATGATCATAGCCATGCTGGGGCTGGAAGCAGTCTCCATATCCGTTTTATTATCCGTAGACTGATGGTTCATCAGGCTGGAAAACGCCGCCACCCCACACAGGAAGACAGCCAGCAAAACGCCGGCTCTTATCAATATTTTCTTCATTTATAATCCTCTCTGTATCTTTCATCAAAGGCAGCCGTTCCTTCTTCATCTGAACTGCCGCCGTCAAACATCAGCTTCTTCAATGCAGGTTCTACATGGAAGGCCTTTATGCAATTTTCCCATTTCAGCCGCTGTTTTTGGTCCTCATTTTTATTCTCATTCTTTATGGCACGGATCAGCAGGTTCTTGGGAGTATGTTCCATAGATATAAACTCCAGGATCTGGGTATCATATCCTGCGCTCTCCAGCATCTGGGCTCTGAGACCGTCTGTGAGAAGGGCAGCAAACCTTTCCTTCAATATTCCATACTCTAAAACAGGCGCCAGATCCTGGTTCTGTACCTGCCGGTTCAGCTCATGCTGGCAGCATGGCACAGACAGAATCACCTTTGCCCCCCATTTTACTGCTTTTGCAAGAGCAAAGTCTGTAGCTGTATCACAGGCATGAAGAGTCACTACCATATCTGCCTGGTCCGCCCCCTGATAGGAAGCGATATCTCCCTGGAGAAACCGCAGTTTGTCATATCCGTATTTATCGGCCAGTTTCTGGCATTTCTCGATCACATCTTCCTTCAGATCCAGTCCTGTTACCTGTATGTCATAATGATTCATTTCTTTCAGATAATAGTACATGGCAAAGGTCAGATAAGACTTCCCGCAGCCGAAATCTATGATCTGGATCTCCCTGTCTCTGGGCAGTTTTGGAAGGATATCCTGTATAAATTCCAGATACCGGTTCAGTTGTTTAAACTTGTCATATCTGGAATTTTTGATCTTCCCTTCGGGAGTCATTACTCCAAGATCTACAAGCCAGGGGACGGGAACCCCTTCCCGGAGCAGGTATTTCTTCTTCCTGTTATGGGAAAGCATAGGCGTAAAATCTTCTTTTGCCCTGGCTTTGGTTTCTTTTGCTTTTATATCTATTTTCCCTTTTTTGCTCACCAGAACTCTGCCCTGAACATATCTGCCTTCCAACTGCATCTGGCGGAAATTCTCTTTCATCTGTTCTGTGAGATAGGAAATCAGCGCTTCTTTTTCATAGTTTTCATGAATGGCTTTTGTTCCCTGGAGCCTGGTAACCTGATAACGGATTTCTCCTTTTACCGGAACCGGCCGTACCTGAAGCTTTGATACGGAACTGGTCCTTCTGGCGTTGCTTGCCAGTATCCGTTCCATATCTTCATTCACATATTTATCTAAAAATTCTCTGATATCTTTCATAATCTACCCCTGTATCTTATGTTTCCCCTGAAACTGCCATTTTTTCTCCCTGCAGTCCCTTTCTATTGTAAAAGCTTTGGAAAAAATCCGCAACCCCAAAACCGGGGTTTTTATCGTAAAAGCTTTCGCATACATCTTCTCTGATGAATTTCCTGACAAAGCAAAGCCCCTATCAATTCTCCCAAAAGCTCTGTTTCTCTTTCCCGGTCTTTTTCCATGGCCCGAAGCTCCGGATAATCCCGGACCTCACTGCAGATTTCCCGGCATATCCTCTCTATATTTCTTCGGTCAGGATATTCGTCATAAATAAAGCTGCCCTCATATTCCAGCCGGTCACACTGATCGGCAACCAGGGCCTTTAATAGCCCTGCCTTTCGTGGGTAATAAGACTCCATCAGCCTTCTGTCTTCTTCCACTCCCGCCGCACTCTCAAATCCCTTTCTATTTTCCATAGATCTGTAATAAAATTTGCTTTTTTTCCCTTCCATAAAGTCCAGCCTCCAGGATCAAAAATACTCTCTAACAGTATATTCTTCCTTTTTCATCTGGTTACCCGGACAATACTCTTCTGACAGGAAGCAAAGAGCTGCCCCATTAATCAAAATCAGGAATATTTATACATTTTATTGCTCAGTCTGCGCTGCTTTGAGCCTATGGTCTCAAAGCTATACTCGACAAATTCGCATAAAATGTATAAATATTCCTGACAGTTAATGCGACAGCCCCGTGTTTTAATTATTGGATTTCTTTTAGTACATACAGCAGAGAAGCAAAATCTCCTCCACGCCTGTTCAATTCTGTTCTGTCTACCGGAATGCCGGCATACATCAGCTCATCTCCATATGCCCTGTAGTCTTTCAGCGGCGTGCCTTCCAGAGACACCTGGTAAAGGGCATCCTCTTTTAAGCCTTTCAGTTTCAGCCGCATCCAGGAACCGTTGACCTTGTTCATCTTCTGATAGAGCATGGCTATAGATTCTTTCTTATCCTGGGATACTACCTGCCATGCTGTCTCGTTTCCCTCGAATGGGCTTAACAGCCGGTAAAAATCACCGTCGATCTGGATCAGATGTCTGTATTTCTTCATAAAGGCTACCTGACGTTTCACCTCTTCCATCTCCTGGTCAGAGAGGAGATTCAGATCCAGTTCATAACCAAAGGTTCCAAAATAAGCGATATTGGCTCTGGTCCCGATCGGCGTCTTCCGGAATACCTGATGGTTAGGTACAGCAGACACATGAGAGCCCATAGAAACTATAGGATAAACATAGGACGTGCCATACTGGATCTTTGTCCGCTCATTGGCATCTGTGTCGTCGCTGGTCCAGGTCTGAGGGGCAAAGTAGAGCATGCCCGGGTCAAATCTGGCTCCGCCGCTGGCACAGGATTCAAAAAGAATCTCCGGAAACTCTGTGGTCAGTCGGGTGTACAGGTCATAAACACCCAGCATATACCGGTGCATGGTCTCTCCCTGACGGGACGGATCGGCAGGGAGGCTGTAGGGTTCTGTCATATACCGGTTCATATCCCATTTAATATAGGAAATCGAAGACTCCCGAATGATCTTGGCAATCATTTCATATATATGATCCACCACTTCCTTTCTGGAAAAGTCCAGAACATGCTGATGTCTTGCATGACTTTCAAATCTTCCTGGCGCAGCCAGCAGCCAGTCCGGGTGCTGCCGGTAAAGATCACTGTCCTTATTAACCATCTCCAATTCTACCCACAGGCCGAACTTCAGGCCCATATCTTCAATCTTTCTGGATAGTCCGGAAATTCCTTCCGGCAGTTTTTCCAGATTGGCATACCAGTCTCCCAGACCTCTGTAGTCATCATTTCTCACTCCGAACCATCCGTCGTCCAGGACAAAAAGCTCTACTCCGGCTTCCTTTGCCTTTCTGGCGATGTTCAGAATTTTTTCCTCATTAAAGTCAAAATAAGTGGCTTCCCAGTTATTCAGAAGAACAGGGCGGGCCTGATCTCTCCAGACGCCTCTCATAAGTCTCTTTCTATACAGTCTGTGATATACCTGGCTCATCTTATTCATTCCCTGGTCGCTGTATACCATAACCGTTTCCGGAGTCTGGAAACTTTCTCCCTCGCTGAGTGTCCAGGAAAAGCTTTCCGGATGGATGCCCACCATAACTCTGGTCATATCGAAAGTAGATACTTCTGTCTGGATCAGGAAATTACCGCTATAGACAAAGCTGAATCCGTAAACTTCACCATTGTCCTCCCCTGCCTGAGGCCGCTTTAAGGCCATAAAAGGATTGTGTTCCGCTCCGCTGCAGGTACCGTCCAGCCCGTATACAGACTGAATCCCCATTTCCAGCGGACGGTTTTTCACATAACGTTCTCTGGCCCAGGCTCCGGAAAGCTGGACCATTTCAAAATCCATATCCAGAAACTCCACACAGGCGCTCATAGCCTTCTCCAGAACAATGGTCTGAGGACCTTTCTGAAGAAATCTTGTGTTTCTGGTAATAACCGGATAATCTCTGTAAATGGTATAGGACAATACCAGGTCTGTATCCAATTTCTCGTCATGAAGAGTGATCTCCAGGGTATCCGCTTCCTCTTCATTTTCTGTATAGGTAGCCGGCAAAGGAGCAAGCGAGGGTTTTCCCTTCCGGATCTCATAGCCTTTATAAACAAAATTGATGATCCTGCTTCCGTCCTCCTGACGGATACACAGGGCAGGAGTTTTATAATCTCCTGTGCCATAAACCGGATATTCCTGTCTTACGTAATGCATGGATAGAAGTCCCGGCTCCGGAACACAGACTGACATCTGAGATCTCATCAGTTCCTCATGAAAATGAGAAAAGTCTTCTCTGTCACGAAGAGCCTTTCCATAATACAGGTTCTCCATCTGACCATTCTCCATAATGCGGATAATATAGCTTACTTCACTGTTGAATAAATGAAACTGTTTGGTTTGTTCATGAAAAATAACAGGCATGGCGTCCTCCTTTATCCTTCCGGTTCTTTGATTTGTTTTTGTTTTAATGGCTCTAATTATATCCTCCTGTTTTTTTCCTGTCTTTCTTATTTGTTTTTAAAAATTGTTGATTTGTTGAATTCTCCTGTATAATTATTGTGAACCTATATTTTCAGACATCTCAGTTAATTTTTATCTTGTTTTAACAAATTCTCGTAATTTCCAACCACTATTTGATTTTAAAAATGTCAACCATTTTTCTGTTTTTTTCTCCAAAAAAATGCATTTTATAACAACTTCACAAAACCTATGTTCTTTCTCACATTATGTAAATCAAAGAAATCCACATAGATTTTTGTGGACAATGTGGATAACTTGGTGTATAACTCCACTTTTCCAAGGTTTTCCACCATTTCCAGTGTGTATAACTTTGAGGATAAAATGTGGGAAATCTATTGGTCCCTCACATTCTTTGTACATATTTTACAATTGTGAATATTCTGAAAATTTAGGAACAGATTTCTGTTTATTTTTCCATATTTTCATCTTGGCAACACGGTAAACTGTTGCAATCCTTTTATGTAACCTTTCTCTTCATATAAGAAAATGCAGTGAAACCTGATAATAAGGTTTTCACTGCATTTATCTTTTCTTTTTCAACTCTCAGAGTCCCCTTCTTAACCAATCACTTTAATTCCACCCTGCTGACGGACTTTCAGTACATGGCAGGAACCCTTTCCAAAGATATGATCGATCTGCTTCCTGTATTCTTCCACATAGCCGTTTTCTACAAACACCTGGATGGTTCCGGCAAATCCGCCGCCATGGACCCGGCTGACTCCATGCTCCTGAAGAATACTTTCGCTGGCTCCCAGAGCGATGGACATAGACTGGTTCTGCTCATCTCTGTTTATGTAAATATTCTGGAGATATTTAAAAGAAGAATTACCGGACTCCTTGACCAGTTCCAGAAATCTCGGAAAATCTCCTTTCTCCAGGGCTTCCACCTGTTTCTCCACCCGTTTTTCTTCTTCGAAGAAATGAAGGGCACGAAGGACCGGACGGTCTCCCAGAATACTCCTCAGTCCTGGGATTTCCTGGAAAAACTTTTCCTCCTCTACCTCTCTGAGCACTTTCTTCTTGAAAAATGCCGCTACTTTCTTCATCTCATCCGGTATCCTGGCATAATCATCTGTCAAATTGGCATGAGACGCTTTGGTATCTACTATACAGAGGCTGTACTGATATGCCTGAAAATCTGAAGGCACTTTTTTCACAGAAGGTACCTGAGGATCTTTGAAATCAATATGGATCAGTCCGCCAACAGCACTTGCCATCTGATCCATAAGGCCGCACGGTTTTCCAAAATAAACGTTCTCTGCATACTGTCCTGCTTTGGCAATCTCTACCGGATCGATCTCCATGTTGTTAAAAAGTCCGGAAATGATTGTTCCGATAATAACCTCAAAAGCTGCTGAAGAAGACAGACCTGCACCGATCAGTACGTCACTGGTAATATAAGCCTGGAACCCGCCGATTTTATATCCCTTCTCCGCCAAAGCTGCCGCCGCTCCTCTTATAAGAGCTGCAGTGGTTCCCTCTTCTTCATATTTTTCTTCCAGGTCACCGGTATCTACTGTTACCATATCGTATCCTTCAGATACTATCTGGATCACCGGAGAATCTGCCGGACTGACAATAGCTATGGCATCCAGGTTGATGGAAGTGGCCAGTACCATACCATGCTGATGGTCCGTATGATTGCCCCCTACTTCACTCCTTCCGGGAGCACTGTATATTTCTACCTGTTTTTCACCAAACAGCTCTTCAAACTTTTCTACAGCCTGTGCATATCTGGTATTCTGCCTTTTTGCTTCGTTCTCATCCTGGTAGATATCCCAAAATAAGTTTTCGTATTTTCCCTGTAAAAGTTCCTCTTTTAATACTTTGGAGTCTTTCATCATTTTTCCCTCCCTATATTGTCAAGTGATTTTCCTTTAAAATAAAGGTTTTTCAAGTTACTATCTCAGATGAATGAGCCATGGAGATGGGCATTTCTCTGTATCTG